>NZ_JBQSUQ010000028.1:0-1028 GCF_052384575.1 Reella acinonychis | reverse complement strand
GAACTGCGATAAACATGGTTTTTATCACCAATACCAATCACATGACGTACATCACCGTAAATGGTCAAACGCTCTGTAATTGGATATTGACCTCCAATACCAAATTCAGCAGCTAAATCACCAAAACGTTCTTCGTACGTTTTATTACCAACGGTAATTTCACTTTCTCTGCCTTTTAAGGTTTGTAATAAGTTCGCTGTAACATAAAGATGCGCTTTATTATCTTCCAACGACTGGTTCCAGCTCAATCTAAATCCTAATCGACCCACAAGGCTGTCTTGTGCGGTTCGTTTCACTTTTAGCGTTCCATCAGTGAAACCGTCTAACCAAACACGTTGGTAGCTTAATTGCGCTTGCGGTTCAAACACTAATTCTGGATTTCTTAATGGGAAACGTTTACCGATTTCAACGGAAGCACCCAAACCATAACCATTTTGGTCTGCCTGAACGCCTTTGCTGTCATAGCGGTTTTGTAACCAAGAAACTTGCCCTACAGTATCAATATAGAAACCATTGGCTGCATAATAGGTGTAGTATCCACCTAATGAGAACATATCTGTTTTCGCTGTACCAGTAAATTTATCTGCTACAACCAGTCCATTTTCTGCACGGTATTTATCAAATAAATGGCTTTTCGCCCAACCGTAAGTAAACATTACGCCTGCATGCTCTTGACTTTTATCTTCATTGAGTTTGAAAGATAAATCTTTACCAAACTGCATAAAACCAGACCGCACTTTCGCGCCAAAACGGTTCATTCCTTGGAAATCATCCGCGCTATAGTTGAGGCGGCCCCAAAGCTGCTGACTAGCAACCGCATGATTTTGTGTAAGATGACGTTGTTCTCCCACTCGTTCATGCAATTTACCTAATTGGTCTAATCCCATTTGGCGATTTACAAATGGTAATTGAGCATAAGCCACAACTGGTTGGGCAATGATATCAACATATTGCGGTTCTCTCGGTGGTTCCGGAGTGACAATAGGATTATTCGGCACTATCGGTGGATTATTCGGTTTTACCTCTGG
>NZ_JBQSUQ010000027.1:0-1428 GCF_052384575.1 Reella acinonychis | reverse complement strand
GTACAAACGGCACTCCAGGTGCAGATGGTAAAACTCCAACTATTGACCCAGCAACAGGTAACTGGACAATTGATGGTGTGAATACTAATGTTCCAGCCACAGGTCCGAAAGGTGATAAAGGCGACAAAGGTGAAGATGGTACAAATGGTACAGGTTCTGGTACTCCAGGTACCCCAGGCGCAGATGGTAAAACCCCAGCTATTGACCCTGTGACAGGTAACTGGACAATTGATGGTAACGACACCAACGTTCCAGCCACAGGCCCGAAAGGTGATAAAGGTGACAATGGTACAAACGGCACTCCAGGCGCAGATGGTAAAACTCCAACTATTGACCCAGTGACAGGTAACTGGACAATTGATGGTGTGAATACTAATGTTCCAGCCACAGGTCCGAAAGGAGATAAAGGTGATACGCCAACTGTTGATCCTGCGACAGGTAACTGGACAGTAGGTGGCACAGACACTAACGTTCCAGCCACAGGTCCGAAAGGTGATAAAGGTGACAATGGTACAAACGGTACCAATGGAGAAACTCCACAAATCGGTCCTAACGGAAACTGGACAATCGGTGGTAACGATACTAACGTTCCTGCAACTGGTCCAAAAGGTGACAATGGTACAAACGGTACTAATGGAGAAACTCCACAAATTGGTCCTAACGGAAACTGGACAATCGGTGGTAACGATACTAACGTTCCTGCAACTGGTCCAAAAGGTGAAGATGGTGCAAATGGTAAAACACCAAGCATTGACCCAGCGACAGGTAACTGGACAATTGATGGTACCGACACTAACGTTCCTGCAACTGGTCCACGAGGCCCTAAAGGTGAGCCAGGTGATGGCACAGGTACTGGTGGTAAAGAAGTCGAGGTTGTTAAAGGCACAAACGTTAATGACGTAAATAAAGACGAAACTGATGACAAAATTACGTTCACTGTAAACGCTGACGGTACAACTGTAAGTGCTGGTTCAACTAATGTGAAAGTAACGTCTGGAGATAAAGATCCTGCTACTAACCTTACTGATTACAAAGTGGATATTGCTGATAATATCGAACTTGGTAAACCAAGTGAGCCAGGTAAAGATGGTGCACCAGGCAAAGACGGTGTTGACGGCTCTATCGGTGTAAATGGCAAAGATGGTGCCTCAGTGACTATCAATGGAAAAGATGGATCTATCGGCTTACAAGGTCCTAAAGGTCCTAAGGGTGCGGATGGTTCAGACGGTAAAGACGGCTTAGGTGCAACCTTGAAGATCGGCGAAGGCCCTGCTGGTGTTGATGGTAAAGACGGCTTCCCTGGCATCCCAGGCAAAGACGGTGCTGATGGTAAACCTCGTATCGTGTATACGCCAACTGATCCAGCAACAGGTAAACCTGCGGTAGGTGAAGATGGTAAGCCGATTGAAGAGAAAGTGGCAACATTAA
>NZ_JBQSUQ010000025.1:0-1140 GCF_052384575.1 Reella acinonychis | reverse complement strand
ACCAAGCAAATATTCTCGAGCGGTACCAGCTTGTCCTCCTGCGGACACAATCGCTGCTATTTCCTCGCCAGCCATCGGAATTGTGCGCGTTAATTGCAGAATATCTTGCCCCATTTCTTTAAACTGTTTTGGGCTATCAAAATTGACAACCTTTTTCACATCTGCCATTGCGCTTTCAAATTTTATCGCGGGCTGTGCTGCTGCAAGAATGGAGCTTGCGGTAGCAGTTCCCAAAGAAATAAGAGAGCCAGTACTTAATGCTGCATTTTTGAATAATGCTCCGATACGTTGTCCCGTAGTTTGTGTATCATCTCGAAATAGCTTTAGACTGTTTCGCACATTTCTGATGCCCGAAATCGCGCCACCAACAGAGGCTCCGATGACTAAAGATATTGCTAAATTAGACGACATAATTTATAGTTCCCTTTAAATGTAGAGGAGAAAAAGTATGATCTTGAAAGCACTTTTTGAGTTCATTGAGGATATGCTTATCTTAATCGGCGCTTGTATTTTGCTGCTCATCCTATTCATTGGAGTGATGATTGCCTTTCATTTCTATCCAATTATCACAAGCATTATTGGAGGTCTTATTGTCTTTGGCTGTGTTGGCGCGTTATTAGAAACGATACTAACAAAAAGACAATTAGAACTCACATCAGAATGGTTTGCTTATACAATAGCAGCTGGGTTATTGCTTACTGCTATCGGTTTCGCCTTTTACTATTTCACCAAAACCACCGCAGTTATCTGCGCTTTTATTTTGCTCGGTTTGATTGTCGAACAAGTCGAAAAACACAAAGCTAAAAAAGCCACGTCATAGCGTGGCTTTTGTATATCCTGCTTTAATTTGGCGGTTGGCTTGTTCCATCCAAGTTTGTAGCTCCGCTAAGCTCATTTGCTCAATTTCGCTGACATTCCAACCATACCACCAAGCCACATCTGCAATCATTTCATCAAGCTGACTACTAGTTACTTTCCCTTTTGCATCTCGGCAAAGGCTTTTTGCACATTGGCATAGTCAGCAATATCCAAATCATCTAAATCTTCAGGGACTAATCCTGTAAGCAATGCCAGCATATAGACTTCTTTGTCCGCATCGCTACCTTGTAATTCGTTCATTCGCTTGATGTCGCGCACTTT
>NZ_JBQSUQ010000024.1:0-21954 GCF_052384575.1 Reella acinonychis | reverse complement strand
TCTGATATCTTTTTAAAGAACAAAAAATAACGACACACTGCTTATTTTACATCTTCACAACAGCGTGTCGTTGTGTGCTGCGTATTATATGCAAATAAAAAACCTTTGCAAGTATTTTTTAATAAAAATTTACTAAAAAATTACACAACTTTACAAATGATTAATTTATGGTCTATATCTTAGTGATCTTAGACTCGCTAAAGCTAATTTTTTATTCACTTCAGCAAAACCTTCATCCTTCTCAACCTCAGTTAATAATTCCACATATTTATTCTTTAATGCAGCAAATGTTTTCCAAAACATATGACTTGTTACAAAAATCCCTTTTGATTTAATCAAGACATACGCATCTGCAGCACCAACTTCACGCAGTTGAGATATTGTTGTAATACCGACCTTTGCCAATAAACGCTCATATTTAAGTGACAAATTAGGCAATCTTCTAATAAGTTCTGCTTTTTCTAATGCTTCTTGCAACTTTTCATCTTCTATTTGACGTAAAGATGCGTGCATCATTTCGAGTAAAATATGATTTTTATCCTCATCAATAATATACTCGCTAGGAATTTGATAATAATCCTTTATTTTTAAATTACTGGGGATACCATCCCGATCCCATCGAATAGCGCCAATTTTTTCAACATCATTTGCTAGCTTTCCTTTTGCACGAAGGTAAAAACATCCCTTCTTACAAATTGCAAACATATGATTATTATGGAAAATGCCAATACCAGAAAACAATCTCTGAGCCTTAACTTCGCCTAATAAAGACGTTAATTTTTCATATAAATTGGTTATATTCATAATTACTTCCTTATATCAATTTTCCCTATATAAAAAGCAAATACTGACATAGCATAGCTACCATAAAAGGCAATAACTTATTGACGATTATCGTAAATAGAGTTACTGCCTCATTTCCATTTAAGATCGACCTCCTGTCGTTTAATAAACCATAAAAAAATTGCGTGGTATATAAGGCATTCCAGATTTTGGAATGCCTATCACAAAATTAGATGACTTCGCTGATTTTTACAGGACGACCTTCATCTAAAGATTTCTTCGCAGCTAAAGCAATTAGAACTGGTTGTAAACCATCATTACCATTTACCAATGTTGGTTTATCATTCACAATTGAATCAACGAAACAAGCAATTTCGTCTGCAAATGACTGCATATATCTTTCTAGGAAGAAATATTTTGGTTTTTCTGCAATCACACCTGAAGCACAAGAATAAACTGCGGTAGAATCTGTATCATTTTTTGTTTGTACAGCGCCTTTAGAACCAAACACTTCTGCACGTTGGTCATAGCCATAAACCGCTTTACGGCTATTATCAATGACACCAATCGCGCCATTTTTGAGTTTTAACGTGATAATTGCGGTATCAATGTCACCAGCTTTACCAATTTCAGGATTCACTAATACACCACCTGCAGCATACACTTCTTCCACTTCGCTACCAGATAAATAGCGAATCATATCAAAGTCATGGATTGTCATATCAAAGAACATACCACCAGATACTTTTACATATTCAATTGGTGGCGCATCTGGGTCACGAGAAGTCACACGAATAATATGTGGCTCACCAATATCACCTGCCACAACACGATCTTTAATTGCTTTAAAGTTATGGTCAAATCGACGGTTAAATCCGACTTGGAATTTCACGCCAGCTTTCTCAACCGCGGTTAAAACTTCACGAATTTTTACAGGATCTGCATCAACTGGTTTTTCGCAGAACACATGTTTTCCTGCTTGCGCAGCTTCAATAGAAATTGGCGCGTGTGTATTTGTTGAAGAACAAACTAATACCGCATCAATTTCTGGATCTTGTAAAATTTGGCGATAATCTTCATAAACATTAGGAATCCCCATGCCTTTTGCCCATTCTTTTAATTCTTCTGTTACTCTCACATCTGAAATAGCTTTAATTTCAGCACCTTTCACATATTTAGTAATACTTTCTGAATGAACGCGACCGATACGACCTGCGCCAATAATACCGACTTTAATCATTTTCGTTCTCCTTAAATTCCAGCAACATCTTTAATATATTTACGACCTTTAATTGCATATTCTAACGGATTTGCAATTGCGGGATCTTGTTCAGCTTCAACAACCATCCAGCCCTTGTAGTCATGTTTTTCTAAAATGTCAAAAATAGGTTTGAAATCAATCACACCATCACCAGGCACAGTAAATGTCCCTTTACGTACACCTTCTAAGAAACTTAAATTATTTGCTTTGACTTCAGCAACCACTTCATCGCGCACATCTTTTAAATGAACATGGCAAATACGATCAATGTATTTTTCTAATACAGCTAACATCGCTTTTTGACAGCCTTCTGAATAGTACAAATGACCTGAATCGAATAATAAATACACATCATCATTTGTAATTGCCATGTATTTATCGATTTCTGCTGGTGTTTGTACCCCTGTTCCCATATGGTGGTGCAAACTCACTTTCATTCCTTTTTCAGCCGCTAATTTAGCTAATTCATTGTAACCTTCTGCTAATAATTTCCAATCTTCTTCTGAGAAAACAGGTTTTTCATTAAATACAGATTTAGTTGTGCCTTGAATACTACGGCTTTGCTCTGAACAACCAATAACTTTAGCACCCATTGCATGTAAAAAGTCACGATGCGCAATAAATTCTTTAATTGTTTGTTCTTTTTTACCATCAACGAAGAATGTACTGAACCATGCATTACAAATTTGAATACCACGTACATCCAATTTACGTTTTAGTACCTCAACATCACGAGGATATTTATTACCAACTTCACTTCCAGTAAAGCCTGCTAACGCCATCTCACTCACGCATTGTTCAAAGGTATTTTCTTTGCCCAAATCTGGCATATCATCATTAGTCCAACCAATTGGCGCAATACCTAATTTTACATTTTCAGCTTTCATAATATTTTCCTCTTAAAAAGAATGACTCAATTGAAGGTGGTAGGAAATATTTTCCTACCTTAATTTAATAAATCATTAATAACGTCTTGCTTCATCAATACGTTTTACCGCATTTTCATACACTTTTTGGATAGATTCTTTTTCGGACACTTCTGCCACACCAACGTGCCACCAGCTACCATAACCATGTACCATTGTTTTTGGTAAAACTTTGATATCAATTAATGTAGAAACCGTTTGTTTCTTCGCATCTTCCAACGCAGCACGAAGTTCTTGTTCATTAGTAACTTTATAAGTTTTGCAACCGTAAGACGCTGCATTCATAGCAAAATCAACAGGTACAAAACCACCATCAAGTTGACCTGTTGTTTCATTTCTGAAACGGAATTCAGTAGCAAAACTATCCATACCATGACCAATTTGTAAATTATTAATACAGCCATTCGTCATATTATCGAACAACACTACATTAATTTTTTTGTTCTCTTGAATAGATGTCACTAATTCAGAATGAAGCATCATGTAAGAACCATCGCCTAATAAGGTATAAACGTTACGATGAGGTTCCGCAATTTTCACCCCTAAAGACGCATTGACTTCATAACCCATACAAGAATAACCATATTCTAAATGGTAGGTATTTTCGCCTTTAGATTGCCATGTGCGCTGTAAATCACCCGGCAAACTGCCCGCCGCACCGACAATAACGTCATTTTCCCCTAAGGTTTCATTTAAAATACCCAATACGCGACTTTGCGTTAAATAAGATTTGGTTAAATTAATGAATTCTTCATAGACTTTCTCACGATTTAAATTGTCGTTTACTTCTGGTACAAAGTCTTTTCCAGTGTAAGTTACGTTATATACGCGAGCTAATTCGTCGGCAAATTGCTGTTTAGCTTCTGCAATACGATTGCCCCATTGCGCTTTATAATTTGTTGGTGCTAAAAGTGCGGTTAATTTTAACAATGTTTCTTTCGCATCAGCGGTAACCTGAACACCATCTAATTTATAAGCATCAAAGCGCGCAATATTAATATTTAAGAAACTCACATCAGGATTTTGGAAAATCCATTTAGATGAAGTAGTAAAGTCGGTATAACGCGTACCCACACCAATCACTAAATCTGCTTCTTTTGCTAATAAATTTGCACTTAAGCAACCTGTTTCACCGACACCACCAACATTGAAAGGATAATCAGAAACCACCGCACTTTTACCTGCTTGCGTTTCCGCAAATGGAATATCAAATGCTTCGGCAAAGGCTTTTAATTGCTCTGCAGCTTCTGAATATCGAACACCACCACCACAAATAATTAATGGTTTTTTCTTACGTTGAATTAACTCAATCGCTTGTTTTAACATCGCTTCTGTTGGCGGCGTACGCTCAATGCGATGAATACGTTTTTGTAAGAAATATTCAGGGAAATCATAGGCTTCACCTTGCACATCTTGTGGTAATGCTAAAGTCACCGCACCTGTTTCCGCAGGATCGGTTAAAACTCGCATTGCATTAATACAAGCTGTCATTAATTGTTCTGGACGAGAAACACGATCCCAATATTTACTAACCGCTTTGAATGCATCATTAGTACTAATGCTTAAATCATAGGTTTGTTCTATTTGTTGTAAAACAGGATCCGGTTGACGAGTAGCAAAGACATCGCCCGGTAATAAAAGAAGTGGAATACGATTTGCTGTGGCAGTCGCAGCTGCAGTAATCATATTGGCAGCACCTGGACCAACAGAAGAAGTACAAGCCATAATTTGTTTACGTAATTTTTGCTTTGCAAAGCCCATCGCAACATGAGCCATACCTTGCTCATTACGCCCTTGTCGTACAACTAAATCGCCCGAATCTTGTTCAAGCGCTTGTCCTAAGCCTAATACATTACCATGACCAAAAATACCAAAAATGCCCTCAACAAACTTCGTTACCTTTCCATCAAATTCAACATATTGGTTATCAAGAAATTTAACTAATGCTTGCGCAACGGTTAATCGAACTGTTTTCATATTAATACTCCAAATCAAAGGGATGAATATATGGTTGCAGTATAGCCCATCCCTTTTTCATTTCAAGCTTATTGAAATAAAAATTTCATTTTTGCGACATAGATCAAAATTTCTTATCTTTACAACATAAAAACCCAATTAGGCCAAGCAAAATATATTGACTTCAATATGTTCACATATCACATAAATTCGCTGAAACACCCTTAATTTTGTGATCAATCTCCCAAATATAATTTTTAAATTCAAAAAATATGAAATAAATATTTCAAAATGATTTTTTGTTATTATAATAAGGTCATCATGTTTTATAGCTTTATAAGTACAAGAGGGAAACAACTATGAAAACAACAGAAAAAACATTAGATTTGATTTGCCTTGGTCGTGTTGCTGTTGATTTATATGCTCAACAAATTGGTTCTCGTTTAGAAGATGTTTCATCATTTTCCAAATACCTAGGGGGCTCGTCAGGCAATGTTGCCTATGGTACAGCGGTTCAAGGCGTGAAATCATCGATGCTCGCACGCGTAGGCGATGAACACATGGGACGCTTTTTAAGAGAAGAATTACAACGTGTTGGTGTGGATACCAGCCATTTAATTACAGATAAAGAAAGATTAACGGGATTAGTTATTTTAGGGATTAAAGATCAGGATACCTTCCCATTGATTTTCTATCGTGAAAACTGTGCAGATATGGCAATTACAGCAGATGATTTTGATGAAGAATATATTGCATCTGCAAAAGCCTTAGCAATTACAGGTACACATTTATCCCATCCAAAAACCCGTAATGCCGTTATCACTGCATTAGAATATGCCACAAAAAATAATACGAAACGCTTACTTGATATTGACTATCGCCCAGTGTTATGGGGGTTAACATCTTTAGGCGACGGCGAAACCCGTTTTATTGATTCAGAAGCGGTGACAAAATCATTACAAGAAGTATTACATTATTTTGATGTCCTTGTTGGTACAGAAGAAGAATTCCACATTGCTGGCGGTTCAACAGATACCTTAACCGCATTAAAAAATGTACGCAAATTCAGTAACGCAACGCTTGTTTGTAAACGTGGGGCTTTAGGTTGCTCTGTATTTGAAGGGCCGATCCCAGATGACTTAGACGGCGGATTAAACGTTTATGGTGTACGCGTTGAAGTACTAAACGTTTTAGGTGCAGGCGATGCCTTTATGTCAGGCTTAATTCGCGGCTACATCAACAATGAAGGTTGGGAACAGTCTTGCCGCTATGCAAATGCTTGTGGTGCATTGGTAGTTTCTCGCCATGGCTGCGCCCCAGCGATGCCAACAAAACAAGAACTAGACGATTATTTATCTCGCGCACAATCTGTTCCTCGCCCAGATTTAGATAATAAGTTAAATCATTTACACCGAGTAACAACACGTAAAGCACAATGGGACGATCTTTGCATTTTTGCCTTCGACCATCGTAAACAACTTGTTGATATGGCTGAAAAGTGCGGTGCAGATATCAATAGAATTCCAAAATTAAAAACATTGTTGTTAAAAGCAGCAGAACAAACTGCAGAACAAGAAGGTATTTACAATGGTCACGCGGGTATTCTTGCCGATACCACTTTCGGTCAAGAAGCATTGAATGAAATTACGGGCAAAAAATGGTGGATTGGCCGCCCAATTGAAATGCCATCTTCACGTCCATTACGTTTAGAACATGGCGACCTAGGCAGCCAGTTAATTAATTGGCCTCAAGAGCATGTGGTTAAATGCTTAGCCTTCTATCATCCACAGGATAAAGCCGAGCTTAAAGCAGACCAAGATGCTAAACTCCTTGAAGTTTACCAGGCTTGCTGCCGTACAGGACATGAATTACTACTCGAAATCATTTTACCTGCGGATATGGAACAAAAAGAAAGCTATTACGTTGATATGCTTAGCCACTTCTACAGCATGGGTATCAAACCAGATTGGTGGAAATTACCAGGTGTTTCTGCAGAATGTTGGGCGAAAATCAGCGAAGTCATTAAAACAAATGATCCATTCTGCCGCGGTATCTTAATTTTAGGTTTAGATGCACCAGAATCGCAATTTAAAGCAACTTTTGATGCGTCAGCCAATGCGCCATTAGTCAAAGGATTTGCCGTCGGTAGAACAATCTTCGGTCAACCTTCTGCTGACTGGTTAGCTAACAAAATTAATGATGAAGAATTAATTAAAGACGTCTCCGAACGTTACAAACGTCTCATCCATTTATGGAAACAACGTGGTAAATAAGAAACATAAAAAAGTGCGGTGGAATTGACCGCACTTTTTGTTTCAAAACTACTGTACTCTGAGGACAAAATCATCTAGGATAAGTGATGTCGTTCATATTCTGATAGATTGATATTCTAATCTTGAAACAATAAAAGAGTTAGCTAAACGCAATGCAATAGAAAATCCTTTAAAACGTGAGGAAAAAATATATGAAACTTAGAACTCTGATAATTTCAACTTTACTAGCTTTCGGTTTAGTTGCGTGCAACGATGAAAAAGATTATAGCGGTACTTATACAAAAATAGATAATCCTAAGACATCTTTCACTGTTCAAAAAGGTAAAAATGGAGACTATCAAGCAACTCTTACTGATATTATAGGCAAAAATAGCCTTACTGGTACTGTTAAAAATGGGATTTTTTATAGAATATCTGATAATGAAAAAATAGGCGAATTTAAAGAAAACCTGTTTATTGATACAAACGGCGGTCAATATAAGAAATAATTTCTAAATAAGCACGCAGCACTTTAAACCACCCAATAGGAGAAAATTATGGCAATTAAACGTAATGCTCGTCAGCGTAAAAAAATGCATTTAGCAGAATTCCAAGAATTAGGCTTTTTAGTCAATTGGCAATTTGCTGAAGGTACTAGCATTGAACAAATTGACGAAGTAGTCGATAACTTTATTCGCGAAGTGATTCAAGAAAATGGTTTAGCCTATGAAGGAAGTGGTTACTTACATTGGGAAGGCTTAGTATGCTTAGAAAAACTAGGTAAATGTGATGAAAACCACCGCACTTTAGTGAAACAATGGTTAGAAAATAACGGACTTCAACAAGTTGAAGTGAGCGAATTATTCGATATTTGGTGGGACTATCCACATAAATAATTTAAAAAATCCAGCGTAAATGCTGGATTTTTATTTTACATCTTGACGAATCCGCCTTTGAAGCGTAACATTCGCCACGATTTTATTACTTTGGAGCACACACTTTGGACAGTCACAGTCGATACCGACTTTATACTTTCTTTTAGTGTCGCCTTTTTCCTTTCATTAAGGACTTATCAGGCGACAAGTTCGCGGATAAGCCGTTCCGCCATTTTGGTATCTTTTTACTCATTTTTCAACCGCACTTTTGCTTTTGAAAAATAACCTTTGTTCATCGAGTTTGTTCATAATCCCAATAAGGAGTATGACAAAATGATCAATATATTTGCTTTAGAAGACGCGCGTCTTACACGCATTGATGAAGAACAGAATCCTGATCTCAACAGTGCGATTTGGATCGACCTACTCGAACCAACGGAAGAAGAGCGTGAAACCCTACAACAAGATCTTGCGCAAAACCTTGCAAGCTTTCTTGAATTAGAAGATATCGAGGCATCTGCACGTTTTTTTGAAGACGAAGATGGTTTACATTTGCACTCGTTCTTTTATTGCGAAGATGAAGACGATTATGCGGATTTAGCCTCTGTGGCATTTACGTTGCGTGATGGGCGTTTATTTACTCTGCGTGATCGCGAACTTCCAGCATTCCGCTTATATCGTATGCGTTCACGTTATCAACGCTTAGAAGAATGTAATGCCTATGAAGTTTTATTGGATTTAATTGAAACCAAAATCGAGCAATTGGCGAACGTTATTGAAACAGCCTACGCAGAGTTGGAACAATTAAGCCGTATTATTTTGGAAGGAAAACAAGGGGAAGCTTTTGATCAAGCGCTAGCTACTTTAACAGAACAAGAAGACGCCAGTTCTAAAGTACGTTTGTGCTTGATGGATACTCAGCGTGCATTAAGTTTCTTAGTGCGTAAGACCCGTTTACCAACCAATCAGTTAGAACAAGCGCGCGAAATCTTACGAGATATTGAATCATTACAACCCCATAACGAATCTTTGTTCCAAAAGGTCAACTTTTTAATGCAAGCGGCAATGGGTTATATCAATATTGAGCAGAATAAAATTATGAAATTCTTCTCGGTGGTATCTGTTATGTTCTTGCCGGCAACACTTGTTGCCTCCACTTATGGCATGAACTTTGACTTTATGCCAGAACTGCATTTCAAATATGGTTACCCAATGGCAATTGGTTTAATGATTGTGGCAGCCTTAACGCCTTATATTTATTTCAAACGTAAAGGTTGGTTATAACGAAAGTGCGGTATTTTTAAGGACGTTTTTAACGTCCTTTACTGTTTTATGTTACAATTCAATCAATTTTTTCACTTATAACAAAACTATGTCAAGACAAAAGAAAAGTCGTCGTGTAACGGATATTATGCCGACACGTAAATCAGATAAAAAACCTGAAGGTAAACCACTTTCAGGAAAAAAACTCACGCGCTACGAACTGGATTCCAAAGCACGCGAAGAAAAAAGAAAGCGTAAACACAAAGGGTTAACTTCTGGCTCTCGCCACAGTGCAACTGAAGTACAGGCGAATAAATCCGCAGAGAAAAAACAAGACCCACGTATTGGTAGTCGTAAGAAAGTGCCATTAATTGTGGAGTTTGTGAATAAACCTGAAAAAGGGCAATTCATTCCTGCGCTAGAAACGACGCCAAAATCCACCGCACTTGATCCAATGCAAGAGTTAGAACAATTAGAAAATAACGAATGTTTAAATGACTTGCTCGACCAACTGGATGCGGGCAAAACATTGAGTGCAGAAGATCAACAATTTGTGGATGAATGTTTAGATCGTATTGCGGTATTAATGGATGAATTAGGCATTGAAGATGAAGAAGAAAACGATGACGATTTATACCGCACTTTTGAGAAAATTGATATTAACCAATTTAAATAAACGATGTTAAAAACCATTTTATTGATTCTTGGCGTAATCATTTTAGCCGTAATGGCAGGATATACTATCCATTTATTACGCCAACTGCGCCAACAAAAACAGGCTTTTGAACAAGCGAAAAATGCGCGCATGCAACGTATTACAGAAAGCATTGAAATTATTGCCAAGGCAATGCAAAACGGTGATTGTAACCTGTCTGAAGGTGTCATTCGTTTAAAAATGTTGCTCGACCCCTTGGGCAAAAAACGCTTGAACAGCTATGAGGCAATGTGGCAACTGTATGAAGTGGTGCAAGACATGCCAACCCATGAGGCTCGCAAAACGCTCAAGAAAAATGAACGCATGCGTCTTGATTTAACGCGAGAAAGCAAAGAAGCTGAGTTAGAACAACAAATTAAAGCAGAATTAACCTTGCTGCTTAATGATATTCAATAACCCGAACGATAACACTATGAACGAAATTACTTGGGATCTCAATCTCATTCAAAAATACAACCATTCAGGACCGCGTTACACCTCTTATCCAACAGCGCTTGAATTCCACGAAAATTACAATAATGAGGATTTCAAGGCTGCGGCAGCACGCTATCCAGAACGCCCTCTGTCGCTTTATATTCATATTCCATTTTGTCATAAACTTTGCTATTTCTGCGGATGTAATAAAGTTATCACTCGCCATCAACATAAAGCCGATATTTATTTAGATTATCTTGAAGTAGAAATTAAAAATCGTGCCACATTATTTACACGGCGCTTAGTCACTCAAATTCACTGGGGCGGCGGTACACCAACCTATTTAAGCGAAGCGCAATCAGCACGATTAATGAAAATGTTGACAGATAATTTCAATATTTCACCACAAGCAGAAATTTCCATTGAAATGGACCCTCGCGAAATTGAATTATCTATGCTTGATCACTTGCGTAGCATTGGTTTCAACCGCATTAGCATGGGCGTACAAGATTTCAATAAAGACGTACAAAAAGTCATCAATCGTGAACAAGATGAAGAATTTGTATGTCAACTTCTTACGCGTGCGCGTGAATTAGGATTCCAATCCACAAACTTAGACTTAATTTATGGTTTACCACTGCAAACCGTAGAAAGTTTTATGTTCACGCTACAAAAAGTAATTGAACTCAACCCTGATCGTTTAAGCGTCTTTAACTACGCCCACTTGCCAAGCCGTTTTGCTGGTCAAGCCAAAATCAAGGATCATCAATTACCTGCACCCGAAACAAAATTAACCATTCTACAAAAAACCATTGAAACCTTAGGTCAAGCGGGATACAAATTTATTGGTATGGACCATTTCGCTAAACCAGATGATGAACTGGCGATTGCACAGGATAAAGGCATTTTGCACCGCAACTTCCAAGGCTATACTACACAAGAAGAATGTGATTTATTAGGTTTGGGTGTTTCTGCAATCAGCTTATTAGGCGATACCTATGCACAAAACCAAAAAGAATTAAAACGTTATTATGCTGACGTGGATACTACAGGCATTGCGTTACACAAAGGTTTAGCCATGACAGCAGAAGATTGCTTACGTCGTGATGTCATTAAGGCTTTAATCTGTAATTTCAAACTTGATTTTTCGACAATTGAGCAGCTATATAATATTGATTTCAAAACACATTTTTCGGAAGATCTGGAATTATTAAAACCGTTAGCTAAAGATGGTTTAGTGGAAATCAATGAACAGGGTATTCAAGTTTCTTCGACTGGACGCTTATTAATTCGTAACATTTGCTTGTGCTTTGATACCTATTCAAGACAGCAAGCGCGTAGACAACAGTTCTCTCGTATTATTTAATTTAATCAAAACAAAAGTGCGGTTAAAAACACCATGATTTTTAACCGCACTTTTTCCTTGTTATGTATTAAAGAATATTTTCAAATTTCTCTAACATCTCTTTTGGCCAAACGCTTGATTGTACTTCACCAATGTGTTTTTTACGTAATAAGAACATGGCTAAACGAGATTGGCCAATACCGCCACCGATAGAAAGAGGCAAACGACCAGCAAGTAAATCTTTGTGCCAATCCATTTCTAAACGCTCTTCATCACCAGTGAGTGAAACTTGTAAACGCAGCGCTTTTTCATCAACACGAATCCCCATTGAAGATAATTCAAATGCAGTACCAAGTTGATCGTTCCACACTAAAATATCGCCATTTAAACCTTTGTAGCCATTTTCAGATTCGGTTGTCCAGTCATCGTAGTCTGGTGCACGACCATCATGTGGTTTACCATCCGATAATTTGCCACCGATACCGACAAGGAATACCGCACCATATTCTTTACAAATTGCATTTTCGCGCTCTTTACCCGTCATATTTGGATAACGTTTCACTAAATCTTCACTATGCACAAAAGTAATTTCTTTTGGCAAAATCGACGGGATATCAAAACGGGCTTCCACAGCAAGCTCTGTTAAACGCATCGCTTTATAAATTGAGCGCACAGTTTCTTTCAAATAATCAAAATTACGGTGACCATGAGGAATCACTTTTTCCCAGTCCCATTGATCCACATAAACTGAGTGCGTTGGATCTAATGAATCTTCATCAGGGCGTAGTGCTTTCATGTGAACAAATAAACCTTCACCTTCTTTGAATTGGAAACGTGCTAAGGTATGACGTTTCCATTTTGCCAATGAGTGCACTACTTCATACACTGCATTTGGAATGCATTTCACATGCACTTGTACTGCTTTTTCAATTCCCGATAAATTATCCTGCATACCATTGCCCACTTCGCTTAAAATTGGGCCTTGCACCTCAATAATCTCAAGTTTTTCAATGAGGTTTTGTGTAAACGTGTTCTTAACAAAACTAATTTCTTTTTGTTGTAAAATAAATGATTTTTCCATTGTTATAATACCTTATTTAGCTATTCTGCATTTTTTCTTAATGCTTGTTGCATATTATTCAACATAAAAAGCACAAAACTCAATACTTTTTAGAAAAAATAGCTTATAATAAGAAAAATAATCAATTATCTCACCACAAAATTAGATATATTTTAAATTGGGGGTTGTTATGCATACAATTGATAATTTAGATCAACAAATTTTACGCGTTCTCACAAAAGACGCCCGTACACCTTATGCTGAAATGGCAAAAAATTTCGGTGTAAGTCCAGGCACAATCCATGTACGAGTAGAAAAAATGCGTCAGTCTGGCATTATTGAAGGAACAAAAATCCGTATTGATGAACGTAAATTGGGTTATGATGTGTGCTGCTTTATTGGCATTATTTTGAAATCAGCGAAAGACTACGAAAAAGTCATCAAAAAATTAGAAAGCTTTGATGAAGTGGTAGAAGCTTATTACACAACGGGCAATTACTCCATTTTTATTAAAGTAATGACGCACACTATTGCGGAACTGCACAGTGTATTGGCAACTAAAATCCAATTGATCGATGAGATTCAATCCACAGAAACCTTAATTTCCATGCAAAATCCTATTTTGCGTGATATTAAACCTTAAACAAAAAAGTGCGGTATTTTCCACCGCACTTTTTTATTTCAACTTAACTTGCTTTCTTCAAAATCGCATAAAGCTCATCTTTTAAGCGTAATTTTTGCTTTTTCAGATCTTCAACTTCAGTATGCGTCGCCAATTCAATGTGGCTTTCAATATTCTTAATTCGTTGATCCAACGCATTATGTTCATCAAATAAACGAGCAAAATGCATATCTTCTGTTTTTAATTTGGTGATTAAGTCGCGAAATTCTGGAAACATATTTTACTCCTTAATTGTTGAATTAATACACAGCAGTTTACCCTAAAATCGTGGCATAAAATGTGATGAACATCACAGATTTTAATAATGTGGCGGAGGGGTTTCTTCTGCGCGACTTGCCACATTCGATGGTTGCATATCTTTCAATTTATTGGCTAAATGGCGGATCTGTACTTGCATTTTATCCATCATAAATTGCTGTTCCACCAAGGCTTGATTCAATGCTTCTAATGTATGTTCTTGGAACATTAATTTTGTTTCCAATTCCGCAATTCTGGCTTCTAATTTTTGCATGAATTCCTCTTATTCTTTCTTTTTCGCATAATTGACAAAGAGAGCTAAGCTCTATAATCTAATGTGGCTTATTTTAACTCATAAAAGGATAGCAAAATGCTAAAAAGACAAAAAATTTCCTGTGTTGGCTTATTTATCACCGCACTTTTTACTACTGCGGTAGCCCATGCAGATACCAAAAATGAATCCTATGCATTAGGTGCATTATTTGGTACAGATGTAAAAGGTGTGATTGAGGCACAAAAAGATGTCATCAATTATGACCAAGAAAAATTATTAGCAGGCATAAAAGATGCTATCGCAGGTAAAGTGGATTTAAATAATCCTGAATTAACCAATACATTAAAAAGTATTGAAGATAAAGTGAAAGCAGAACATCAACGTAAAATTGAAGAACAAGCGAAAAAAACGCAACAAGAAGGCGAAAAATTCGTGGCAGAATTTAAGAAAAAAGCAGATGTAAAAGAAACAAAATCTGGCTTACTTTATCGTGTTGAAAAAGCAGGAGAAGGCGCATCACCTAAGGCAACTGATGTGGTGAAAGTGCATTACACTGGCAAATTACCAAATGGCAAAGTATTTGATAGCTCAGTTGAGCGAAACAAACCTGTTGAGTTTGCACTCAATCAAGTGATTCCTGGCTGGACAGAGGGTTTACAGCTGATCAAAAAAGGCGGAAAAATTGAATTAGTTATCCCTGCAAACTTAGCCTATGGCGATCAAGACATGGGCGTGATTCCTGCCAATTCTACGCTCCATTTTGATGTGGAATTATTAGATATTAATCCTAAAAAATAACCCAAAAAGAAACCGCACTTTGTAGGCAAAGACCTACAAGTGCGCTTATTTATTCGAGAAATCATCTATGTTAAATGATAGACGTCCATTTACTGAGGAAGATCGTACTATTCTGACCTCTTACAAAGCGGTCGTAGAAGGCGTAAGTGCATTAATTGGTAGCCATTGTGAGATTGTGCTTCACTCGTTGGAAGACTTAGAACGTTCAGCAATTTGTATTGCCAATGGACATAATACAAATCGTCAAGTTGGCTCACCAATTACCGATCGTGCATTGCAATCATTGCATAATATGAAAACAGAAAGTGTTTCCAAACCCTATTTTACGCGAGCGAAAAGCAATAGTTTGATGAAATCCATCACTATTGCGATCCGTAATGGACAGCAACGTATTATTGGCTTGCTATGTATTAACATTAATTTAGATGTCCCTATTTCTCAATTCTTACAAACACTCATGCCTGTGCAAGAGCAAGACGAAACTTCGAGTGTAAACTTCGCCAGTTCAGTAGAAGAATTGGTCACTCAAACCGTTGAACAAACCATTGAAGAAGTCACAGCAGATCGCTTCGTTGCAAATAATAATAAAAACCGCCAAATTGTTGTTTCTCTCTTTGAAAAAGGGATATTTGATATTAAAGACGCAATTAATTTAGTGGCTGAGCGTTTAGACATTTCACGTCATACGGTTTATTTGTATATTCGTCAAATCAAGCAAGATCAAGAGGACTAATCATGCAATATGTCCTTGCTGTGAAACACCCTGTTTATGGCGGCCAAGGGGCTTTTTTAGCCTATCAATTTGCAATCGCTTTATTAGAACAAGGGCACGAAATTCGCCAAATCTTCTTTTTCCAAGAAGGAGTGAGTAATGGCAATGCCTTTGTTTCCCCCGCAAACGACGAGTTCAACCTAACTAAACATTGGCAGCAACTTGCTGAACAATATCAGGTGCCATTGCACCTTTGTATTGCTGCTAGCCAACGACGTGGAATTGTGGATTTTTCCACCGCACTTTTACCTGAACAACAAAATCTTGCCCCTCATTTCGTCTTGGCAGGATTAGGCGAATTCAGTCAAGCTATATTAGAAGCAGATCGAGTAATCACATTATGATTAAATTGGCATTTGTGTTTAAAACCTCGCCGCATGGTTCATCAGTCAGTCGTGAAGGACTGGATGCTGTTTTAGCCGCAAGCGCTTTTTGTGAAGAAAATGAAATCGCGGTCTTTTTTATTGAAGATGGTATATTCAATTTATTAGCAGGTCAGCAACCTGAATGCATTTTACAAAAAGATTTTATTCGCACCTTCAAATTACTTGAACTGTACGATATAGAAAACTGTTTTGTCTGCCAGCAGTCTCTGCAACAATATCAACTTGAACAAGCAGAATTGATTCTTCCTTGTCTGCCAAAAGCACGAGCAGAAATCGCCCAAATGTTACAAAGTGCGGTGCAAATTCTCACATTTTAAGGATAGCTATGCTTTATACGTTTTCCCAAGCCAATTATGCCGATGCGGAGCTAAATCGCTATTTACAGCAAATCACAGCCAATGATGCGGTGGTTTTATGGCAAAATGCGGTGTTATTACCTCTCAAATATCCACAATTATTTCAGCAATTAACTGCCAATTGCTATGCCGTAGAAGTTGATTTGCAAGCACGAAATCTGACCATGCCAGCAACAATCCAACCTATTTCGCTCGCCGAACTGGTCAAACTGACAGAACAATATCATCCTCAATTGGCTTTATAAAACTTGATAAAAAAACACCGCACTTGGAATTAAAGTGCGGTGTTAATTTTTAAGGTTTTAGGAAATTATTTCTCTTCACCATAGAAGGCTTTAGTCATAATTTCTTCCATATCTTCCACCATTGCTAAACGTGGGTTAGCCGGTGTACATTGGTCTTCGTATGCATTTAATGCAAGCTCACGACGTGCAGCTAAGAATTCTTGCTCATCAACACTTTGATCACGTAATGACATTTTCACGCCACAACGTACCGCTAAGTCATAGCAAGCTTTAGCGTAAGATTCTACACCTTCCGCAGGCGTTGATGCTGGTAAGCCTAACATTTTCGCGATATCTTGGTAACGTTTATCAGCTACATAGCTTGAATATTTCGGCCAAGTTGCTAATTTAGTTGGACGAGTACCGTTATAACGAATAACGTGTGGCAGTAAGATTGCATTGGTACGACCATGAACAGTGTGGAATTTACCACCAATTTTGTGAGCCATTGAGTGACAAATACCCAAGAATGCATTAGCAAACGCCATACCAGCCATAGTTGAAGCATTATGCATTTTTTCACGTGCCATTGGCTCTTTTTCTTTCACTGATTTTTCTAAGTTTTCAAACACAAGTTTGATTGCTTGTAATGCAAGACCATCAGTAAAGTCATTTGCTAAGATTGACACATAAGCTTCAGTCGCGTGAGTTAACACGTCTAAACCTGTATCTGCCGCAACATGTGCTGGTACAGACATCACTAATGCAGGGTCAACAATAGCAATGGTTGGTGTTAATGAGTAGTCCGCTAATGGATATTTAATATCGCCATCAGTGATTACCGCGAATGGTGTTACTTCAGAACCTGTACCAGAAGTAGTTGGGATACCGATGAATTTCGCTTTACGTCCTAATTGCGGGAATTTGAACGCACGTTTACGGATATCCATGAATTTCTGTACTAAATCGTGGAAGTCAACTTCAGGTTGCTCATAGAATAACCACATTACTTTTGCTGCATCCATTGGTGAACCGCCACCTAACGCAATAATAGTGTCAGGTTGGAAGCTACGCATTAATTCTGTACCACGTTGTACTGTTTCAATACTTGGGTTTGGTTCTACGTCCGCAAATAATTGATAGGTTACGCCTTGGTGATTTAAACGTAATTGTTCAGCAATTCTATCTACAAATCCTAAATCGACCATTGCTCGGTCAGTCACGATCATTACACGTTCAATGCCTTTCATTGTTTGTAGATATTGGATTGAATCACGTTCAAAATAGATTTTTGAAGGCACTTTAAACCATTGCATATTATTTCTCCGTCTTCCCACACGTTTGATATTCACTAAATTCATTGCACTTACGTTATTCCCTACGGAGTTCTTACCGTAAGAACCACAACCCAAGGTTAATGATGGGAGGAAAGAGTTATATACGTCACCGATACCACCGAAGGTAGAAGGTGAATTCCAAATCACACGAATTGCTTTCACTTTCTCACCGAAACGTTTAGCTAATTCAGTATCTTTAGTATGAATCGCAGCTGAGTGACCTAAACCATGGAAGTTCACCATCGCTTCTGAGAAGGCTAAACCTTCTTCAGTTGAATTTGATTTTAATAGCGCTAATACAGGTGATAATTTTTCACGAGTTAATGGCTCTTTTTCACCAACTTCTTTACATTCAGCAACTAAAATGTTGGTTTTTTCTGGTACTTTAAAGCCGGCTTGTTCTGCAATCCACGCTGCTGGTTTACCAACTACATTTGGATTTAATTTAGCACCAGCGCAATTTGCACCATTTGCTTTCACACCAAAAATAAATTCTTCTAATAATGCTTTTTCTTTCTTATTAACGAAATACACGCCATAAGATTTCATTTCAGCAACAAACTCATCATAGATTTCTGCATCAACAATTGCCGCTTGCTCAGATGCACAGATCATACCGTTATCAAAAGATTTTGACATAACGATATCATGAGTTGCTTGTTTCACATCTGCTGATTTTTCTACATAAGCTGGTACGTTACCTGCCCCAACACCTAATGCTGGTTTACCGCAAGAATAAGCCGCTTCAACCATTGCATTACCACCAGTTGCAAGAATTGTTGCGATACCAGGGTGTTTCATTAACGCAGAAGTACCTTCCATGGAAGGAGTTTCAATCCATTGAACACAGTTTTTCGGCGCACCCGCTGCAACTGCTGCTTCATACACGATACGAGCTGCATGAGCAGATGATTGTTGTGCAGATGGGTGGAACGCAAATACGATTGGGTTACGTGTTTTTAACGCAATAAGTGATTTGAAAATCGTTGTTGAGGTTGGGTTAGTGGTTGGAGTTACACCACAAATTACACCAACAGGATCAGCAATTTCAGTAATACCAGTTACATCATCTTCGCTGATCACGCCAGCTGTTTTTAAATGACGCATATTGTTTACTACATACTCACAAGCAAACAAGTTTTTGGTCGCTTTATCTTCAAAGACACCGCGTCCAGTTTCTTCATAAGCATGCATAGCCAGTACACCATGTTTATCTAAAGCTGCAACTGACGCTTTTGCGACAATGTAATCCACTTGCTCTTGATTAAGTTGACGGAATTCTTCCAATGCAACCAAACCTTTTTCTACAAGGGCATTTACTTCAGCTTGAGCAGGACTCACTGCATTTTCTACAGCATTACTCATAATGATTTCTCCTAGTGGTTAAAAATTAAAAATTATTACTAAGGAGAATTATACTTATTTAGAGTTAAATTTATAGAAAAATTATCAAAAAAGTGTGATCGCGATCAAACTTTTTGCCGAAATATAACATTTATTGAGCATTTTTGAGCAAGCCTACTCCAAAAGCATAACTACAAAAGATATTTTTCTTGTACCCTCTTTATTTCTGCACAAAAATCCGCCATACTATCGCCCTTTTTTATCACTCTTAATTATTTCAAATTTCAAGGAAATTTTATGTCAGCAACAAAAGATGGCTTAGCCAATCCAGGTCCATTAGGTTTATGCGGTTTTGCCTTAACAACATGGTTATTATGTTTAATCAATGCCGGTATTTTTGATGGTAAAAGCGTTGGATTAGTCGTAGCGATGGCATTCGCTTTCGGTGGTACAGCACAAATGATCGCAGGTATGTTCGAATTCAAAAAAGGCAATACCTTTGGTTTCACTGCATTCACAAGCTACGGCGCATTCTGGTGGTCTTGGGCGTTATTTGTAACCTTCTTCAAAGGCGAAACACCAGCAACTTTCGTTGCTTGGTATTTAGCTGCATGGGGGACATTTACCTTTATGATGTTCTTAGGTACTTTAGCAAAAGCAAAAGCATTACGCGCTATTTTCTTTTTCTTAACCTTAACTTTCTATGCGTTAGCTATTGGCGATGCAACAGGTAATCATAGCATCGTAAACATTGGTGGCTATCTAGGTTTCATCACTGCGTTATGTGCATTCTACCTTGCCGCAGCAGAAATGATTAACGAAAGCTTCGGTCGCACAGTATTACCAATTGGCGAACCAAAATAATTTATCGTTTCAATTAAATAAGGTTTAAATCTTCCCGATTTAAACCTTATTTTTTATCGCTCGGCAGATTTTAATGCTATAATTTGCAACTTTCACTCTACATGCTTTATCAAGCTATTTATGACTTAATTTTGAGGTAATTATGACAACGCAAGAAAAACGACAATCTTGGTCAAGTCGCTTAACTTACGTCCTCACTGTCGCAGGTGCAACCATTGGTTTCGGTGCCACTTGGCGCTTTCCTTATTTAGTTGGCGAACATGGCGGCGGTGCTTATGTTTTACTTTTCTGTATTGCGATGATCGTCATTGGTATTCCTATGATCTTAGTGGAGAATGTGATTGGTCGCCGTATGCGCATCAATTCCGTTGATGCTTTTGCAGGCTCTGCCAATGGTAAAAAAATTCATCCGGCTTGGAAAATACTAGGTTACATGGGGTTATTAGGTTCTTTTGGTATTCTTGCCTATTACATGGTGCTAGGTGGCTGGGTACTGACTTATATTGGCAGCCTAATTTCTGGTAATCTGGATTTATCTTCGCCTGTCACTATTGAAACCACCTCAAACTTCTTTACCCAACATATCCAAAACGATCCCAAAACTATCCTAATTTACACCGCACTTTTTGTGATCACGAACTATGTGATTTTAGCAAAAGGGATTGTAGATGGTATTGAACGATCAGTTAAATATCTGATGCCATTATTATTTATTTTCTTGCTCGTCATGATCGTGCGCAACATCACATTACCGGGAGCATCTGAAGGCATAAAATTTTATTTAGTGCCGGATTTCTCTAAAATTACAAAAGAGCTGTTTATCTTTGTTCTCGGGCAAGTATTCTTCGCACTCAGCCTCGGCTTTGGTGTATTAATTACCTTATCAAGTTACTTAGATAAAAAAGAAAATCTCATTAAAACAGCCACAATTACCGGAGTGATCAACACATTAATCGCACTCGCTGCTGGCTTTATGATTTTTCCTTCATTATTTACCTTTAATGTAGCACCAAATTCAGGTCCAACCCTCGTATTCCAAAGCTTACCAATTGTATTCTCACATATGTGGGCGGGTAGCATTTTCGCCACGATTTTCTTTGGCTTGCTCATTATTGCGGCACTCACAACTTCATTAACCATTTATGAAGTACTGATTACTGCGTTACAAGAGAAAACCAAACTCAGTCGCAAAAAAGCTATTGCCTTAACCCTCGGTTCAACTTTCATTTTAGGTAATATTCCTTCAACCTTAGGGGACAATATATGGGCTGATACACGTATTATGGGCTTAAGCATTTTTGATGCATTCGACTATATTAGTGGCAATATTCTCTTTATTTTAACCGCACTTGGTAGTGCTATCTTCGTCGGTTATGTATTAAAAGATGAAGCGAAAAAAGAATTAGGCGCAGGAGAAAAATTCACAGCCATTTGGTTCAACTATGTGAAATTCATTATCCCGATTATTATTCTTATCATCTTCTATTCAGGTAATTTCAATTAAATCTTAGGGGACAAAAGTCCCCTAATTCTTTTCTTCTTTCTTTTGTTGATAACATAATTTCTAAGTAATAAAAGTAGCGTATTTTCCACCGCACTTTTCGTCATCTTTGCAACAAATATCACATACAAAAAAGGCGTACCTTTCGATACGCCTTTTTATATTTATTGATTTATCAATCAATTATTTGATGATTTTCGCTACAACGCCAGCACCTACTGTACGGCCACCTTCACGAATCGCAAAACGTAAACCTTCGTCCATCGCGATTGGGTGAATTAAGCTCACAGTCATTTTGATGTTGTCACCAGGCATTACCATCTCTACGC
>NZ_JBQSUQ010000023.1:0-8330 GCF_052384575.1 Reella acinonychis | reverse complement strand
TAGGACACCGCCAGGTTTTGAATAAGAGAGAAAGAGAATCCCAGTCAGAGATGGCTGGGATTTTTTGTATGTTGAAAAAGCAGAAACAAAAAACAGAAAAAAGTGCGGTGGGAAATTTTAACGTTTTTACTGTGTTTCATTGCTTGTTATAAGCTGTTTCGCTAGAATTAAGTGGATATTTTATTTGTGAATTTATTATGTTACTTCTAACCCTTTATATTATAGGAATCACTGCAGAGGCAATAACAGGTGCTTTAGCAGCTGGTCGTGAAAAAATGGATATTTTTGGTGTCATCATTATAGCTTCAATGACAGCTATTGGTGGGGGGACGGTTAGAGATGTCCTATTGGGGCATTATCCTTTGGGATGGGTTAAGCATCCAGAATATTTTTTAATTGTTGCGACCGCAGCTGTATTAACAGTATTTATAGCTCCTCTTATTCGCCATTTTATGCGCTATTTTCGTACCATCTTTTTAGTTTTGGATGCCTTAGGGCTGATTGTCTTTTCAATTATTGGTGCAGAAGTCGCTTTAGAAATGGGGCATGGTTATACTATTGCGATTATTGCTGCGATTATTACAGGTGCATTTGGCGGAGTGCTACGTGATTTACTTTGTAACCGTATTCCTCTCGTGTTTCAAAAAGAACTGTATGCTAGTGTGGCTTTATTAGCGACTTGTATCTACATTTGTTTGAAAGAATTTGCTGTGCCTGATGATATTGTTATTATTGTTACTTTATTGAGTGGATTTATCATTCGCTTGCTCGCTATTTATTTTGAATGGGGATTACCTGTATTTGATTTTCAAGAAAAAGAAGAAAATACCCTAAATGATCAATTACCTAAAAAGCGTTTATAAATAATTTATGTCAGAGTCATTACAAATCATACCTTTAGAAGAATCTGATTTTGAACAGATTTTTGCAATAGAACAGGCTGCTCATGAAGTGCCTTGGTCGATAGGGACATTAAAAAATAATCAAGGCGAACGTTATCATAATTTAAAAGTATTATTGGATGAGAAAATTGTTGGTTTCGCTATTTGCCAAGTGGTGTTAGATGAAGCAACTTTATTCAATATTGCAATTGATCCTAAGTATCAGGGCAGAAAGTTTGGCGCTAAGCTGCTTTTGGCTCTCATTGAGCAGCTCAAGCAGAGAGGCATTGCAACGCTTTGGCTTGAAGTAAGAGAAAGTAACCAGAAAGCAATTGCTTTATATGATAGCTGCCAGTTCAACCAAGTAGATATTCGTAAGAATTATTATCCGACAAAAGAAGGTAAACGCGAGAATGCGATTGTGATGGCGGCATATCTTTTCTAGCTTTTCTATTTGGATTTCTTATTTTCTGCTTCTTTGGCTTGTTGTTCTGCGCGTTGGCGACGAATCTCTTTAGGATCTGCAAGTAACGGGCGATATATTTCTATGCGATCGCCATCTGAAACAATGTCCGTTAATTTTACTGGGCGGCTAAAAATACCAATTTTATTCTTACGAAGATCAATCTCAGCATATTGTTGTAATATGCCCGATTGTAAAATTGCCGCTTGCACAGTGGTTTGCTGCTCTACAATAAGTTTCTTTAGAAAGTATTTATCTGGATAAGCGTAAGCTATTTCAATATTAATTGATGTTGTCATGTTATTTTTCTTTTATTTGTTAAATATATCCGACCAAATCTTCTGAATTATTGACCGCACTTTTATGAATTCATCCGCATTGACTTCGGAATTTAAGCCAATTAAATTCAAATGATGAATATGATTTCTTAAATCAGTATAACAACCTTTAAGCTGTTCGGCTTGTTCAAGTGAAATCACATTATTGGTTGCCATCACTTCAAATATGCGTACATTATCAGACCAATAAGCTAAGTCAGGATTATTAGGCGAATAAGCTAAGACCAAGTATTGTGCTATAAATTCGATATCAATGATACCCCCCATATCCTTTTTTATATTAAATTTATGTGGGTCAGAAGATTGTTGGGATTGATACATTTTATTACGCATTTCAATGACATCTATTTTTAATTGCGCAATATTTTTGGGGCGAGCAAGAATAGATTGGCGAATATGGTTAAAATGATTTTGCAATTGTTGATCGCCATATATAACGCGAGAGCGTACTAATGCTTGATGTTCCCATGTCCAAGCTTCATTTGCTTGATATTGTTCAAAAGCTGAAATTGAGTTACAAATTAAACCAGCCTCACCAGCGGGGCGTAAACGAAGATCTACATCATAAAGCACGCCTGCGCTAGTATTCATACTAAAAATACTAACAATTTTCTGTGCTAAACGAAGGTAGAATTGAAAATTATCGACACTTTTCTTTCCACCTGTGGTCTGCCCTTGTACGCCATCATAGAGAAAGACTAAATCTAAATCAGACTTATAGCCGAGTTCAATTCCACCTAATTTGCCGTACCCGATAATTAAGAATCCTTTTTCATTTGGTTCTAAATGAGGTGGTACACCAAAACGAGCAGTAACCTGTTGCCATGCTAATTCAACGACAGAATTAATGATGGCTTCAGCTAAATACGTTAAGTGATCACTCACTTTCATTACGGGGAGTACGCCCAAAATGTCTGCAGCAGCAATATGCAATAAGGTTGCTTGTTTAAATTGACGTAATCCGTTAATGAATTGTTCTTCATCATCTTGAGGTAGACGAAGTAAGTATTGATGTAGTTCAGAGGGATATTGCTCAAAAGAAATCGGATTATAGAGATTTTTCTGATCCAATAGCTCATCCAATAAAATTGGGTGCTTGGCAACTTGCTCTGCAATCATGTCTGATTTTGAGCAAAGAGCAACTAATTGGGTTAAAACTTGTGGGTTTTCAAGTAATAGTTCTAAATAAGTGGTACGAGTGAGAATTTTCTCTACGATATTGAGCATTCTTGGCAATAGCGTCAAATAATCGGCATGAGCGAAAATTTGGCTAAATAATTGTGGGAGAAGTTTATTTAATGCTTCTCTTCCCCTTGGACCAATTGATTTATGTTGTAATTCATAACGGAATGAATTTAATTTATCTGAAATAACCTCAAAGTGTTGTTCATCAATTTGATTCTCTCTTAGCAATTCAGTTAATTCTTCCTGATCAATGTCCAGAAAATCTTGCCAAACATTTTCTTCTATTGGATCTTTGTCGTTCTCATCACCGATTAATTGATTAAAAATGTGTTGAACATTGTTTTGATGGTACTGTAATTGGCTAGAAAAACTTTCCCAATCTTTAATAGGATAGTTAATGTTTATCACTTGTTGCTGTGCGTTTAATTGTGTAAATTCAGCACAAGCGGCAATTAATCTCTGTTGGTCTATTGGATTAGCAGGGAGTTCTTGCGTTTGTTTATCATCGATAGCTTGTAAACTGTTTTCTACTCGTCTTAAAAAGAGATAAGCTTGGCGTAACTGCTCGCTCTGTTCAGTGCTAATTAAGGAAAGGCAGCTTAACTCTGGCAGTAATTTTAACAATTGCTGTTGTTGTAACGTGATTTCTCTCCCTCCACGCATCAGTTGAAATACTTGCACAATAAATTCAATTTCGCGAATTCCTCCAGGACCGAGTTTTATATTATTTGCTAAACCTCGGCGGCGAATCTCTCGTGAAATTTTGCCTTTCATTTCTCTTAAAGACTGAATAACGCTGAAATCAATATAGCGTCGATATACAAAAGGTCGCAGTAATTGTTGTAAATGCTTAGCATGTTGATCTTCTGGATCTAGCCCAAGTATTCGCCCTTTGATCATGGCATATCTTTCCCAATCACGCCCTTGTTCTTGGTAATAGCTTTCCATGGCATTAAAACTTAGCGCTAATGCACAGCTGTCACCGAATGGTCGCAAACGCATATCCGTTCGATATACAAAACCATCTTCAGTAAGTTGATCTAATGCATTGATTAATCGTTGTCCTAGACGAGTAAAGAATTTTTGATGATCAACAGAGCGTCTTGCGCCAACTGTTTCTCCGTTGGAAGGATAGGTAAAAATCAAGTCAATATCCGATGAAAAATTAAGCTCAAATCCACCTAATTTCCCCATGCCTAAAATATAAAGTTGTTGTGGTTTTCCTCGCTCATCTAATGGTGTGCCCATTTCCTGACACGCTTTTTCATAGAGCCAATTGCGAGCAAAAATAATCAAGCTCTCAGCTAGCTGTGATAATCGGACAAAAATTTGTTCTACGCTAGCCAAATTTAAACTTTGGCAGATACTCAGCCTTGCCATTTCTTGATGACGGTATTGGCGTAGTGCTTTGTAAAATTGTTCTTCACTTTCAATTTCATCAAAAACTTGCTGTAATTGTTGTGTATAAAAGGATTGCGAAGGGAGTTGAAGTGGTTTTTGTAAACATTCTGCAAAAAAGTGCGGTTGTTTTTGGAAGACTTTTTTCACAAAATCAGACATACCAATGGCATAGCTCAATTGTTCAATCCGATTATTATCTGAACAATATATCTGAATAAAATCCGCCGAAAAATGCGGAGAATGTTGTTCAACATGGTATTCAATTAAAGCAAAAAGTGGAGATGTGTCAGATAAATGTAATTTCATAACAAGGATGCGAGAATAGAATAACTACTGTTATTATCAATGATATTCGCATTTTTGGGAAGTTGGATTTTGCTTATAATGAAAAAGCCTAGCGATAAAGCTAGGCTATAAAGAATATGATAAAAATTAGTCTTTGTTTTTATCAAGATGACTTAATTTTGCTAAACCTTGGTCACAACTCTTAATTTGTGTTGCCACTTCCATTTGTAAAATTTGTTTTTTACTTTGGTTTAATTTATTTTGAATTTTGCTTAGTTGTGTATGTGTGCCAGGTTGGCGCTGTGCTTCAACAAGCAATTTATCCGTTTCTTTGAATAATTGTTGACACTGAACAGGAATAGCTTGTTGATCATTTTTCTCCACTGAAAAAGCAGAGAAACTCATAAAAATAAATGTAAAAAGTGCGGTTAATTTTATAGTTATTTTAGCCGGCATAATTAGTTTTCCTTTTAAGCTTTTAATTTTTAAAAGCATATTTTCTTTTTTATAAAATATTGCTTGGCGAACATATCAGAATTTTATATATAAGTCTAGCTTTTTTACGACTTTTATCTAGCTTTATATTTATTACCAAAATGATGTTTTAGTTGCAAAAATGTTAATAAAATCTATAATTTGCGACAGATCAAATATCATGGATATGGTAATTTTGATTTATTTTTGATTTAAATTCGAAAATGTGATCGATGTAGCATTTTTTCTGTTTTTTATCCTTATAAAAAGTAGTAGAATGCTACCGATCTTGGGTTATTTTGATAATGTTTTCTACAAAGTAGTGAATGTTGTGAAAATAATTTGTGCAAAAGATTACTTATGATGTAATGTCAAAAGTGAAATTTGGGGTGATTACTTATTGGAAGTAATCGGATGTAATCTTGTAGAAAATTTACAAGGAGTTGCGAGATGTTAGACGTTGTTGAACTCTCTCGTTTGCAGTTTGCATTAACTGCGTTATATCACTTCTTGTTTGTACCATTAACATTAGGTCTTTCTTTCCTTGTTGCTATCATGGAAACGGTCTATGTGATGACAGGCAAACAAGTGTATAAAGATATGACAAAATTCTGGGGTAAGTTATTTGCTATTAACTTTGCTCTTGGGGTAACAACTGGTATCACAATGGAATTCCAATTTGGTACTAACTGGTCATATTATTCTCACTATGTAGGCGATATCTTCGGTGCACCATTAGCAATCGAAGCATTATTAGCTTTCTTCTTAGAATCAACCTTCGTTGGTTTATTCTTATTCGGTTGGGATCGTTTATCAAAAGCAAAACATCTACTTGCAACTTACTGTGTCGCGATTGGTTCAAACCTATCAGCAATGTGGATTTTAGTTGCTAACGGTTGGATGCAATACCCTGCAGGTTCAGAATTTAATTTTGAAACCATGCGAATGGAAATGACAAGTTTCCTTGATTTATGGTTAAACCCAACGGCTCAAGCAAAATTCTTACATACCTTATCATCTGGTTATGTTGCAGCTTCAATGTTTGTATTAGCAATTAGCGCGTTCTATATTTTAAAAGGACGTGATATTGGTTTTGCAAAACGTTCTTTCGCTATTGCATCCGCATTTGGTATCGTTGCAACGGGTGGTGTAGTAATTTTAGGTGACGAATCAGCTTATGATATCGTAAAAACTCAGCCGGTTAAATTTGCTGCGATGGAAGCAGAATGGCATACTCAACCTGCACCAGCATCTTGGAATTTATTAGCAATGCCAAATCAAGCTGAACGTAAAAATGATATGGAAATTTCAATTCCAATGATGGGCGGTCTTATTGCCACTCGTTCATTTGATGGTCAATATCCAGGTTTGATTGAATTAGAAGCACGTAATGAAAATCGTGTTCGTAATGGTATGCTTGCTTATGGTTTACTAGAAGAATTACGAGCGCAGAAAAAAGCGGGTCAACTTGATGAGCAAACTAAAGCGAAATTCTTAGAAGTCCGTCAAGATTTAGGCTATGGCTTATTATTAAAACGCTATACAGATAAAGTTGTAGATGCAACTGAATCTCAAATTAAATCTGCTGCACAAGACAGTATTCCTAATGTTGCACCATTGTTCTGGTCTTTCCGTATCATGGCAGGCTTAGCTGGTGTGATTGGTTTATTAATCCTTGGCGCATTCTTATTAGCACTACGTGATAAAGCACATAAAACGCCATTATTACTTAAAGCGTTATTATGGAGTTTACCATTACCATGGATTGCGATTGAGTCAGGTTGGTTCTTAGCGGAATATGGTCGTCAACCATGGGCAATCACAGATGTGTTACCTGTTGGTGTTGCAGCTTCAGATTTAGGCACTGGTGATCTTTGGTTCTCTATTATCCTAATCTGTGCGCTTTACACCGTATTCTTAGTGGCTGAAATGTATTTAATGTTCAAATATGGTCGCTTAGGACCAAGCTCATTAAAAACAGGTCGTTACTATTTTGAGCAATCAACTAAATAAGTAGGAGTTGGAAGATGATTGATTATGAAATTCTACGCTTTATTTGGTGGGTGCTTGTTATTGTCTTGTTAATCGGTTTTTCGGTTACAGATGGTTTCGATATGGGTGTTTTAACTTTATTACCATTTACAGGTAAAAAAGAAGTTGAAAAACGTATTATGCTTAACACCATCGCACCTCACTGGGATGGTAACCAAGTATGGTTATTAACCGCAGGTGGTGCTATGTTTGCTGCATGGCCAATGGTATATGCAGTATCTTTCTCAGGTTTTTACATCGCAATGATTTTGGTTTTAGCTGCCTTATTCTTCCGTCCTGTCGGTTTAGAGTATCGCGCTAAAATTGAAAGCCCAACATGGCGTAAAGCATGGGATATTGGTTTATTTGTTGGTGGTTTTGTTCCTTCACTTGTGTTTGGTGTAGCATTTGGTAACTTATTACAGGGTGTACCATTTGAATTTAACGATATTATGCAAGTGAAATATACTGGTTCATTCTTTGAATTATTAAATCCATTTGCATTACTTTGTGGTTTAATTAGTTTATCTATGTTAACAACACAGGGTGCAGCATGGTTACAAATGAAGACCACAGCAGATTTACGTAAACGAGCAAGATCTGTTAGCCAAGTTGGTGCATTAGCGACATTAGTCACTTTTGTATTAGCGGGCGTATGGTTGTTCTTCAAAGATGGTTTCGTTGTAACAAGTGTTATTGATCACAATGCAGTCTCTTCACCATTAGGTAAAACGGTGGCGATTGAATCTGGTGCATGGTTCAAAAATTACAATGAAATGCCAGTATTATACGTGTTCCCTGCGTTAGCGGTTGTGTCTGCATTGTTAAATATGGCGGCTTCAAAAGCAGATCGTTCAGGTTTTGCATTCTTATTCTCATCATTAACAATGGTAGGTATCATTGTAACCTGCGGCGTAGCGATGTTCCCGTTTGTAATGCCATCAATTACTTATCCAGAAATGAGTTTGTTAATGTGGGATTCAACATCTAGCCAATTAACACTTCAATTAATGTTAATTTTTGCGTTAGTGTTTACCGTTATCTCATTGTCATACACAATTTGGTCATACATGAAAATGTTTGGTCGTATTGATGAAAGCTTCATTGAAGAAAACAAAAACTCATTATACTAAGGAGACGAATGATGTTTTATGCAATTTGGATAGTGGGTGTTATGTTCGCCATCTGGCTTAGTGTCAAAGTTGTCACTGGCTTAGAAAATAAAGGTAAATTTGACGAATAAGTCAAAGACTAAAGTAAAAATCCACCTTC
>NZ_JBQSUQ010000022.1:0-1783 GCF_052384575.1 Reella acinonychis | reverse complement strand
TATTCGGTTTTACCTCTGGCGTATTTGGCGTTACCGGTGGATTATTCGGTTTTACCTCTGGTTTATTTGGCACTACCGGTGGATTGTCCGGTGTTACCTCTGGTTTATTTGGCACTACTGGGGCTGGCAATCTTGCCTTTAACGACCAATAATAATCATTGCCAATTTTCAATAATTGCGCTTCGCCACCGTTTTGCGTAGGGGATTTACCAACAAATAAATTATTTGCGTGTTCGCTCGCTACCTTAACAACGGGTAATGATAAGAACTGATCTTCTGTGGTTTGTGTAATATCACCCCATATGCCATTTTTAGTTTTAACTGTGGTGATACCATCTGGATTAATATTACCTTTAATATGCAAGGTATCCGTAGCTGAAGTTTGTGTATCTTTATTCCATACGGAATCCACTAAAAGCAAACCACCACCTTTATAATTTTCAACAGTAAATTCTGTGAATTTCGGCGAATTGGTGCCATCTGCTAAATCTAATATACCTAAATGCTCAAAGTTTTTTGCTTTGACATCTGTAGCACCTACAGCTGCGGGATCTGTTTTTCCAATATTGGTTAATGAGAAGGTAGCATTAGGTTTTAAATTTAAAGCTTCTGCTTTGAAAGTATCAAAGGTATTTTGATCATCAATAATCACTTTGCCTTTATTAATTTCTAATAATGCAGGAGAAATACCTCGACTTCCGTTCTTCAAAAGCACAAGCGACTCATCAGCATTATGTATAATTGAGCAACGGTAATCACAAGTATTTAAAGGTAAAGTGGCTGTTTCTTCCGTGAGTTTATTAATGACGACTTTATTAAATACGGAAAGACCTCCGCCAAAATTAAAATAACCACCTCGCTGATCATTACCAATATATAGCTCTTTTACTCTTAATGCTTTTTGTGCGATTAATGAACCATTATTTTCTACATAAGGCAATGCAAATAGCGGTGCGAAATCATTGATTTCCATCGTGCCGCCATCTTTTAAATATATCTTTGAATTATTGGTACGAATTCCATATTGATCTTCTGGTCTTATTACCAATCTTCCTAAATTTAAAATAAGCTTTGAACTTTCTCCTTCAACCTCAATAAGAGCTTCACCACCGTGATAACCAAAATAATTATCATCAGATCTAGCATTAGATTGGACTAATACTGCACCATTTCGAATATAAAGTTTGCCTTTAGAGCCAGATCCACCGACATTCAAACGGTTACCAATAATTTCAATTCTAGTACCAGCACCATCAACTATTAATGTACCATCACCTGTTGAATGATTCCCAACGTGAATTTCACCTGTTTTTAATTTTGTGCCTTGATTTACAGTAAGAATGCCTTTGCTACCAGGACCAACATACATATCTCCAAAGTGGTAATATCCCTCTGCATCAGGTTGTTTATCAGATATTCCATTCCCAACATTCGCGACATTGCCCTCAATAATCATATCGGCATAACTCAATTCCGACACAAAGAAAAGGCTAGAAAGTAAAATGGCTAGTTTTGTTTTTTTCATAATAATCTTCAGTATAAATTTAAAATAGTCGGCTTATTCTACAAAATTTATGCAACAAAGGCGATGAATTGATTGTAAAAGAAAGGTAAATTCTAATAAAAAACACCGCACTTTAGTGATAGCCAATTTTTGTAAGATGATAAAAAAGCCATCATAATTATGATGGCTTTTGCAATTGTGGTTATTACCAAGAATAACGAATACCTATACGACCTTGATAAGCTTTGCGTGACATTGGTGAACTGCGATAAACATGGT
>NZ_JBQSUQ010000021.1:0-23827 GCF_052384575.1 Reella acinonychis | reverse complement strand
AATTTTTCTTTAGACATTGAAAGTCCCTCTAAAAAACACGGTTATCGATGGTACAATAACACCACATTAACCTAATGTATTGTTTACGGTTTAGTTTAAAAGGAAAAGTGAAATTAAAGAATGGTGCTGATAGGCGGATTTGAACCGCCGACCTCACCCTTACCAAGGGTGCGCTCTACCAACTGAGCTATATCAGCGCTTTCTTGGAGCGGGCAGCGGGAATCGAACCCGCATCATTAGCTTGGAAGGCTAAGGTAATAGCCATTATACGATGCCCGCAGTCCTTAATTCATCTGTCCCATCAAATTTGGAATGGTGGAGGGAGAAGGATTCGAACCTTCGAAGGCTGAGCCAACAGATTTACAGTCTGCCCCCTTTGGCCGCTCGGGAACCCCTCCACATCTTTATGTCTTGTTTACGATAATGGTGCCGACTACCGGAATCGAACTGGTGACCTACTGATTACAAGTCAGTTGCTCTACCTACTGAGCTAAGTCGGCGTCGTAAGCAAGTGAGGCGTATTATAGGGAAATTTTATCGTCTGACAAGTACTTTTTGCAAAAAAATAAATTTTTTTAACCATTCGACTAATAAACAAGCAAAAAAGTGTTTTTTCATCTATATTTTAATTATTTTCCTAAAATTATTCTGCAAGCTTCATTTGATTAGGGTATATTCTGTACTTACATATGGTGATATAAAAAGTGATTATGCTGGTAAAAGATCCTCATTCCATAGTGGACTCTCTCAGTCCCTTTTTAACTTTTCAGCGTGAACAATGGGCTGAATTAAGAAAATCCGTTCCTCTCAAATTAACAGAACAGGACCTCAAACCCTTGTTGGGTTTTAATGAAGACCTTTCCCTTGATGAAGTGAGTACTATTTATTTGCCATTAGTGCGGCTTATCAATTACTACATTGAAGAAAACCTGCGTCGCCAAACGGTACTCAATCGTTTCCTCGGCGGTAAAAACCACAAAGTTCCCTACATTATTAGTATTGCAGGAAGTGTATCTGTCGGTAAAAGCACTTCTGCACGTATAATACAATCCTTACTGAGCCATTGGCCTCATGTAAGAAAAGTCGATTTAATTACCACAGACGGATTTCTCTATCCATTAGCCGTCTTACAGGAAAAAAAATTATTACAAAAGAAAGGGTTTCCGGTTTCTTACGACACACAAAAATTAATACAGTTTTTAGCCGATATCAAGTCCGGGAAAGGCGATGTTGCTGCACCAATTTATTCTCATTTAACCTACGACATTATTCCAGACCAATTCGATATTGTTGATAAACCCGATATTTTAATCTTAGAGGGATTAAATGTACTGCAAACAGGTAACAAGGCAAAAACCTTTGTTTCTGACTTTGTCGATTTCTCAATCTATGTAGATGCAGAAGAGGAATTATTGAAACAGTGGTACATTCACCGCTTCCTCAAATTCCGTAAAAGTGCGTTCAATGATCCCAATTCTTATTTTAAACATTATGCTAATTTGTCGGAACAAGAAGCAATTCATACCGCGAGTACTATTTGGGAAAATATCAATGGATTAAATTTAAGAGAAAATATTTTACCAACAAGAGAAAGGGCTAATCTGATTTTAAAGAAAGGCGCAGACCACGCAGTTGAATTAGTAAAATTAAGAAAATAACCCATTATTCCAAATGGAATAATGGGTCTATTTCTTTCAATTATTTTTTGAATTTATCCGCATATTGGTCGGAATTTACCCAAGTATGATCTTTCTCCCAAGTGAAACGCCATTGGCGAACAGGCCCCGCCATCACATTTAAATAATAGTTATTATAGCCAGCAATCGTTGCCACAGGATGGTAACCTTTAGGTACCTTAACAACATCACCATCATATACTGCCATACATTCATCTAAAGAACGATCATCTGTATAAACACGTTGTAATGCAAACCCTTGAGCAGGCTCAAAACGATGATAATAGGTTTCCTCTAAATAGGTTTCAACTTCGCTATTTTTATCATCATGTTTGTGACTAGGATATGAACTTGTATTTCCTTCATCAGTAAACACTTCAACAACAAGTAAAGAATCCGCAATTTCAGTTTCAGGTAAAATATTATGCACTAAACGTTTGTTATTTCCATAACCTCGTTTCTCTACACCAACATCTTCTGGCGCAATTAAACGTGGTGGTAAATTCCCAGAACTTGGCGCTCTACAAACAGCCAGTTCTAAATAAGAATTTGCCGTCACCTTCACATCTTGGTGATGTGGTACATAAACAGAATAAGGTGGAATTCGCTCAAATGGTGTCGAACGATTTCCTATGTTGTCAAAAATCGTTTCTTTAACCTGAACGGTTGCATATCCTGATACGAGAACCAAACAAGCTTCCGTATCTTCAGTATCCAACGTCAACACTTGTCCTTTTTCCAAATGGTACATTTCAAAGCCAACATATTCCCAATTTGCATTCTGAGGGGTGACTTTTTGAACCAATCCATTAGGTTGAGGATTATTTTTTAAGGATTTAGATAATAAATAGCTCATCGCAGACCTCACAAATAGAGTTTAAAAACACGTCAAAATAATACCGCACTTCATCATATTAGCCACCAAAAAATTCTCAAAAATTAGACCTAGATCACAAAATGAAACATTTATTTCATTTTTTCAAAAAATGAATTGAGTTGATGTTTATTTTGATCTAATCTGTACAACAATGATTTTAGCTTAATAGCATTTCAATTTATCCAGACATGAGGAGTAAAAAATGGAAACTGTTTATAATTTTATTAACGGCAAACAAGTACCAAGCAAAGGCACTGAAGCTTGGCCTATTTTTAACCCTGCAACAGGTGAACAAATTCGCCAAGTTGTTATGAGTACTGCTGACGAAGTTAATGAAGCGGTAGATGTAGCACAAAAAGCGTTCCCAGCATGGGCATCAACCTCTCCATTACGTCGTGCGCGTATCCTATTTAAATTTAAAGAATTATTACAAAGAGATTGGGATTCATTAGCGCGTATCATCACTGAAGAACATGGTAAAGTTTATTCAGACTCTTGTGGTGAATTAACTCGCGGTTTAGAAGTAGTTGAATTTGCTTGCGGTATTCCACATTTATTAAAAGGTGAATTCTCTGAGCAAGCAGGACGCGGTATTGACATTCACTCAGCAATGCAACCATTAGGAGTAACTGTTGGTATTACACCATTCAACTTCCCAGCAATGGTGCCAATGTGGATGTTCCCAATTGCGCTTGCTTGTGGTAATACATTTATTTTAAAACCAGCAAAAGCAGACCCTTCATTATCAATTCGTTTAGCGGAATTATTAAAAGAAGCGGGCTTACCAGATGGTGTATTCAATGTGGTGCATGGTGACCGTCGTGATAACGATATTCTATTACGCGATCCACGTGTGAAAGCAGTAAGCTTTGTTGGTTCAACTACTGCTGCAGCACATGTACATAAAGTCGGTTCTGAATACGGCAAACGTGTACAAGCATTAGGTGCAGCGAAAAACCATGGTTTAGTTATGCCAGATGCAGATATTGAAACCACTGCAAATGCATTATTAGGTGCAGCGTTTGGTGCAGCTGGTGAGCGTTGCATGGCATTACCATTAGCTGTAACCATTGATGATGAAACAGCAGATAAATTAGTTGCTGCATTAAAACCAAAAGTAGAAGCCTTACGTTATGGTCCTGGTATTCCAAAAGAAGGCGAAAAAGAAATGGATTTCGGCCCATTAATTACCAAAGCTCATTTAGAAAATGTAACAGGTTATATTGATAAAGGTGTGGAAGAAGGTGCAACATTAGTTGTCGATGGACGAGGCAAAAAACCAGTTGGTTACGAAAATGGTTACTTTATTGGTGGTACATTATTCGACAACGTTACGCCTGACATGGTGATCTATAAAGAAGAAATCTTCGGGCCTGTATTAGGTATTGTTCGTGCGAAAAGCTTCGAAGAAGCAATGAAATTAATCAATGAGCATCCTTATGGTAACGGTACAGCAATTTTCACTGCTGACGGCGGTACAGCAAGAGAATTTGCTTACCATGTTCAAGCGGGTATGGTCGGTATCAACGTACCAATTCCAGTTCCAATGGCATTCCACTGCTTCGGTGGATGGAAACACTCTGCTTACGGTGCATTAAATGTTTATGGTCCAGACGGTGTTCGTTTCTATACGAAAATGAAAACTGTAACAACTCGTTGGCCGAATGCACGTGTTACAGAAGGTGCAGCATTTAGTATGCCAACTTTATAACATACCAAAATAAATAGGGGAGCGTAACGCCTCCTCTATTTTTATATGCGCGATTTAAGGAATATAAAATGAAAGAAGTAAGAATTGGACTTATTGGAACAGGCTACATCGGACGTTGCCATGCGATTGCTTATGCACAAGCACCAACAGTTTTCCCTTTAGATGCCAAATTAAAATTGGAATATTTAGCAGAAATCACCCCTGAACTCGCAGCACAAAAAGCACAAGAGTTCGGGTTTAGTCGTTCAACAGGAAATTGGCAAGATGTTGTAAAAGATCCAAATGTTGATGTAGTTGATATTTGCACCCCAAATTTCTTACATAAAGAAATTGCATTAGCAGCTATTGCCAATGGTAAACACGTTTATTCAGAAAAACCATTAGCTTTGACCGCCGCTGATGCGAAAATCATGTATGAAGCAGCTGAGAAAGCAGGCGTTAAAACATTAGTTGGTTTTAATTATATTAAAAATCCAACCACTCAGCTTGCACGAGAAATTATTGAACGCGGTGAAATAGGCGATGTGATTCATTTTTATGGTACACACAACGAAGATTATTTAGCGAGCGAAAATACACCGCTTGATTGGCATTGCGTGAAAGAAAAAGCAGGATTGGGCGCTCTAGGTGATTTATCAGCACATATCGTGCAAATGTCGCAATATTTAGTGGGTCAAGATATTGAGCAAGTTATCGGCGACATGGAAACTGTTATTAAAACGCGACCAAACCCACAAAATTTATCAGAACGCTTGCCTGTAGAAAATGAAGATCAAGCCACCGCACTTGTACGCTTTGCTAATGGTGTAATGGGTACAATTGAAACTTCTCGTATCGCTTGCGGACGTAAAATGGGACTAAGCTATGTCATTACAGGTACAAAAGGAACCATTAGTTATACCCAAGAACGTATGGCTGAGCTAAAACTTTATATACATAGTGATGACCCTGCTAGACAAGGTTTTAAAACCATATTAACAGGTCCGCTCCATCCAGATTATAAAAACTTCTGTGTAAGTGCTGGTCATGGTATTGGTTTTAATGATCAAAAAACAGTAGAAATCAGAGATTTAGTCAATGGTATTGCTAACAATCAAGAAATGTATCCTGATTTTCTGGAAGGTTTCAAAGTATCAAGAATATTAGATGCAATTGCACTATCTTGTGAACAAAAACGTTGGGTAAATGTGAAAGAAATTGCCTAATATTTCATAGTTCCAAAAAGCGTTAACTTGCTAGTTAACGCTTTTTTATTGCTCTCACAATTTAATGCCAAAAACTTGCTTTAAAAATGAGATCTATTTCACAAATTCACAACATATGCATTGTAGCTTTGCTTATGAAATGCTATACATAGCAAACAGATCATTTATTTCATTAAAAAGAAAAAATGAAATAAGTGTTGCGATATTTATTCTTAATTGTAATTAAGGGGTATAATATGAAAAAAGCACTATTATCCACATTATGTGCTGGTCTGTTACTCTCTTCTCAACCGATATTTGCCAAAAATCTTGTTATTGGTGCACCAATGGCATCCTTCGCAGATAAATGGCAGACCTATCTACAAGATGCAATTCGCGATTTTGATAATTCCCATGAAGATGTTGAATTTAAATTAGCTGATGCGAATGGCGACTCTACCAATCTACTTAATGATGTTGAGGAATTTATTAGCCAAGGTGTTGATGCCTTATTAATTGTTCCGACAGATCCTAATATGATTAAGGTGATCAGTAAAAAAGCGAAAAAAGCCAACATTCCACTTATTGTCGTTAATAGAAAACCCAATGATGAAGATATGGAATTAGTTACAAGCTATGTCGGTTCAGATGAAATTGAAGGTGGACGTATTCAAGCTGATTTCATTGTGAATAAACTAGGTGATAAACCTGCTGAAGTTGCAATATTCCTTGGAACACTAGGACTAGAATCAACAACCAAACGCACTCAAGGCAACAAAGAAATTTTAGCCCAGCATCCAAATATTAAAGTGATTACAGAACAAGAAGGGAAATGGGAACGTCTCAAAGCGTTAGAAATTGCGGAGAATTTACTGGCTGCTCATCCTGGGCTAAATATTATTATCAGCAACAATGATGAAATGGCGATTGGTGCAATCCTAGCAAGTCGTAAATTAGATATCAAAGATGAAGATATTACGATTGTGGGACTAGATGCAACCGCTGATGCGCTCGAATATTTAGGTGAAGGTTTAGATGCCACTGTTTTCCAATCTGCTGAAGATCAAGGTAAAGCCGCGGCAGAACTCGCTTACCGAGCAGCAAAAGGCGAACAAATTCCTCATGTGAAATGGGTCGCTTTTGAATTAGTCACGCCAGATAAAAAAGAAGAATATCAATCAAAGTATAAGAAGTAATTCAAAAACTATTGAAAAAATAACCGCACTTAGTAATAAGTTAATTGTAACACGAGGGGTCATACATGAATAATGCAAATAACTCTCCTTACATTCTCGAAATGCGAAATGTATCCAAAACATTTCCTGGTGTAAAAGCACTTGATCAAATCAACCTCAAGGTGAAACCAGGTAGTGTGCACGCATTAATGGGAGAAAATGGCGCAGGTAAATCAACATTGATGAAAGTGCTATATGGTATTTATAAACCAGATGAAGGTGGCGAGCTCATTTTAGATGGCAAACCATTTAAACCTTCACGTCCAATCGATGCCATCAAAATGGGTTTAACCATGGTGCCACAAGAAATTTCACCAGCAGCAAATTTGACTATTGCTGACAATTTCTACTTAGGTCGAGAAATAACAAAAAGTAAATTCTTCCTCGATCAAAAAGCGATGGATGAGCAAGCTGATGAAATCTTAAAAGATCTTGGTGTACCAATGGATGTTACCGCCAAAATGTCCGATGTCTCTGTGGCGAAAGCACAACTTGTTGCCATTGCTACCGCGGTTTCGAATGATGCCAAAATCATTATTATGGATGAGCCCACAACAGCATTAACTGAAAACGAGGTTGAGCAGTTATATAAGATCATTGAGAAAATTAAAAAACGTGGTATTGCAATTATTTTTATCTCACACAAACTCGATGAAGTCTTCACTGTATCAGATGAAATTACTGTTATTCGTGATGGGCAATACGTAGATACCAAACCAACCAAAGAAGTAACAAAAGAACAGCTTATTTCTATGATGGTAGGTCGCGATATGTCAGAAATGTTCCAAAGAGAACGTTTTGAACTATCTGATGAAATTGTGCTAGAAATTAAAGATTTTTGCCGCGAAGGAAAATACGAAAATATTAATTTTGCTGTACGTAAAGGTGAAATATTTGGTATTGCAGGTCTTGTGGGAGCGGGACGTTCTGAAATTGTAGAAGGCTTATTTGGCTATAAACCAGCAGAATCAGGTGAAATTTATATTCATGGACAAAAAGCGGATATTAAAACACCGTTAGATGCTATGAAATATAAAATCGGCTTTGTAACGGAAGATCGTAAGTTAACAGGATTATTCTTAAACTTAAGCATTACTGACAATATGATTATGCCGGAAATGTCACCATATTTAGAGAATTTCTTAGTGTCTGTAACAAGAGCACAAAAAACCGCTTATGAACAAAAAGATAAACTCAAAATCAAAGCGCCTAATGTTGAAGTGATTACAAACAATCTTTCAGGGGGAAATCAACAAAAAGTATTATTGGCACGCTGGTTATTGCTAGAGCCAGATATTTTAATCTTAGATGAGCCAACAAAAGGTATTGATGTGGGAGCAAAAGCTGAGCTTTATAAATTAATGGTTGAATTATCTAAACAAGGAAAAACAATCATTATGATTACATCAGATATGCTCGAACTCCTTTCTATGAGCGATAGAGTGATGGTCATGCATGAAGGAAGACAAGTGGGCATTATTCCACATACAGAACTCACGCAAGAACGCGTATTAGAAATGGCATCAGGCTAAAAATAATAATATTAATCATCAAATGTATTTACAAATTTTTATTTTAGGATAAATAAACGAGGTATTTCTTATGTCAAATCCAACGTTAAAACGTATTCTTAACTCCTACGGAATGGTATTAATTCTAGTGCTCCTATTTTTAGGTTTATCTGCCTCTATTGATGGATTTTTCTCTGCCCGAACAGTATGGAGTATCATTGAACAAGTATCTATGTTTGGTATTATTGCTATCGGTGTGACTTTCATCATTATCACAACAGGGATCGACCTGTCTTCAGGTTCTGTAGTAGCATTAACTGCAGTTGTTTCTGCTTCAATTGTAACTAGTGGTGATACCGTTTCTGCTGCTATCGCAGCATTTGGTGCCTCAATTATAATTGGTGCGATGTTAGGTGCCATCAATGGTGGTTTAACCGCAATTGGAAGTATTCCACCATTCATTGCAACATTAGGTATGATGATTATCGCACGTGGTGCTGCACAGCTTTATTCTGATGGTCGCCCAATTGATGCTTCATCAGAAAGCTTCACTTGGATCGCTGATGTGGATTTATTTGGCCTACCTGGTTTAGTAATTCTTTATATCCTTATTGTTATCGGTTCACACATTTTACTCAGCCGCTCTACATTTGGCCGTCATGTTTATGCAGTTGGTGGTAACTTAAATGCTGCTAAAATTTGTGGTATCAACACAACCAAAACACTTATTTGGGTGTATATTTTAGGTGGTGCGTTATCTGGTTTAGCAGGTGCATTATTAGCTGCTCGTACTTATGCAGGTAACCCATCTTATGGTCTATCATGGGAGCTTGATGCCATTGCCGCAGCAGTTATTGGTGGTGTTTCATTAAGTGGTGGTTTTGGTACTATCCCAATGTGCGTAATCGGTGCATTAATTATTGGTACAACAAACAAAGGGCTAAATATGTTAGGTGTTGACCCATATTGGCAACAAATTGTGAAAGGTGGAATTATTGTTGTCGCTGTATTATTAGATACCCTAAAACGCCGTAAAAAAGGATAATAAATAGATATAAAATAAAAAGGTTAAAGAATATTCTTTAACCTTTTTTATTGTAAGTCATGATGTTTTCAATCAATGAATAAAATGCTCGTAAATCGCCACCCGCAATTTTCTTAAAAGGTAGCAACAAATAATAGAAAAGGCTCAATTGATTAATCTTATTGATTGCATGATCCCAGATATCAGCTTCTCCATTGGCAGCGTAATAATGCAAGGTTGCCTGAATTTGCTCCTTAGCAATATCACCATCTCGGCAGATACCATAAAGAAATAAAATCGTATCTCGGATTTTATTCCAGCGTAGATTTTGAGATGAAGGTTTCACTTCAAAATCAATAAAACGTACCTGGCCATTTTTCCATAAAATGTCTTTCAGATAGGGGCGACCATGAATAATATTTTGCTCATGCAACTGAATCAATGCATTAGCACTATCAGTAAGAATCTGCTGTTTTTGTCCAAAATCCACCGCACTTTGCGATAGCCAATGAGAAACCGGAGGGCCACAATCCTCCATTACAACAAGATGTCTGCTCAATACATAAATATGAGGGATAGGAGCGTTTTGTTGCTGTAATTCAGTCAGGCGTTCGACTTCTTTCTCAAATGCTTTTACAGGAAAGGGTTTCACAAAATGCATCCGACCCTTGTTTTTCTCTGGTTGTTTTAACCAATAATATTTTCCTTCAAATTCAAAACGATATGTCCTTTTATCAGGATGTGTTAATTGCAATTCTTTCGCATATTGTTCTAAATTCATATTTATTTACTTTTTTCTTTCTCTAATCCAAGGGCAATTGCCAACGCTTGCACTAAGGTCATAGTTAAACATTGCGAACGGAAACCTTTTACTTGCGCTTCTTTAATCACAAAAGACACATCACTGAAGGTTAATAACGGACTAATTTGACTGTCAGTTATAGCAATCTGTTTGATGCCTTTCTGTGCAGTAATATTCATGATATCAAGAGTTTCTTTAGCATAAGGCGAAAAGCTAATTGCTACAACAACATCACCCGCTCTCACCTGATTTAATTGTTCATCAAACATTCCACCCAAGCCATTGATCACAAAAGAGCTACATTCAAGATGGTGCAAAGCATAATCGAGATAGCAAGCAATACTAAATGAACGTTTCAAACCAATAATGAAAATATTTCGTGCTTTATTTAAAATATCTACGGCTTGTTGCAAATCGGCATGATTAATTTGGAAAGGTAATTGATTTAATGCTAAGGCATTTGCTTGGGAAAAAACATTCAAAATATCCACCGCACTTTCTTCACCTTGCTCTTGATCGAGTAACTTGCGCGAAACCTGTAATCTTTCGGTATAACTCGGGGTATTTTCAAACAAGTTTTCACGAAATACCTGTTTCATTTCATTAAAGCCACTAAATCCGAACGCATTGGCAAATCGGATCAGTGTAGAAGGGGGAACATCCGCATGTTCAGCAATGGTTGCTACGGTGTCAAAAATAATACTATGCTCATTATCTAAAATATATTTAGCCACTTGCTTCAAACGCTTACTTAATGAATCATAACGTAAGCGAATGTCTTCTTTTAGGCTGGTCAGTTGGGAAGATTGAGACATAATTCCTCCTATAAACTCATTGTTGATTATTATACTCGCAAAATATTTCAGATAGAAATCTATTTTATTTTGCCTATTTTTTATTCTTATAGTAACAACAATTATTAAAAAACTTGATCTACTTAACAAAAATGAAATTTTATATTTGAACAATCAGCAAATGAAATATATATTTCATATCATAATACAAAAATGAAACATTATTTTGTATCTTTCTTACCCAATGATTAACCTAGATATGATAAGGAATAATTATGTTAGCATTTATCTCATTCATCGGGTTTACAGCTCTAGTTGCTGTAATAGCTTGGTGGTATACACGCAATGATGACTTAAGTAATTCTGAAGGGTATTACTTAGCTGGTCGCTCTCTTACTGCGGTGTTTATCGCAGGTTCAATGATGTTAACCAATTTATCAACGGAACATCTGGTTGGTTTAAATGGCTTAGCATATCGCTCCGGCTTTATCGTAATGGCTTGGGAAGTTATGGCGGCAATTACTATTGCGGCGTTTGCATTCTACTTCCTACCGAAATATCTCAAACTCGGTATTGCAACCATACCTGAATTCTTAGAAAAACGTTTTGATAAAGGGACATTATTAATTACGTCTCTATTATTCCTAGGCTGTTATGTTATTTCATTATTACCAATCGTTCTTTACACTGGTGCATTAGCGCTTGAAAGTCTGTTTAGAGTATCAGAAGTATTCGGTGTAGACAAAACCACTGCTTTATGGATTATGGTATGGGGCATCGGTATCTTAGGCGCAATTTACGCAATCTTTGGTGGTCTTAAAGCTGTTGCTGTTTCAGATACCATTAACGGTGTTGGTTTATTAGTAGGTGGTATTTTAGTGACCGTTCTAGGACTTAACTATATTGGTGAAGGTAATGTTTGGGAAGGTCTAAAAGAACTTTATCATTCTAATCCAGATCACTTTAATTCCATCGGTGCACCTGATTCAGTAGTACCGTTCTCCACCCTATTTACCGGACTTATTGTTTCAAATATGTTCTTCTGGTGTACAAACCAATCTATTATTCAACGTGCCCTTGGTGCGAAAAACTTAAAAGAAGGACAAAAAGGTGTTTTATTCTGTGCATTTTTAAAACTCTTAGGGCCTTTATTAATTATCCTACCAGGGATCATCGCATTCCATATTTTCCAAGGCAAATTAGATATTCCAGATCAAGCTTATCCAGATCTTGTACACTTAGTACTACCTGATGCTTTAGTTGGTTTCTTTGCTGCTGTCGTGGTAGGTGCCGTACTATCAACTTTCAACAGTGCGTTAAACTCTTCTGTAACCTTATTCTCTCGCAACGTATATAAAGTAAAAATTAATCCGAACGCGAGTGATATGAAACTAGTAAATGTAGGTAAAATTGTAGGTATTATTTTAGCAGTAGCGGCGATGATCGTTGCACCATTAGTTGCAAATGCGCCAGATGGTTTATTCTACTTAATCCAAGAATTACAAGGCGTATTTAACGCACCGATTTTAAGTGTGGTAGTCGTAGGCTTATTAACCAAACGCGTTCCAGCGCTTGCCGCAAAAGTGGGGCTAATTTTCGGTATGGCATCTTATATTCTTTGCCGCTTTATCTTGAAATTAGATATCCATTTCTTCCACTTAGTGGGTATCCTATTCGTTGCTAATGTGACCATTATGCTAGTGATTGGTTACTTAAAACCAATGGCAACACCATACAAAGAAGAATATACCAAACAAGTTGATATTGAGCCTTGGGCTTACGTGAAACCTGTGTCATTAATTATCACATTATTATCACTTACTATGTATATCTTCATGGCACATAATGTACCGAGCGCAGTATGGATTGGTTACTATTGCTTTGCAGCAGGTACCGTCTTATATTTCCTCTATGTACTTGTGAATCAGCGTAATAAACAATTCAAATAGAATATAAAAAATCCACGAACATAAGTTCGTGGATTTTTTTATCCAAGTGCGGTCAAAATAAAGAACGTTTATATATTTCACCCAAGCTTTTCTTTTGAGAACCAAAGATACGCACAAGTTGCGCTAAAAATAATTCTCCCGTTGCAACCGCATCCACCAACGCATTATGCGTAATATATCCCGGCAAATGATATTTCTGTCTGATACTGGCTAATTGATAATGCTGAGCTTGTGGGTCTGCAAAAGAGCGCTCAATACGCAGAGTATCTAACCACAACATAGGCAATTGCGTAATGTTATAACGCACAGACAAATAGTGCAAAATAAAACGTTTTTCAATACTGGCACCATGTGCAATTAAAATCCTGCCTTGCATAAGGGAAAAAAGCTGTTGCATCGCCTCATCTAAAGACGAAGCATCTGTGAGCATTTGCGGCACAATATGATTGATAACCGCGGTGTCTTTTTTCACTATTTTTTGTTCCACAAACATATGCATGGAAGAGGCCAGCTGTATACTCAAATTATCTATTGGCACCGCAGCAACGCTCAGCACATTATCCATCAACGAATTCAATCCCGTCGTTTCAAAATCAATCACCAAAAACGAAAGTTGACTCAAATCTGCATCAGAAGAGGGATAAGCAAAAGACAGCGCTTTTGCTAAAGGCGCAGGATAATCAATACGCTGCAACATTTCTATGCGTTGTTTTTCTAATTTGACCAACGGATGAAATTGATTGAGAAAATACTTTAGCACCATTATCTCATAATCCCTTTCTGTGAAAACCGCATTTCCGCTGCTTCTTGGAATTTATAAATTAAGCGGAAAGCATCTTTCAAATGATTACGTTCCAATAAGGTTAATTTATCTGGTGCAATATAATTGCTCGCAGGTTGTTGCTCAGCCAAAGCAAGTGCCTGATATTTAAAGCGCAGATCACATACAAATTGATAAGCTTCTAAGGCATTATCTAGAGTTTCCTTATTCATAATCTCCAGCTGATAACAACGATTAAAGCGCTGCTCTGTGCTCAAGGTTTCCGATACACCAGCAGCGAAAGCATAAATCCGTCCTAAATCCACCAACAAATTAATCGCTCGTTTTTTCAAATTCAATTGATTTTTATGCTCACCATCTTTTGATAAAACAAAATTACGGAAAATACTGATCGGTGGCTTAACTCGTACTGAATTTGCAACCATAAACGCTAAGAAACGTTTATTACTTTGTGTTAAAGTGGCAATATGCTGTTGTAACTTTTCCGCGAAAACGGGATCACCATGGATAGTACGAATATCCATAAACACAGAGGCATTCAACAAGCCTTGCTGCTCTGGATTTAAAATCCATTCATCGAAATAAGCTTTCCATTGTTGTAAGGATTGACACCAAAGCGGGTTATTTGCCATATAGTCGCCAGAACACAGTTCATAACCACATTGAGCCAAACCATTCACCACAAATTGAGCTAACTGAAGGAAATAGTCTTTTTCCGTATCACTTAATTCACGCTCAGTAATAATGCTACTGTCCTGATCGGAAAATAAGTGCATTTCATACCGCGCTTGTGAACCCAGCACATTCCAACTATAAGCACAAGGCGCCGGACCAAAGGTTTCCTCAGCCAAGGATAATAGCTTTTGACTAAAGGCATCAGCAATTAAGGTCATCACTTTCATCACATTATTGTAAGCCGCACCGCTTTGCACAAGGGACTGGAAAATATCCTGACGTTGTTGTGATAACAACAATAACTGCGCAATGTTCTCTGCCTGAAATATCTGATTGACAATAAAAATAGATTGCAAACTCGTGTATTTAAGTAAATCAATCGCTGTTAAAATACTATGCACTTTACCATTTAATAAAACCGGTAAACTTCGTACATTATTTGCCATCATGATTGACACAGCGTTTAAAACTAAATCTGAGCTTTGTATTGTCGGTGGATTTTCGATCATAATTTCAGTAATAGGTAAGGAAATATCCATGCCCTGTGCGATCGCTTTTTTAGTCATATCACGATCATTCACAATACCAATAAGATTATTCCCTTGCATAACTAACGCCGATGAACGTCTCTCTTTAGACATAGCTTGTGCCGTTGCCTGAATGGAGGTATGGGATTCCACTCGAACCACCTTAGCATTGGCTACTTCAGCTACCGTCTTCATCAAAACATTGTTCTGCCCCTGAGATAAATGATGTTTAGTGACATGAGATAAACGCTTGCTTACATTATTCGAAAAATAATCCACAAACTCAGGGTACTGTTTTAGGATGGCATCTAAATTAGGGTAGGCGATTTGATAAATTAAGGTATTTTCTAAAGCAAACGCAGAATAACGATCATCTCGATTAAAAATACTAAAACCAAAAATGGCTCCTTCTTCCAATTTTGCCCGTAAATCACCTTTCTCATCAATTTGATCCACCTCACCAATACGAATAATGTAAAGATGAGGATTTTGCTCCGTATGAGAAACAATGAGCTCGCCTTTTGGAATATAGCGAATTTCAATTTGGCTAGCGATCTGCGCAATGGCTTCGGGGGGTAAATAATTTAAAGGAGGGACCTGAGCTATAAATAATTCAATATTTGGAATTAAAGACGTATCAATCATTATATTGCCTGCGTTCAGAAAGATGATATGCAAACCTATTATGAAGGATAATCAATTTTTTCGCTAGTTTTCCGATGGTAAACTTGCCTGATAAACAAGGCTGACTTATCATAACGCCTCGAAACCCATAATATTCTCAATACTTAGGAGAAACCATATGCAACCTTATTTTATTGCCCCTTCTATTCTTTCTGCAGATTTTGCTCGTTTGGGTGAAGATGTGGAGAAAGTCCTCAAGTGCGGTGCAGATTTAATTCATTTTGATGTCATGGACAATCACTTCGTCCCTAATCTCAGTTTTGGCGCACCGATTTGTAAAGCCCTACGTGATTACGGTATTACCGCACCTATTGATGTGCATCTAATGGCAAGTCCGGTGGATCGCCTGGTGACTGATTTCGCAAAAGCGGGGGCAAGTTATATTACTTTCCATCCGGAAGCCAGCACCCATATTGATCGCACGTTGCAACTTATTCGTGACAACGGATGTAAAGCAGGCTTAGTTTTCAATCCAGCCACACCATTACATTATTTGGATTATGTGATGGATAAATTAGATATAATTTTATTAATGTCCGTTAATCCAGGCTTTGGTGGACAAGCGTTTATTCCATCTACATTAGACAAATTGCGCCAAGTACGCCAACGCATTGATGCAAGCGGTTTGAATATTCGCTTAGAAGTAGATGGAGGCGTGAAAGTCAATAATATCGCAGAAATTGCCAAAGCAGGCGCAGATACTTTTGTTGCTGGTTCTGCTATTTTTGATCAGCCTGACTATCAACAGGTAATTGATGCAATGCGAGTAGAGTTAGCAAAAGCTTAATCTATCGCATAAAGTGCGGTCAAAACTTTCTTAATTTTAACCGCACTTTCGCTATTACATATTGGCCACAATATCTTCCGCAAATTCAGAAGTAGAACGCAAAGTTGCGCCTTCTAGCATTTCCGCGAAATCAAAGGTAACAGTTTTATTGGCAATGGTTTGTGATACAGCTTTAACTACCAAATCTGCGGCTTCCGTCCAGCCTAAATGACGCAACATCATCTCACCACTTAAAATTAATGAGCCTGGATTGCCCTTATTTTGCCCTGCAATTTTCGGTGCGGTGCCATGAGTTGCCTCAAAAATTGCGGCTTCAGCGCCAATATTTGCCCCTGGCGAAATACCAATACCGCCCACCTGTGCAGCTAAGGCATCGGAAATGTAATCACCATTTAAGTTTAACGTGGCAATCACATCATAATCCGTTGGATGAAGGAGGATTTCTTGTAAGAAAGCATCGGCAATGCTGTCTTTAATGATAATTTCTCTGCCTGTTTTTGGATTTTTCAAGCTCATCCATGGGCCACCATCAAGCAATTGGGCACCAAATTCTTGTGCTACTTGATAACCCCAATCTTTGAAAGCCCCTTCGGTAAATTTCATAATATTGCCTTTATGCACAAGCGTTAAAGAATCTCGGTCATTATCGATAGCATATTGCAATGCAGCACGCACTAAACGTTGCGTACCTTGTTTCGACACAGGTTTAATACCGATACCACAGTCTTCAGTGAAGCGGATTTTTTTCACACCCATTTCATTTTGTAAAAATGCAATGACTTTATTAGCTTCATCAGATCCTGCAACCCATTCCACTCCCGCATAAATATCTTCTGAATTTTCACGAAAAATCACCATGTCCACAAGTTCTGGGTGTTTTACCGGGCTTGGCGTACCTTCATAATAACGAATGGGACGTAAACAGTTGTATAGATCTAAACCTTGTCGCATTGCCACATTTAACGAGCGAATACCGCCACCAACTGGGGTCATCAATGGACCTTTAATGGCCACATGATAATCACGAATGAAAGTCATGGTTTCATCGGGCAGCCATGTATTTTCGCCATAAATTTCATTGGCTTTTCCACCTGCATAAATTTCCATCCATGCGATTTTACGTTTACCGGCATAGGATTTTTCTACCGCTGCATCAATAACACGTTGCATTGCAGGTGTCACATCAACACCTATACCATCGCCTTCAATAAAAGGAATAATCGGATGATCAGGCACATTGAGTGAACCATCCGAATTGAGCTGAATTTTCTCGCCTGCTGGAATGATAACCTTTGATTGCATATTTTTTCCTTATGTTGTGCTAATATGAGGACTTTAATTATTTAAACAACATATATGAACTCGAATTCTGTTGCAAGACATAAACCCTTTTTCAAACCAAAAAGTGCGGTGAAAAAACCGAATGTTTTGTCACGTCCACCAAAGAAAACGCCTGACCTTGATCAAACGAACATTGTGCTATTTAACAAGCCCTTTGATGTGCTTTGCCAATTTGTCGATGAAAATGGTCGTGCAACTTTAAAAGATTTCATTCCTATTCCTCATATTTACGCTGCAGGTCGTCTAGACCGCGATAGCGAAGGGTTGTTAATTCTTACTAACAATGGTGAAATCCAACATCGATTAGCAGAACCCAAGTTCAAATTAGAAAAAACCTATTGGGTGCAAGTGGAAGGCATTCCCACAGAAACGGCCTTAAATTCCTTACGTCAAGGCGTGGAATTAAAAGACGGTATGACCCGTCCGGCAAAAGTGCGGTTAATTTCTGAGCCAATTATTTGGCAACGCAATCCGCCAATTCGAGAACGAAAAACCATTCCGACCAGCTGGCTAGAAATTAAAATTACAGAGGGAAGAAACCGTCAAGTTCGACGCATGACAGCCCATATTGGCTTTCCAACGCTACGTTTAATTCGCTATGCTATTGGGCCATTCACTTTAGCTGGACTCGCAAATGGCGAATATCGCCAACTCAGTTCAGATGAAAAAACACAGCTTTACCGCCAACTCAATTTATAAAAGGAATAATTATGCATAGACCCTATATCACTATGGCTTGCGTAGTGCATTGCAAAGGCAAGTTTTTATTTGTTGAAGAAATCGAATATGACAAACGCACCTTAAATCAACCCGCAGGTCATTTAGAAGAAAATGAAACCATTATCGAAGGGGCTCAACGTGAGTTGTACGAGGAAACGGGTATTCGAGCAACTATGCAGAAATTGGTAAAAATCTATCAATGGCATGCTCCGCTTAGCCAAAAGGATTATTTACGTTTTGTCTTTGCGGTCGAATTAGAGGAGTTATTACCTATTACGCCTCATGATGCGGATATTACGCAAGGATTTTGGCTCACATTAGATGAATTTGAGCAATATATCCAGCAACCAGAACAATGTGCACGTAATCCGCTAGTCATCCAAGCAGTGAAAGATTATTTAGCGGGTGAAAGTTATCCTTTAGAAATGCTAACTTTGTTTGAGTAAATAAAAAACCAAGCACAATGGCTTGGTTTTTTTATCATTAACGTACTTGATTTAACGATACTTCAGGGTCTGGTTGACCAGTGATACGATTACGTAAATCACGACGGAAAATTTCAATGGTCCAGAACCAGAAAATGTGACCGACAATTTCAGAAACGTGTTCATATAAAGGCCATTCTGAAACTGGTGGTGTTAATCCCATTAATGGGAAAACCACATAATGCACAACGAAGCAAGCAATTAAACCTGCGCCGATACCTTGCCAGAATTTAATTTTCGGGAAGATTTCAGCCACAATACCATAAGCTACTGCGAATACGATTGAGAAAATGATGTGAGTAACACCAATCCAGTTAAATGGATAATCTGCAAAAGTAAATACTGCATCTGTTGGGTTAATACCAAACACATCACGTAAAAATACATGTGGTGGGTTTAAGAATGCACGTGAACATTGTTCTAGCGCCATATTCATGGTCATAGCACCTGAATTTAACGCATCTAACACAGGTTGAGGGCAAGCTGCTGTAAATAAATCAATTGGGCTACGCGGTGGGAACGGATGTTCTGCCCCCCATTTTACGAAAGAAGAAATAATACCGCCAAGAATACCGATAAATACAGCTAATCCGTAACGGCGACGTGATGGATCAGTTTGTTGGAAAATACCTGACATAATAATGCTCCAAAAATAAGAAAAAATGCACCGCACTTTTATGCGATGCGGATAGCCTCATACAAGGCGCGCTGATCTTAATACTCCGAATAAAATAGTCAAGTAAAATTACACAACGGGATAAATAATTTTAGAATCTTTCTAGTAAGGTTGGCAGCCAATCTTCCGCACATTGTTCTTGGTCATCTACGTTCAATACATCAATGCGTAAAGATTCACAAATTTGCACCGCACTTTGCTCTGTCAGCACTTGTTCAACAATATCTACCGCGCCACAAAATGTATCATAATCGGAATTTCCAAGCCCAATAACAGCAAAGCGGACATCATCTAAATGCTGTTGTTTTAATTCATCAATAAAAGGTTTCAAATTATCTGGCAATTCGCCTGCGCCATGTGTTGAAGTCACAATTAACCAGCATTTTTGTTGTGCCACATCCGAAAAAGTCGCATTGTTTTCGACTTGCACTTCAAAACCTTGCTTCTCTAACACCTCTGCAACATGATCTGCGACATATTCCGCACCACCAAGCGTACTGCCCGTAATAATTGCCAATTGTTTCATACTCATCCTTATTGATAAAAAGGCTTAGTAAACTAAGCCTTTATTTTTTATTAAATATCTAAATTCGCTCGTAATGCATTGCTTTCAATGAATTCACGTCTTGGCTCAACTTCATCACCCATTAATGTGGTAAAGAGTTGATCGGCTTCCACTGCATCTTTAATAGTCACTTTCAGCATATGGCGAGCCTCTGGATCCATAGTGGTTTCCCACAATTGTTCCGGATTCATTTCGCCCAACCCTTTATAACGCTGCACTGTTAAACCACGACGAGATTCTTTCACTAACCATTCAATCGCCTGTTCAAATGAGCTAATTTCTAATTTTCTCTCGCCACGAGTAACATAGGCGCCTTCTTCTAATAAGCCTTGCAATTGCTTACCTAATTTCACAATACGTGCATATTCGTTGCCTGTAGCAAAGTGATAATCAAGATGGTAATGACTATCCACACCATGAGTGCGTACGATTAATTGTACTTCATCAAGCTGGCGCTCTGGGTTTGTAACAATTTGGTAGGAGTAATGGTTACCACTCACATCATTATTGCTTAAGGTTTCTACCAATAAATTCGCCCAATTTTCCACCGCACTTTTATCCTTCATCAACTCAATCGTTAATTCAGGGAAATAAATTAACGCTTTCAGCAATGCTTCAGGATAACGGCGATGTAAACGCGCAATCATATTCGTCACATTATTGTATTCAGACACTAATTGCTCTAGCGGCAAGCCCACCATTGCTGGTGCATTTGGATTAACGTAAAGAGACGCATCTTCCAATGCAATAGCTAATTCATATTGCTGCATTGCTGCTTCATCTTTAATATATTGTTCTTGCTTACCTTTTTTCACTTTATAAAGCGGCGGTTGCGCAATATACATGTAACCACGCTCAATAATTTCAGGCATTTGACGATAGAAGAAGGTCAATAATAGCGTACGAATGTGTGAACCATCCACATCCGCATCGGTCATGATAATGACTTTGTGATAACGCATTTTATCTGGATTATATTCATCACGCCCGATACCACAGCCTAATGCTGTAATTAAAGTGCCCACTTCTTGCGAAGAAAGCATTTTGTCAAAACGCGCTTTCTCAACGTTTAAGATTTTCCCTTTTAATGGCAGAATAGCTTGGTTCTTACGATTACGACCTTGTTTAGCAGAACCGCCCGCAGAATCACCCTCCACTAAGTAGAGCTCAGAAAGCGCAGGATCTCGCTCTTGGCAATCCGCTAATTTACCCGGCAATCCAGCAATATCCAATGCGCCTTTACGACGAGTCATTTCTCTTGCTTTACGGGCTGCTTCACGCGCACGCGCGGCATCAACAATTTTGGTCGCAATAATTTTGGCGTCATTCGGGTTTTCTTCTAAATATTCTTGTAGACGCTCGTTCATTGCTGATTCAACAGCGCCTTTGACTTCTGAAGAAACCAATTTATCTTTAGTTTGCGATGAGAATTTAGGATCTGGTACTTTTACTGAAATAATCGCCACTAAACCTTCACGCGCATCATCACCCGAAGTTTCCACTTTATCTTTATCGCTTTTACCTTTCTTATTTAAACCCGCTTTATCCATATAATTATTTAAGGTGCGAGTTAAAGCACCGCGGAAACCGGCTAAATGGGTACCGCCATCACGTTGCGGAATATTATTAGTAAAGCAGTAGATATTTTCGTTATAGCTATCATTCCATTGCAATGAGACTTCCACACCAATCCCGTCTTTTTCAACTGAAAAATAGAACGGTTTCGGATGAATTGGGGTTTTATTATGATTTAAATATTCAACGAATGCTTGAATACCGCCTTCGTAATGGAAATGATCATTGGTGCCATCACGTTCATCAAATAATTTAATGGATACACCAGAGTTCAAGAAAGAAAGTTCTCTTAAACGCTTTTTAAGAATGTCATATTCGAAAATCGTATTACTGAAAATAGTTGGGCTAGGCCAGAAACGTACAGTGGTTCCCGTTTTACTGGTATCGCCAATAATCGCCAATGGCGCTTCAGGCTCACCTAAACGATAAATTTGCTCATGCACATGACCTTGACGGCGGATAGTGAGCTGCAATTTATCAGAGAGGGCATTTACTACAGAAACCCCAACACCATGCAAACCACCAGATACTTTATAAGAATTATCATCAAACTTACCGCCAGCATGCAACACTGTCATAATCACTTCCGCAGCAGACACGCCTTCTTCTGGGTGAATATCTACAGGAATACCACGACCATCGTCTTGTACAGAAACAGAATTGTCTTCATGAATAGTAACGATAATATCTTTACAATGACCTGCTAATGCTTCATCAATTGCATTATCCACTACTTCAAAGACCATATGATGCAAGCCCGTACCATCATCGGTATCCCCAATATACATACCTGGACGTTTACGTACGGCATCTAAACCTTTTAAGACTTTAATACTACTTGCACCATATTCTGCTGGGGTATTTTGTGACATAAAAATTCTCAATTATTCGATAAAATCATGGGCAGTATTATAGCAGATTTACGCTCAAATAGCACGTTATAAGGCGAGGAAAGGGTAGAAAAGTGCGGTGAAAAAATGGAGAGTTTAGACAGACAAAAGACGAGAATATCGTTATATCTTGTAGCTAATTAATAACATTAGCATGGGAAATAATCTGCACTATAAAGTGCAGATCAATTTCATTGAATAAATCTATTCTAACAACTTGTTAAAATTCTTTTTTAGCCCATTTAAAAATAGTTTTAAATAACAAAATACCTATTCCTATATTCGCTATAATAAAAGCCACCAATCCAACTATTTGTAATTCAGGTATTTGATAGAAATAAGTTGCTCCATTTGCCATTGAGCCTAGTCCAAATGAGAATGCCCATAAACCAAAATTAAAGCCTTTTTCAGCTATCCAATTTAATAATCTAAGTAAGAAAACAAATTGTAAAAAACCATATCCCCAAAGCATTTTCACAACCAGATCCACTTGTCCCCCATTCACTGCTAAATAAGCCACAGAACCGACAAAAGCAGGCGCAAGAATAATACCAAAGGAAGGACGCAGAGAGACCAGGGTTTCATTAAGTCGTAAACGCTGCAATAAAATTGGTTCAAACATAAACCAAGCGAGAAAACCTGCGCCTAGAAAGAAAGTGGCAAATTCTTTATGTCCAAGTAAAGCTAAAGATGTAGCAGCGGTAAAATTAGTAGCAACAGTCGGTAAATAAAAGGGAGGTAAGGCTGCAGTTTCTATAAAAATATTGCCTCGCCATAAAACACTAATTCGAATAAATGCATAAAAGATTTGCCCTAATGCACCAAGCCAAATAAGTATTTCCGCCAATATCGGCAACAATGGTAGTAATATCATTCCAACTAACATCGTTGTAATCGGAATTAAAGCGAAGAAAGAGAAACGAATTGGGCAATTATATTCTTCTTTGATACTACCTGCTTTTGTGATACAACGAAAAATGAATAGCACAATAAATAATAACCAAAGAACAACTGAAATACAGCTTAAAATAAGACTAGTTTGTGGAGCATAATTCGTAATAGAGGATGCGTGCCGCCAAGCAAGCGATAATGCGCTCAATCCCAGCGTGATCGCGAAATAGCCAGTAGGCAGTACAAAATTCATGATAGCCTCCTAAAATATAAAATCTCCAATCTTTCGATTGGAGATTTTTTAGTTTTTATATCAAATTATTATTTGATGATTTTCGCTACAACGCCAGCACCTACTGTACGGCCACCTTCACGAATCGCAAAACGTAAACCTTCGTCCATCGCGATTGGGTGAATTAAGCTCACAGTCATTTTGATGTTGTCGCCTGGCATTACCATCTCTACGC
>NZ_JBQSUQ010000020.1:0-3245 GCF_052384575.1 Reella acinonychis | reverse complement strand
ATTGTTCTTTAAAAACCAGGAAACAAGCTGAAAAACTGAGAGATTTTCGAAAGAAAGTCTGAGTAGAGAAAAAATCTTAGCTGAGAAAGGCAGCTAAGTGTTTAGTGATGAGACGTCTCAAGAATAATTGAGGTTGTATAGTTAAGTGACTAAGCGTACAAGGTGGATGCCTTGGCAATCAGAGGCGAAGAAGGACGTGCTAATCTGCGAAAAGCTTGGATGAGTCGATAAGAGGCGTTTAATCCGAGATATCCGAATGGGGAAACCCAGTAGATGAAGAATCTACTATCATTAACTGAATCCATAGGTTAATGAGGCAAACCGGGAGAACTGAAACATCTAAGTACCCCGAGGAAAAGAAATCAACCGAGATTCTGTGAGTAGCGGCGAGCGAAAGTGGAAGAGCCAGTAAGTGATATCAGCGATGACAGAGGAATGTGCTGGGAAGCACAATCACAGAGGGTGATAATCCCGTACTCGAAGTCATGGTTGAAGTACTAAGCTTACGATAAGTAGGGCGGGACACGTGATATCCTGTTTGAAGATGGGGGGACCATCCTCCAAGGCTAAATACTCCTGATTGACCGATAGTGAACCAGTACTGTGAAGGAAAGGCGAAAAGAACCCCGGTGAGGGGAGTGAAATAGAACCTGAAACCTTGTACGTACAAGCAGTGGGAGCCCTTATGGGTGACTGCGTACCTTTTGTATAATGGGTCAGCGACTTATATTTTGTAGCGAGGTTAACTGAATAAGGGAGCCGAAGGGAAACCGAGTCTTAACTGGGCGATTAGTTGCAAGGTATAGACCCGAAACCCGGTGATCTAGCCATGGGCAGGTTGAAGATTGGGTAACACTAATTGGAGGACCGAACCGACTAATGTTGAAAAATTAGCGGATGACTTGTGGCTGGGGGTGAAAGGCCAATCAAACCGGGAGATAGCTGGTTCTCCCCGAAATCTATTTAGGTAGAGCCTTATGTGAATACCTTCGGGGGTAGAGCACTGTTTCGGCTAGGGGTCCATCCCGGATTACCAACCCGATGCAAACTGCGAATACCGAAGAGTAATGCATAGGAGACACACGGTGGGTGCTAACGTTCATCGTGGAGAGGGAAACAACCCAGACCGCCAGCTAAGGTCCCAAAGTACTAGTTAAGTGGGAAACGAAGTGGGAAGGCTTAGACAGCTAGGATGTTGGCTTAGAAGCAGCCATCATTTAAAGAAAGCGTAATAGCTCACTAGTCGAGTCGGCCTGCGCGGAAGATGTAACGGGGCTAAATTAGTCACCGAAGCTGCGGCATCAATGGAAACATTGTTGGGTAGGGGAGCGTTGTGTAAGCGGAAGAAGGTGAATCGAGAGGTTTGCTGGACGTATCACAAGTGCGAATGCTGACATAAGTAACGACAAAACGAGTGAAAAACTCGTTCGCCGGAAGACCAAGGGTTCCTGTCCAACGTTAATCGGGGCAGGGTGAGTCGGCCCCTAAGGCGAGGCTGAAAAGCGTAGTCGATGGGAAACGGGTTAATATTCCCGTACTTGGATAAACTGCGATGTGGGGACGGAGAAGGTTAGGTTAGCAGACTGTTGGATGTCTGTTTAAGGCGGTAGGTGGAGAGTTTAGGCAAATCCGGACTCTCTTAACACCGAGAACTGATGACGAGGTGCTACGGCACTGAAGTAACTGATACCACGCTTCCAGGAAAAGCCACTAAGCTTCAGGTTTATCTAAACCGTACTGAAAACCGACACAGGTGGTCAGGTAGAGAATACTCAGGCGCTTGAGAGAACTCGGGTGAAGGAACTAGGCAAAATAGCACCGTAACTTCGGGAGAAGGTGCGCCGGCGTAGCTTGTAGTCCCTTGCGGACGAAGGGTGAACCGGTCGAAGATACCAGCTGGCTGCAACTGTTTATTAAAAACACAGCACTCTGCAAACACGAAAGTGGACGTATAGGGTGTGATGCCTGCCCGGTGCTGGAAGGTTAATTGATGGTGTTATCGAAAGAGAAGCTCCTGATCGAAGCCCCAGTAAACGGCGGCCGTAACTATAACGGTCCTAAGGTAGCGAAATTCCTTGTCGGGTAAGTTCCGACCTGCACGAATGGCATAATGATGGCCAGGCTGTCTCCACCCGAGACTCAGTGAAATTGAAATCGCCGTGAAGATGCGGTGTACCCGCGGCTAGACGGAAAGACCCCGTGAACCTTTACTATAGCTTGACACTGAACATTGAATTTTGATGTGTAGGATAGGTGGGAGCCTAAGAAGCAGTCACGCCAGTGATTGTGGAGGCGTCCTTGAAATACCACCCTTTAACGTTTGATGTTCTAACGAAGGACGTGGAACGCGTTCTCGGACAGTGTCTGGTGGGTAGTTTGACTGGGGCGGTCTCCTCCCAAAGAGTAACGGAGGAGCACGAAGGTTTGCTAATGACGGTCGGACATCGTCAGGTTAGTGCAATGGTATAAGCAAGCTTAACTGCGAGACAGACAAGTCGAGCAGGTGCGAAAGCAGGTCATAGTGATCCGGTGGTTCTGAATGGAAGGGCCATCGCTCAACGGATAAAAGGTACTCCGGGGATAACAGGCTGATACCGCCCAAGAGTTCATATCGACGGCGGTGTTTGGCACCTCGATGTCGGCTCATCACATCCTGGGGCTGAAGTAGGTCCCAAGGGTATGGCTGTTCGCCATTTAAAGTGGTACGCGAGCTGGGTTTAGAACGTCGTGAGACAGTTCGGTCCCTATCTGCCGTGGGCGTTGGATGATTGAGAGGGGCTGCTCCTAGTACGAGAGGACCGGAGTGGACGCATCACTGGTGTTCCAGTTGTCTCGCCAGAGGCATTGCTGGGTAGCTAAATGCGGAAGAGATAAGTGCTGAAAGCATCTAAGCACGAAACTTGCCTCAAGATGAGTCATCCCCGACTTTAAGTTGGTAAGGGTTGTTGTAGACTACGACGTAGATAGGTGGGATGTGTAAGCGTTGCGAGACGTTGAGCTAACCCATACTAATTGCCCGAGAGGCTTAACTATACAACCTGAATTGTTTTTGGGTTGGACTTAGACGAGAGAGAAGAGATTGAAAGTTTGAGGCTTGTTTTTGGTTTTTGATAAAGCGTGATAGAAAAGAACGATAAATAGATAGATAAAGACATCGAAGGAATAATCTTGGCGGCGATAGTGCAGTGGACCCACCTAATCCATGCCGAACTTAGAAGTGAAACGCTGTAACGCCGATGGTAGTG
>NZ_JBQSUQ010000019.1:0-116954 GCF_052384575.1 Reella acinonychis | reverse complement strand
AATTTTTCTTTAGACATTGCTAAGTTTCCTATATTGAAAGTTTCCGTAGTGCAAAATACACTACGGAGTTAAGTAATTAAACTATTTTCTACGTGCTTCTACGATAGCATCAGCAACGTTCTTCGGTGCTTCAGCATATTTCAATGGTTCCATTGAGTATGAAGCACGACCTTGAGTTTGTGAACGAAGGTCAGTCGCATAACCAAACATCTCAGAAAGTGGTACTTCTGCATTGATTTTCACAACAAACTCATTCGCTTCTTGACCATTCACCATAGCACGACGACGACTTAAGTCACCAATTACATCACCCACATAATCAGGTGGTGTTTCTACTTCAACTTTCATGATTGGTTCAAGTAGAACTGGGTTTGCTTTCGCGAACGCCGCTTTAAACGCTAATGATGCAGCAAGTTTAAACGCTAATTCAGATGAGTCAACATCATGGTATGAACCGAAGTGTAAACGCACACCTAAATCTACTACTGGGTAACCTGCTAATGGACCAGATTTAAGTTGTTCTTGAATACCTTTATCAACTGCTGGGATGTATTCACCAGGGATTACACCACCTTTGATCTCGTTCACGAACTCGTAACCTGGACCCTCTGGATCTAATGGGTATAAGTCGATAACAACGTGACCATATTGACCGCGACCACCAGATTGTTTTGCGTGTTTACCTTCAACATCATTAACTCGAGTACGGATAGTCTCACGATAAGATACTTGTGGTTTACCGATGTTCGCTTCTACTTTAAATTCACGACGCATACGGTCAACGATAATATCTAAGTGTAACTCACCCATACCAGAAATGATGGTTTCACCAGATTCTTCATCAGTGTGAACGCGGAATGAAGGGTCCTCTTGTGCTAAACGACCTAATGCAAGACCCATTTTTTCTTGGTCTGCTTTCGTTTTTGGCTCAACAGCAACAGAGATTACTGGCTCTGGGAATTCCATACGCTCAAGAATGATTGGCGCATCGATAGCACATAATGTATCACCTGTACCCACATCTTTTAAGCCGATTGCCGCTGCGATATCACCCGCACGAACTTCTTTGATCTCTTCACGTTTGTTAGCGTGCATCTGTACGATACGACCAAAACGTTCACGTTTATCTTTTACTGAGTTTAATACTGTTACACCTGACTCGACCACACCAGAATAAACGCGGAAGAAGGTTAAGTTACCAACAAATGGGTCAGTTGCAATTTTGAATGCTAATGCAGAGAACGGCTCATCATCAGTTGCATGACGCTCACCTTCAGTCTCATCTGGATTGATACCTTTAATTGCAGGGATATCTGTTGGAGCTGGTAAGTAGTCAATTACTGCGTCAAGCATTGCTTGAACACCTTTGTTTTTGAACGCAGAACCACAGGTTACTAAGATAATCTCAGTTGCTAATGCACGTTGACGTAAACCTGCTTTGATTTCTTCTTCAGTTAACTCTTCACCACCTAGGTATTTTTCCATTAACTCTTCTGAAGATTCAGCTGCAGCTTCAACTAAGTTTTGACGCCATTCTTCACAAGCTTCAACCATATCAGCAGGAATATCGTCATAAGTGAAAGTCATACCTTGGTCAGCTTCGTTCCAGTTGATAGCTTTCATTTTAAGTAAGTCAACAACACCTTTGAAGTTGTCTTCTGCCCCAACAGGAAGTTGTAAAGGAACTGCATTACCACCTAAACGAGTTTTGATTTGCTCAACAACACGTAAGAAGTTAGCACCAGTACGGTCCATTTTGTTTACGAATGCAATACGTGGTACTTTATATTTATTTGCTTGACGCCATACAGTTTCAGATTGTGGTTGAACACCACCAACTGCACAGTAAACCATTACCGCACCATCAAGAACACGCATTGAACGCTCAACTTCGATTGTGAAGTCAACGTGTCCTGGAGTATCGATAACGTTAATACGGTGTTGTGGATATTGTTGTGACATACCAGACCAGAACGCTGTCGTTGCAGCAGAGGTGATTGTGATACCACGCTCTTGTTCTTGTTCCATCCAGTCCATCGTCGCTGCACCATCGTGTACTTCACCGATTTTGTGACTTACACCTGTGTAGAAAAGGATACGCTCTGAGGTAGTTGTTTTACCTGCGTCGATGTGAGCACTAATACCGATATTACGATAGCGCTCAATAGGAGTTACACGAGCCATTATTATTACCTTGTTTTGAATTTAATATTGAAATTCTTTATATGGGTAAGGCTCCACCACAAAATCTGAGATGAAGCCTCGAATATAATTGTTAACCGATTACCAACGGTAGTGAGCAAACGCTTTGTTTGCTTCTGCCATACGGTGAACATCTTCACGTTTTTTCACTGCTGCGCCTTTGTTATCAGCTGCATCAGATAATTCGTTAGCTAAACGTAAAGCCATTGATTTATCACCACGTTTACGTGCTGCTTCAACGATCCAACGCATACCTAATGCGTTACGACGAGTTGGTCGCACTTCAACAGGTACTTGGTAAGTAGAACCACCAACACGACGAGATTTAACCTCAACAGTTGGACGTACGTTTTCTAATGCAACTTCAAATGCTTCTAATGCTTCTTTACCAGTGCGTTGCGCTAAAGTTTCTAATGCATTATATACGATTGATTCTGCGATAGATTTTTTACCATCTACCATTAAAACATTAATAAATTTCGCAAGTAATTCTGATCCGAACTTTGGATCTGGAAGAATCTTACGAGGTTCAATACTACGACGACGTGGCATTGCTATTTCTCCGTTTTTTATAATTCAGGATATCCAAAACTCATCTTTTGCGATTTATTATCGCCGTTGACTGGAGTTTATGGTTTAAATATTTAATTTAGACGTTTGGCCTTACTTAACGGAGCTCCATTAAGCTTTAGGACGTTTAACGCCGTATTTTGAACGTGCTTGTTTACGATCTTTTACGCCTGCGCAATCTAATGCACCACGTACGGTGTGATAACGCACACCCGGTAAATCTTTAACACGACCACCACGGATAAGCACAACACTGTGCTCTTGAAGGTTATGACCTTCGCCGCCAATATAAGAAGTTACTTCGTAACCATTTGTTAAACGAATACGGCATACTTTACGTAATGCAGAGTTCGGTTTTTTAGGTGTAGTAGTGTATACGCGAGTACACACGCCACGTTTCTGCGGGCAAGCCTCTAATGCAGGAACGTTACTTTTTACAACCTTGCTCACACGCGGTTTGCGTACTAGTTGGTTGATAGTTGCCATTAATAAGCTCCAGTTTTCATTAAAAATTCTAAACGAATATGTTTGTTAAAATCTATTCCATAAAGAAATAGACGCTAAATTCTAATCGCGAAAAGGATCGCTGTCAACAATTAAGCAGCTTTTACCGCGAAATTCCTCAGTTAACTCTCAAAAGTGCGGTGGAAAATTCGGTTATTTTCAAGAATGGAAAGAATGAGGCGTTAGGATCAAAATAAGATCGCATTGCGATTTAAGTGTGAAAATAAATCGGGCGAACATCAGTTCGCCCATTGAGATTATTTTACTTTTTCAATCTGATGAACTTCAACCTCGATTTATTAGCCGATTTGTCTACTTCACCGTAAAATTTCACTTCATCATTTGGCGTGATTTGCTCACCTTTCCACAGTTCCTTGTCGATTTCCACTGCTATTTCGCCACTTGCATCGCGAAATAAGAAATCCTCTTTTCCAATTTGTTTAACAATCTTGCCTTGTAATACCACAAGTTGATCATCGTCCAATGTTTTCGCTTGTGCCACTGTGCTGACAGGCTGGTTATTATTTACAAAACAACCATTATCATGTTTATGTGCAAAAGATGATGCGCTAAGTGCAGCAAATCCAAGAGCAATAATAAAAATGTGCTTCCTGAGTTAAAAATAACTTAAAATAAATTGAATATCAAAGCCACGAACTGAGTTTCAATATGTGGCATTAAAAAAAGAAATGTCAAAAACGCAAAATTTACAAATTTCCTTTTAAGTAAAATAACTAGGATTCTGGCCAAGCATTTGGCTCTGTCCAAGGTCTTCTACCACCATAACGCTCTATATGTAGTTCATTAATTTTTTGAATTATCGTAATTTGGGCACGAGTAGCCTGTTCGTCAGTTAACCCAGCATCTTTAAACTCTTTAAAGGACATATATCGTTCTAAATCTACGGTATAGTTTACCGAATATTTGCGCGTTGGCACGACTGTCCACTTAAGTTGAGAAATCTTTTGAAAAACATTTCTATCATTATATTTGCCAGAAAACCAGATCGGCGCTATTGTAATAGCAGATTGTCGAGTAAACCCATAACAGTTAGTGTCTATATGATAGGTTCCTTTTAACTGAGGGGCTAACCAAAATTGATAACCATCAATTTCTAACTTAAATGAAAATTTTTCTTTTGTTTTTGATTCCCAAATACCCAGCGATTCAATATCATCATGACAGATAAAATTACCTGCGATGTCATACAGATTACGTAAGCTATACACGAAATCAGCTGTTGGACAAATCGCAAAGGATTCAACAATGCTTTGAACATGATTAGGTTCATACCAATTATCATCATCTAAATAGCAAACAATATCTTCTTTGACTAAATAGGGCGCAATGGCATTGATGCTACTATTTACCCAGCTATTTACCCCTGTGTTCATTGGCAAATAGGTCACAATAAGATTATCATATTGCTCAATTACCGCTTTAGCTTTATCAGCAAATTGTTCACCATCAACAAAAATATAGTGCTTACAAGGATAAGTTTGTTTTTTGACACTTTCGATCGCCCGCGCAAGTTCTAGGCGACCAATGGTTGATGTGATAATCGCAACGCTCGGTTGAGTTGTCATAAATATTTACCTATAAATAATGTTTAAATCATATATATATTTTAGGGATGTAACGAATATGCATTACATCCCTAAATGACCGACTTCAGAAAAATCCGAGAATTTCCACCGCACTTTAACGATCAAATTATCGCTTAGACGGTTCTTGTACCTAATTGGAAGATCACCACTTCTGCTTGGCAGCTGAATGTGAAACTTGCATCTAATAAAAAGCCACCATCAACCGCTTTGATTTCATGTTGAATCTGGCAAGGATCCGTTTCCGTATCACGTGCTTTTTGCACTAATTTTGCTAATGCTTGCTCAGCCTCTTGCTGAGTTGGATATTGTTTAGAAAACTTCACTTCAAGTTCACTATTATCTATTACTGAACCAATATCAAAGGTGTTACAGCCTACACATTCAATGGGTTTGTCATTGTTCATACAATCTTCCTATCTTATTAATTCAACGTTTTATTAATTTAATACTAAATGATGACATAATCAATCTTTACTTTTATACAAGCGGTTATTGTATAAATAGCTGCCTAACAGGGCATGGGCTAGGGCTTCTTTTTTCATTTCCTCTGGTAAGGATTTAGCCATAAACTTCCCTTCTTTTTTGTCGTATTCATAACTCTGAGGCTGTTTATTAGGCTGTAAAATGATCACATCATTGCCTTTCATCATCGCTTGCGTTTGATCGTACTGCATAAAAGCACGATTAGGATCGGCTGACTGTGTCAAATCATAACCAATCATTGGATATTGCCCACTCACACCCGCTAAAGACAACAAGGTTGTTGGCATATCAATTTGGCTGACTAAACGATGATCGCGTTTTGCTTCAATGCCTTCTCCCAAAATTAACGCTGGAATATGGAAATGATTAATTGGTACCAACTCCGCGCCAGCAACACGAGAGTCGTGATCTGCGATAACGAGGAAAATGGTGTCTTTCCAATAGTTTGATTGTTTCGCTAATCGGAAAAAATAACCGAGCGCATAATCTGCATATTTCGCCGCATTGTAACGAGTTTGTTTTTCCTGATCATAAAGCTCAATTTTGCCATCTGGAAATTCAAAAGGATCATGGTTGCTTGAAGTAAAAACTAAACTAAAGAAGGGTGCATCGCCTTGAGAAAGTGCGGTGAAAGTTTCATGCGCTTTATCAAACAAATCTTCATCACTCATGCCCCAAGTTGCAGTAAATTTCGGGTTCTGATAGTCTTTTTCATCGATAATTGTTTGGAAACCATTACCATAAAAATAGCTTGCCATATTATCAAAATGTTTCTCACCACCATAAATAAAGGACGTTTTATAGCCTTGTTGGCTTAATAACTCAGCGATAGTGAAAAAGCCATTTTGACTTTTGGTTAGTTTTACTGTGGAACGCGCTGGTGTTGGTGTAAAGCCTGCAGTTACCGCTTCAATACCACGCACTGAACGGGTACCCGTCGCATAGAGATTTTCAAATAACCAACCTTGTTGTGCTAATTTATCAAACTCAGGGCTCAGCGGTTTGCCACCTAAGGTGCCAATAAACTGTGCGCCTTGACTTTCCATCAACAAAATAACAATATTTTTGGGTTTACCTTGATAGGAGGCTTTATTGTAAGTTAAGGTGGGCAAGGTTGCTGAAATATAATCTGCGTCAGGACGACCACGAGATTGTTTAACAATGTGCAACATTTCCTCTACTGGCATTTTGCCATATTGTTCAGACGATTTATCTTCATCCTTTAATTGCTGAACAGCATATAAAACAGAATAACCTGAATTTAGCACCAAGGAATTCACTAAAGGATCGCCTGAAAATGCCACCATAGCAGGATTAATACCACGATGGCTTAATGTGGAACGCGCACCAACAAAAGCAACAGCAACGATAACAATAGCTAGAACTGGACGTGTTTTCCAGCTGATAGTGCGCAGATTTTTGACAGCCCAACCAGCCAATTTCCAATATAAAATCGCTGCAATAATCGTCAGCACAAGACTGGATACCACTGCCGTCAAATGCCCATTTGCTAACATCGTAAAGACTTCTTTTGGATACAATAAGTATTCAATAAACAAGCGATTCGGACGGAAATCATAGGTTTCAATAAATGCTGGCGTTGCTAGTTCCATAAAAAGAATAAAAACGCTCGCGAACGTCAACCAAACACGCAAAATGGACTGCCAAATTCGCCCCAAGCCATTGTTGTGCCATAGCAATACCGTCAATAAGGCTGGCAAGCCAAAGAGATAGCACATGGATACAATGTCAATGCGGAAACCTTGCAAAAATAGCAAGAACCAACCATCGACAGCATTAATACGTTCAGCTTGCCAAAGGGATAAACCAAGGCGAGAAAGGGTAAGAACAATAAGATTTATGCCAATAAAGCAAAAAATCGGAAATAAAAGGGGACGTGTTTGTGTTTTCATTCTTCTTGCCACAACAAATATTATTATGTTTATGTCAATAAGAACTCAAGGAGGAGTTAAAGTTCATTTTGTCCATAAAAAGTGCGGTGGAATTTCATCAAGTTTTGTTATTTTCTCTCAATGGCCTGCAGTTTTGTTTTTACAGCAAGTTCCTCCACTAAAGCGAGATCAGCAATACCCACATTACTTTGTGATAGCGCTAGCGTTGAAACTGCGGTAGAAAATGCCAGACTTTTTTGCAGTGAAAAACCATTTAGCTCTCCATAAATTAATCCTGCCACCATGGAATCTCCCGCACCCACTGTACTGATGATATGTTCACAAGGCAATGCTTCGGCATGAATGATTTCTTGCTCACTAATATATAATGCCCCTTGGCTACCCATTGACACCACCACATTCGCTATGCCTTGTTTTTGCAATTCAGTGCCAGCAACAATAATGTCTTCAAGAGAATTCAAAGGCTTGCCATACCATGTTTCAAGTTCTTTGTGATTTGGTTTGACTAACCAGGGTTTCGCTTTTATGCCTTCCATAAAAGCGGCATTAGAACTATCTAATACCACCTTAACACCCAATGCGGTTAATTCAGTAAGCCAATCAGCAAATTGTGTCGGCGATACGCCCTGAGGCAAGCTACCACCCACAGCGACCACATCAAATGCGGCACAATATTGTAACGAATCTCGTACAAACCGTTGCCAATCTTGTGGTTGAATTTGATAACCAGAAAAATTTAAATCCGTTACCTCTGCGTCTGTTTCTGTGATTTTGACATTAACTCTTGTTTGTCCAGCGACACGATGAAAATAATCTTGCCATTGTAATTGATCAAATAAGCGTTCAAACCCACCTGAATTGTCATTACCCATAAAACCGCCCACCGCAACAGATACGCCCAGATCATGTAACACTTTAGCCACATTAATGCCTTTTCCTGCAGCAAATAAACCCAAGGTTTCAACGCTATTCACTTCGCCCAGTTGCAAACGAGGCAAACGTCCAACCAAATCATAGGCGGTATTTAAGGTGATGATTACAACTTTTTTCATCATTTATTATCCTAAACTCACAACAGTGATATTTCGTCCATTAATCACTAACATGAAAAAAATAAGCTAGAACTCGTCTAGCTTATTCTACTTATTTACATACATTCAGCAGTTGCTCACTGCCTTTTGTTAAGTATTCATCATCTTCTGATTTAGCACGATCTTTTTTCAAATCAATCATGGCATCATAAATCCCTTGAGTCATACTTGATCGATCAATTTTACTCCAACAATCTTGGCTCAAACGACTAAAATTCCCTTGCAATTCAGCAGCAAAAACGACACCACTATAATAAGCATGCACATTGCTATCAATACCAGACGCAAGCTTCATTTTAATTTGATCAACTGGCACTAAAATTCTGCCGACATACCAATCATTTACACCGCTTGCAAAAGAATTCACATCATAATCTTCTTTTACCATGCCCTTATGCGTTTGAACAGTCGTTGAATACGCTACCGCATAGGATTTTTGATCAATTTTATCTTCATCCAAATCAATAACAGGCTTGCTGTTTCCCATAAAAGGCACGTATGAAGTCAAAGATGAACAAGCAGATAAACAAGCGAATAACGCAATAAGAGATAATTTTTTTAACATAATGGAGTTTTTCCCTTTAGTGATAACAATAAATTTTAAGTCATTTTTGTACTTAAAATTAAATATTTCGGCATTATATAGCGGAGAAACGGAAACAAGCAACCAGATAAAATGATAAAGAACACAAAAAAGCGTTGCTATTTTGTGCAAAAAAATGTACTTTCCCCACCCTTAATTGCATTTAGGAAATTTATTATGGAACGCAAACCGAATATTATTAGTAAGATTATTTTTGCTAGCCGTTGGCTACAAGTCCCTATTTACCTTGGTTTAATTATTGTACAAGGTATTTATGCTTATAAATTTGTCAAATCACTCTGGCAATTATTAACAGAAATCAATGAGTTAGATAGCAATGCCATTATGCTTTCGGTATTAAACTTAATTGATGTGGTGATGATTGCAAATCTATTAGTGATGGTGATTATTGGTGGCTATGAAATCTTTGTGTCTAAATTAAACACAGAAACTCATCCTGATGAGCCAGAATGGTTAGACCACGTCAATGCCTCTGTGTTGAAAGTAAAACTATCGATGTCCATCATCAGTATTTCCTCAATTCATATGTTACAAACTTTTGTGAATGCAAGTAATATGCCGGAAAAAACAATGATGTGGCAATTATTCTTACATCTAGGCTTTTTAGTTTCTGCAGTGGCAATGGCTTATACGGACAAAGTGTTATACAGCACCAGCCATAAAGGTCATTAATAATATCTAAAGCCCTATTTATAGGGCTTTTCTATTTGTTTTACGCCGCATTTTCCCCTAAACTATGGCTACATCCCTTTTAAAATAGAAATTTATGCGTATTTTTATCATTTTACTCATCGCCGTACTTTGTTTATTCCAATATGACTTTTGGTTTCATAAAAATGGTTATTTGGACTACATTCAAACGCGTGAAGAAATTGAAGTACATAAAGCAGAGAATTTAAAATTGTCTCAGCGTAATCAAGTTATTGCTGCCGAAATCAAAGACTTAAAATATGGTATTAATGCCATTCAAGAGCGCGCAAGACAGCAATATGAAATGATAAAACCCAATGAAACCTTCTATCGTATCGTCAAAGAACATAAATAAAACTTAGCTAAAAATGACCGCACTTTCTCATAATATCGTTGCTGTGGTGCCTGCTGCTGGTGTGGGTTCCCGCATGCAAGCCGATAAACCCAAGCAATATTTGCAGATTCTAGGTAAAACTATTTTAGAACATAGCCTAACCACATTATTAACGCATCCTATTGGGATTCAGGAAATTATTTTAGCGGTTGCAGAACAAGACCCTTATTTAGCACAATTCCCCTTTATCCATCACCCGAAAGTACGTCTTGTCAAAGGCGGAGAAACGCGAGCTGAAAGCGTATTAAATGGCTTAAAACAAATTTCACAACCTCAGCAAACTTGGGTGTTGGTACATGATGCGGCACGCCCTTGCTTAACCCATCAAGATATGGATAAATTATTGGCAGTGCATGATGAAAACGGTGCGATCCTCGCTGTTCCTGCCATTGATACCATTAAAAGAGCGAATCATCAGCAACAAATTCAACAAACTGAAGATCGTAACTATATTTGGCTGGCACAAACGCCACAATATTTCCGCGCTGATTTATTAATTCAAGCCTTAGAGCAAGCTAAACAACAAGGCTTTGAAGTAACAGACGAAGCCTCCGCCATGGAACTCGCTGGTTTTAAACCACACTTAGTGGCTGGACGCACAGATAATATCAAAGTAACCAGACCAGAAGATCTCAAATTGGCTGAATTTTATTTAAGCCAAAGATAAAAAGGACAACAATATGATTAGAATTGGACATGGGTTTGATGTACACGCCTTTGGTGAAAATCGCCCGTTAATTATTGGTGGGGTGGAAGTGCCTTATCACACCGGCTTTATCGCTCATAGTGATGGCGATGTTGCTTTGCACGCGCTCACAGACGCCTTATTGGGCGCAATGGCGTTAGGCGATATTGGCAAATTATTTCCCGACACCGATATGCAATTCAAAAATATCGACAGCCGTATTTTATTACGTGAAGCTTTTGCACAAATTCAACAACTAGGTTACAAAATCGGAAATGTAGATGTCACCATTATTGCACAAGCGCCCAAAATGCGACCGCATATTGACGCAATGCGCGCGGTCATCGCTGCTGATTTAGAATGCGATATCACTCAGGTGAATGTCAAAGCCACCACCACTGAAAAACTCGGTTTCACAGGACGTAGCGAAGGCATTGCTGCGGAAGCTGTCGCCCTATTGGTAAAAAACTAATGCAAGATCTCGCTTATTTACAAACTGCACCAAAACAAACCGCACTTTTAAAAGCGGAGTTCGCCGATTTTATCGTGAAAGAAGATTTAGGCTACGAGATGTCTGGCGATGGTGAATTCGTGGCTGTGAAAGTACGTAAAACCAATGCGAATACCTTATTTGTGGGCGAAAAATTGGCACAATTCTGTGGCATATCTGCGCGCAATATGGGTTACGCTGGCTTAAAAGATCGCCATGCCATTACTGAACAATGGTTTTGCTTACAAATGCCGGGCAAGCCGACACCCGACTTCAGCCAATTCCAATTAGAAGGTGTAGAAATTTTAGCTGTTACTCGCCACCACCGCAAAATCCGTACAGGTAGCCTCGCGGGTAATTATTTTGAGATCTTATTAAGAGATGTGGAAGAAACTGACGAACTCAAAGTGCGGTTAAAAAACTTACAGTTTTTAGGTTTCCCCAACTATTTCACCGAACAACGCTTTGGACGTGATGGACATAATCTGACACAAGCAATGCGTTGGGCAAAAGGCGAAATACAAGTAAAAGATCGCAAAAAGCGCAGTTTTTACTTGTCAGCAGCGCGCAGTGAAATTTTCAATTTAGTGGTATCTAATCGCATTGAAATGGGCTTAGCCACACAAGTCATGCCACAAGATATTTTGCAACTAAATGGTAACCACAGTTGGTTTGTTGCTGATCAACATGAAGATTTACCAACATTACAACAACGTCTAACAGAGCAGGATATTTTACTCACCGCGCCGCTCATTGGTGAAAAAAATCCAACCGCCTGTGAACTTGAAAACAATATTGTTGCCCAACATAGCGAATTGCAAAACTTAATGCAAAAAGAACGGATGAATTCGGCGCGCCGCCCTTTATTAATGCAAGCGCAACATTTGAGTTGGCAATTTGTTCCCGAAGGATTAAGACTGAATTTTTATTTGCCCGCAGGCAGCTATGCAACAGCATTGATTAGGGAACTTGTCCACATAAAAACTAACGAAAATTAACCGCACTTTTTTAACTGAACTTGAAAAAATATGAATATTTTATTATCCAATGACGACGGTTATCACGCGGAGGGAATTCAAGTTCTCGCTGCTGAATTACGCAAATTTGCCGATGTCATTATTGTCGCGCCCGATCGCAATCGTAGTGCGGCATCAAACTCTTTAACCTTGGTTGAACCATTACGTCCACGCCAACTCAATAATGGTGACTACTGCCTCAATGGTACACCAGCTGATTGTGTGCATTTGGCATTAAATGGCTTTTTAACAGGTAAAATTGATTTAGTTGTATCTGGCATTAACGCAGGCTCAAATTTAGGTGATGACACCTTGTATTCAGGTACCGTTGCCGCCGCATTTGAAGGGCGTTATTTGGGTTTACCTGCCATTGCGGTTTCTTTAGATGGACGTCAACATTATGAAAGCGCGGCGAAAATTGTCAGTGATTTAATTCCGCGCTTACATGGTCAATTACTGAAAAATCGCGAAATTATCAATATTAACGTGCCTGATTTACCTTACGACCAAATTAAAGGTATTAAAGTGTGCCGTTTAGGCAGCCGTTTTTCTGCCGCAGAAATCATTCAACAAAAAGATCCTCGCGGCGATCGCATTTATTGGATTGGACCACCGGGTTTGCCTGAAGATAATGGTGAAGGTACTGATTTTGATGCGATTAAACAGGGCTATGTGGCAATCACGCCTATTCAAGCGGATATGACTGCCCATCATTCAATCGCAGCTTTACAAAATTGGTTAAAAAGTGAATAATGCGGAAGTTAAATTTCCGCCAAATAAAAGGATAAATTAAGTGAAAATTTTTGGTGCAATGTACGATAAAACGATGAAGTGGTCACAACATCGTTTTGCTGATTTTTGGTTAGCCTTTGTCAGCTTTATCGAAGCCATTTTTTTCCCGATTCCGCCTGACGTCATGCTCATTCCCATGTCGATGTCAAAACCGAAGCAAGCAACAAAATTAGCGATTTATACCACAATTGCTTCCGTATTAGGTGGCGCGATTGGCTACGCTATTGGTTATTACGCTTTTGATTTCGTACAACAATATATTGTAAGTTGGGGCTATCAAGCGAGTTGGGAAAAAGCGATTAGTTGGTTTGAACAATGGGGAATTTTAGTGGTTTTCGTGGCTGGATTTTCACCTATTCCTTATAAGGTTTTCACTATCGCAGCGGGTGTGATGCAAATGGCATTTCTGCCATTCTTAGCAACAGCCTTTGTTTCTCGTTTTATGCGTTTCTTATTAGTAGCAAAACTTGCTGCATGGGGCGGAGAAAAATTTGCGGGTAAATTACGCCAATCAATCGAAATTATTGGTTGGTCAGTTGTTATTCTCGCTGTTATTGCCTACTTAGTTTTAAAATAAAATTCAACAATGGAAAGTGGATTATGAAAAAGTGGATTTGTGTATTAACAATATTATGCGGCTTGAACGCCTGTTCCAGTTCAGAACCCCCTGCTGATCCTGATGCATTACCTAACGGCATTATGCAAGCAGTGGAAGGAACTGGTGCAGTAGAAGGCGGCAGCTTTATGCCTGAAATTGAAAAAAGCAGCATGCCTGCGAATATGCAATAATTTTAAATTTAAAAAAGAGATAAATAATGAAAAAGACATTTTTACTATTACCCTTGGCTACATTCATTTTAGCAGCTTGTAGCAATTCAAATACACCAGCCCCAGTTGAAAGTGCAGATGGCAGTTTAACACCAGGTATTATGCAACCTGTTGATAATTCGGCTAATGCCACTTGGGAACCACAAGTGCAACCAAGCAGCATGCCTGTTGGTATGAATGATCAAGTAGTCACACAACCTGTTGCTAACCAAGCGGGTACTTATGCTAATCAAGCGCCAACGACAGTACCTGTAGCGCCTACAACACCGAGCTTGCAACAAGTGCAGCAAAATGCTCAGCCAATAACAACAACGAAAACCGTTTGTACACCTGTGAAAGTAACTAAACCTGCTGGTAATCAAAGTCAAGAAGTACAAATCCCACGTAATTCGACAACTAATGCGCCAGATTACAGCAAAATAGATAAAGGTTTTTATAAAGGCAGCAGCTACACAGTGAAAAAAGGCGATACCATGTTCCTAATCGCCTATATTGCAGGTATTGATGTCAAAGAGCTAGCCGCATTAAATAATATGAGCGAACCTTACAAATTGAGCGTTGGCCAAACATTAAAAACTTCAAATGGTTCAGCCACAGTCACAGAAACGAAACAAGATTGTAAAACAGTAACTGTCACTAAAGAACCGGAAGTCACTTACACTAATGCAGCGAATGGAACACAATATGGTTCTGATGGCACAGTAACCGGCCCAGTTAAAGCAAGTGCTGGTTCTGCCAATACATTGCCACAAAATACAGGCGTTGTAGCAAGCGCAGGCACCACACCTCCAACAAATACAGGAGTTGTTGCAGGCACTGCAGCGGCTACTGGCGGTGTAGTAGCTGGTGCTGCAAGTTCTGGTTATGGTGCAAGTACAGTTGCGCCACAATCAAACATCAACTGGCAATGGCCAACCACTGGTAAAGTGGTACAAGGATTCTCCAGTGTAGATGGTGGCAATAAAGGGATTGATATCTCTGGCACAAGAGGCCAACCGGTTTATGCAGCAGCACCAGGACGTGTTGTTTACGCAGGTAATGCATTGCGTGGTTATGGTAACCTCATCATCATCAAGCATAATGACGACTTCTTAAGTGCTTATGCACACAACGACAGTATTTCTGTTAGCGATCAACAAGAAGTTCGTGCAGGACAACAAATCGGTAAAATGGGGAATACAGGAACCAATAGCGTAAAACTTCACTTTGAAATTCGCTATAAAGGCAAATCTGTTGATCCATCACGTTATTTACCACGTCGTTAATCAACAAAGTGCGGTGTAAAAAAAGCAATTTTTTCACCGCACTTTTCTTTCTATTAACGATTTCATCAAACCTCTCCCATAGTCCTTTCTTTGATATTTTTTGACTTTTATCAATAAAATCACGAATAAAATCTGAAATACCCCATTCTAGTAATCAACAAAATAGGGAAAAAATCGATAATCTGCCACTATGATAAAATTGACAATTAGAGCATTTATTGAGCAACTTAGCTAACCAAGCGCTGCCTCGTCGTGCTTTCCTTCGTGGACATTTTCTTAATACCTTAAAGAACGATCAAGCAAAACAACAAGGTCATCTTGCTATCCGTCCACCTTGGGCTGATTTAACGATGTTTACCGATAAATGCACGCGCTGTCATCAATGCATCAGTCACTGTGAAACACAGATTATTAAATCTGGTGCAGGTGGTTATCCTGAAGTGGATTTCAGTCAAAGCGAATGTACTTTTTGTCAGCGATGCGTTGAAGTTTGCCCTGAACCCATTTTTCGTTCCACATCAGAAATACCTTGGCAACATAAAGTGCAGATTGGAGAAAATTGTTTATTAAATCAACGAGTTGAATGTCGCACTTGTGGCGATTGTTGTGAAAGTCGAGCCATTCGATTTAAACCAGCATTGGGTGGCATTGTGGAATTAATCTTAAATTTAGAACATTGTAATGGCTGCGGTGCCTGTTTGCGCACTTGTCCAACGCAAGCCATTAGCCTGATGAGAACAGAATGAAGTTATTAGATCAAAGTGAAAATTGGTATGTTTGCAGCCTGATCGTGCAAGCCAAACCCGCCAAATTAGCACAAGTACAAGAAGATATTTTAAAAATTCCTTATGCGGAAATTCATGGTGTTAAACCTGAAGAAGGCAAAATTATCGTTACCATTGAAAGTGATAGACAACTTGCCTTAGCCGATAGAATTGATGAAGTAAAAGATATTAATGGTGTGATCGTTGTTTCCTTAATATCTAACTATATTGATGAACCCTAGGAGGCCTTCTTGTGATACAGAAAACGTGACATTTTTACACCGCACTTTTCTGATACAGATTAAGAAAGCCAATATTTTTTATGTTAAACGTGGGAAACATTATGGAACTCAATCGTAGAGATTTTATGAAAGCTAACGCTGCTATCGCGGCAGCAACCGCAGCGGGAATGACAATTCCTGTGAAAAATGTGATGGCGGATGATAGTGGCATTAAATGGGACAAAGCCCCTTGCCGCTTCTGTGGTACAGGTTGTAGCGTACTGGTAGGAACAAAAGACGGTAAAGTGGTAGCAACACAAGGAGACCCAGATGCAGATGTAAACCGCGGTTTAAACTGCATCAAAGGCTACTTCCTCTCTAAAATTATGTATGGTGCCGACCGCGTGCAAACCCCATTATTGCGCATGAAAGACGGTAAATTCCATAAAGAGGGGGATTTCACACCAGTATCTTGGGACCAAGCCTTCACTATCATGGCGGAAAAAGTCAAAAACATTCTGAAAAAAGGCGAACCTAATGCTATTGGCATGTTCTCCTCTGGTCAAACGACTATTTTCGAAGGCTATGCCAAAGTCAAATTATGGAAAGGTGGCTTGCGTTCTAACACCATTGATCCAAACGCACGTCACTGCATGGCATCTGCCGCTGTTGCTTTCATGCGTACCTTTGGTATGGATGAGCCAATGGGTTGTTATAACGACATTGAGAAAACCAATGCTTTTGTCCTTTGGGGCTCAAATATGGCAGAAATGCACCCAATCTTATGGAGCCGTATTTCTGATCGCCGTTTATCTGATGACAAAGTACGTGTGGTCGTGATGTCAACCTTTGAACACCGCTCCTTTGAATTGGCAGATACCCCAATTATTTTCAAACCTCATTCAGATTTAGCTATTCTTAACTATATTGCCAACTACATTATCCAAAATGATAAAGTAAATTGGGATTTTGTGAATAAACACACCAAATTCAAACGTGGTGAAACCGATATTGGTTATGGCTTACGCCCTGAACATCCGCTACAAAAAGCAGCGAAAAACGCTAAAACTGCGGGTAAAATGCATGATTCTTCTTTTGAAGAATTCAAAAAAATCGTTGAACCTTACACCTTAGAAAAAGCACATGAAATCTCAGGTATACCAAAAGATCAATTAGAAACTCTCGCCAAAATGTACGCTGATCCAGAACAAAGCATGGTGTCTTTCTGGACCATGGGCTTTAACCAACATACACGAGGTGTGTGGGTTAACCATATGATTTACAACGTACATTTATTAACAGGTAAAATTTCTAAACCTGGTTGTGGACCATTCTCATTAACAGGTCAACCTTCTGCTTGTGGTACTGCGCGTGAAGTAGGCACTTTCGTCCACCGTTTACCTGCAGACATGGTGGTTACCAATCCAAAACATGTTGAAATTGTAGAAAAAGCATGGAAATTGCCAAAAGGTACCATTAGCACTAAACCAGGCTATCCTGCGGTTATGCAAAGTCGTGCATTAAAAGACGGAAAACTTAACTTCTTGTGGCAACTTTGTACCAACAACATGCAAGGTGGCCCGAACATCAATGATGAAATTTTCCCGGGTTGGCGTAATCCAGAGAACTTTATCGTGGTTTCTGATCCTTATCCATCTGTAAGTGCGGTGGCAGCTGACTTAATTTTACCAACTTGTATGTGGGTGGAAAAAGAAGGGGCTTATGGTAATGCAGAACGCCGCACACAATTCTGGTATCAACAAGTGAAAGGCCCTGCTGAATCTCGTTCTGACTTATGGCAAATCGTTGAATTTGCGAAATATTTCAAAACAGAGGAAGTATGGAGCGAAGAACTATTAGCACAAATGCCTGAATATCGTGGAAAAACCCTTTACGACGTACTTTATACCAATGGTGAAGTGGATAAATTTAAGGTACCAACCAATATTCCAGGCTATCTAAATGATGAAGCAGATCACTTCGGCTACTACTTACAAAAAGGCTTGTTTGAAGAATATGCGCAATTTGGGCGTGGCCATGGCCATGACTTAGCGGATTTTGAAACCTATCATCAAGTGCGTGGTTTACGTTGGCCTGTGGTGGATGGTAAAGAAACCTTATGGCGCTATCGTGAAGGCTATGACCCTTACGTCAAAGCAGGCGAAGAGGTGTCTTTCTATGGCTATCCAGATAAAAAAGCCATTATTCTTGGTATCCCTTATGAGCCACCAGCAGAAAGTCCTGATGAAGAATATGATTTATGGTTATGTACAGGACGTGTACTAGAACATTGGCATACGGGCACCATGACACGCCGCGTACCTGAATTACACCGCGCTTTCCCAAATAACTTAGTGTGGATGCACCCTGATGATGCGAAAAAACGCGGCTTACGCCATGGCGATAAAGTGAAATTAATTACCCGTCGCGGAGAAATGATTTCGCATTTGGATACACGCGGACGTAACAAAGTCCCAACAGGCTTAGTTTACACTACCTTCTTTGATGCCGGTCAGTTAGCGAATAAATTAACTCTTGACGCAACAGACCCAATCTCAGGGGAAACCGACTTCAAAAAATGTGCGGTTAAAGTAGAAAAAGCCTAATGACCACAACGTAAGGTGCGTATAACACGCACCCTAACAATCGGTTAAAACTTGATGAAATTTAACCGCACTTGTAGGGAAAAATCTTACGGAGAAACTATGAAATTGGATCCAAATCGTCGTCAATTCTTGAAAAATGCCACCCGTACCGCTGCTGGTGTGTGCGGTGTGGGCATTATTCTAGGGTTGCAACAACATCAAGCCAATGCAAAAGAAGGCGTTGCACTACGCCCACCGGGTGCTTTAGCGGAAAAAGACTTTCTCGCAGCCTGCACCCGTTGTGGTCAATGTGTACAAGCTTGTCCTTACGATATGCTGCATTTAGCCTCCTTGTTGTCTCCAATGGAAGCAGGAACACCTTACTATGTTGCTCGTGATAAGCCCTGTGAAATGTGTCCTGATATTCCTTGCATGAATGCTTGCCCAAGCGGCGCATTAAGTGAGGAATTAAAAGACATTAATGATGCACGCATGGGATTAGCCGTCTTGTTAGACCACGAAACTTGCCTAAACTGGCAAGGTTTACGTTGCGATGTTTGCTATCGAGTTTGCCCTGTGATTGATAAGGCCATTACCCTTGAGCCAATTCATAATGATAGAACGCAAATTCACGCTAAATTAATCCCAACCGTACATAGCGATGCTTGTACAGGTTGTGGTAAATGTGAACAAGCTTGCGTGTTGGAAGAAGCGGCAATCAAGGTGCTACCAATGGATTTAGCTAAAGGTATGCTAGGTCGTCATTATCGCTTAGGTTGGAAAGAAAAACAAAATGCAGGAAAATCCTTAATTGAAGAACGTCATCCAAACGGCTTCAAAACAATGGAAGTGCGTACGCCTGAGGGTATGCAAGAGCCTGTGTATCAACCAATGAAAGTGCGTCCAAACACCAAAGTCGCCACGCCAAATCGAGCGACACAGGATTATGTGCCAAGTTCAACCACTGTGCCTGAAGCGGAACATTTCCCAGATTTAGATCTGAATTTGAAGGGGGTTAAATAATGACTAACATGAAATATATCCCCAACAAACCGAAAGACGCCGGACAAGAAGCTCGACAAAAATTAGGTTGGTGGCGAGCTTACCGCTTTTTGATTTTACGTCGCTTATCTCAATTGGGGATTATCGCGATGTTTTTAAGTGGACCTTTCTGGCATTTTTGGATTTTAAAAGGCAATTACAGTGGCAGCCTATTGTTTGATGTCGTGCCTTTTACTGATCCATTAATTGCCGCAGAAAGCTTGGTAACAGGCTATTTACCTGAATGGAGTACCCTCATTGGCGCATTAATTATTGTGTCATTCTATGCCATTGTCGCGACAAAAGCATTTTGTAGCTGGGTATGTCCAATGAATATGGTAACGGATGCTGCAGCTTGGTTACGCCGCAAATTAGGCATTCGCCAAAGTGCAAAAATTCCTCGCCATCTGCGTTATGCCATTTTAGTGATGATTCTGGTCGGCAGCGCTATTAGTGGATCATTATTGTGGGAATGGATTAACCCAGTTGCTGCATTAGGACGAGTATTCCTATATGGCTTAGGGGCAACATTATGGTTAGTCGCCATTGTCTTCTTCTTTGATTTGCTCGTGGTAGAACATGGCTGGTGTGGACATTTATGTCCTATTGGCGCCACCTACGCATTGATTGGTCGCAAAAGTCTTATCAAAGTCAAAGTCATTGACAGAGAACGTTGCGATCGCTGTATGGATTGCTACAACGTATGCCCAGAACCACAGGTGCTACGCTTACCGCTACATGGTAAAGCAGAAGATAGCCAAATTATTCTATCGCCTGATTGCATTACTTGCGGACGCTGTATTGATGTCTGCGCAGAAAACGTCTTTGCTTTCGGTAGTCGATTTGAACCCCAAATTAAAATAAAAACGAGTTAAACTAATTTTCGTCTTAATGGAGTGAACAAAAATGAGAAAATATCTCGCCCTTATCTTCACCGCGTTGGCTAGCGTTGCTATCGCTACGCCTAACATTGATCAAACGGTTGAAGGTGCTGCAGAAAATGTTGCACCTGCATTTACAACGCCCTATAAAGATGCGGGAAACATTCCTACCACATTCCCTCATCAACCGCCATTGGTTCCACATAGCATTCGTGGCTTGCAAGTAACCAAAAATGTTAACCAATGCTTAGGTTGTCATTCCCCTGATTTTGCACCAACAACAGGCGCACCTCGTGTACCTGAATCGCATTTCATGGATCGTGATGGTAAACGCACAGAAGGAACCTCACCACGTCGTTATTTCTGCTTGCAATGCCATGTGCAACAAACAGATGTAGATCCAATTATTCAAAACAAATTTGACAACATTCGTCAAACTCAAGGTAAATAAGGAAAACGATTATGCTAAAAAAATTCTGTAAATGGTTTCGTAGTCCAAGCAAAATGGCAGTAGGCACCTTAATCGTTGTTTCTGCATTAGGGGGAATTTTAGCTTGGGGAGGATTAAACACCGCATTGGAATACACTAACACTGAGCAATTCTGTTCAGACTGCCATATGAACGATGTCGTCCCCGAATATCGCCAAACTATCCATTATTCAAACCGCAGTGGCGTAAAAGCGATTTGTTCAGATTGCCACTTGCCACATGAATTTGGTCCAAAATGGATTCGTAAAATTGAAGCGGCAAAAGAAGTGTATGCTCACATCACTGGCAAAGTGGATACCAAAGAAAAATTTGAAGCACATCGTTTAGAGATGGCTGAACGTGAATGGGCACGAATGAAAGCTAACAATTCTCAAGAATGTCGCAACTGCCATAACTTTGAGGATATGGACTTCACGCAACAAAAAACAGTGGCACAACAAATGCATGCTAAAGCCGAAGAACAAGGCAAAACCTGTATTGATTGCCACAAAGGGATTGCACACAACTTACCACATATGAAAGCAGTACAAAAAGGGTTCATCCCGGATGATATTGCCAAACCTGAAGAGAAAAAATAAAGCAAGATAGACAAAAGTGCGGTGAAAAACACCGCACTTTTTTATTGGAAGAATTACAAAAATTTCTTAGTCAACACCAAAAACGCACTTTCATATTCGGAGGTCGTGGCATCATATACTGTCAAAAAACGTTGTGCATTTTTCTCATCTGCCAACCCTGTTTTCACAAAATGGGCAAAATCGCCTTTTAATGTATGAGAAAAATGTTTACGAAACGAAATAAACTTCACTAAAAACGGTTTTGAATAAATCCCTCCTTTGAAAATAGCCTGCACTAACTTATCTTGCTCAAGCATCAATTGAGCTAATGCCTCGAATTGTTGATCAAGTAACTGTTTATCATTGGTTGCTCTGATAACCGCAGAAATGCGTTGCTGTTCATCTAACAACCGTTGTAATTTATTTTGATTTTCCATTAATCGCTGCGGTTGTGCCACTGGTGCAATTAATGCATAACTGTGATTGTCAATACGAATACGAACAGGCTCATCCTTCGCCACCACAACACCACAATATATAGACAAAATAAGTACAAGAATTTTTTTCATATTAAAATTTGTCAACTGCCATAATAAAGGGCGTATTATATACGCCCTTTTGGTCCTATGCACGAGGATTAAATCAGCAAAACTTTATTAAAATCCACCGCACTTTTTATTTCACAAATGCTACTTATAAAAACAAGTTAGCAAATAGCAAGCCGAAACAGATACTGAAGAACATACTGAGCAAGCCTGGGATCATAAAGCTATGGTTAAAAATGAATTTACCAATTTTTGTGGTGCCAGTAGTATCAAAGTCAATAGAAGCAATGATTGGTCCATAGTTTGGAATGAAGAAGTAACCATTTACCGCAACAAATACCCCAATTAAGATTGGCGCAGGAATACCCAATGCCACAGCTAATGGGAACAAGGTTGCCACAGTTGCACCTTGGCTATTCACCAATACAGACAACACAAATAATGCGAACGCAAATGCCCATGGTGCAGTTTCAACCAAACCTTTCACCATATCTTTTACTTCTGTCATGTGCGCTTGCATTAAGGTATCACCTAACCATGCGATACCAAAAATGGCGATAACTGCACGCATACCCGCATGGAAAACAGAACCACGCGTAATTTCATTACCATCTGGTTTACAGAATAAAATAATCAACGCACCAATGGTCAACATAACGATTTCAATGGTATGTGCCATACCCATTGGTTTGCCATCAAAGACTGGGCGTAATGAAGGTGCTGCACCCATAATAACCACTAACAAGGCACCAATTAAGAATAATGCCACTGAAGGTTTTGCGGTAGGTTTGATTTTAATTTCATTTAAATCAGTATTAACGCTATTGGCTTTTACATATTCAGGATTTTGTAATAACGCTTGATAATGTGGATCATCTTTTAGCTCTTTGCCCATTTTATTCACAAAGACACAAGCTAAGCCTAAACCTAAAATTGTTGCCGGCATGGTTACCATTAGTACATCGCCTAAATGGATACCTTGTGGTTCAAGGAAAGCAACAACTGCCACCACCGCAGCGGCAATTGGGCTTGCCACAATCGCAAATTGCGATGCAATTACAGCCATTGAAAGTGGACGCTCTGGACGAATACCATTATGACGGCTTACCTCTGCAATCACAGGCAATACAGAATAAGCCACATGACCTGTACCTGCTAATACAGTGAATGTCCAGGTTACTGCAGGAGCCATAAAAGTAATGTATTTTGGATTGCGACGTAAAATATTAGTGGCGATTTTGATCATATAATCCAAACCACCTGCGGCTTGCATAGCAGAAGCTGCTGCAACCACCGCCATAATCATAAACATAACGTCAATTGGTAGACCTGCTGGTTTTAAACCAAATCCAAAAGAAAGAATGGCTAAACCCAAACCACCAAATACCCCTAAACCAATGCCGCCAACACGCGCACCAATTAGGATACATAACAGTACAATGGCAAATTGTACTAAGAACATAATCGACATAAGCCCCTCCTATTTTTCTAATATAAAAACTGTTGAAATTTACACCGCACTTTATCTCAAATTACAGATAAAATTTTTAGTGATCATACTCTCTTTTGGCTTAATCACCTACTAAAACAGGGGTTTTTATCCCCTAAATTTTTTAATCCGACAGATAAAATAATATACGGAATAGTGGGCTAATTATGTGATCAAGATCAAACTTTTACACTCCATAATTCGCTATGATCTGCTCCAAATTTAATTCCTTCATCACATAGTTAAAAAAGAGGTGGAAAAATGAATAATGTTCGTATCGAAGTGGATTTATTAGGCGAAAGAGAAGTTTCTAATGAAGTTTATTGGGGTATTCATACCTTAAGAGCAGTTGAAAATTTTACCATTTCAAACAATTGCATTTCTGATGTACCTGAATTTGTGCGTGGCATGGTGATGGTAAAAAAAGCCACCGCACTTGCTAACGCAGAACTGGGCGTCATTCCGAAAAAAATTGGTAATGCCATTGTGCAAGCTTGCGACGAAATTTTAGTAAAAGGTCGTTGTATGGATCAATTCCCGTCCGATGTTTATCAAGGCGGTGCTGGCACCTCTGTTAATATGAATACCAATGAAGTGGTGGCAAACCTCGCGTTAGAGTTATTAGGCCATCAAAAAGGGGAATATAAAATTATTAACCCGATGGATCATGTGAACGCAAGCCAATCCACAAATGACGCTTACCCAACAGGATTTCGTATCGCTGTCTATAACAGCGTTATGAAACTGATTGATAAAATTCATTATTTACAACAGGGTTTTGAAAAAAAATCCGAAGAATTTGCTGATGTCTTAAAAATGGGTCGCACGCAATTACAAGATGCAGTGCCAATGACTGTTGGTCAGGAATTTAAAGCCTTTGCTGTCTTGTTAGAAGAAGAAGTGCGTAACTTAAAACGTACAGCAGAATTATTGCTAGAAGTCAATCTAGGGGCGACCGCCATTGGCACTGGGTTAAACACGCCTGAAGGCTATTCAGAATTAGCAGTAAAATACTTAGCCGAAGTATCACAACTGCCTTGTGTGCTTTCTGAAAACCTCATTGAAGCCACCTCCGACTGTGGTGCTTATGTTATGGTACATGGCGCATTAAAACGAAGTGCGGTGAAATTATCGAAAGTTTGTAACGACTTACGTTTACTTTCATCAGGTCCTCGTGCTGGCTTAAATGAAATTAACTTACCTGAGTTGCAAGCCGGCTCTTCCATTATGCCAGCCAAAGTCAACCCAGTGATTCCAGAAGTGGTCAATCAAGTTTGCTTTAAAGTGATTGGTAATGACACAACGGTAACCTTCGCTGCTGAAGCAGGGCAATTACAACTTAACGTAATGGAACCTGTTATTGGTCAAGCCATGTTTGAATCTATTGAAATTTTATCCAACGCTTGTGTCAATTTACGCGATAAATGTATTGATGGTATTACCGTAAATCGCGACATCTGCGAACATTTCGTCTTTAATTCCATCGGCATTGTGACCTATCTCAATCCATTTATCGGACACCACGAAGGCGATATTGTTGGCAAAATTTGTGCGCAAACGGGCAAAGGCGTGAAAGAAGTGGTGCTTGAACGCGGCTTGCTCACCGAAGCACAGCTTGATGATATTCTCTCTGTGGAAAATCTCATGAAACCAACTTACAAAGCAACGCGCTTTACGGATGATGAATAAATAAAACTTACCAAAAATCCACCGCACTTAATGGTGGATTTTTTATTGGCATTTCTCTTGAAAATCGCTCTTTTAACCCTCATTTATAGGTAAATTTTCAATAAAAGGATAACAACATGACAACCATCGTTTGTGTGCGTAAAAATGGCAAAATCGCGATTGGTGGCGATGGACAAGCCACTTTAGGTAATTGTGTAGAAAAAGGAACAGTGCGTAAAGTTCGCCGCCTTTATAAAGATCAAGTGGTCACAGGGTTTGCAGGGTCAACAGCAGACGCCTTTATCTTGCGTGATTTATTTGAGAAAAAATTAGAATTACATCAAGGACATTTAGTCAAAAGTGCGGTGGAATTAGCAAAAGAATGGCGCACAGAACGTGCATTACGTCGCTTAGAAGCCATGATGATTGTAGCAAATGACAGCGATTTCTTATTAATTTCTGGCAGCGGCGATGTGATTGAACCTGAATTTGATGTGCTTGCTATTGGCTCAGGCGGAAACTATGCAAAATCGGCAGCCTTAGCCTTGTTGCGCACAGAAAATAATCTCAGCGCAGCGGAAATCGTCAAACAAGCGCTCAATATTGCTGGCGATATTGATATTTACACTAACCATAATCACATTATTGAAGAATTATAAAATATGCCTTAAAAAATAAGGGATAGAAAAGGAAATATATTATGTCAATGACACCTCGTGAAATCGTATCAGAATTAGATGCACATATTATTGGACAAAATGAAGCGAAACGCGCAGTTGCTATCGCGTTGCGTAACCGCTGGCGCCGCATGCAATTACCAGAAGATTTACGCCAAGAAGTAACACCTAAAAATATTTTAATGATTGGACCAACTGGGGTGGGTAAAACTGAAATTGCTCGCCGTTTGGCAAAATTGGCTAATGCTCCTTTTATCAAAGTAGAAGCGACAAAATTTACTGAAGTCGGTTATGTGGGTAAAGAAGTGGATTCAATTATTCGCGATTTAGCCGATGTTTCAATGAAATTAGTGCGTCAACAAGCTGTTGAAAAAAACCGAATGAAAGCACAAGATGCAGCAGAAGATCGTATTTTAGATGTGTTATTGCCACCAGCGAAGGATCAATGGGGAAATGCGGAAGAAAGCAACAGCAACTCAACCCGTCAAATTTTCCGTAAAAAATTACGCGAAGGCCAACTAGACGATAAAGAAATTGAGATTGATGTTTCTGCGCCTGTTAGTGTAGAAATTATGACACCACCAGGCATGGAAGAAATGACTTCTCAATTACAATCTTTATTTGAGGGAATGTCGCCGAACAAAACAAAAAAACGCAAAATGAAAATTAAAGATGCGTTAAAAATTATGATTGACGAAGAAGCAGCAAAATTAGTCAATAATGAAGAACTAAAACAAAAGGCCATTGAAGCTGTTGAACAGCATGGCATTGTATTTATTGATGAAATTGACAAGATTTGCAAGAAAGGGGAGCACAGTGGTGGCGACGTGTCTCGTGAAGGGGTGCAACGCGATTTACTGCCTATTATTGAAGGCTCAACCGTCAATACCAAACATGGTATGGTCAAAACCGATCATATTTTGTTTATTTGTTCGGGCGCTTTCCAAGTAGCACGTCCATCAGATTTATTGCCTGAGTTGCAAGGTCGATTACCTATTCGTGTGGAATTGAAATCCCTTACTAAAGAAGATTTTGAGCGTATTTTAACGGAACCAAACGCCTCATTAACCTTGCAATATCGTGAATTAATGAAAACTGAAGGTGTTGATATTGAGTTCACTGCAGAAGGCATTAGCAAAATTGCTGAGTCCGCTTTCCGCGTAAATGAAAAAACAGAAAATATTGGTGCCCGTCGTTTACATACCGTACTTGAACGCTTAATGGACGGTATTTCTTTCGATGCAAGCGAACGTTCAGGCGAGAAAATCATTATTGACGAAAGCTACGTTGCCAACGCATTAAATGATGTCGTCGAAAACGAAGATTTAAGTCGATTTATTCTTTAATTAAATAAAAGTGCGGTGAAAATTAATCTAATTTCCTACCGCACTTTTTGTCAGAGATGTTTGTCTGTTGATTATATATCTTGGTAATTTAGCTCCAATTATTCTATCAAAATAGCACATCAACGCTTTTCTCTTTTTTTCTCTTCATATCGTTCATTAATGATTTTATAAGTGAGTTTTTCTTTTAATCGTTTTTGCTTTTGATATTCAGAGTCTTTTCCAAATTTATAGTATAAATATTGAATAAGAAATATTGGGATAAATAAAATCAGTGAGCTGACAAAGGCTTCCTTAAAAGCTACATTATCCCAATAAATAATTCCTTTCCTAATATATACATATATTAAGAAGAAAATATCTCTACATAGAAGAAATACATACAGATAGATGTAAAAAAAAACACTAGATCGCCAAAATCTATTCAATCTCATTTTTAGCATCCTCTAATTTAAAATATATTTTCTTTATTCTATTGGAGTCTCCAAAAAACTCACTACCATAAGAAGATACTATTGGTTTAAAAAATGAATCTGTGTATTTGTTGCCTAATTTATATCGTGATACCCCTCCTCCAACAGTTCCACTAATAGCTCCCAATGCATTCCAACCATAATCATTTGGATTTTCTGTATTTAATGTTGATAACATCACATTAATACTCACTTGTTTATCTAAAGTCTTATTTCGAGTGAGTACCGTTGAAAATTCAGCTTGTAGCAAATCATAAGGGTTATAAGGTCTATCCTGTGATAATTGATATCCTGTATTCACTGCTGCTGTTGTAGCAAGCTCTGTTGTTAAAGGATATTTAACGGCAATAGTCAGATTCGTACTCATATCTAAGCTCCGTATTAATTTTATAAAAAGATAAAAAAACAGCATTTCCATTTTTACAATAAGTTCCATTATTTACTGTTGAATACCCTTTTCTTGAAAGAATTTCACGAAGCTCTACAAGTTTATTATTATTTAAAACAAGTTCAAAGTTAAAATATCTAAACCCCGTTTTTTTGAGTATAATTTCATTCCCAAACTTAACATTTAATAAAATAAAAAGCCTTTCACCTTCCTGTCTGTTATTAAAATTATTTTTTATTCCACCAGAAAAAATTCCATAGATAAGAGATAAAAAAATAATAGTTAAATTTAAAGAAAAAAGATATTTCTTCATTATTTATCTCCTGTTACTCACCTAGCGAAACTATCAGCATTTCAGCAATAACATTAAACAATTAAATTTATCATTTTATAATGTAATTAAGATATAAGGTCAGGAGCTTATATTTAAAGAATATTATAGAACTTTCCATAACCGAAGAAAAATATTACAAAAAGCAAAATAAAAAGAGATAGTATAAACTTAATATTAATTATCAAATCATCAGTAAAAAACACCAATAAGTCAATATCTAAAATAGATAAACCATTTTCAAAATGGTGTAATATTTCAAATAAAGTGTGAGAAAAAAAAATGGCAAAAAAAGCAGTAAAAAAAGAATAAATTAGCACAAATAAAAAAAAGCTTCTCTTACTCATTACCATCTCCTTTTTGTATTCACTGCTACTGTTGTGACAAGCTCTGTTGTTAATGGATATTTCGATAGAGTATTCATAACCGTTTTTCCATCCCCTTGAGTTTGCCAAGTGTATCTGATATTTTCTTCAGGAAAATATTTCTTCCATGAGAAGAAATATTAGAATATATTGTATTTTTTTCCATAACCACAATACGAAGAAACAAACAACAGTCCCCACAACAATATGATCATCTTGATTCTGGTTTTAAAACCATTCAAAAAAAAGTCATAAAAATCAAAATCTAAAAGAGAATTTCCACTATTAAAATTATACAACATATTAGCTAAAAAAAATGAACCATATATTACTAAAAAACTAACAAGTAATGAATATATAACCATACATAGGGCAAATTTCAGCTTATTCATTTTTACCACCTTTATTTAGGATTCGTATTGAATTTGAAACCCTCTATTAAATACCTCTCCCACACTATTCCCCCATATTTCAGGAACAATATTCTTTCTGTGAGAATAAATAAAAGGAAGTTCATCATTTAACGGCTGAAAAGTATATTTTAACCATGTAAGAGCAGGGTTATATTTAAAGGTAGCTCTATTGCTTTACCTGATACATAACCAATTTCTCCATATTTAATGCGCCTGAAGCAGTATTACCAGCAACATTTTTCCATTACACCAATATCTAATATCCGTTTGGACACAGGCTCTATTGAGGAGAATACAAAGTACTTTGTAAATTTTTAACCGTTAAATTGTTACTTCATCCTCTTATAATCTACTTCTATATACCAAATATAACGTCACAAAAAATAAGCCTGTTAGAAAAAACACAGATTTTATATAAACAGGATCACAAAAAAAATCATTAACAAAATCAATTTCAAAAATATTTTTTGAGTATTGGATGTTAATCAAAACAGAAAAACAAACGAACAAACAAAAAAGAGATAAAAAAGCACAAACAAAACTATAAAACAATAAAACAACCTTATTTTTCATTATTAACCTCGTTGTTATACTTATTTATCTGATATTGATATACCCTATTTCACTTAGCTTGAAAAAAACAAGAGTATTATAAAATAACAGATGTACATAAAACTTTTTCTATTATACTTATGTTTTTTATAGATAAAATCAAATGACTGTGACATAGTTTCTAATTGGATTATATGGAACTATAAGCTGTATTCGTCTGCTCCTTGATTTACAAACAGTGAGCCATTTACATATCCATTCTGAGTTAAATCATTTTCCACATAGGCCCTACCTTAAGCTCTTTTCCTACTTATCCTACCATATATTTTGTTGCATTAAGTGATACCCCAAATGTCTTTATATATCATTAAATAATCAGCGTATTCAAGAAAAACAAAAAGGACTAATTCCTATACCTAGGAATCAGTCCTCGAATTAAATAAATCTAACTATTGGTGTCAGATCATAAAGATAGCATTTAAAACTGCGGTTAAAATTAACGACGTTTTTGAGTTAAACGCTCTGTTAATTCGTAAGCACGAAGTTTTGCGAGTTCTTGTGATAATTTCGCCACCATTAATTCATGGTTCGCATCACCTGATTTCGCTACAATATTTTCTTCTGCTTTGCGTTTTGCATTCAAGATGCGTTCTTGGTCAAGATCTTCACCGCGGATTGCAACATCAGCCAATACGGTAACCACGTTTGGCTGTACTTCTAAAAATCCACCTGAAACATAAATCACTTCTTCGCTATCATTTTCAAGAGTGAATTTCACAATACCTGGTTTAATCGCCGTTAGTAATGGAATGTGATTGGCTAAAATACCCAATTCACCTTCCACACCTGTTGCTTGAATACTTTTTACCGCACCTTCGAAGATTTTTTTCTCTGCGCTTACGATAATTAAGTTAAATGTTGCCATTTGGATCTCCTTCAATCTGGTAATCAGTTGAAGTGATTACATTTTATTCGCTTTTTCAATAACTTCTTCGATTGAACCCACCATATAGAACGCTTGTTCTGGAATATGGTCGTATTCGCCCTCAAGAATACCTTTAAAGCCACGAATTGTTTCTTTTAATGGCACATATTTACCTGGAGAACCAGTGAAGACTTCCGCAACGAAGAACGGTTGTGATAAGAAACGTTCGATTTTACGCGCACGTGCTACCACTAATTTATCGTCTTCTGAAAGCTCATCCATACCTAAGATAGCAATGATATCTTTTAATTCTTTATAGCGTTGTAAGATACCCTGTACGCCACGAGCAACATTGTAATGCTCTTCACCAACTACTAATGGATCAAGCTGACGAGAAGTTGAATCTAATGGGTCAACCGCTGGGTAAATACCTAAAGAAGCGATGTTACGGCTTAATACAACTGTTGAGTCTAAGTGCGCAAAGGTTGTTGCTGGCGATGGGTCAGTTAAGTCATCGGCAGGCACGTAAACCGCTTGAACAGAAGTGATAGAACCTGTTTTAGTTGAAGTGATACGCTCTTGAAGTACGCCCATTTCTTCTGCTAAGGTTGGTTGGTAACCTACCGCAGATGGCATACGACCTAATAACGCTGACACTTCTGTACCCGCAAGGGTGTAACGATAAATGTTATCCACGAAGAATAATACGTCACGACCTTCATCGCGGAATTTTTCTGCCATGGTTAAGCCTGTTAATGCAACACGTAAACGGTTACCTGGTGGCTCATTCATTTGACCATAAACAAGAGATACTTTATCCAATACGTTAGATTCTGTCATTTCATGATAGAAGTCGTTACCTTCACGAGTACGCTCACCTACACCAGCGAATACTGAGTAACCTGAGTGCTCAATCGCGATATTACGGATTAACTCCATCATATTTACCGTTTTACCTACACCAGCACCACCGAATAAACCAACTTTACCCCCTTTCGCAAATGGGCAAATTAAGTCAATTACTTTGATACCAGTTTCAAGTAATTCTGTACTATTAGATTGTTCTTCATAGCTTGGTGCTGCACGATGAATCGCCCAGTGCTCTTCCGCACCAATATCACCTCTTTCATCAATTGGTTCACCTAGTACGTTCATAATACGACCAAGTGTTTTAGTACCAACTGGAACAGAAATAGGATGACCTGTATTTTCTACTTTTAAACCACGTTTTAAACCATCAGATGAACCTAATGCGATACAACGTACCACACCGCCACCTAATTGTTGTTGAACTTCAAGAGTTAATCCTGATTCAACTTTTAATGCATCGTAAACTTTTGGTACTGCATCTTGTGGGAATTCAACGTCGATTACCGCACCGATAATCTGTACAATTTTTCCTGCTGACATTACCGTCTTCTCCATTAAATCGCTGCAGCGCCTGCAACAATTTCGTTTAATTCATTTGTGATACTTGCCTGACGAGCTTTGTTATACACCAACTGCAAGTCATTGATTAAATTACCTGCATTATCTGTTGCTGCTTTCATTGCCACCATACGAGCCGCTTGTTCTGAAGCTAAATTATCCACCACAGCTTGGTAAACTTGGGATTCTAAATAACGAACCAATAAGCTATCTAATAACACTTTTGGCTCAGGTTCATAAATATATTCCCAAGACTGTTGTCTTTCGCCTAATTCATCAGTTTCTGATTTTGATAATGGCACAAGCTGTTGGAATAATGGTTTTTGCGACATTGTGTTGACAAATTTATTGTATGCAATATAAACGGCATCTAATTCGCCATTGCGATATGCATCAAACATTGAGTTTGCAACACCAATTAAATCCTCTAACGCAGGATTATCGCCTAAACCTGAATGTTGTCCTCTTACATTCAAACCAAGGGAACGGAAAAAGCCGATACCTTTTGAGCCAATTAAGCCCAATTCAACAGTAACGCCTTTTTCTTTCCATTGTTTAATCTCGTTAAGTGCGGTCTTAAATAAGTTAATATTTAAACCACCACACATACCTCGATCCGTTGAAATTAACAGGATACCCACTTTTTTAATTTCACGTTCAACTAAAAATGGGTGTTTATATCCAACACTTGCTTTTGAGACGTGGCTGATAACATTTCTAATGGTTTCAGAATAAGGGCGAGATGCAGCCATACGATCTTGCGTTTTACGCATTTTCGATGTTGCCACCATTTCCATTGCCTTGGTAATTTTCTGTGTACTCTGTACACTGGCAATTTTGGTTTTTATCTCTTTTCCACCAGCCATGTTATTTCTCCGTTTCCGTTATTACCACGCACCATTTGCTTTGAAACTGTCTAAAATGGCTTTCAACGTATCTTTAATTTCATCGTTGTAGTTGCCTGATTTATTCAGTTCTTGCATAAAATCAGCGTATTGACTATTGGCATAATCTAAAAGTGCGGTCTCAAATCCAGCAATTTTATTTAATGCAACATCTTCTAAATAACCAAACTCTACGGCAAATAACACTAACGCCTGTTGAGATACGCTTAACGGCGAGTATTGTTTTTGTTTTAATAATTCAGTTACTTTTTCACCATGGGATAACTGCTTGCGAGTTGCATCATCTAAGTCTGAAGCAAACTGAGCAAATGCCGCTAATTCACGATATTGAGCAAGCGCAGTACGAATACCACCAGCTAATTTTTTAACGACTTTAGTTTGTGCAGCACCACCCACACGAGAAACCGAGATACCTGGGTTTACCGCAGGACGAATACCTGAGTTAAATAGGTTAGATTCTAAGAAGATCTGACCATCGGTAATTGAAATTACGTTGGTTGGTACGAAAGCAGAAACGTCACCTGCTTGCGTTTCAATAATAGGAAGCGCGGTTAAAGAACCTGTTTTTCCTTTTACTTCACCTTTAGTGAAACGTTCAACATAATCTTCATTAACACGAGATGCACGCTCAAGTAAACGAGAGTGTAAGTAGAATACATCGCCAGGGAAAGCTTCACGACCTGGTGGACGACGTAATAATAATGAAATTTGACGATAAGCAACGGCTTGTTTTGATAAATCATCATAAACAATTAATGCGTCTTCACCGCGATCGCGGAAATATTCACCCATTGCACAACCAGCATAAGGCGCTAAATATTGTAATGCGGCAGATTCAGAAGCTGAAGCAACAACAACGATTGTGTTTGCTAATGCACCATGCTCTTCTAATTTACGCACAACGTTCGCAATAGTTGATGCTTTTTGACCAATTGCTACATAGATACATTTAATGCCTGAATCACGTTGGTTGATGATCGCATCGATTGCTAATGCGGTTTTACCTGTTTGACGGTCACCGATAATTAATTCACGTTGTCCACGACCGATTGGTACCATTGAGTCAACGGCTTTATAACCTGTTTGTACTGGCTGATCGACTGATTTACGATCGATAACACCCGGTGCAATTACTTCAACTGGTGAGAAACCATCATTTTGGATTTCACCTTTACCATCAATAGGTTCACCTAAAGTATTAACAACACGACCTAACAAGCCACGACCAACTGGAACTTCAAGGATACGGCCTGTACATTGAACTTCCATACCTTCAGCAAGGTCAGCATAAGGACCCATAACTACCGCACCGACAGAATCTCTCTCAAGGTTAAGAGCCATCGCATAACGATTACCTGGTAATGCAATCATTTCCCCTTGCATTACATCACTTAAACCGTGAATACGGATGATACCGTCACTCACAGAAACGATTGTACCCGTATTGCGAGCTTCGCTCACAACATCAAATTGGGCAATACGTTTTTTAATCAATTCACTAATTTCAGTTGAATTTAGTTGCATTTTGAATTCCTCTTATCATTGCAATTCGTTTGCCAAACGAGCTAATTGTCCGCGGCTTGAGCCGTCAATTACAAAGTCGTCGGTACGAATGATAACTCCAGCAATTAGTGAGCTATCAACACTGCAATTTAATTTCACTTTACGAGCAAGTCTTTTTTCCATTGCGGCGACAATTTTCTGTTCTTGCGTTGCATTTAATGGTTGAGCTGAAATAACTTTAACTTCAGCTGTTGCTTGATATTCTTCCACATAATGTTGAAATTCAGAAAAAACTGCTGGAAGCACCGTTAAACGCTTATTTTCAGCCATTAATCGAATCAGATTTTGCCCATATTGATCAAGTTGGTCGCCACAAATAGAAATAACGGTATCCGCAACTTTCTGTGCAGAAAAGGAACCAGTTAAAAATGCTTGAATTTGCTCATTTTTCGCCACTTCTGCAACGAAAGAAAGCATTTCAGTCCATTTTTCAACCGCACTTTGTTCTACTGCAAAATCAAATGCTGCTTTTGCATAAGGGCGAGCTATCGTAGTTAATTCTGACATAAGCTCAACCTTCTTATAGTTCTGCAACTAATTTATCAATAATGTCGTTGTTTGCCGCTTCATCAATATGGCGACCCACAATTTTCTCAGCACCAGCAACGGCAAGAGAGGCGACTTTAACGCGTAATTCTTCTTGAACTCGTTTACGTTCAGCTTCCACTTCAGCATAGCCTTGTTCAATAATTTTGGCTTTTAATGCTTCCGCTTCCGTTTTCACTTCTTCAAGCATTTCATTACGGCGTTTATTGGCTAAATCAATAATTTCTTGTGCTTGTAATTTTGCTTTAGAAATTTCTTCTTCCACTAATACTTTAGTACTTGCTTGCTCTTTTTTAGCCGCTTCAGCAGAAGCTAAAGCATTAGCAATATTCGCTTGGCGATCTTCAATCGCTTTAATAAGTGGTGGCCATACAAATTTCATACAAAACGCAACAAAAAGTGCGAAAGCGATGAGTTGGCCAATTAGTGTTGCATTTAAATTCACAACGCCCTCCTAAAAGTCGGTTAAGTTATTCAATCGAATAACGGTTAATTTCAATCCCGACTTATTTCAATAAATCAATGAACGGGTTTGCGAAGATGAAAAGTAATGAAATACCTACAGCAATCATTGAAATAGCATCTAAAAGACCAGCTACGATAAACATTTTAGTTTGTAAGCTGTTTGCTAATTCTGGTTGACGAGCTGATGACTCTAAGAATTTACCACCTAAGATAGCAAAACCTAATGCAGTACCTAATGCAGCTACAGCAAGAAGAATTGCAGATGCGATGATTGTTGTAGTGATTACAGTTTCCATAATGTTCTCCATAAGATTGAAAATTAAGACCTAAGGTCCAGTTTGTTTATAAAAAATCGTTAAATTAGTGATCGGCTTTGTTATAGCCCATACTTAAGTAAACAATCGTTAACATCATAAAAATAAAGGCTTGTAATGTAATAACCAAAATATGGAAAATTGCCCAAACAAGATGTAACGGAATCCCTAATGCTTTTAAGGCAAAACTATCTGCCATATACATAATTGCAATAAGAATAAAGATTAATTCACCTGCATACATATTACCAAACAAACGGAATGCCAACGAAATTGGTTTCGCAAGTAAAGTAACTGTTTCAAGTAAAAAGTTAACTGGAATGAATGCCCAATGATTAAATGGATGCAATGTATATTCTTTCGCTAAACCGCCAAAACCTTTTGATTTGACGGTATAAAATAGAATAAGGAAGAAAACACAAATTGACATACCTAATGTGGCACTAATGTCTGCTGTCGGTACAGCGCGAAGATAATGAATACCAAATAAATTTGCAAATTGAGGAAGGAAGTCTACTGGAACTAAGTCGATAGCATTCATGATGAATACCCAGCAGAAAATTGTTAAAGCAATAGGGGCGATAGCGTTTCTTGGTCCATGGAAATTATCTTTTACTAATCCATCAACCCATTCAATCACAATTTCGATAAAACATTGCAATTTTCCTGGTACGCCTGATGTGGCTGTTTTCGCTACTCGAGAGAAAACGAAAAGAAAAATAGCACCTGAAATGATTGAGAAAAACAGACTATCTAAATGTACAGCCCAAAACCCTTCACCAGAAGCTAAAAAGCTTAAATGGTGCGTGATATAATCTGCAGTTGTTCCAGCCATAAATTATCCTTTTCAACAAATTATAAAAATTCTGTTATTTTCTAAAAGAAAGCAAAAATGGAATAAAATTATTTAACACTAATAATAAAACATAGCCCATAAAAAAAGCCATCACATTAAGATTAGTGATTAATTTTATGCTCAACATAATTAACAAGATGGTTGCCAACCATTTGAGACCTTCACCTCGATAAAGTGCGGTCATTTTTGCTTGATTTTTCGCTTGATGACGAAAAAAGAACCAATAAACCATTAATGTATGAGGTAAAAAGCCCACCAACATACCTACTAAAAAATCCCTTGCGTGAGCTGGTTTAAACAGAAAAACCATTAAGCTCAAAAAAAGGATAAACCCCATTTCAACAAGCAAGGATTTTAAATAATGTTGTTTGGCTTTATGGATTACAGCAGACATAATAAACCTTAATAACTGTAATTCATTAAATAAAACAGCGGAATTATACGATACAAAAATGAAAGTTTAAACTTAAAATCACCTAAAATGAGGTATTTGTCACAAAATTTCAACAAATTAGTAAATAAATTTTAATTATTCTTTTTGATTAGTACCAAATGACGCTCACCAACTAAGTCTGGCACCGCTAATTCAACTACTTTTTGAATAACAAAATGTGAATCAAGTAGTTCCACTTCGTCTTCATGATATTGCCCTTTTAATGCATAAAACAACCCTTGCTGATTAGGCAAATGTTGGCACCAATGGGTCATATCCTTCAAACTGGCAAAAGCCCTGCTTAAAACCCCATCAAATTGATGAACGGGCTTAAATTCTTCCACACGACTTAGCACTGGTTCTACATTAGTTAGTGCTAATTCACGTACTGCATTACGAATAAAACTAATACGCTTGCCTAAACTGTCCAACAAGAAGAATTTTTTATCTGGGTTAATAATGGCTAAAGGCAAGCCGGGCAAGCCTGGGCCTGTACCCACATCGATAAAAAGATCCCCTTGTAAATAAGAACTAACAACTACGCTATCCAAAATATGTTTAACTAACATTTCTTTTGGATCTCGCACTGAAGTCAAGTTGTAGGCTTTGTTCCATTTATCCAGTAACAAAACTAACTGTACCAGCTGCTTTTTTTGCTGATCTGTAAGAGAAAGTGCGGTCTGTTTTAATAAAGTTTCTAACTTTTCACTTAACTGTTGCTCAAGGTTCATTATTCGCCTCGTTTTAACATACCTTGTTTTTTCAAATTCACTAACAAAATTGAAATTGCAGCAGGAGTAACGCCTGAAATTCGACTTGCTTGTCCAATAGAAACAGGGCGATATTGTTCTAATTTAGAACGCACTTCGTTAGATAATCCTGAAACTAAGCTATAATCAAAACGATCTGGAATTGCCGTATTTTCATGACGTTTCTGTTTTTCAATTTCATCTTGTTGATGTTCAATATAGCCTTGATATTTAATGGCAATTTCCACCTGTTCTGCTGCTTGTTTATCCTCAAGTGCGGGTGAAAATGCTGCAGTTTTAGTTAATTTTTCATAGGTAATTTCTGGACGACGTAATAAGTCTTCGCCGCTGGCTTCACGCGTTAATGGATTGCCTACTAACTGATTAATTTCTGCCAAATGTTCTGATTGAGGGTGAATCCAAATTTGTTTTAAACGTTGACGTTCTTGCTCAATGTTATCCATTTTTTGATTAAAACGCGCCCAACGCGCCTCATCAATTAATCCTAATTTATGAGCAATAGGGGTTAAACGAATATCCGCATTATCTTCACGCAACAATAAACGGTATTCAGCACGAGAAGTAAATACACGATAAGGTTCTTTTGTGCCTAAGGTGCAAAGATCATCTACTAATACCCCAGTATAAGCCTGATCACGACGTGGGAACCATTGCTCTTTATCTTGCACATATAATCCAGCGTTAATACCGGCTAATAATCCCTGTGCTGCGGCTTCTTCATATCCCGTTGTACCATTAATTTGTCCCGCAAAGAATAAACCACTAATCGCTTTTGTTTCTAATGTTGGTTTTAAATCTCTTGGATCAAAATAATCATATTCAATGGCATAGCCTGGCTTCACAATTCGAGTTTTTTCCAAGCCTTTCATTGAATTTACAATGCCCATTTGTACATCAAATGGCAAACTGGTTGAAATCCCATTTGGATAAACTTCATTGGAGGTTAAACCTTCAGGCTCCAGATAAATTTGATGTGAATTACGTTCAGCAAAGCGCATAACCTTATCTTCAATAGAAGGGCAATAGCGAGGGCCAATACCTTCAATCACCCCTGTATACATTGGACTGCGATCCAAATTGTTACGGATCACTTCATGGGTATGATCATTGGTATGGGTAATAAAACAAGGAATTTGACGTGGATGTTGATCTACCGATCCCATAAAAGAGAAAACCGGCAATTCTTCATCACCATGCTGTTTTGCAAGTACATCAAAATTAATGGTACGCGCATCTAAACGTGGTGGTGTACCTGTTTTTAGACGATCAACACGTAAACCTAAATCACGTAAACGATGGGATAAGCTCACCGCAGCAGGATCGCCCGCTCGTCCACCTTCATAATTTTCCAAACCAATATGAATTTTACCTGCTAAAAATGTACCAGCTGTAAGAATGACGGATCTTGCACGAAATTTTAATCCCATTTTCGTTTCAACACCGCTAACACGATCCTGTTCAATTAATACATCTGTAACTTCTTGTTGGAAAATATCTAAATTAGGTTGATTTTCAAGTGCAATACGCACAGCTTGACGATATAAAACGCGGTCTGCCTGTGCACGTGTTGCGCGCACTGCAGGCCCTTTGCTGCTATTTAATGTGCGAAATTGGATCCCAGCCTGATCCGCTGCGGTTGCCATTAAACCACCCATGGCATCAATTTCTTTCACTAAATGGCCTTTACCAATACCACCAATTGCAGGGTTACAAGACATTTGCCCTAATGTATCAATATTATGAGTAAGCAATAATGTTTTTAGCCCCATTCTTGCTGGTGCCAGAGCTGCTTCTGTGCCTGCGTGACCGCCACCAATAACGATCACATCATAATTTTCTGTATAAAACATATAAACCTTAATACAATGAAAAGGATCGCTTTCACCGATCTTAAATAAAATAACGTGGTATTCTACTAAAAATTGATAGATCCTAAAAGTGGGATCGATAAGTTAGGATCTAAATAATGGATCACTAATAATATAAAGATCTATATATAAAAGATCTTATTATTACTATTATTAGATCCACTGATCGTTGTTTATAAGATCCTTTTTCCTTTTTATATAAATAACTTAGATCTTTTTGAACCTGAGTAAAACTTGGATCTTTACAGTGAAATAATTCTGTATAACTTGGCTAGTTATCCACAGATGCTATTTTTTTAGATCTTATCAAATGAAAAAATACAGCTTGTTGACAATTTTCTATAAAGTTATCCACAGTGAAATTTATGAGATAAATAAAAAAAGTGCGGTGAAATTAACCGCACTTTTCAAAACAAAGGAAAATAAATTAGAGTCTTTCAGCTAACATCGCTTCTAATTTTTCAATATCAATAGCGAATTTGCGGATACCCTCAGCTAATTTTTCAACTGCCATTGGGTCAGCATTATGTTGCCAATAGAATTCAGATTCTTTTAATGGTTCTGGACGTGCTTTTACTTCGCCATTGAACGTTAATTTGCGTACTAAAGGCGCATTACTTTCTTGTAATTCTTTTAATAAAGATGGCGCGATAGTTAAGCGGTCGCAACCTGCTAATTCGGTAATTTCACCAACATTGCGGAAACTTGCACCCATTACCACAGTTTCATAACCATATTGTTTATAATAATTATAAATTTCAGTTACTGAAACTACGCCAGGATCTTCTGCTGGTGCATAGTCTTTTTTATCTGAGTTTGCTTTGTACCAGTCAAGAATACGACCGACGAATGGTGAAATTAAATAAACACCCGCTTCAGCACAGGCACGAGCTTGCGCTTGAGAGAATAATAAGGTGAGGTTACAGTTAATATTTTCTTTTTCTAAGATTTCTGCTGCGCGGATACCTTGCCAAGTAGAAGCAATTTTGATTAGGATACGATCGTTAGCTACACCCGCTTCATTATAAAGACGGATAATTTTACGCGCTTTTTCAACAGTCGCTTCAGTATCATAAGAAAGACGTGCATCCACCTCAGTTGAAATGCGACCTGGTACTAATTTTAAAATTTCTAAACCAATGTTTACGGCTAATTTATCTTCCGCATCAATCAGTTGTTGTTTTTTACAATCACTTTGTTTTTTTGCATAAGCAATGGCTTCATCAATTAATGGTGCATACTGTGGTAATGCAGAAGCACTTAAAATTAATGAAGGGTTAGTTGTTGCATCTTGTGGCTTGTATAATTTCATCGCTTCGATATCGCCAGTATCGGCCACCACAACGGTCATTTCACGTAAAGCATCTAATTGTGTAGTCATAATTTTTCCTCAAGTTTTAGGGGATTGCATAATACAAAATATAATTTATTTATAGTCTATTTACGCAGAGGTAAACTATAATACATAAAAATTTATATACAAGTAAAAAATGAAAAAGGGGCAATGAATGAAGCTATTTTTAGGTATTACGGGATACAGTGGAAGTGGAAAAACCACTTTATTAGAAAAATTGCTGCCTGAATTGAAATCCTTAGGCTTAAAAGTCGCGGTGATTAAACATAGCCACCATAATGCACAAGTAGATAAAGAAGGAAAAGACAGCTGGCGAATGAAAGAAGCGGGTGCAAGTCAAGTTATTATGGCTTGTGATCAACGTTGGGCATTAATGACAGAAACGCCTATTCCTGCCTCTTTTTCTTATTTAATCCAACAATTTGATCAGCAGTTGGTGGATTTGATTTTAATTGAAGGTTTTAAGCAAGAACAAATGCCAAAAATTTTGTTACACCGAAAGGCAATGACAAAACCTCTGCCTGACATCGATCAATATGTATTGGCATTGGCAACAGATTATCAAATAGACGGCGATATTCCTTGTTTGGATATCAATAATATCCCTCAAATTGCCCAGTTTATTGATCAATATGTGCAACAAAAAAGTGCGGTGGAAAATCATTAAATTTTTATGCAGACAACTTATCGTTCTTTAGCTTGGATTGCGGCGACGGCATTTTTTATGCAAACCCTTGATGCCACCATATTAACCACCGCATTACCTGCTATTTCATTGGATTTACAACAATCGCCGTTGCATATGCAGCTAACGGTGATTAGTTATGCTTTAACTGTGGCTTTGTTCATTCCAATGAGCGGTTGGATGGCTGACAAATATGGTACATTAACCATTTTCCGATTTTCTGTTTCCACCTTTGTTTTAGGTTCTATTTGTTGTGCTTTTTCCACCAGTTTAGAAATGCTGATTTTCTCCCGCATTTTGCAGGGATTTGGTGGCGCAATGATGATGCCAGTTTCTCGCCTAGCCATTATTCGCGTGATACCTAAAAATGAATTGCTGCCCGTATTAAATCTTATGGCAATGGCAGGCTTAACTGGGCCTATTTTAGGACCTGTACTGGGCGGATGGCTGTCCACCTATGCCTCTTGGCATTGGATTTTTCTTATTAATATTCCTATTGGTTTATTAGGCGTATTACTGGCGCACCGTTTTATGCCAAATTTGCGGAATGAAGTAAAAAAATTCGATTGGCAAGGTTTTTTGCTTTTTGCTGGCGGATTGGTGGGTTTTACCTTAGGACTGGATTTACTCGGTGAAGCCTTTTTGCCACAATGGCAATCAGGATTAATTATTTTAATCGGTATGGCTTTTTTATTAAGTTATTACCTTTATGCTAAAAATAAAAGCGATGCATTAATTCCACTTAGTTTATTTAAAGTGCGCACTTATTTATTAGGTTCTTGGGCAAATTTATTTATTCGTTTATGTGGCTCAGGTATTCCATTTTTATTGCCTTTAATGCTACAACTCTCATTTCATTATGATGCCGACATTGCCGGCTGGCTCGTTTCCCCCATTGCGTTGAGCTCTTTAGCTGTTAAACCCTTTATTCGCAAATTATTATTTAAATTAGGTTATAAAAAAACCTTAATTTACGCCGCACTTTTTATGATGATTTCTATCATTTTAATGTCATTTTTAACCACCGATTCGGCTTTGTGGCTATATCTATTATTGGTTTCACTTTATGGTTTTTGTTTATCTATTTTATTTACTTCCGTCAACACATTAACCATTTCTGAATTAGACCAACAAACCGCAAGTGCAGGGGCGACAATGCTGAGTGTTGTTCAACAAGTAGGTATTGGATTAGGCATTGCCATTGCAGCGATTGCGCTTAATTTTTATCGTGAATACATTGACCAACAACCATTGCAACAAGCATTCAGCTATACCTTTTTAACTAGTGCATTATTTGGTTTATTGCTGCTCTTTGTGGTGTCAAAATTGCACAAAAATGATGGCAAGAATTTGCATTAACGAGTCAAAAAAGCCTTTATTTCCGCAAAGGCTTGTTGGCGGATTTCATCGCGCTCAAATAAAATTTCATGTTTTGCTTGTGCCACTTTAATTAACTTTCCTTGTGGCAAAAGTGCGGTCAATTTTTGCAAAGTTTTATTGCTCACAATTTGCTCTTGTTCCGCTTGTAGAATTAATACGGGAATTTCAATGCGAGAAAGGATTGTTGGCAATTTTTTCGTGGCTTGCAAACATAAATGCGCCCATTTAAATGTAGGGCCGCCCAAATGTACTTCTGGAAAGGTTAAATTTATCTCATTCATCCATTGCATACGCACTTGGCTGCTGCTTAACTTATTATCCATCACATCAACAGGCTGATAATCCGTTTTGCCAAATACATATTTTTTTCCTTGCCCAAACAACATCATCAGGCTTAGCAATATTTCATCCATCAGCAGATTTTTCATCGGCAAAGCAAAAAATGGCGCAGAAAATACCGCACTTTTAATCTGATGATCTGCATTTGCTAAATAAAAACTGCTAATTAATGCACCTAAAGAATGAGCAAGTAAATGTTGGGTTTGATAGGTATAAAGTGCGGTGATATTTTCAATGATTTTTGCCATATCTTCCGCATAAAAACGAAACTCATCAATATAGCCTTTTTCAGTATGGGGTAATAATCGTTGGGAATAACCTTGCCCACGATGATCAAACAACAACACATCATAGCCCTGATGATAAAAATCATAGGCCACTTCTGACCACTTCAATAGATTTTCTGCTCTGCCATTGACTAAAATCATTAGTTTATCTGAGCCATTTGTTTGCAGAAAATGGCGATAAGCCAAACGGCAGCCTTTTTTCCCTTCAATATATTGCACTGGAAATGGCGCAAGCCAAGGTGATAATTGCTGCTGTAAAAAATGATGGAATTGCGATTCTCTTTGCATTTGGATTTAAATGAAGTAAAAAAGTGCGGTGAAATCCACCGCACTTTTGAGGTTAGCAAGAATTAAACTAATTGTTTTAAGATACGACGAACTGGCTCTGCAGCACCCCATAATAATTGGTCGCCAACAGTAAAGGCTGCCACATATTCTGGGCCCATAGCAAGCTTACGTAAACGACCAACAGGGATACTCAATGTGCCTGTTACTTTTGCTGGTGTTAATTCACGTAAAGTCGTTTCTTTGTCGTTTGGAATGACTTTCACCCACTCATTGTGTGCAGCGATAATTTGTTCAATTTCTGCTAATGGGATATCTTTTTTCAATTTAATTGTAAAGGCTTGGCTATGGCAACGTAATGCACCAATGCGAACACATAAGCCATCTACTGGAATTGGGTTGTCGCTTAAACCTAAAATTTTGTTGGTTTCTGCATAGCCTTTCCATTCTTCTTTGGTTTGTCCTGTTTCTGGTAATAATTTGTCAATCCAAGGAATTAAGCTGCCTGCTAAAGCCGCACCAAAGTTATCTGTTGGGAAGCTATCTTCACGCATTGTTGCAGTCACTTTGCGTTCAATATCTAAAATGGAAGAAGCAGGATCTGCTAATTCAGCTTTTACGCTGTCTTCTAATTGTCCCATTTGCACGAGTAATTCACGCATATTTTTTGCGCCAGCGCCAGAAGCTGCTTGATAGGTTGCTACAGACACCCATTCAACTAAATCTTTTTCAAATAAACCACCGATGGCCATTAACATTAAACTTACTGTACAGTTTCCGCCCACAAAGGTTTTAATGCCTTTGTTTAAGCCTTCTGTAATCACATTTTGGTTTACGGGGTCTAAAACGATAATGGCATCATCTTTCATACGAAGCGCTGATGCTGCGTCAATCCAGTAACCATCCCAGCCTGTTTGTTTTAATTTTGGATAGACTTCGTTGGTATAGTCACCACCTTGACAGGTAACAATAATGTCCAGTTTTTTAAGTTCATCAATATCAAAAGCATTTTTTAATTCGCCCGCGTCTTTTCCTGCAAAAACAGGGGCTTTTTGACCAGCTTGTGATGTAGTGAAGAAAATAGGATTGATATTGGCAAAATCATTTTCTTGCACCATACGATCCATTAATACGGAACCGACCATTCCGCGCCATCCGATAAATCCGACATTTTTCATAGTTTATTCCTTAAGTTGTGTTTGATAAGTTTACATTAATTACAGATTGGCGAATTAAAATCAAGCATTTTAATAAAAAAAGCAGATTTTTAATGTAGGAATTGGATAATCTACCTCTCTTTATTAAATAATCTTTAAATAAAATAGCGATTGACTTGTTAGCCAATCGCTATTAAGAAGTTACTTCATTAAACTGTTAGAATGTGTAGTTTACATTTAAGCGGATATCACGTCCCATACCTGGTAAGGTTGCACCTCGTTGGCTATGTGGGTGATAGAATTTATTAAATGCATTATTAATCGCAAGATTGACATTTAATTTTTCATCTTTTAATGGTTTCCAGCTGATATAGAAGTCATGAGTAATATAACTATCACGAGCACTTTCTGCAGCTGTTTTGTCCGCATTAGCTAATGCATAACCTTTTTCTTTTTCTACATAGTTACCTTTCCAACCTAACTCTAAATCAGGGGTATCAAAGCGATAAGATAGGCCAGCTGTCCAAGTACGACCTGTTTGTACCGCAAACTCAGGATTGAGTCTGGAATCAGGTTTGGTGTTATTTAAGTAAAATCTTGGTTTACTATCAGATACACCAAAGCGTGCGGTTAAGCCTTCATAACGGTAAGAGGCTTTTAATTCGTAACCATGGTTTTTCGAATAACCATCATTAACTGCTTGTTTTACACCGCTAATCACGTTGCCTAAGGCATCATGTCTATCTTGTGGGTTTACAATTAAATTATTTACTTTTTGCCAGAAGTAGCTACCTTCGAAAGTGAAGTTGCCACTATTGTAGTTGAAACCAATTTCAGTATTGCGAGCTTGTTCTGCCTCAATATTTGGATCAACGGAAATCTGTCTAATACCAACCATTAATGCATCATATAAACGTGGGCTGCGTGAGGCATAGTTATGATTTGCACTAAAGCTTAATTCAGGTGTTGCTTGATAAATTAATCCAACACTTGGATTTAATTTACCGCCAGAAGCTTTCACGCCATCATTTGCTTTCATATTAAAGTGGTCATAACGTAAACCTGTGGTTAAGGTGAAATCACCAATTCCACTGATCATTTCAACATAAGCACCAACATCTGTTTTTTCAGGGTTGTTTTTAACGAATGCCAGCTTTTTGTGAGGTTTAATTTCTTGATTACGGTAATTTACGCCATATTTAACTAATACATTTTCACCAATATAAGAATCAAAGTTCACATTAGCGCCACGAGTATTAATTACCGTTGTTGTTGGACCTGATACTTTGCCACAATATCCACAACCACTATCATCTGCTGAATAACGTTTGTTTTTCATTACATAAGCATTTGCGGTGACTTCATTGATAAAACCAAGATTTTTACCAATATATTCAAGATTCGTGTTAGTTAAAGTTGTTTCACGATAGGATGGTGATTGGCGTGCTAAAGTAAGGCGACCTGTATCAAAAGCAGCAAATTCTTCACGTACTAAACGCGTGCCACGATGTTGATCTTGTAAATGACTTAATACAAAACGATGATCACCAAATGTCGCACCTAATTTAACAATGTAGTTGCGTTTGTCTAGTGCACTGTAAGGCACTTTATTGCTACCATTTAATCCATTAACATAATGTTTTCCTGCTTTGTAATCCTCTTCATCATTACGATTAAAAGAAAGTAATGCATCAAAATGACCTGTTTTACCAAAAACGCTTGCGCCATAAGAATGACCGTTATTGCTAGAATAACCTCCGTTTAATTTAAAACCATAGTCGCGTTTACTGCCTTCTAATAGGTCTAATGCATCTACTGTTTTAGCAATAATCGCACCATTGGTTGCGCCAATGCCTGCACTTGCAGATCCTGCCCCTTTTTGTACCGAAACGCTTTTCAATAATGATGGATCAATAATAAAGCGAGCTTGGTGATATAAGATTTGGCTATCGGATGACGCACCGTCTACTTTAATATCAACGGAATTTTGCCCCATTCCACGAATGGTTAAGAATTGTGATGTACCGTTACCCGCCGCGAAGCCAATTGATGGTTCCTCTCTAAACAAACCACGTAAATCAGTTTCTGTGCTGCGATCTTGTTGCGCTAATGTAATCACATCTGTTGAGTTTTTTGTGCCTGTATGAGCAGTAACATCAATCATTTCTAATGTTGAGGATGGGTTAGCATAAAGGCTAGAAGAAGCTGCTAGTAAAATAGCTAAGGTGAGTTTATTTTTATTGAAGTGCATAATGGCTCCCTGAGAAGTTGTATTTAATCAACGAAAAAAGAGCACAAAGTATATTTGTTTTATAAATAAGAATCAATATCATTTGTGTTTGTTCGATTAAAATATTAACAACTACTTTTGGAGCCAATCATAGATATATATGTTGGAAATTATTTGTCTAACATTTTTATATGCTTGTTTGCTGCTATCCAAGCAGATGCATAGCCAACAATGGAGCAGATGATTAATAAGAAAAAGACTTCTGTTATTTCCAATCCATTTAATTCAAATTTGACAGCGAAAATATCTGTTACATATTTGACCGCACTTGTGAAGTAGCCGATCACTAAGCTACTGAAAATACAAGCAAATAATGCACCAAGAAAACCGTAAATAATGCCAGTGTAAAGGAATGGGCGCAAAATAAATTGGTCGGTCGCACCGAGCAATTTAACTACTTGAATATTGGCTTTGCTACTATAAACATCAGAACGAATACTGTTCCCAATCACTAAAAATACTGCAAGAGTCATTAATACAGCACAGAAAATGGCAACATGAGCAATTAACCAAGTGAGCGCAGCGAGTTTTTCTAACCAATCGTTATCCATGCGTACTTCTTCGACACCTTTGATTTTCATTAGGCTATCGTGTAGCTCTTTACGTTTTTCAGACGCTTGATAATCTGATGTGGGCTTAATCATCACAACTGCAGGAAGTGGGTTATCATCTAAAATATCCAATTCTTCGCCAAAGCCTGACCAACTGCGAAAATCTTTCAAACTTTCTTGGCGAGAAATATAATTTAAGCTTTCAATACCTTGTTGTTGCTGAATCTTGCTGACAATGGCATTGGCGTCATCTTCGTTTAAATTTTTATGCAGATAAACTGTTAATTCGGTTTCAGGATAAAATGTGGTAGTGGCTTGATGTGTATTTTTCCACAACAAGAAACTAACGGTTGGGATGGTGAGGGATACAGCAATCACTAAAATCGTTAAGATGGTACCGTATTTTTTCTTGATTAAGTCCTTCAATACCGAATTTAGTACATATTGCATTCTTGCCCAAAATGGCGCGCTTTGATTTACTTTCATAAAAACTCTCCAAAAAAAGACCGCACTTTTAGCGCAAATGCCCTTGTTCTAATGTGAGGCAAGGTTTAGGTTTCTGCTGGATTAAGCCGATGTCGTGAGTGGCGATTAACACTGTCATTCCCATATTATTGAACTCTTCAAACAAGTTGAAAATTTCAAGAGAAAGGGCATTGTCTAAATTGCCCGTTGGTTCATCGGCCAATAATAATTGGGGTTTGTGGATGATTGCTCGAGCAATATCTACGCGCTGTTGCTCACCACCAGAGAGATGAACTGGCAAATGATTGGCGCGCTCGTATAATCCCACGCGATCTAAGGCTGCGGAAGCGCGTTCTACCGCTGTTTTAGGATGCATGCCCGCAATAATTAATGGCATGGCGACATTTTCTGCCACAGAGCGATCGGGCAATAAACGATAATCTTGGTGCACCATGCCGATTTGGCGGCGTAAAAAAGGTAATTCATGGTGAGAAAGACGAGTAATATCGTGGCCGTTAAACCAAATGCTGCCACCATTCGCGCGTTCCATTCCCATAATTAACTTTAATAATGTGCTTTTTCCTGCGCCAGAATGACCTGTTAAATAAGTCATGCTGCCAACGGGCAAATGGAAAGTCAGTCCTTGCAAAGCAGGCTTTCCGCCTAAATACGCTTTGCTCACATTTTGAAAATGAATCATGTTATTTCTCTTTATTCTTCATGAGTAAATAATGCATCAATAAATTCATCTGCATTAAATGTACGTAAATCTTCGATTTTTTCCCCAACGCCAATGTAGCGAATAGGCAAACCAAATTGATCAGCAATAGCGAAAATGACACCACCTTTGGCGGTACCATCTAATTTGGTTAAGCTAATGCCTGTTAAACCCACAGCTTCATTAAATAATTTAGCTTGGCTAATAGCATTTTGACCAGTGCTTGCATCGAGCGTGAGCATAATTTCATGGGGCGCGCTTTCATCGTATTTTTTCATCACGCGGACAATTTTCTTCAATTCGTCCATAAGATTATTTTTATTTTGCAAACGCCCTGCTGTATCCGCAATTAATATATCAATATTGCGTGCTGCTGCAGATTGCATAGCATCAAAAATAACAGAAGCAGAGTCAGAACCTGTGCTTTGTGCAATAACAGGAATATTATTACGTTCTCCCCAAACCTGTAATTGTTCCACAGCTGCTGCGCGGAAGGTATCGCCAGCGGCTAGCATAACGGATTTCCCTTGTTGTTGGAATTGGCGAGCCAATTTACCAATGGTGGTAGTTTTACCCACGCCATTCACGCCAACCATTAAAATAACATAAGGTTTTTTATCGCTTTCAAGCTGTAAAGGCTGAGCAACAGGTTTCAAAATCGCCGACATTTCTTGTTTTAATTGTTGATAGAGTAAATTAGCATCTTTTAATTGCTGGCGAGTGGCATGCAACTCAAGGTTTTTGATAATTTTCGTTGTAGTTGGCACGCCAATATCTGCGATCAGCAACTGTTCTTCTAATTCTTCAAATAATTCGTCATCAATTTTTTTGCCGGAGAAAAAGGACAAAAATCCCGAACCAATATTTTGTTTGGTTTTGACCAAGCCTTTTAATAAACGACTAAAGAAACCACCTTCGCTTGGTTTTTCTTGTGTAACAGCCGATGCTGAGATAGGTTGTTCCTCGACTTCCTCGACTTCTTCGACTTCTTCGACTTCTTCGACTTCTTCGACTTCTTCGACTTCTTCGACTTCTTCGACTTCTTCGACTTCTTCGACTTCTTCGACTTCTTCGACTTCTTCAGGGGTTGCGATTATTTCATCTGGGATTTCAGTTGTAATCTGTTGTTCTGTTGAAACTTCGTCAAAATGCACCGCACTTTGATTATCTGAGGGCTGTGAGGTAGCGGTTTCTGCTTCAGAAACGTATTCTGTTATTTGGTTTTCTTCATTGTCGGTTTCTGATTGCGTGTCGATAGGTTCTTGTTGTTTCTTCTTGTTAAAACCTAACCACGACCAAAAGCCACCTTTTTTATTCTCATCTGCCATAATAATCTCTTAATTTCTGTTAGAATACGGGAAAATTAGCATAGTTTATCATTTATCTGTATGAAAAAATACCGAAAAGCGCAGGCGATAACGTCGAGTAAAACAACAAATTTAGCGAAAGGGGAAGTGCGAATTATTGCAGGTCTCTGGCGCGGTCGAAAATTGCCGGTGCTTAACTCAGAAGGATTGCGCCCAACAGGTGACCGAGTGAAAGAAACGCTATTTAATTGGTTAATGCCTTATATCGTTGATAGCCGTTGCTTAGATGCCTTTGCTGGTAGTGGATCCTTGGGGTTTGAAGCACTTTCTCGTCAAGCGAAATCAGTCACTTTTATTGAATTGGATAAAGGTGTGGCTGCACAATTAAAACGTAATTTACAAACACTAAAATGCGATGAAAACCAAGGAAAAGTGGTGAATCAGAGTTGTTTAGATTTCCTAAAACTTGCGCAAAATGCACCGCAGTTTGATGTGGTTTTTCTTGATCCACCGTTTAATTTGGGACTAACTGAGCAAGTTGTGCCTTTGCTAGAACAGCATAATTGGCTCAGCTCAGGTGCGCTAATTTATATCGAGACGGAACGAAATAAAGTATTAACAGTGCCAGACAATTGGTCCTTACTAAAAGAGAAAACCACCGGGCAAGTGAGTTATCGATTATATCAAAAAGGCGAAATGACAGAGTAAAATCTTTGCTTGTTAATTCTGCTTTTTAAATAAAACACCGCACTTTTTTAAGATAAAGTGCGGTGTTTTTGTTAGTGTTTTTTTATTCTTTTGGTAGTTTGGTAACTGAGATGATCAAACCGCCCCAGATAATAGCAAGGGCTATTGACATCATAATGATTGCACTTGTGCTCATATTATTCTCCTTTGTGTTCTGCGTAGGCTTCGTCTTTCCATTTTAAGCGAGAAAGTAAGAAAGAAACGATAACCAAAGTAAATGCCATACCCCAACCAAATGTGTTGACGAACCAATTTGGGTAGCCTTCATAGCCTTCGGTGAAGACTTTTGCTCCTTCACTTAATAACATAAAGGCAAGGATACCTGTGGTTAATATGATGCATAAGCGCCATAAGAAACCAACTTTGAAAGAAGATGTTTGGTTAATATGCGCACCTAACAAGCCAAGTTTTTCATTGGCAACGATAGCAACTAGAGAAACAAAGGCAACGGCAACAATACCAAAATAGTTAATAAATTTATCTAATACATCTAACATTGGTAGGCCTGTTGTGGTACCAAATAGGATAACGGATACAGCCATCATTGGTAAGCCAACGATAAATGTGATTTTGACGCGATCCATTTTTAATTTGTCTTGTACCGCAGAAATAATTACTTCAATAACGGAAATAAATGAGGTTAATGCAGCAAAGGTTAATGAGCCAAAGAATAACACACCAAAAATTTCACCAAATTTAAGTTCATTAATGATGGTTGGGAAAGCAAAGAATGCAAGACCAATTCCGCCTTTTGCCACATCACTTACTTCTTGCCCTGCAGCTGTTGCCATAAAGCCAAGGGCTGCAAATACGCCGATCCCTGCAAGCACTTCAAAACTGGAGTTTGCAAAGCCGACGACCAAACCTGTACCTGTGAGATCAGAGTCTTTCTTCAAGTAAGAGGCGTAGGTGATCATAATCCCAAAGCAGATAGATAATGAGAAGAAAATTTGTCCGTAAGCTGCAATCCATACGCTTGGGTCTGATAATTTTTCCCAATTTGGTGTGAATAAGGCATCCAAACCTTTAGCTGCACCAGGTAAAGTGAGTGAATAAACAACAAGCACTAAGAACATTACAACCAATACTGGCATTAAAATATTAGACACTTTGGAGATCCCTTTTTGTACACCAAATGCTAATACCACAAGGGAAATAACCCATACTGTAATTAATGGACCTACTACCATGCCGACAAAGTCGAAGCTGACGCCTTGTGCAATATCGCCCATTTTTAAGAATTCACCAACGAAGAAATCGATAGGTTTTCCACCCCAAGCTTTACTGAAAGAGAAATAGGTGTAAATCGCAGCCCAACCTAAAACAACGGCGTAATAAAGACCAATGATGACATTCACCATTACTTGCCACCAACCGAAAGTTTCAAAATGTTTGTTAAAGCGACGATAAGATAAAGGCGCACCACCACGATGGCGATGGCCAATGGCGTAATCTAAAAAGAGTAATGGAATCCCTGCGGTTAATAATGCCACGATATAAGGAATGATAAATGCACCACCGCCGTTTTCGTAAGTGGTATATGGGAAACGCCAAATGTTTCCTAAGCCAACAGCAGAACCAATTGCTGCCATAATAAAGGCTTTACGCCCTGAGAATGTTTCACGAGTAGATTGACTCATGCTCGCCCCCTAGTTAAGTGTTATGTTTGTTGTGTTTAGGATAATATAAACAAAATTAGGTGTTCGTCAATATAAAATAAACAAAAATATATGTTTTATATCTATTTTGATTGTTTGTATTGATATTTTATTCTGTTTTGGTGTTTTATTCTTGTGATCTAATTATGGCTAGAATAAATAAGAGGTATTTTAGGGAAAAGTGCGGTGAAAAATATTCATGTTTTTCAGTTTATAGGGCCTAAAAGGTGAATTTTGATTATAAAACGAACGATTTGAGTGGGGTTGTTGAATAAAAAATTTTTCTTTAGCTATATCTCTAAATATCTAATGTACTATTCCAGAAATGAGACAGGCTAAATAAATAATCTAAGGGTTTTTGGATACAATAATAAAGAATGAGATTATGTAATTCCCAAGTGCAATAAAAAATATAATTCCAAAAAACCTTATATTATTCATATTTCCAATAGATAACCCAGAGTTTAATGTTTAGCGATGCTATTGTGCGTCATTTTGCATCCGCTCTTTTTGCACAACACTGGTTGGTTCTTGATGAATGATGACTTCAGATAGCGGGAAAGCTTGTAATAATTTCTTTTCTAAACTATCAGTAATGTCATGCGCTTTAACTAACGGCAAATGATCATCCATTTCTAAATGGAGTTGAATAAAACGGTTTGCTCCTGCTTTTCTGGTTTTCACATCATGAATACTGATAATACCGGAATGTTCAAGGGCAATGTGCCAAATTTTATCCACTTCTTGTTGTGGTAATGCTTGATCTAACAAGGCTTGCATAGCATCCCACAACATTTTTCCTGCGTTATAGAGAATGTAGAAAGCAATACCAATGGCGAAAACCGCATCAGCATATATCATGCCCTGCATATTTAATAACATCGCAATTAAAATTGCAGTGTTCATATAGAGATCCGTTTGGTAATGCAAAGAATCTGCTTGAATTGCTGGGCTATGTGTTTCTTTAACCACTTTACGTTGATAAAGCACCAACATTGCTGTTAAAGCAATAGAAATTAAGCTGATAATTACACCCAATTCACTGCTTTGTACCGGTTGTGGATCGGTAAAGCGTTGAATACCTTGCAATAATAAGAAAGCGGCGGAGCCTGTGATAAAAGCACTTTGGGCTAAAGCTGCTAGTGATTCCATTTTGCCATGCCCGAAAGCATGGTTATCATCTGCAGGTTGTAACGCAAAGCGTAATGCAATCACGTTGGTGGCGGAGGCAAATAAATCCACCAGTGAATCGGTCATTGCTGCCAAAATAGCGATAGATCCTGTTTTCCACCAAGCAAATGCTTTAATAATAATGAGGCTAACTGCCACAACAATGGCTAAATTAGCCGCTCGTTTAACTAATTTTTGATATGTTTCTTCCATTTTATTCATCAAACATTGTTTTATCGCGTAGCATATGTGCATTGCCCTTGCGGCGTAAGAAGCCGCAGCGATCAAAATATTCCATTAACTGCACCGTTAATTTACGTCCAAATTGCAATTCATCGCGTAATTGATTAACGCTGATTTCGCCTTGTTGCTCCGCAATTTTTTTGACTAATCGGGCATAATTGTAAAGGGTTTCCGTTAAGAAAAAGCGATCTTTTACTATTGGTGTGAGGTAGCCTAGTTTGCCTGCTTTGTATAAGAAATTACGCATTATTGTTTCGGCAATGCCGAGTGCATTGGCGATATCTCTGACCCAAAGTGGCTGCCCATTCTGTTGCACAAATTCAGCGAGAACGGCTTTCCATAGTTGTTTTTCTTGTTCATCAAATTGGATTTTGTGTTCTGGTAAATGCAACCATCCGCGACTTTGTTGCAATTTGCCATCAGCTAACAATTCATCAATTAAATGATAAATTAATTGCTCTGGTTGGTTTAAAGCTGCTATGCGATATAAACGGGCTTTACCTAAGCCTATTTGATCGCCATGTTGCTGGTGGTAATCAGAAAGTGCGGTTAAAATTTGCTGTGTTTTTTCATTTTTATAATCCGCACTAAAGCACCATTGTTGGAAACGCACTGCCTGATTTTGTTGCAAAATCTCATCAAGTTGGCTTGGCGTTAATTGTTCAGTCCACAATAATTGCGATACTGAAATAGCTTTACTTTGTAAGTACAGTTTTAAACGCTGTGTGGCATTGTCAGATTGGTGCAAATCACGCAATAAATTCAAACGTGTTTCTGTACGTTTGTGGCGTTTAGGTGAATCAATTTCGATCACTTTTGCACCGCCAATCAGTTGTTTATTATCGCCGCTGCGTAAAATTAATTTATCGCCAAAAGTTAAAAATAAAGGCTTTTCTAAAATTAATTCAGCTAAACCTTGTTGGCTTGGATACAAGGATTTATCGGATAAAATCGATAGCTTACCAATTGTACGATCTGCCGCATGATAGATATGCACAGCCTGGCTTTCATTAAGATTTGTTTCGGCATTAATCACAATGCTGATGCGATCCGTTGGCTGTTGTGGCGCTTGTGAAAAAAGCCAATCGCCACGCTCAATTAAAGTGCGGTCTAAATCTGCATTAATATTGAGCGCTAAACGTTGCCCTGCCAATCCTTGCTGACTTGCTTGATTTTGTGCATGAATATTTTTTACCCGCACTTTTTCGCCATTGGATAGCACTAGCTCATCATCAATATTGACCTTGCCGCTAAAAGCTGTACCCGTTACTACCGTTCCCGCGCCTTTTACGCTAAAGATACGGTCTATGGCATAACGAAACGGTTTGTTTGTCTCTGCTAAATTTGCGAGTTGTGCGAGATATTCTCTCAATTCAGCAATGCCTTGTTGATTAATGGCAGAAGTAATAAAAACGGGACTTTGTGCTAAAAACGGATATTGCGCTTGAATTTGTTGTTGTAATTGCGCAATTTGTTCTGGTGTTGCACGATCTGCTTTGGTAATCACAACCAGAATTTGCTCAAGCTGTAACTGTTTCAGAATGGCCAAATGTTCTTGTGTTTGTGCTTGTATGCCTTCATCCGCTGCCACAATTAACATGGCGTAATGAATTCCGCCTAAGCCTGCGAGCATATTGACTAAGAATTTTTCATGCCCTGGCACATCAATAAAGCCAAGAGTTTTATCACCTAAAGGCAAGTAGGCATAGCCTAAGTCGATGGTCATGCCCCGTTTTTTTTCTTCGGGCAAATGAGCGGTATTAGTGCCAGTTAATGCCTGTAATAATGCGGTTTTACCATGATCAACATGACCTGAAGTAACAATAATCATAAGCTTTGTAAACTCTCTAATAGTTGTTCAAGGTTGGCGAGTGAACGCATATCTAACCAGATTTTATCTTGTTCCACTCTTGCAATAATTGGAGTTGGAAGCTGTTTGAATGTTTGTAAAAGTGCGGTTAATTTTCCATTATTTTTTTCAGCAATAGTAAGAGCGACAGATGGAATTCTCGCTGTTGGTTGTGAACCACTGCCGATTTGTGCCGAACTTGCTTCGATTTGTAATGAAAAGTCTGTCAACTTAGGTTCTAAAATCGACTTAACTTGCTGTGCTTTATATTCAAGTTGTTCAAGAGATTGCGTTAATAGATGTAAGGTTGGTAAATTCTCGGTCAGTTTTTCTGGTTGTAAATACAAGCGTAATGTCGCTTCTAAACCAGAGAGAATGACTTTGTCACAACGCAAAGCACGTTTTAAAGGGTGGGCTTGTAATTGCTGAATTAAGGATTTTTTACCCACAATAATGCCTGCTTGTACACCACCTAATAATTTATCGCCCGAGAAGGAAATGAGATCGACGCCTTGCTTGAGTTTTTCTTGTACAGTCGGCTCTTTTGGCAAACCATATTGGCTTAAATCAATCAGCGCGCCGCTGCCTAAATCACTGATTAAAGGTATGCCAACTTCTTTGCTGAGTTCCGCTAGTTCTTGCTCTTCGATAGATTTCGTAAAACCACAAATTTGATAATTACTGGTATGAACTTTCATCAAAAATGCAGTATTTTCGTTGATTGCGTTGCGATAATCTTTTAAATGGGTTCTATTGGTTGTCCCCACTTCAACTAATTTGCAGCCCGCTTGTTGCATAATATCTGGAATACGGAATGCACCGCCAATTTCAACTAATTCGCCACGCGAGATGATGACTTCTTTACCCTGTGCAAAAGTAGATAACATTAACAATACTGCTGCGGCATTATTGTTGACGACACAAGCTGCTTCTGCACCTGTTAATTCACAGATTAATTCACTAATGTAATTATCACGATGGCTACGTTGACCTTCATTTAAATCATATTCTAACGCAACATTTTGTTTCATTGCAGTTAATGCTGCTTGTTGCGCCGCTTCAGGCCAAAGTGCACGACCAAGATTGGTATGCAAAACGGTGCCAGTAAGATTATGCACAGATTGAATTTTTACTTGGCTTTTTTGAATTAATTGGTGATGAATTTCGGCGATCGTGGAGTGAATATCATTGAAATGTGCAGGAAGTTGATTATTTTTCTTGATAAACTCTCTTGCTTGCTGGATTAATTGACGAGCGGTTGTAACAACTGCAGTATGTCCATATTGAGCAATTAATGTTTCGCCTTGCGCTGTTTTAAGCATTTTGTCTACAGAAGGAAGTTGCTGAAAAAGTGCGGTCATTTTTTGTCCTGTTTTTCAAGAATTTTCCTTATTATACAATAATTTTCTGCCAGACTTGAATAAGAAAGAAAATTAGGCTAAAGTTGCTCCCAGTGATGCAAAGGAAGGTCGTCGTTTCCGGTGAGGCGGCAGGACTTCAAATCCTGTTAGGGCTGCCAGCAGTCCTGGGTGGGTTCAACTCCCATGACCTTCCGCCAGTTCATTTAATTTTCTTAACCCCATATTTCTCAATACTCCCACTCAACGTTATCAATTAAGTCTGCGAAATCTTCAGCATAGAAACCATGGGATATCATATATCGCCAGATTTTTTGCTTGGCTTTTTGATCTAATGGAAATTGTAGTCGTTTTTTTTGTAGCACTTGTTTTGCAATTTGGCTCCAATCAATTTCGCTTTGTTCAATAGCTTGTTGAATAACCTCGGATCTTATCCCTTTTAATTGTTTAAGTTCCTGTTTAATCCGATTGACACCAAAACCGCGTTGTGCACGATAATTTAAGTAATTTTCCGCGAAGCGTAGATCGTTTTGCCAATTTTTTTGTTGGCAGTGATTGATAGTGTCTTCTATTTCTTGTTCTGAAAAGGCTTTTTCTTGCATTTTGCAGCGAATTTCAAATTCGCTGTATTCTCGTCTAGCTAATAAACTTAAGACATATCCTAATGCGAGGGACGACATGGCTTTTCCTTATTTTGATGAAAAGAAAAAGTGCGGTATTTTCTACCGCACTTTTTTGTGATGAGTTATTCAAAATCTGAGGTTTCAGATTCATCAGAATTGGATTCAATATCCGCCAATAAGGCTTGTTCTGGATTAGCCACTAATTCAGCTCTAATCTTCGCTTCTAATTCGTTAGCTATTGCGGTATTGGTCGCAAGCCATTTCATTGCATTGGCTTTACCTTGACCAATTTTTTCACCATTGTAGGAATACCAAGCACCTGATTTATTTAATAATTTATGCTTAACGCCTAATTCAATTAGTTCGCCATTTTTTGAAATACCTTCTCCGTAGAGAATTTGGAAGTCAACTTGTCTAAATGGCGCTGCTAATTTATTTTTTACGACTTTAACGCGTGTTTCATTACCAATAACTTGCTCACCATCTTTTACTGAGCCTACACGACGAATATCTAAACGCACTGAAGAATAGAATTTTAATGCATTACCACCAGTCGTAGTTTCTGGGTTACCAAACATCACACCAATTTTCATACGAATTTGGTTGATAAATACAACTAAACAGTTAGAGGCTTTAATTTGTCCTGTTAATTTACGCAATGCTTGAGACATTAAACGCGCTTGTAAACCTACATGTGCATCGCCCATATCACCTTCAATTTCTGCTTTTGGTGTGAGAGCGGCTACGGAGTCCACGATGATTACATCAACTGCACCTGAACGTACAAGGGCATCACAGATTTCTAATGCTTGCTCTCCATTGTCTGGTTGAGAAATTAATAATTCTTTGACATCAACACCTAATTTAGCTGCATAAATCGGATCTAAAGCGTGTTCCGCATCAATAAATGCACACACTTTACCTGCTTGTTGTGCTTGTGCGATAACAGATAAGGTTAAGGTTGTTTTACCTGATGATTCTGGTCCGAAGATTTCAACAACACGTCCCATCGGCAAACCGCCAATACCTAATGCTACATCTAGCCCGATAGACCCTGTAGAAATTGCTTCGACATCTAAGGTTTGAGTATCCCCTAGTTTCATGATTGCACCTTTACCAAATTGTTTTTCAATTTGACCTAAGGCGGCGGCAAGTGCTTTTGCTTTTTCATCTTGAGTAGCTATTTTATTGTCTTTCGCGATTGCCATAATTCTTTCCTTTAATTTGTTATCTGTAAATTTGTGCATATAATAACTGTTATTAAAAACAGTATCAAGCGTTTTTCTGACTTTTAATTTAATCTGAGATCTTGATTCCAAAACAGAGAAATTTTTAGTTACTCATTGGATTTTGTTGTAAGAAATTCGCCAATATCTTTTCACCGAAATCGGACATATAGGATTCAGGATGAAACTGTACCCCAAAAATAGGCAGTGTTTTATGTTGAAATGCCATAATAATTTCATCGTCGCAAGTGGCTGTCACTTCTAATTGTTCGGGAAAATGTTCAGGTGATACCGCCCAAGAATGGTATAGACCTACGTTAAATTCTGCTGGCAGTTGCTGAAACAGTGGGGATTTTGACCGCACTTTTACGGATTTCCTTTGCCCATGGCGAACGTCAGCAAGATTAAACAGTTGCCCACCAAAGAATTCACATAGGGTTTGATGACCTAAACACACCCCAAAAATAGCTTTTTGCTGATAGAAGCGCTGCAGCATATCAAAGAGAATAGGATAAGCTCTAGGTACGTCTGGACCAGGTGAAATTATGATGTGACTTGTCGATTCCAATTGCTCCAACTGTAAATCTTCCACATTGATGACTTGAAAATCTACTGCTAAACGGCGCACAAGATCCACCAAATTATAGGTGAAAGAATCGTGATTATTGATAATGGCTAATGTTGTCATAAGTTACTGTATGTACAATTTGTGGCGTTAATTATAAATGATTTTTCGTGGCTTTTAGGCTAAACTTGCGGATATTTTATTTATTTCTTTAATTGATAATGCCACTTAATTCTTTTATTCAACAGGCGAATGCTTTTGGAAAATTACGCCAACCTTTTTTCTTTTTAATTGATTTTGAACAACAAAAACCGCTGATTTGTCCTGTGGATAAAGCAGCAGAAAATGGATTGTTTTTTGATATTCGAGGTATCGCTAATCAAGAAAAAGTGTGGTCAAATTTACCCTTAAATTTAACTGCCTTTCCTATGTCATTGACGGAGTATCAATTAGGTTTTGATTTGGTGCAGCGGGAATTACAAAAAGGCAATTCCTACTTGCTCAATTTGACTTATCCTACTGAAATTGAAACAAATTATTCGCTATTACAATTTTTTCAGCAGACAAAAGCACCTTATAAACTCTATTATCAAAATAACTTTGTTTGCTTTTCACCCGAATGTTTTGTGCGAATTGAGCAAAATCAGATTTTTACTTATCCAATGAAAGGCACTATTGATGCGACTTTACCTGATGCAGAGCAGCAATTATTAGCTTCTGCTAAGGAAGAAAGTGAGCATTACACGATTGTGGATTTAATGCGTAATGATTTGGCTCTTGTTGCGCAACATATTGAGGTAAAACGCTTTCGTTATATTGATCGCATTGAAACGGAAAGAGGCGCAATTTTGCAGACAAGTTCGGAAATTGTCGGCAATCTTGCTTTGAACTGGCAAGATAATATTGGCACAATTTTAACTACATTATTGCCCGCAGGATCTATCAGTGGTGCGCCAAAAGAAAAAACGGTTGAGATTATTCAGCAAGCGGAAGGGCAAGCCAGAGGATATTACACCGGTATTTTTGGCTTATTTGATGGTGAAACTGTTGATAGCGCGGTTGCTATCCGCTTTATTGAGCAACGCAATGGGAAAATGTATTTTCGCAGTGGCGGTGGTATTACCAAACAAAGTGAATTACAACAAGAGTACGATGAATTATGTCAGAAAGTGTATGTGCCACTGATAAAATAATGGATTTTCCTTTATTTGAAACCATTTGTATTGAGCAAGGCAAAATAAAGAATATTGCTTTTCATCAGCAGCGCTATCAATCATCTTTGCTGCACTTTTATGGTAAAAGTGCGGTGAAAATTTATGATCTTTTGGCATTAATAGAAGAAAAGCGGGAATTTCACACCGCACTTTTTAATGCCCTTTGTCGCTGTCGCTTATCTTATAATGCTCAAGATGTGAACATTGAATTATTTCCTTATCAGCGCAAGAGCTACCAACGTTTTCACCCTGTTGTTTGCGATGATATTGATTATGGCTTGAAATACCAAAACCGCGATCGGTTGAATAAACTGTTGGCACAACGAGGCGATGCCGATGAAATCATTGTTATTAAGCAGGGCAAGGTGACGGATTGTAGCATTGGTAATTTGATTTTCCGTCAAAACAAGCAATGGTTCACACCAGATTCCCCTTTATTAGAGGGTACTCAGCGGGCTTATTTGTTACAACAGAAGAAAATTAAAGCAATCCCCATTTTCGCTGAAGATATCGCTAAATTTGATGAAATTCGGATCATTAACGCGATGAATGGTTTGGATGAATACTGAGGAAGGCAACATGGATTTACATAATATTCGTGAGGATTACAGCAAACAAGCGTTGTCGCGTAAGCAATGTGATCCCAATCCGATAAAACAATTTGAAAATTGGTTAAATGAAGCGATAAAGGCGCAAGTAAACGAACCCACCGCAATGAATTTGGCCACGATTAATGCACAAGGTCGGCCTAATAGCCGAGTGGTTTTGCTCAAAGAAGTGAATTCAGAAGGTTTTGTTTTCTTTACTAATTATTTGAGCCAAAAAGGACAAGCGTTAGCGCAAACCCCTTTTGCAGCATTGAATTTCTTTTGGCCAGAATTGGAACGCCAAGTGCGTATTGAGGGCAGCGTGCAAAAATTGGCTGAGGAACAATCGGATGCTTATTTTGCTTCTCGTCCTTATACTAGCCGTATTGGTGCCTGGGCGAGTGAGCAAAGTGCGGTACTAACCAGTAAAAATACCTTGTTAGCAAAAGCTGCACTTGTTGCGGCTAAACATCCAATGCATGTTCCGCGACCTGAACATTGGGGCGGATATATTGTGCTGCCTGATTTAATTGAATTTTGGCAAGGTCGCCCAAGTCGTTTACATGACAGAATTCGTTATCGTTTAGAACAGCAAGTGTGGGTAACAGAACGCCTCTCGCCATAGTTTATAGCGAACGTTTGTATGCGCCTTGTTCACATTCGATTAAGTTATCTAATTCTAAACTGAGTAATTGTGTTAATAAGATTTCTACTGGCAGTTGAGTGCGTTCTGCTAGCTCATCAATGGTAATGGGATGATAACTAATGTGCGCATAGAGTTCGGGAAAAGTGGGTTGGACTGTTTCTTTTGGCTCTTGAGTTGATCCTGTAATTGATGTTTGGCTAATTTGTATCGGTAATTGTGTCGGATAAGGCGAGAGATTTTCAATAATATCTTTCACATTCTCAACTAAAATAGCGCCTTGTTTAATTAGCCGGTGGCAACCTTGGCTGGCAGCATTGTTGAGGTTGCCTGGCACTGCAAAAACTTCACGATTTTGTTCAATGGCATAGCGTGCTGTAATCAATGAACCGCTTTTCTCCGTTGCTTCTACTACTAAGGTCCCTTGTGCCATGCCACTAATAATACGGTTGCGTCTGGGAAAATTGGCGGCAACGGGTGGCTGATCGGGTAGAAATTCTGAAACCAAGCAACCTTCATAGGCTAAAATTTTTTCGGCTAATTTTTTATGTTGAGCTGGATAAATTCGATTTAATCCGCTACCAAGCACTGCTATGGTTTTGCCTTCAATATCGACCACAGCTTGATGGGCAATGCCATCAATCCCTATCGCCAACCCACTGGTTACAATAAATCCGGCTGCCCATAATTCCATCGCAAAATATTTTGCCCAATATTCTCCATAATGAGAGCAACTTCGGCTACCAACCAAAGCAATTTGTGCGCAGTTCAGATTTTCAGGGTTACCTTTAACAAAGAGTAAAGGTGGTGGTTGGGCAATTTGTTTGAGTAAATAAGGATATTGGGGTTCAAAATAAGAAATAATATGTTGGTTGTTTTTCTGATCTTGCCACATTAATGCAGGCTCAATATAAGCTTTTTTCGGCGTAAACCAGCGTTCAATTTGATTATGGCGCCAACCTATTTGTTGTAGAGTTGTTTTGTCGTAATTCAACAATTCTTCAGGGGAAATATGCGATAAGATTTGATAAATACTATGCGCACCTAAATGAGGAACTTGCATTAAACGCAGCAAAATTTCAGTAGAATTTATCATTCTTATGTCCTTATTTTTTCATTATCTCATCGAACTTTAACTACCACCCTATTGCTTGCCAATTGGCTCTGTTTTTTCTTGGAATACAGATCACAAAATGGAGAAAAAACGGTTAATTTTTTGACCGCACTTTGTTTTTCTCTTATTATGCGTAGCCATAGGGCTAACAAAGAAAGGACAGATTATGAGCGTATTTGAAATTGCACGAAATGCGAATGGACAGAGTTTTGGTGTTACTGCAAAAATGGCAAACCGCCATGGTTTAATTGCTGGTGCGACGGGAACGGGAAAAACGGTTACGTTACGTAAACTTGCTGAGGCATTTAGTGATAGTGGTGTACCTGTTTTTCTCGTTGATGTAAAAGGCGATTTATCAGGTATGACAGTCAAAGGCAGCATGCAAGGCAAAATTGCAGAACGTATTACGCAGTTTGATTTAGGTGGCGAAAGTTATTTAGATGGCTACCCTGTTTCTTTCTGGGATGTGTTTGGTAATACAGGTATCTCATTACGTACGACCATTTCAGAAATGGGACCTATGCTGCTTTCACGTTTATTAAATTTAAATCCAACGCAAGAAGGACTGCTCAATATTCTCTTTCGTGTTGCGGACGATAAGGGATTATTGCTGGTGGATTTAAAAGACTTGCGTGCGATGTTGAAATATTTAGCAGATAACGCAAAACAATTTCAGCTTGAATATGGCAATATTTCGGCAGCGAGCGTGGGCGCCATTCAACGCGCTTTATTGGTACTTGAAAATGAAGGTGCAGATAAATTATTTGGCGAACCTGCATTGAATTTAGAAGATTGGCTACAAACACTTGATGGTCGTGGCGTGATTAATATTTTGAATTCAGAGAAACTTATTAATTCTCCTCGTATGTATAGCGCGTTTTTGCTGTGGTTAATGTCTGAATTATTTGAGCAATTGCCAGAAGTGGGTGATCCTGATAAACCAAAATTTGTTATGTTTTTTGATGAAGCACATTTACTTTTTGATGGTGCACCGAGTGTTTTAGTTGAAAAAGTCGAACAGGTTGTACGTTTAATTCGTTCCAAAGGTGTGGGGATTTATTTCGTCACACAGAATCCATTAGATTTGCCAGAGACAGTGTTAGGTCAGCTTGGTAATCGTGTGCAACATGCGTTGCGAGCCTTCACGCCTCGTGATCAAAAAGCAGTGAAAACCGCAGCAGAAACCTTTAGAGCAAATAAAGGGGTGAATGTGGTTGAAACGATTACAACTTTAGGTGTGGGTGAAGCATTGGTTTCATTCTTAGATGAAAAAGGCATGCCGACACCCGTAGAAATTGCCATGATTTATCCGCCAAAAAGCCAGCTTGCGCCTTTAAGTGCAGAACAGCGTCAAGCTTGGGTAAAAGATGATGCTCTCTATTCATATTATAATAATTATGTGGATAATTATTCTGCTTTTGAAATGTTGGCAGAACAAGCGAATTTAGAACAAGTCGCGCAAAAGCAAGCTGAACAGGCTCAGAAGGAAGAAGAGGAAGGCATTATGGGCAGTTTAAGCCGTATGATTTTTGGTACCAAAAAGCGCGGTGAAAAACTGACGGTAACTGAAGAATTGGTGAGTGGCGTGGCAAAATCCGTTGGTCGCAACATTCGTAACCAAGTTACTAAACAAATCATGCGCGGGATTTTAGGTGCATTGAAAAAATAATGCGTTGAGATTGGGTATTTAAAGAAAAGTGCGGTGTTTTTCACCGCACTTTTTGTTACAAGTTATTCTTTGTATTTATTTAAATATTGTTGCTTTTTATCTGGGGTAACAAGTTCAAAAGGAATAAAGTTATATTGGGCAACTTTTTCGCCTTTTGCCGCTTTATATGCCATTTCAGCACTCACTTTTCCTTGACCCGCTGCAGATTGATAAACAGTTGCATCTAGCCCTTTGCCTAAGTATTCAAGTGCATCAGGTGTTGCATCAATTCCTACGACAATCATGTCTTCATCATTCATGCCCATTTTTCTTGCAGCAAGTAGAGCACCAATTGCCATTTCATCATTGTTACTTAAAATCACATTAATATCTTTGTGTACAGCAAGTAGATTTTGTGTCACATCCATTGCTTTGGCGCGATCCCAACGTGCTTCTTGTTTACTCATAATTTGAATTTCAGGGTTGTTTTTTAGCGCTTTTTCATTCCCTTCGGTACGTTTAATTTGAGCATCCCAGCCAAGTGGTCCCATCAGAATAATCGCTTTTGCCGCTTTGCCATTTAATGTTTTAATGACAAATTCCGACTGCATTTCGCCCGCCTGAATTTCTTCTGAGCCAACATAGCTCGTGACATATTTCATGTCTTCATCTTTTGGTTTTCCATTGACGATAATGAGTGGAATTTTGGCTTTTTTAGCTTTTACACCAATGGCTTTAATGATATCAGGATCGGTTGGGAAAACTAATAACGCATTTACGCCGGAATCAATAAAGGTTTCAATGTCATTTAACATTCTTGCGGGATCAGAATTTGCATCTGCGTATTTAAATTTGACATCTGCATTGCTGTCATCAAAAGCTTGAATGGCATCTTGCACATAGGTTGGATACTTATCGGATAAGCTATACATTGAAACACCAACCGTCATTTCTTTTGCGGATACAGTTGAAGCTAAGCCTGTTAATAGGCATAAAGTGAGTAATTTCTTAACCATAATAAAAACCTCTACATAATGATTTAACGGGTTGCCATTGATAAAAAAGGGTGGAAAATCCACCCTTCATTGTTGAGATTATTTATATTTCGCTTTGTATTCTTCTTTTTTGTCTGGCGTAACAAGTTCAAATGGCACCCATTTAACATGAGGGACTTCTTCGCCTTTTGCTGCTTTATATGCCATTTCAGCACCTGTGGTACCTTGACCTTGTGCAGATTGGAATACGGTTGCATCTAAGCCTTTGCCTAAGTATTCAAGTGCATCAGGAGTTGCATCTAAGCCCACAATAATAATATCTTCATCTTTTACTTTGAGCTTATTACTTGCTAACACTGCACCAATTGCCATTTCATCATTATTGCTGACGATAACATTGAGGTTTTTATTCGCTGCAAGTAAGTTTTCTGCGATTTCTAAACCCTTGGCGCGGTCCCATTTGCCTTCTTGTTCTGCTAACAATTTAATATTGCTATTTTTCTCGAAGACGTCTTTGTTACCCTGAGTACGTTTAATTTGGGCATCTTGACCTAGAGGTCCCATTAAAATTGCTGCTTCAGCCGGTTTGCCATTTAAGGTTTTAACAATATATTCAGCTTGGATTTGACCACCGGTAATTTCATCAGAACCTACATAGCTTGTAATATATTTCATATCTTCGTCTAATGGTTTACGGTTTACCACTACAAGCGGAATATTGGCTTTTTTCGCTTTTTTACCAATCACTTTAACGATGTTTGGGTCTGTTGGTACGATAAGAAGCGCATCGACTTTTTGGTCAATAAAGGTTTCCACATCGCTTAATAGTTTTGCAGGGTCTCCATTAGCATCTGCTAATTTAATTTCTACGTCATCGTGTTTTTTATCGAAATCACGAACAGCATCTTGTAAATAAGTTTGCCATTTATCAGAGAACGCTACCATTGGTGCACCAATAACCACATTTTTTGCTGCAGCCTGTGCACTGAGTAATACGCTACCACATAGTACGGCGAGTAATGCTTTTTTCATAGTTTAACTCCTTCGAATTAAAGGTTTTATTAGCTGATAAGAATTAATAATTCTTAGAATAGAAAATATAAATTTCAATGCATGAACAATATGGAATGATTTGTTCATTTTTGATATATATCATTAAGCTATATTTTAAGCAATGTTGCAGATACAAAAGTGTGAACTAGATCGTATTTTTGATGGTGTAGCATTAAATATGCAGTGATTTTGAAGAGAAAAGTGCGGTGAAATTCACCGCACTTTTATGCAAACTCAAACCCTAACCCAATGTCTTTCAGGTATTTTTTCTCATTGGATAAATCTTGTTTAATCAGAGGGTTACGATCGAGGTATGCTTGCTCAAATTTGAGGTGCCACTGTTGTGGGGTTACGTTGAGATGAATATTTTGAGGCAATTCCGTTGCTTGACGAGAGCGGCAGATCAGAATAGCGAGGCGTAATAGACGCACAAGGGACAAAATATCCTGTGAATGATAACGTGCAGATTGCAGGATATCCTCAATATTAAATGGATTTTGTTGTAGACGTACTAAAGCAGATAAAAGGCGTTGTTGCTCTTTATCAAAGCCGGGCAATTCCATATTTGCTAAAATATAAGCGGAATGTTTGGGCATGTTTTTGTGGTTTATAACGATACCCACTTCATGTAGCAACGCTGCCCAAAGCAGAATTTCTTCCATTTCATCTGCTAAATGTGGTTCTTGCCATGCTTTCATTTGTTGTGTGAGTTGCACCACATTTTGACTGACACGCTCCGCTTGTAAACGGTCGATGTTGAATTGCTTGGCAAGGGATTCCGCGGTACGCTGGCGGATGTTGATGACCTGAAAATCTTGATCGAGGCTATACATTACCCCTTCGCGTAATGCGCCATCAGAGTATCGCATTTGTTCAATACCATAGCTGTCAAACACCGCGCTTAAAATGGCTAACCCCGGCACAAAAACATCTGCGCGATCTTCATTTAAACCTGAGAGTTTTAATTGATTAAAATGGGTGACCTTGAGGGTCCGTTCAATTAGAAAGTCGAGACGGCCAGGAGTGATGATGCCATCTGGATCGATATTTTCCATGATGACTTGATAAACGGTTTTAATTGTACCAGAAGAACCGAGTACATATTGCCAGCCTGATTGGCGATAAGTTTCGCGGAGATCTGCAATGCGGCTTAAGGCAGTACGGCGTGCACGTTCAAAATTCTGTGCCGAAATTTCGCCTTGTGGGAAAAATTGTTTAGCAAAGCTGACGCATCCCATATCACGACTTTCGGCAATAATCGGATTAAATCCTTCACCGATGATCATTTCTGTGGAGCCTCCACCAATATCAATCACCAACTTGCGTCCGTTTTCAGGCTGAGTGTGTGAAACCCCCGCATAGATCATTTTGGCTTCTGTTTGACCTGAAATAATATTAATTGGATAAGGGAAGACCGTTTTGGCTTGTTGCAAAAATGCGTCATTATTAACCGCACTTCTGAGGGTATAAGTGCCGACAACATTAACGTTTTCCGCTGGGAAACCTTGTAAGCGTTCAGCAAACAGAGCAAGGCAATTAACACCGCGATTAATGGCATCTTGATCTAACACGCCATGTTCGTCTAAGCCTTTAGCAAGCTGCACTTTTTGTTTCAAACGGGATAAAATTTGAATTGAGCCGTTCACAATACGTGCAATGATCATGTGGAAGCTATTTGAGCCTAAATCAATGGCAGCGATTTCACGCACATTATGTGTTCCCACTTTGGAAAGTGCGGTGGCTTTTCTGATTAAATTAATATTATTCATAATCCTGCAACGTTATTAAAACTCAAATTCATAAAGTAAATCAACAGCTTGGTTAACCCCAGATACAGATTGTAAGAAAACTTGTGGGAAAAGGCGATAACGTAATGTGACTTCTGCTAAGCCATCAAATAAGCCGATACCATATTTAATTTTTAAGCGTGGTGTAATATTGCCGCTGACCACAACTTTTGAGCTATCGCCAACACCTGCGGTACCTAAGTTCAGGTCTTGAATACCGAAAGCTTCGCCAATACCGCCCACTAATTTTCCGCTTTTGGCTAATCCCATGCCTAATAATGCGGCACCGATTGAACCACCAGAACCGGCTTCGCCACTGTTTTCTAGTGAGCGTCCAGTGAGAATATAAGAGAGCGCTTGATCCTGTGGCATACTTGGTTCCGAGAAGACTTTAACTGTCGGAGCTTCTGCAATACCAGTGACTTTCACACCAGCGACAATATTGCGTTTTTCCATCGCTTCAGGATTGCGAATTGCCTCAATATCTAAAATAGGTTGAGATGGCATGCCTGCAAAGCCAATGCGCCCTTTGCGAATGAGTAAGTCTTGGCCAAAAGAGGCATAGCGTCCATTTTTGAGGTTAATTTGCCCAAAGAGCCCCAATTTTCCTTTTTCTTGGCGTACTTCAAGTGTGCCAAGCAATTCACTATTTAAACCATAGGCGTTAATTTGAACATCATCACCAATGTTAATTTTCAAATCAGATTTAATTGCCATGCCTGATTTGGTGGTGGCAGCCATTGGACGTGAAGCAAAAATATCTTTATTATTTACCGCACTTTTTCCGCTGAGGATGACTTCATCTTCACTCACTTTGACAGCACTATCAGGCAAACTTTCAATCCGAATTCTTGCCCATGGAATATTAATATTTCCTGTCAATTCGAGTGTTTTCGGATCAACATTTACGGTCACATCAGGTGTTAATTTTACTTTCGCCATAGAAGGAATATTGACTAAGAAATTCTCTCCTTTAGCATGAACTCGCGCACTCCAACGATCTAAATGTTTCCATTGCGCATCACCATCTAGGCTCAAGTTGCCTTCTGAGGTTTGAATATCACCTTGTAAAGTTGAACTGTTACCATGGAAATTTAATGCCACTGTACCGTTATTAATTTCCACTGGGCTCGATTTCATTTTTAAACGCAATTGGTTGATATTTAAACTGCCATTTAATAAAGGTGCATTAAGATTTCCAGCAAAGCTTAAACGAGAATTAAGATTACCCGATACATTCTCGCCATTTGACAGCAATTGATTCGCTAGATTTAAATTAACCCCATCAATATTGAGATTGCCGCTCAGCTTGCGCCCATTGGCAATATCCGCAATTTTGATATCGCTTTTAATTTGTCCATTATTTTGGATTTGAATATCCGAATTAACTGCTAAATTATTGTTTTCCAATTGTGCATTAATAGCAAGTTTTGGAATAGCTAATTTGAAGGTGCGGTAATCTAGTTTGTGTGCGATATTTATCTGATCAGAATGAAGCTGCAAATCTAATTTAACAGGTTTATTTTCATACCAGCTGAATTTACCGTTGCTACGAAGATTACCCTGTAATAAATTGTTTTGCTTACTGATTTTATTCACTAATGCTAAATCTAACCGTTTGAGTTCAAATGGAATTTCGCCCTGTTTGCCCGCTTTAAACGTTTGTGGAAAACAAAGATCAATCTCCGCATGCTGCCAGCAATGGCTCGAAATTGTAGCAATAGTCTGCTTGTTATCAAACGCAACCTCGATATTTTGATTGTTTTTCACATTTCCGATTGGCGTTTCTATTGCCACTTGGCTAACGGTGCCTTTCCATAATTGCAAACTGCGGTCAAAATTTCCCGAAATATTGAGGTTAGCCGCAACAGGATCACCATTGGAGCGGAGTTGTACTTGATGTGATTTCTCATTGCCCGAAGCGGTCAATTTTGCATTAGTAAGTTTAATATCACCTTGGCTAAAGCCATTGAGATCAACGGCTAAATTACCTTGGATTTGTTGTTCCGTTGTGATATTGCCTTTGGCGGAGACTTGGTTAATTTTTAAATCTTGGAAACGAATGTTACTACCGACCAAATCCACATCAAGATGAGGTTCTTGCACTTTTCCTTTAATATGCGCTTTACCTTTTAATGAAGCGGCAAAATGAGGGAGCAACCCTTGTAAATCAGGGGCGTTAATATCTAAATTTAAATCTGAATTTTGCTCAGCAAGCAGCCCTTTAAGCACAATGTGATTATTACCATAGTCTAAATTCAGTTTCGGCGTATTGAGCAATTCTTTTTGGTTTGAGTGAAGTGCACCTTTTAGCGTTAATGGGCGTTGAGAAACTGAACCTTGCACATCAATATTGGGAACATCAACAGTCCAACCCTGTTGATTGACTTCGCCATTGCTTGTTAGATTACCCGATAAAATAGCTGGAAAATCTTTAATGTAAGCACCTAAATTAATTTTATTTAAATCAGCTGCAGTTTGCCATTTTATGCCTGTTTTCCAGTCAAGATTACCCTGTAATCCTAATGTACCATTTAGGGCATTGGCTTGTAATTTCTCAATATCTAAATGAGATAAACCGCCTTTCGATTGGAGATCTAATTGCGTTTTAGGTGCGCCCATTCCTTCGATTTCACCTTTTAAGGTAGCTTGATAATCGAGCAAATTACCCTGCGCATTGAGATGAATCTCTTTGGCTTTGAGAGGGTCAGCTGTTTTATCAAAAGGGTATTGGAATTTAGAGGCAGATAAATTGAGATTAAATGGTGTTTTTTCGGCGTTAAGCTGTACGTCACCATTCAATGTTGCCTCAATAGCACCCTGTGTTTTAATCGAAAGTGCGGTGCTTTTTTTCAGATTTCCAGATACGGATAAATCAACGACAGATTGAGGTAATAAAACGCTGTCGCCTTGTTTAAAGCTGTTGATATCCGAATGGAGAGTTAAATCAACGGGCATATCCTGATCTAACTGAAATTTGCCACTTGCTTGCAGGTTTCCCACAGAGCTATTAATCGCTAATTTATTTAACTGCACATCCGCCCCAGTTGCATCTGCCTGAATTTGTACCTTAGGAATATCAATGCGTTGACTTAGTTTGCCATCGGTGAATTGTTCAAAGGTCCAATTATTACCACTGATGTCGGGAATGTGCATATCAAAAGGCAATATGATTTCTGGTATATCCGCAAGGAGCGGCTTAGCTAGCTGTTGTTCTAGGCTTGGCCAATCGATAGGTTGATTTGGTTGTTCTTTGATTTGAGCTTGTTTTTTACTTTGTGTATTAAGCACATAGCTGAGATTGTTGATTTCTGTCGGTGCAATGGTGAGACCCGTCTGATTATTTAAATCAATCGCGGTATGAAATTGCCCAAGGTTAATTTTATCCTGATCAATGCTGAGATTGACATTATCTACCGCGACATCTTTCACTTCCACAGACACCGGTAAACTCAGGCGTTTCATGGTGGTTTTCTCTTGTGTTTGTTCGGTAGAAGGTGGCAATAATGCGGTATCTATTTCAATATTTGTTTGTTGTAACTGCAGATTTTCAATACACAATTTCGCTTTGAGCAAGCAAGAAAAATCTAATTGAAGGTCTGCTTGTTGCACTTGCGTATTGATGCCATCGGATTGAAATTGAACATCTTTTAGTTTTAAGCCATTTTGTAATTTGCCCTCAATTTCGCCCACTTTTAGGCCATCCACCCATTTTTCTGCTTGTGAGATTGCCCAATGAGTACCTATTTCAGAACCTAAAATGCCACTTACGCCAACGCCAAGCAAAGCCACTAACACGCCAGTGGCGGCTAAAGTGCGGTAGAAAATTTTCGATTTTTTCCCTTTGGATTTAGCAGCAGGTTGGCTTGATTTTTGTTCCTTGTCCTGTGTTTGTTCAACTGGCTCTGTCATACTAAATCTCCGCCCCTAAACCAATATAAAATTGAATATTTTTGCTGTTATCTTTATCTCGAACAGGGGTTGCAATATCAAATTTAATCGCCCCTACTGGTGACGCCCAACGCACGCCAAGACCTGCCCCATGTCGTAATTCGTTGACTTTATAAGCATCAGCTGCGAGTCCGACATCATAGAAGGTAGCAAGCCACCAACTTGGGTACACTTGATATTGATATTCCAATGATCCTGTTAGTAAACGCGAGGCGCCGATCAATTTGCCTTTATTGTCTTTTGGTGAGATTTTTTTATAGCCATAACCGCGTACGCTACGATCGCCACCAGCGAAGAAACGCATTGCAGGTGGCATTCGTTGTAAATCTTTTGTGTGTAGCCAACCGAGATCAACGCGGCTTACCATTCGATGATTTTCAAAAAAGGTTTTGATGACTGCTGCGGAGGCTCTGAGACGGATAAAATTCACATCAGAAAGCCACAGCTTTTGTCCAACATCCACTTTAAGACTGATATTGTGCCCCCAAGTTGGGAAGATACCGCCAACCATATATTTATGACTGATACTTGCTGTTGGATATACAAGTAAGGTTTTATCTGTTTGATCGGCTTGTGTAAAGCGATCATAACGAGCTTTTAAGCCCAATGAATATTGCCAGCCGTCAGGATATTCCCAATAACGTAATGCCCCAGCTGTAACTGCGGTGGATTTTGTGTCAGTTTTTGCATCATTCTCATTTTCGATACCAAAAGAGAATTGATAATATTCATAAAGGGGATTTTTCAATAATGGCATTTTATATGCCATTTCAACGGTTTGTTTTGGTGATGAAATATAAAAACTGGAGGTAAAACTATGTCCCCGGCTATTAATCCAAGGTTTTTTCCAGCCTAACTGAAAACGAGGGCCAACATCGGAAGAATAACCAATCCCCACTTCCATGGCATTTTTCTTTTTCGGTTGGAACAGAATATCAAAATCCACTGTTTTGTTTTTTTCATTTAATGTGGGTTGCATTAAAACGGACTGGAACCAGCCAGATGAAGTGTAATCATTACTGACTTTTAACACATCATTGAGCAAATAGTCTTCGCCAGGATGAATAGTCAGAATATTTTGTAAATAATCTTCACGAATTTGGGAATTTTGGAATCGTATTTCGCCATAACGATAGCGTGCGCCACTTTCAAATAATAATCGCCACCAGGCTTGATAGGTCTCAGGCATGACTTCCAAACGATGAACGGTAAAATCTGCGTCGAAATAACCCCGTTGAACGGCTAATTTTTGCAATGCAGTTTTATAATCTTCGTAGGTTTCGTGATTTAAAATGGTATCTGGTTTAGGTAAAGTTTGTTGCAACGATTGAAATGCTTCATCTTCAGCAGCCGCGCCCTCAATACGAACATCCGTTTCAGCCAGGCGTACCGGTTTCCCTAAGGTAATATCTGCAATTAAAACAGGTTTCTTTTTACCTTGGTCAAGGCGAAAATCGAGTTGGTAGTCATAATAACCTAACACGCGTAAGCCTTTGTAGATGGCTTCTCTTACCAATTCTTGATAACGTTCTGAACCATCCGCTTCTTCCGCATTAATGTCATTAATATAAATTTGAACGTTATTTTTTAAACTTTCCTGTTTAAGCCCAGTAATCTTTACGTCAACTTTTCTTGCCGCTGAATTATTTAATTGTTGTTCAATATTTTGTTCTGGCGTTGTTTCTTCTGCTTGAGCAGATTGCTCAGCGAAGCTTGCTTGGCTATAACCAAACCAAATAAAGCATAATAGAGATAGATGAGATCGGGTTAATTTCATTGGTGTTTATATTCGGACAGATTTATATTTATTGCCCTTAGTTTACTTTCTAACAGGGTAATGCGCAATTATAGAAAGCGGTAATTGGCTTATTTCGTATAAATTTGTTTAATATCACCAAAGGCGTCAGGCAGCGCTTGTTCAGAAATGAGTAAGTCAAATTGATTGACATTAGCAACATAAGCTTTCTGTACTTTATGCAACTTAGAATGATCAAAAATTAAAATGGCTTGTTTGGTTTTCGCCATTGCTTTATGTTTTGTTTTCGCTTCTTCAAAATTAAAACAAGTTACACCTTGTTGAAGGTCCACGCCGGCAGCGGAAATAAAGGCTTTATCGGTGCAAATTGCATCAAGCTCATTGTTTAATTGGATCGGCGTTAAGAAAGAATTATGGCGTGAATAATTGCCGCCACATAAAATCACGTCGCAGTTAGGCTTTTCTTGTAAAATGAGGAAAGTGTTAATAGAGCAACAAAGTGCGGTGAATTTTAGCGAAGAATCTATTTGAGAGGCAATGAAAGGAATGGTAGAACCACAGTCAAAAAAGACGACATCACCTTCTTCAATAAGATTCGCAGCGAGCCGTCCAATTTCCATTTTTTCTGCAATATGTTTATTTTCATGTTCAAAGATTTGGTAGCTATGTTCATTACTTTTTTGTAAATCTTTTACAATATAGCCACCAAGCAACAAAATGGAGCCAGAATGGGCATTTAAATCACGACGAATTGTCATTTCTGACACATTCAGAATATTTGCCGCATCGCGTAAATGGATTTTATCCATTTGTTTAAGCAAAAATTCTAACTTTTGAATACGTGATTGTATTTTTTTATCCATTTTGCTGCTCCTATTTTGCTTTAGTAGGTGCTACTATTGTCCTTCAAACCTTTAATAATAGCAATCCCTGCGCTTGCACCAATTCGCGTTGCACCTGCATTAATCATCGCAATGGCGGTTTCAGTATCACGTACCCCACCAGAGGCTTTCACACCTAATTTTTCACCAACGGTTTTACGCATAAGTGCGATGTCTTCTACAGTTGCGCCACCTTTATTAAAGCCTGTAGAGGTTTTCACAAAGCCTACATTGAGATCTCGACAAATTTCACAGGCTTTAACGATTTCTTCTTTGGTGAGTAAGCAAGTTTCTAAAATTACTTTTAAGGTAACGCCTTGGCAAGCTTCTAAAACAGTTTGGATGTCAGCTCTTACATCGTCCCATTTATTGGATTTGATCCAGCCAACATTAATCACCATATCCACTTCTTCCGCACCTTCTGCAATAGATTGTTGTGCTTCAAAGGCTTTTACTGAAGGTAAATTTGCACCAAGAGGGAAACCTACAACTGTGCAGATTTTCACATTTGTATTCTGAAGTTTTTGTTTTGCAAGAGGAATGTAAGCTGAATTTATGCAGACAGAGAAGAAATGATTGTCAATGGCCTCTTGGCATAATTGTAGGATGTCTGCTTCTGTTTTCTCTGCTGTTAAAGCAGTATGGTCAATGAATTGTGCAATTTGACTTGCTTGCATAGTAATGTCTCCTTAAAACGAGTTGAGATGATTTATTTTAACTTTTTTATATGATACATCAAAAAAATTTTAAAACTGTGATGAATGTCACTTTTTTAACATTTTGTTTGAATTATACTAAAAACATCCAATAATTGTTCTAATTATAACATTATTAATCGAGGAGGTATGTATGGATATTGCTGTTATTGGTTCTAACATGGTGGATCTTATTGCTTATATCAATGAGATGCCAAAAATGGGAGAAACACTAGAAGCTCCTGATTTCAAAATGGGCTGTGGCGGTAAAGGCGCGAATCAAGCTATTGCAGCGGCTAAATTGGGTGCATCGGTTATGATGATGACAAAAGTCGGTGATGATATTTTTGCTGACAACACCATTCGTAATTTTCAACACTATGGCGTAGATACAGAATTTGTTGAAAAAGTACCAGGCGTATCAAGTGGTGTGGCACCTATTTTTGTTGATCAGTCTTCACAAAACCGCATTTTAATTATTAAGGGTGCTAATTCTCATTTAAAACCTGCTGACATTGATCGTGCAGAAGCGCGGTTAAAAAATTGTAAGTTATTTATTTTACAATTGGAAATTCCATTAGAAACGGTCTATTACGCAATTGATTTTGCCAATAAACATCATATTCCAGTCATTTTAAATCCAGCACCAGCAAGCAAAGAATTAGATATTGATTACGCTTGTAAGTGTGATTTCTTTATGCCAAATGAAACTGAGCTAGAAATTTTAACAGGCATGCCGGTACAAACAATGGAGCAAATTCAAGCGGCAGCGAATAGCCTATTATCAAAAGGCTTGAAAAATCTCATTGTGACATTGGGTGAAAAAGGTTCTGTTTGGTTGCGCGGAAACGAAGTAACACATATTGCACCACATAAAGTGAATGCGATTGATACCAGTGGTGCCGGTGATGCCTTTATTGGTTGCTTCTCTCGCTACTATATTGCAACGGGCGATGTTGAGAAATCAATGCAAATGGCTTCGCTTTATTCAGCTTATAGCGTAACCGGTCAAGGAACGCAATCCTCTTATCCTAATAAAGAAGAATTTGAGAAATTCCAAAAAACAGCACAATAAATGAAGGAGCATATCATGAAAGATATACAACAAATGCCAGATGGCTATCTTAATAAGACCCCTATTTTTCAATTTATTTTATTGTCTTGCTTATTTCCATTATGGGGAGCCGCAGCAAGTTTGAATGATATTTTAATTACACAATTTAAGAGCGTATTCACATTAAGTGATTTTGCTAGCGCCTTAGTACAAAGTGCGTTTTATGGAGGTTATTTCTTAATTGCAATTCCTGCGTCTTTAGTTATTAAGAAAACAAGCTATAAGATTGCCATTTTGATTGGTTTAACGCTATATATTGCAGGTTGTTCAATGTTCTATCCTGCTTCTCATATGGCAACTTATACCATGTTCTTAGCCGCTATTTTCTCTATCGCTATTGGTTTAAGTTTCTTAGAAACATCTGCGAACACATATAGTTCAATGATTGGTCATAAGGATTACGCTACATTACGTTTGAATATTAGCCAAACATTCTACCCAATTGGTGCGATTGCAGGGATTTTATTAGGTAAATATTTAATTTTCCAAGAAGGTGCAAGCCTTGAAGAACAAATGGCAGGAATGACGCCAGAACAAATCCATAATTTCAAACTTTCAATGTTAGAGCATACATTACAGCCATATAAGTATCTGATTTTTGTATTAATTGCCGTAACCATTTTATTCTTAGTTACACAATTCCCGAAATGTAAAGTAGCAAATGCGGGTAACGCCAAATCAGAAGTTAAATTTACTGATACATTAAAATATTTAGCAGGTAATTCAGCCTTTAAGAAAGGAATTGTGGCTCAATTCTTGTATGTTGGTATGCAAGTTGCAGTGTGGTCATTCACTATTCGTCTAGCATTAAATTTAAGTGATATGAATGAGCGTGATGCGTCTAACTTCATGGTGTACAGTTTCATTGGTTTCTTTGTTGGTAAATTTATTGCTAACTTCTTAATGACCAAATTCAAATCTGATTTAGTATTACTTTGGTATTCTATTTTAGGTGTTATTACGCTTGGTTATACGGCTTTTGTGCATGATTTCTCTGCTGTTTATGCTGCTATTTTTGCTAGCGTTTTATTTGGGCCATGCTGGGCGACAATTTATGCTTCCGTATTAGGTACCGTATCACAAGAACATCGTGAAGTGGGTGGCGCAGTAGTTGTTATGTCTATCATTGGTGCAGCAGTTGTTCCAGCAATTCATGGTTATGTATCAGATTCTGTTGGTTCACTTCAATTAGCCTTTGTTGTGCCATTATTATGCTTTGCCTATGTAGGTTATTATTTCTACGGCAAATTAAAAAATAACGCTTAATGAGGAGGGATAAGATGAAAAGTTATATTTATCTCTGTAAAGAACAGTTTAGTGAGAAAGAACGTGTTATTTTTAAAAATGACAAGCTAAGTGCGGTGAGTTTTAAATATGATTCAGGGATAGAAGCAATCAAACTAATTAATAGCAAAGGTTTTATCACTGTACTACCTTTTTATGGACAAATTATTTGGGATGCTGAATTTAATGGGCAAACCCTGAAAATGAAAAATATGTTCAGCGAGCCTAAACAGGGATCCGTTATTATTGATACTTATGGTTGCTTTGCCTTCCACTCTGGATTAATTCGCAATGGTTGCCCTAGCCCTGAAGATGATCATCCTTTACATGGCGAAATGCCATGTGCTGCGATGGATAAAATTTGGTTAGTTATTGATGAAGATTCATTAGGTGTAGGTGGTCAGGTTGAGTATGTAAAAGGATTTGGTGACCATTATTTAGCTGAACCAGAAGTTGTTTTAAAAGCGGACAGTTCATTATTTGATATCAATATGAAAGTGACCAATTTGGCAAGCGTAGAAATGCCATTACAATATATGTGTCACATGAATTATTGTTATGAACATGGTGCAACATTTAGCCAAAATATTCCTGATAGTGCGGTGCAATTACGCCAAACTATTCCTGGTCATGTTAAACCAACACCAGAGTGGTTAGCCTTCAATGAGCAGATTAATCAAGGAAAATATCGCCTTGATGCATTGGAAAATGATGAGCTATATAATCCAGAAATTGTGTTCTTTATGGATAATTTGCAACAATATCAAGAGAACTTGGAATATCGTATGCATTCTCCAAAAGGTCATAATTATTTGGCGAAATTCTCATCAAGTCAATTTAATTATGCGACACGTTGGATTTTATATAATGCTGATCAACAAGTAGGTGCTTTTGTTTTACCAGCAACCTGTCGCCCAGAGGGCTATCTTGCTGCTGAAAAATCAGGGGCTTTAATTAAATTACAACCTCATGAAACAAGACACTTTACTGTGACAACAGGTATTGAGGAATAACTTAAATCCTCATCGGATTTCTAATAGAAAGTGCGGTGTTTTTAACCGCACTTTTTGTTTGTTCAATACTATATCTAGTGGTTGTTGATATAAAAACACCATATATATGCCAAAAAATATTTTTCGTTATAAATCAATTGTCTAATACCTATCTACTGGAATAATGCGTTGTCAAGTCTTGTTCATCAACTTTTTTTTACCTAAAATAATGCCCATTTACAGCTCAAAATAAGTGAACGCCTATGTCCAGAAATATTTTTGAAAAACGCTTAAACATTAAGCCTTATGAGTACCCTGAGTTGCTTGAGTTTAAGGATGCGATTCGTCATTCTTATTGGCTACATACGGAATTTAATTTCACTGGTGATATTCAAGATTATCGTACAACGATTAATGATCATGAACGTCATGTGTTAACCCGAGCTATGCTAGCGATTTCGCAAGTAGAAGTGAATGTAAAACGTTTCTGGGGCGAACTTTATCGCTATTTCCCAAAACCAGAAATGGATGATGTAGGTGGTACATTCGCAGAATCAGAAGTTCGTCATAAAGATGCGTATTCTTTCTTGTTGGAGAAGTTGGGTTTAAACGATATGTTTGCTCAAATTCAAGACATTGAGCCATTAATGAACCGTATTCGTTATATGGAAAGCTTTATGCGCGATAAAGACGCAGGCAAGGGCGAATTTGTTTTATCACTTGTTCTTTTCTCTTTATTTGTTGAGCATATTTCTTTGTTTGGCCAATTCTTAATTATGATGTCTTTTAATAAGCATAAAAACTTGTTTAAAGGTATTTCTAATGCGGTGGAAGCAACCTCTAAAGAAGAAGAAATTCATGGTCGTTTTGGTATCGCGTTATATGAAATTTTACGTGACGAACACCCAGATTTATTTGATGATCAATTCTTTGCTGAATTAAAACAACTTTCTGATCAAGCATTTGAAGCAGAGTGCGGTATTTTAGATTGGATTTTTGAAGGTGGCGATTTGAGCTTTATCAGTAAGGAAACGGTAGCGAATTATATTAAGAGTCGTTATAACAATTCTTTAATGATCTTAGGATTGGAACCGCCACATGATATCAATCCGACTTTATTAAAAGAAACCGAGTGGTTTGATATTGAAATTCTGTCCACTAAAGAAACAGATTTCTTTAACAAACGTAGTACCGATTATAGTAAAAAAATGAAACAGATTACCGCCGATGACTTATTCTAATGCTTACCATCAGCCAAAGCTCTTCGACCTTGGCTACACCAATACAAATCGTCCTGACTTTGAATGGTTAAATGACGATAGTCGTTTATTTTTACAACGTGGATACTTATTAGAAGGAACCACCGCGTTAGACCGTATTCGTTTTATTGCAGAACATGCTGAACGTCGATTAGGCATAGAAGGTTTTGCAGATAAATTCTACTATTATATGGGGCGTGGTTATTTCTCTCTTTCTTCACCTATTTGGTCTAACTTTGGTTTAGATCGCGGTTTACCGATTTCTTGTTTTGGTAGCTATATTGGCGATTCCATTTTTAATATTATGGAAACAACAGCTGAAGTTGGCATGATGAGCAAAATTGGTGGTGGTACGTCGGCTTATTTTGGTGATATCCGTCCACGTGGTTCGGCAATTAAAAATAATGGTAAGTCTGACGGTTCATTTAATTTCACGAAATTATTTGATACGGTAATTGATGTTATCTCGCAAGGAACATCACGCAAAGGTCAATTTGCGGGTTATATTGATATTGAACATGGCGATATTGATGAATGGTTAGATATTCATACTGAAGGTAACCCAATCCAATTAATGTATTACGGTGTATGTGTAGGACATGATTGGCTAGAAAGCATGAAAGCCGGCGATCCTTACAAACGTCAGATTTGGGCGAAATTATTACAACGTAAAACAGAAACAGGTATCCCTTATCTGTTCTTTAAAGATAATGCGAACGCAGGTCGTCCAGATGTGTACAAAGATAAAAATATGGTGGTTCATGCCTCAAATCTTTGTACTGAAATTATGTTGCCAGCAAGTGCAGATGAAAGTTTCGTTTGTTGTTTATCTTCAATGAATTTACTTTATTTTGATGAGTGGAAAGACACAGATGCACCAGAAGTATTAACTTATTTCTTGGATGTTGTGATGACTGAATTCATCGAGAAAAGTAATGATATTCCATTCTTAAATAAAGCCAATAAGTTTGCGAGAAGACACCGCGCTTTAGGCTTAGGGGTATTGGGATGGCATAGCTATTTGCAAGCAAATGGCATCGCATTCGATAGCTTTGAAGCCATGCAGAAAAACAACTTAGTGTTCAAAACATTACAAGAAAAAACCCTTGCTGCTTCACAGGATTTAGCGAAGCGTTTTGGTGAACCTGAATTGTTAAAAGGTTATGGTCGCCGTAATACGACTTTAATGAGTATTGCACCGACGAAATCTTCTTCCTTTATTTTAGGCAGCGTTTCGCCTTCGGTGGAACCGTTCAAATCAAATTACTATGTAAAAGATTTGGCGAAAATTAAAACGGTTTATAAAAATCCATTCTTGGAAAAATTATTACAAGAGAAAGGATTAGATCGTGAGGAAATTTGGGAAAGTATTTTACACAACGATGGCTCTGTTCAGCATTTAGAACAATTAAGTGCAGAAGAAAAAGATGTGTTTAAAACCTTCTCTGAAATTAGCCAATTAAGTGTGATTCAACAAGCCGCACAGCGTCAACGTTATATTGACCAAGGGCAAAGTATCAATATTATGATACATCCATCTACCCCAGCACGTGACTTGAACCAGTTATACTTAACCGCGGAAGAATTAGGATTAAAATCCATTTACTACCAATATTCAATGAGTGCAGCACAGGTATTTAACCGTAACCTATTGAGTACTTGTTCAAGCTGTGAAGGGTAATTCTTATTCCCCGTTTAAAAGCCTTATCTGTGAAGATAAGGCTTTTTTGTTGGTTAAAGTGCGGTGGAATTTTAATGAGATTTCACTTTTGTGATATAGCTCATGGTTTCTACGATGAGTTTATAGTACAGTAAAAATAGTCATTCTAACTGGTAAGGAGAGAGGTATGAGTAGTAAAGATAATGTCAGTCTAAAAACACTGATTATTGGTACTTTATCATTATTATGTGCCGTTGTTTTCTTTGGTGGTTTTGCTAAAGAAATTTTTGGCGGTATTTTTGATTTTGGTAAGTTAACGGGCCATTTCCCTGAGTGGTTAAAAACATCTGGTGGTACCAGTGCTAAAGGAGGATTTCTTTTTGCATTGACCTTAGTACCTAGTGTGATGCTTGCGTTAGGTTTCGTTGCCATCTTCGAACATTATGGTGCATTAATTGCTGCATCTAAGTGGTTAAGCCCAATTTTGAAACCATTAGTTGGTATTCCAGGTGTATGTTCTATTTCATTGATCGCAAGTACGCAAAGTACTGATGCAGGAAGTTCTACCACTAAATTTTTACGTAATGAAGGGCAAATTACACATAAAGAATTATTAATTTTTGCAGCCTTTCAATTTAGTGCTGGTGCATTCTTAACGAACTTTCTAGCTTCTTTTGCGCCATTACTTTTACTCACTGATAAGGCAAATAATTCTGTACCTATGTCCATTGCTATGTGCTTAGGGGTGATTTTCTTATTTAAAGTGTTTGGTGCAAATTTAATGCGTTTGTATGTGAGTAAATTCGTTAAAGATGATGAGGTGGAAGTATGAGTAATGTAACAACTGAAAAGAAATTGATCACAGATATCTTTGTTGAAGGTGCTAGAAAAGGTTGGAATATTGCGATTCATAGTACCATTCCTAATGTGATCATGGCTTTTGTCATCATCTATATTTTAAATGCTTCAGGTTTATTAAAATTACTTGGTGAATATATTGGCTTTATTATGGCACCTTTGGGATTGCCAGGTGAGTCTATTGCGGTATTTCTAGCTGCATTTTTGAGTTGGGGTGGTTCTGCGGGGGTATTAGTTGCCTTATTACAAGAAGGTACACTAAATGCACATCATGTTGCTATTTTATTACCTGGCATGGCATTAGTTGGCTCCACAGTACAATATATGGGACGGGTATTAGGCGTGTTGGGTGTGCCAGGCAAACATTATCTCGTTCTATTTGGTATTTGTATTGTGAACGCTTATTTAGCAATGTTATTAATGCGTTTTATTCTTTAGGAGGACACAATGAAACAGCAACAATTAGATGGTTTCCTTGCAGAATTAAAACAGCTTACTGATATTGAAAGTCCAACTTCATCTATTGAAGGCGTTAATTTAGTTGCAGATTGGTTTATTAATAAAGCAAATCAACTCGGATTATCTCATACGAGAATTTCGATGGAGACAGATAAGGTTGCAGATTGCTTAGTCATTAGTAACAACCTAGATGCAGAAAAATTTGATATTTTATTTGTTGCGCATATGGATACAGTGTTTCCTGTAGGATATGGAAAAGATGTGCCGTTTACTCAACAAGGCAATCATATCAATGCATTAGGTATTATTGATGATAAAGCTGGGGCGTTATTGTCTTTCTATATTCTGCAAGAATTAGACTTAACAAAATTCAATATTGCGATTTTCCTTAATTCCCATGAAGAAACATCTTCTACTTATGCGAAAGAAAGCATTCGTGAATATGCACGTAAATCTAAATATTGTTTTGTTATGGAGCCTGCTCGAGAAGATGGTTCAATGGTTGCAACGCGTAAAGGCATGGTGAGCTATCAAATAGATTTTCATGGCGTTGCAGCGCATGCAGGCAACAACCCAGAGAGAGGTCGTTCAGCTTTAGTTGAAGCTGCGAACTTTATTGTTGAGTTCTCCAAATTGAATGACTTTTCTGTCGGACATACATTCAATTGCGTGATGAACCATGGTGGAACCGCACATAATGTTATCGCAGACTTTGCTTCACTAACCATTGAAATGCGTTATGTTCAACCTTCTTCAGCTGCCTATTTTGAACAACAGCTAGATCGTGTGTTGAATCATCCTTTTGTAGAAGGGGTTACCCATAAGCGAATCCTTCTCAATGATGAAGCACCAATGATAGATTTGGTGCATTTGCCAAAAATCAAGATGCTCTTTGATGAAGCGGGTCGAGAACTTAATGTGCCTATAAAATGGGTTGATGCAGGTGGATTGAGTGACGGAAACATTGCTGCTTCTGCCGGTTGCCCGACTATTGATGGGCTTGGACCAACAGGTGGAAATATGCATGTTAAAACGGAATATTTAGTTGTCGATTCTGTTGTGCCTAAATGTAATTTGGTGTTAGCTGTCATCAAGAAATTATTTGCTTAATAAAACTATCTAAAAAAACACCGTACTTTGATCCCAAAAAGTGCGGTGTTTTTCTTGCTACTTTTTCACTTTCGTGAACAAAAAGCCATAAGCTAGCCCAGTTATTAAGCCTGCAATATGGGCAGCGTTACCAACAGCTACGTCGATTAATGGGGCGGCAAAACCAAATAAAATTCCAACGATGATCATGGTAAAAAAGCCTTCTGGCAGGTCAAATTGAGTATGAGGATTGAGTTTATCTACGATAAATACGAAGCCCATTACAGCATACACCACGCCAGATAACCCAAAGAACAAAGGGCCACTTGCCCAATTCTGTGCGAAACCACTGATGATTGCGGATAAAAAATAAAGTATCACAAGACTGAAGGTGCCAAATTTTTTCTCAATGGCTCCACCAAATAACCACCACCAACTGAGATTAAAACCAATATGCATAATACTCAGGTGAATAAGCGTATGGCTGAAATAGCGCCAATAATCCTGCTGTTCATTGTAATCAATAGGAAAGTTAAAGAAGTTGATTAAAACATCAAAATCAATCAAGTGGCTGAAAATAAATAAAATGCCGCAAAGTGCGGTAATAAATAGGGTAAATTTAGGTGGATGACTTCTAAAAATGGATAGCATTTGTTATATTCCTTTCATAATTCAGTCACATTAATATGGGGATTAAAATGGAAAATGGAAGTTTGCCCGAAGGTTTTAGCCGATTTAGTTGGATCATTGCGGGTTTTTGTTCACCGATTTTATTATGGCCTTTAGCCTTGTTACTTTCGCCAGCTATATTGGAAAATCCAAATTTAACCGAATTGCAACGCACTTTTATGTCCTTTTCAATGTGGTTTTATCCCTTTGTGTTGGGACTTATTGCTCGAATGAGTTTTAAAATTCAACCAACTCAACCAAGGCTAGCAAAACGAATCTTAATCATAAGTGCGGTGATTTTTATTGCAGTTTTTCTTTACATCGCATTATATGGATTTTAAAAAAGGCTTCCAATTGGAAGCCTTTCTTGTTATGGAAATTCACGTTCAATAGGAAGGTTTGCACGTTCCCAGGCTTCAAAGCCACCTTCAACGCTATAGACTTGTTCGTAACCCTGTTCAATTAAAAACGCACCAACATTGCGGCTGCTTACGCCATGGTAGCACATCACGATCACTGGTTGGTCATAATCATATTCATCTTGGAAAATACCATAGCTTTGGTTGGTTAAATGAAAAGCCTCTTGCGCGTGGCTTTGGCGATAACGCGGGAGATCGCGAATATCTAATAAGGCGCAATCTTCTTGCTGCATTAAATCCCAAGCTTGCTGTGGGCTAATTTCGATTAATTGTGTCATTGGATGTTGTTCCTTTTAAAATAGCTAATTTTTCCGTATTAATATCGGCATGTAATAATTCAACCTCAGGCAATGTTTTGTTGGCTTTGGCTGACAAATCTTTAAAGCGGTCAATTTTACCAAATAATCCTTGTTGACCCACCAAGGCGGTAACGGTTTCATTGTAACGCGTATTCACATTGGCAATGGTGCCGCCGAGTTTGACGAAGCGTTCTGCCAGCAAACAAACCTGATTATAAATATCGCCCGCACGTTCGCTGATTTCTCTGGCTTCTGTATTACTACGTTCAATTCGCCATAAATTTGCCACCGTACGCAAAATCGGCATGAGAGTTGTGTGGGAAACTAAAATTACATTTTCTTGATAACCAAAGTTAAACAATTCGCTGTCGGCTTTCATGGCTTCAATATAGGCTGGCTCAACGGCGACAAACATTAACACAAAATTTGGGCTACGCATACCAATAAGATTACTGTAATCTTTTTGCGATAAGTCAGCCATATGTTGACGAATGGCTTTGACATGCTCTTTTAAATATTGTTGACGCTCTGTTTCATCTTCACTACTCATTGCTTTTTCATAGGCGACCAATGACATTTTACTATCAATAATCAGTTGCTTATTGTCGGGGAGATTGATAACAAAATCAGGGTAATTGTTTCGCCCTTGCTCATCTTTAAAATGCGCTTGCGGTTGATAATGCTCGCCTGATATTAAACCTGTCAGCTGCAACGTTTTTTCTAACTGAATTTCTCCCCAATTGCCCAAGGTTTTCTTCTCACCTTTTAATGCTGACGCCAGATTATTAGCTTCTTGCGACATGGATAAACCAATCTCTAACACTTTCTTAATTTCTGCTTCGAGCCCTGCATTGCCTTTCACATTTTCTGAATGGATTTCATTCACGCGTTTTTGAAAACCTTCTATTTGTTCGCGGAAAGGTTTAAGCAACGCATCCAAACTGGCTTGATTCGTTTGATTAAAGGATTGCGCTTTTTCCTCTAATATGCGATTGGCTAGATTCTGGAATTCAGTGCTAAGTAGTTGTTTACTTTGTAAAAATTGCTGTTGTTGCTCTGCAAAACTTTTTTCTTTTTCTGATAAAGTAATTTTAAATGCAGTCACTTGCTGCTGAAGTGCGGTTAAATTTAGCTGCGTTTTTTCTAAGTCGTTTGTTTTTTGTTTGATCAGTTCATCGCGTTCTGTGATCTCATTTTGTAAATATTCAAGGCGAGTTTGCGACTGAACAATGGCTAAATCTTGTTGATTTTTAATGATATTGATCTGATCAAATTTTTCGACTAATGCATTGTAATCTAAAATGTTTTTATTTAAATCCTGTTGTAGCTCCGTTACATCTCGGTTACGGCGTGCTAGCAAGAAAATCAAAATGAAACATAACAATGCGAAGAAAAGTGCGGTTAAAAAATAAGGATTTTGTAACAGTGCCTGCATAGTGAATTCCTTGTGAAAATAGGTGGCTAGTATAAACGAAAATGCGTAAAATCAGGCAGTATATAGGTAAATTTTCTTATTTTAGTGGCAACAGTGGCGATGAAAGAACAACTTTTTCATTATAAAAAACAGCAAGAAAACTGCCCACAATGTGGGGCCAGTTTGGTTATTAAGCAAGGCAAAAAGGGCTTGTTTTTAGGTTGTTCTACATTCCCTGATTGCGATTATCTCAAGCCATTACAACCTCATCATGAAAGCAAAGTGTTAAAAGAGCTACAGGAGGTTTGTCCTGAATGTGGCAATTTATTGCAAGTAAAACAAGGACATTTTGGGATTTTCATTGGCTGTAGCGCCTATCCTGATTGTCATTTTATTGTGCAAGATGAGGTAGAGCAATCCGGCGATCAACAATTTATGTGCCCTGAATGTCAAGAGGGCGAGTTAGTGGCGCGTCAAGGACGACAAGGTAAAACTTTCTATGCTTGCAACCGATTTCCACAATGTAAATTTACCTTACCCAGCCAGCCCTACAAAATTTGTTGTGAAAAGTGCGGTGGAAATTTGGCGAGTTTAAAGAAAAGCACTGCCACCCATTTGTTGTTAGTTTGTGCTAACAAAGCTTGTAAACATCAATTTGAGATCGCCAAATAATTATTCTGGGATGCCTCGTAGCATTGGGATGGGGCGATAAGGACTGATATTTGTTGGAGCAGGTAAATCGCTAAACAAGAGAATAAATGGTTTTGTTGGCACCACTTTTTCATTACGCCATAAACTGCCCATGCCAACTAGCTGAATATCATTAGGTAATTGACGTAATCCTGCCTGTAAAACCGCAACGGTGTTTTTTCGTGGATGTCCGATAACAATCGCGGTGCCATGTTTACGCGCATATTGTAAGCTAAGTTGGAATTGTCGTTGAACATCGGCAAAGTTATCACTATCATCGAGGAAAATGTGGCGATCTAAGGCATTCACACCTTGCTCTTTTGCTACTTTTCCCGCCACGCTAGAACCTATGGTGCGGCTATCTAAGAAAAATAAGCCTTGCTGACGTAAACTTTGCATTAAGTATGTCATAAGTTGATTGTCAGAAGTCGCTGCACTGCCCATGTGGTTATTTAAACCAATGGCGGCAGAAACGATTTGTTTGGCATTATTCACACGTTGTGCCACCTGTTGCGCAGACATGCCTAAGGTCAATCCACCTTCTTCAATTTTTATTTTTTGACGAGGCTGCATGGGCAGATGAATCAGAACATCTCTGCTTTGTTCTTTGGCTTGCTGATTACGTTGTTTGGCATAAGGAGCAACTGGAATGATCGCCACAGAAATTTCTTTCGGTAACGCATAAATCGCTGCGTCTTCTTTCGGATGATAGCCAATATCGTCGATCACAATGGCTAACTTAGCGGGTTGTGCTTGTAGATTTAGCGTGAAAAGCGCGGTACAAAAAAAGAGGATTTTTTTAACCGCACTTAAAAGACAACGGCATTTCATGTTATTGCAACCAACTCATTGGATTAACCGCATTACCTTGGCGGCGAATTTCGAAATAAAGTGCGGAACGATTTTGTCCGCCGCTATTGCCCACTTCCGCGATTTTCTGCCTGCCATTAACTAAACTTCCCGCTTTGACGAACACAGCTTGGTTGTAACCATATAAGGACATATAGCCTTTGCCATGATCAATCACCACAACTTGACCATAACCACTTAACCAACTAGACAGAATAACGCGTCCTGCAGCGATGGACTTCACTGCTGTGCCAGCGCTAGCGGAAATTACAATGCCTTTCCATTTGACTTCACCCACTTGGGTTGAACCAAAACTATGCAGAATTTTTCCAGCCACAGGGCGAGGATATTTACCACTTAATCCAGCACCTGAACGTAATAATTTTTTCTCTTGTTCCGTTGGTTGATAGACGGTATTAGTGCGTTTTTCTTCAGCTTGTTTTTTCTGAGTTAACTGCTCACGTTCTTGTTTTTCTTGCTGCGCCGCAGCTTGTGCTGCTCGTTGAATTTCATTGCGCAACGCATTTTCATTTGCTTTTAAAGTGTCTAATTTATTTTGATCACGCTCTAACGTTTTACTTAATTTATTTAACGTACTTTGGCGTTCATTTTTTGCTTTTTGTAGCTCTTGTTGTTGTTTTTTATGTTCGGAGAGCTGTGTTTGTTGCTCTTTTTGTTGTCCTGACAAATAGGCTTTTTGTTGTTCTAATTGCGCTCTTGTTGCCTTTAATTCATCAATTAATTGTAGGCGTGTTTGATTCATATGCTTGGCATACATCATCATGCGATCATTATTTTTCGCATCCTCTGATAATAAATGCTCAATAACGGAATTAGGATTGCCTGCGCGATAAAGCACATCTAATTGTTTGGCGAGTTTTTCTTTCTGTGATTTTTGTTGTTGCTGTAAACGTTGAATTTGGCGCGTGGTTTCTGCAATGATTTTCTTGGTTTCTTTTAAACTGGTTTCCGTTTCTCGCAATACGCCAACGACATCGTTAATTTTGTTTTCTTGGGATTTTAAAGTGGATTGCAATTTATTTTGTTCGCGTTTTTGTTCCGCAATTTTTTGTTCTTGCTGTTTAATTTGTTGCTGGATCTTCTGCAAATCACTGGCTTGACTAGAAAGCGACAAGAGTAACGCACCACAACAAAGTGCGGTGTATTTTATGAATTTTTTGACAGAGAAAGGCTGCAACATACTTTTGTAATCCAAATCAATTTTGAGCTAAATATACCATTATTTTTGCGAAAGATCAGGAAACATTGGCTTTTTACTTTTAAATCCAGAGGAATTTTGTTATAAAGTGCGGAGAGATTTTGTTTATTTTTAATTAATGAGGAGTTCCTTATGCAATTAGTTTTTATCCGTCATGGTTTCAGTGAATGGAACGCAAAAAACTTATTTACAGGTTGGCGTGATGTTAACTTAACAGAACGTGGTATCGAAGAAGCAAAAGCCGCTGGTAAAAAATTACTTGAAGCTGGTTTCGAATTTGATATTGCTTTCACTTCTGTGTTAACTCGTGCAATCAAAACTTGTAACATCGTGTTAGAAGAATCTAACCAATTATGGATTCCACAAGTAAAAAACTGGCGTTTAAATGAACGTCACTACGGTAAATTACAAGGCTTAGATAAAAAAGCAACTGCCGAACAATATGGTGACGAACAAGTGCATATCTGGCGCCGTTCTTACGATATTTCTCCTCCAGATTTAGATCCAAAAGATCCAAACTCTGCACATAACGACCGTCGTTATGCTCACTTACCAAGCGATGTCGTGCCAAATGCAGAAAACTTAAAAATCACTCTTGAGCGTGTATTACCATTCTGGGAAGATCAAATTGCGCCAGCATTATTATCAGGTAAACGCGTGTTAGTGACTGCACATGGTAACTCATTACGTGCACTTGCAAAACACATTGAAGGTATTTCTGATGCTGACATTATGGATTTAGAAATCCCAACTGGTCAGCCATTGGTTTATGATTTAGATGACAACTTCAAAGTATTGAAAAAATATTATTTATAATTTCAGTAAGTTAAGAAAAAGTGCGGTGAAAATCACCGCACTTTTTTATTGTCATAAATTCGCTCGGGCAAAGTCGGCTGCTTCTTTGACTAAGGTTTCAGCTGGGCGAACGCCAGTATAGAGTTCAAATTGCTCAAGGGCTTGTAATACGGCAACTTCTGCCCCTGAAATACATTGTTTGCCTTGTTGTTGAGCGTATTTGATTAATGGTGTTTCCGCTGGCATAGCGACCACATCAAAAATGGTGGTAGCTCTTTCTACTAAGCTTTCAGGAAATGAAAGTTCATTTGCTTCTTTTCCACCTGCCATACCTATTGGCGTTACATTAATGAGAATATCGGCTTGTTGGTCTTCAAGCTGAGTGATATGTTGATAGCCATAAAGTGCGGTTAAATATTTGCCTGTTTTTTCATTACGCGCTAATACTGTGACTTGGTTGAATCCTGCATTTTTGAAAGCAGCAGCGACCGCTTTAGCCATGCCGCCACTGCCTCTGAGAATAACACTGGATTGGCTATTTAATTGATATTTTTCAATTAACTTTTCGATGGCAATATAATCGGTGTTATAAGCTTTTAAATAGCCATCGTTGTTGACAATGGTGTTGACTGATTCAATCGCTTTGGCTGATGTGGATAGTTCATCCAAAAAAGGAATACAGCTTTCTTTGAAAGGCATGGACACTGCACAGCCTCGAATTCCTAAAGCGCGGACACCTTTTACTGCGTGCTCGATATCCGTTGTAGTAAAAGCTTTGTAAACAAAATTTAAATCGAGTTTTTCATATAAATAGTTATGAAATCTTGTGCCAAAGTTGCTTGGTCTTGCCGCTAAGGACATACAAAGTTGTGTATCTTTATTGAGCATGGTTGTACCTAAATGTTACACATATGATCGTTATCAATGAAGTTCTGATTCATGTCAAAAGCCGGTTTGGCTTGCGTATCTTTGCTAATAATGCGCGCAGGCACACCTGCAGCGGTTGCATATTCAGGGATAGGTTGTAATACAACGGAATTAGCACCGATTTTAGCGTATTTCCCCACTTCGATATTACCGAGAATTTTTGCTCCAGCACCGATCATCACACCTTCACGAATTTTCGGATGGCGATCGCCACATTCTTTGCCCGTTCCCCCTAGAGTAACGCCCTGTAAGATGGAAACATCATTTTCTATCACCGCAGTTTCACCCACCACAATTGCGGTCGCGTGGTCGAACATAATGCCACAACCAATGCGAGCCGCAGGGTGAATATCCACATCAAAGGCGACAGAAATTTGGTTTTGCAGATAAATAGCAAGAGATTGTCGCTTTTGTTGCCACAAATAATGGGTAATGCGGTAACTTTGAATAGCGTGGAAACCTTTGAGATAGAGCAATGGTGTTGACCACAGCTCGACGGCTGGGTCGCGTTGGCGCACAGCGTTAATATCTGCCGCCGCACTTTCAATAATGCTCGGATCATCTTGATAAGCGTCTTCGATAATTTCACGCAGACTAATGGCTGGCATGGTGGTGGTCGCGAGTTTATTGGCCAAAATATAGCTCAATGCACTGCCCAAATCTTTATGTTTTAGAATCGTGGAGTGGAAAAAGCTCGCAAGCATAGGCTCTTGTTCAACTAATTCTTTCGCTTCTGTCCGAATTTTATGCCAAACTTGATTTAACATTGCGTCCTCCTATTCGCCTTTCTTTTCACGTCCTAATAAGGTACTTGCCGCGTCTTGTGCATTTTTGCCATGGAATAACACGTGGTACATTTGCTCTGTAATCGGCATTTCGATGCCTTGACGTTGTGCTAACACAAAGGTTTCTTTTGTATTATAAAAACCTTCGACTACTTGCCCGATTTCTTCCATGGCTTGTTCGGTATGAATACCTTGTCCCAACATCATACCGAAGCGGCGGTTGCGAGATTGATTGTCCGTACAGGTTAAGACTAAATCGCCTAATCCTGACATTCCCATAAAAGTTGTTGGGTTAGCACCCAAAGAAGCACCAAGACGACTGATTTCTGCTAAACCTCGTGTGATTAATGCAGTACGTGCATTGGCACCAAAGCCCATGCCGTCGGACATGCCTGCGGCAATGGCGATCACATTTTTGATTGCACCCCCTAATTGCACGCCGATCATGTCTTGGTTTAAATAAACGCGGAAATGTTTACTGCAATGGATTCTTGCTTGAAATTCTTGTGCAAATTCAGTGTTATTTGCCGCAAGGGCAATTGCTGTTGGTAAACCAGCGGCTAATTCTTTGGCGAAAGTAGGGCCAGATAAAACAGCAAGAGGGTAATCGTTTCCTAATTTTTCGGTGACGACCTCTTGTAATAGACGCCCGGTATCACGTTCTAAGCCTTTTGTCGCCCAAGCAATACGATGATGAGACAATAAGTGCGGTTTAATTTGGTCGATTATTTCAGCGAACACATGGCTGGGTACAACAATGAGTAAATCTCGTGATTTTTGCACCGCAGTTTTTAGGTCTGCCTCAATATGTAATGCGTCTGGGAATCGAATATCTGGCAGAAAGCGGGCATTTTGACGCTCAACAGCAAGTTGTTGGCAATGTTCGGGATTATGTCCCCAAAGATAAGTGGGGAAACCGTTACGAGAAAAAGCAATCGCCAGTGAAGTGCCATAAGAACCAGCACCAAGTACGGTAATTGGTGTTTGCGCCGTCATAAAATGCTCCTGGAAAAAAGCCTCTCAATTTGAGAGGCCTGTTAAGATTTAATGTGTGGTTTCTTGCTGTTCTTCTTTCGCCTCTTCTTCTTCGATTCGGCGTAAGTGCTCCATAAACAATGCATCAAAGTTAACTGGTGCAAGGTTTAATGGTGGGAAAGTTCCGCGATTTACTAAGCTAGAAATTAATTCACGCGCATAAGGGAAAAGCATATTTGGGCATTGTGATGTTAAGCAATGCGCCATTTGCATATCTTCTAAGCCACTGATAGTGAATACGCCTGCTTGTTTTACTTCGCAAATAAATGCTACATCGCCACTGTCTTCTAAAGTGGTTTCAGCAGAAATATTTAAAGTTACTTCGTATAAATCGTCGTCTAATTGTTTTGCTTCGGTGCTGAGATCAAAACTTAAATTTGGTTTCCATTCTTGTTGGAAAATTTGCGGTAAATTGGGTGCTTCAAATGACACATCTTTTACATAAATACGTTGAATTTGGAAAACCACTTCTGGTTGCTCAACGGGTTTATTTTCTTCAGTCATAGACAATCCTTATTTTTCTAATGGTAAGTTTGCTCCGTTCCAGCCAGCAATACCTTCTTGTAATACATGTACTTGGCTAAAACCTTGTTTGGCTAAAATTTCTGCTGATGTGCGTGCATTCATACCTGTTGCACAAACTAAAATCACAGCCTTGTCTTTGTGTTGTTCTAATTTACCTAAATTGTGATTTTTAATATCTGTCGGTAAGAAATGTTGGCTATGAATAATGTGACCACGTTTGAATTCGTCAATGCTACGCAAATCAATAATAACCGCATCTTGATTATTCATTAATGCTACGGCTTGTGAGTTAGAAATGATTTTAACTTTACTTAATGCGGTTTTTACGAAAACGTAAATGGTCGCACCAAAAATAGCGAACCAAGCCGCTACAAGTAAGGTATGGTTTTTGGCAAATTGGATTGCCAAGGGCATAAATTCTTCCATGTTGTTCTCAAAATAAGTGAATAAAATAGGTGTTAAGTATAACCGACTTTCTTCGTCTTGCAAAAATTAATTTAGTTTCGATCTGCTATGCTGTAAGCCAAAAGGTAACAGGACCATCATTGGTTAAACTCACTTGCATATCCGCGGCAAATTGCCCACTAGAAACGGTAATTTTTTCACCGCACTTTTGCACAAAATAATCATAAAGTTGTTCGGCAACTTGGGGTGATGCGCCTTTGGAAAAACTTGGACGTAAACCGCGTTCTGTATCCGCTACTAAGGTAAATTGAGAAACCACTAGAACTGCACCGCCTGCTTGTTGTACATTCAAATTCATTTTGCCATTTTCATCGCTAAATACACGATAATGCAGGACTTTTTCTAGCAATTTGTCAGCTTTTTGTCGATCGTCTTCTTTTTCCACGCCCAGTAAAACAAGCAACCCTTTGCCAATTTCACCTACTGTTTTTCCTTCAACATCTACCTTCGCTTGCGTTACACGTTGAATTAATCCAATCATTCTTTATGTTCCTTAATTTCTTGTAAGTTTAATTCGCCCAATTTAATTAATCTCATATCGCCTAATACGGCGGATAACTGAGCACCAAGTAACACAAAAATCCAACTTAATTGGAACCATAATAACATAATCGGTAAGGTTGCCATGGCGCCATAAATCAGTTGATAAGACGGGAAAGTTGCGATGTACCAAGTGAATGCTTTTTTGCCTAAAGTAAAGAAGATTGCTGCAACTAAAGCGCCTGCTGCTGCGTGTTTCATATAGACTTTTTGGTTGGGTACCAACATATAAATTAAAGTAAAACTTAACCAAGTAATAAAAAATGGCACCAAACTAAGTACTTTTAAACCAAAGGGCAGATTGATCTCGTTATCAAACAGTTCAAAGGAAGACACATAGGTTGAGATAGCAATGCTTGCACCAATGAAAATAGGTCCCAATGTCAGAATTGTCCAATAAATCGCAAAAGAAAACACCGCACTTCGATTTTTAGCATTCCAAATATCATTTAAGGTGCGATCAATTGAATTAATCAACATCAATGCGACTAAAATTAAACTGACGATCCCAATGGCGCTCATTTGTTTAGAGTTATGCACAAACTCATCAATATATTGCCCAACGACACCGCTCGCTGCTGGGGCAAAGTTATCAAAAATGAGTTCTTTTAAGGAACTGGTCATTTCATTGAACATGGGAAACGCAGAAAAAATGGCAAAAATTACCATGACCAATGGCACAATCGCGAGCATGGTGCTGTAAGTGAGTGAACCTGCTGCTTGTGTCAGTTTGTTTTGCTGGAATCGCTGCCAAAATACGTTTAAGAACAATAAAGGTGCGGTGAAAAACGAGGTGTTTTTGCTCATAAATAACCTCCACAACAATGTTTAAATTTTTTGCCTGAACCACATAAGCAAGCTTGCTTCATTGTGGGCAAGGGAACGGTTGGATCAACAAAATACCAGCGTTGATCAATTTGCACAAAAAGCGAATGTTCGTGATGGGTTTGCTCGCCATTTTCGGCGGCAAAAAAAGCGTTAAATTCCACCGCACTATGCTGTTTGGATAACTGTTGTTGTGCGACAATTTGTAAACCTAGCCATTGGGTTTGCTCTGCCCATTGTTGTAAAGCGGCTTGATCTAATAAGCATTGTTGAGAAGGCGCAGTGGTTTGCACAATGTAATCAATGTTTTTTAATGCATAAGCAGCATAGCGAGAACGCATTAATTGTTCCGCCATTGAGGGAAATTGTTGCTGTAAATGATAAGGTTGGCAACATTCTGAATAAGATTGACCTGATTGGCAAGGGCATTTCATCGTCATACATCTTCCATCCATTTAAACCTTTGTAGCATAACATAAGCGCAGAAAATTGAAAGTTGCTTAGGGGTAGGCTACAATTCGCTATTATTTTTATTGCGAGAACATCTATGTTAGATATTGTACTTTACGAACCTGAAATTCCACAAAATACAGGAAATATTATTCGCCTATGTGCCAATACAGGTTTTCGTTTGCATTTAATTGAACCTCTTGGTTTTACTTGGGATGACAAAAGATTACGCCGCTCAGGCTTGGATTATCATGAATTTGTTAACATCAAAAAACATAAAACATTTGAACAATTCCTTGAAAATGAAAAGCCAACTCGTCTTTTTGCCATGACAACGAAAGGTCGCCCTGCACATAGTCAAGTACAGTTTGAGCAAGGTGATTATTTAATGTTTGGACCAGAAAGCCGCGGTATTCCAATGTCAATTTTGGATACCTTGCCTATGGAACAGAAAATTCGCATTCCAATGGCAGAAAATAGTCGTAGTATGAATTTATCCAATTCTGTTGCCGTTGCCGTATATGAAGCTTGGCGACAATTTGGCTACCAGGGTGCAGTGAATTTAGCGCCTTAAGAAAGGCATAAAAAATGCGGTGAAAATCTCATTATTTTCACCGCAGTATTTGAGAGGAACTCAATCCTCTTTTTATTCTAAACCTACCTTATTTCGCGTCCCTAATCACGATAAGGCGATGACCATTATAGATAAAAAATCCCTGCTGTAAATTCAAATAGTGTAAAAGAAGTGTAAAGATCTTGGCTAGATATTCGTCGAATATCGGAATTCTTTTGGGGTTTTGTTGTATTCTTTTTTAAAGACAGCATAGAAGTATTGTAATGAGGGATAGCCACAAATCTCGGATATTTCCTGAGTTGAAATATCTGTGTGTTGCAATAGTTGTTTAGCTCGATTTAATTTTTCTTCATGAATAACTTGATGGATGGTTTTATCCATTTCTAATTTAAAACGTTGCTCTAAATTCGAGCGGGAAATACGTAAGTGATCTAGTACTTGTTCTGTTTTTATGCCTTGACAAGCTCGATGTCGGATAAAATGCATTGCTTGAATAACAAGGGGGTCTTGTAAAGAACGATAATCTGTCGAGCGCCGTTCCTCTACTTTTACAGGAGGAACAAGGATTGGGGTATGAGATATTTGCTGGCCATTTAAGTAACGATGTAATAACTTGGCGGCTTGATAACCTATCTGAGTTGTACCTTGAACCACAGAAGATAAAGATACCCGAGAAAGATATTGGATTAATTCTTCGTTATCAATACCAATAATACATATCTCGTCAGGAACAGCAATTTTGAGGTGTTCACAGGCTTGTAGTAAATGTCTTGCCCTGGCATCTGTTACTGCAATAATCCCCGTATGTTTAGGTAATGTTTTTATCCAATCGCAGAGTTTTGTTTGGGATTCAGCCCAATTATCAGCTTGCGTTTTGTCTCCTAAATAGTAGCGTGGCTGATGTTCGTTATTTTCCATGATCTGAATAAATGCATTTTTTCTTTCAACTGCCCAATGCTTTTGATTTTCTGTTGGATAGCCGTAAAAAGCAAAATGACTTAATCCTTTTTGTTTTAAATGTAAGAATGCGGTATGGACTAGTTCGTAATTATCTGTTGCCACATAAGGTAGATGAGGATAATCATCAGTATTTTGATAGGATCCTCCCACAGCAATGGTGGGAATCGACATATTATGTAATAGTTTGGCTGTTTCTATATCGTCAAAATCAGCAATAATACCATCAATAGAGAGATTTTTTATCTCATCTTTATGGTAAGTAAAGTCATCTTCCATGAATATATCCCAATTGCATTGAGACGCTTGAATATACTGTCCGATACCTTCAATAACGCCACGATCATAGATTTTATTAGCATTAAATAGTAAGGCGACTTTATAGTATTGTTCTGGCATTTTTACCTCCTATGTTGAAGATAACTATAAGATAAAAAAGCAGGTTTGGCAAAATTGTGAAAAATGCACCGCAGTTTTTATGCTGTGGTGCATTTGATGTGGAATAAAGGGAGGGCTAAGCTTTTTTCTTACTCATGGTATCCATCCAAACAGCTAAAAGTAGAATGCTGCCTTTAACGATATATTGCCAGAATGTTGGGACGTCTAACATACTCATTCCGTTATCAAGTAGGGCGATGATGAATGCGCCTATTACAACGCCATAAATTGTACCTATACCTCCAGCCAAACTTGCCCCACCAATAACACAAGCTGCGATCGCATCTAATTCTGCATTTTGTCCTGCAGATGGTGCGCCAGCCCCTAATCGAGCACTTAAAATAAGACCTGCGATAGCGACAAGTAATCCATTGATTGCAAATATGGTAAGTTTTGCTTTCTCAACTTTAATGCCAGATAAACGGGCAGCGTCAATGTTGCCACCAATAGCATAGATATGACGACCAAATGCAGTTTTTCTTGCAATAAATGTACCAATTACAGTGAGGAATGCGAGCACTAATACTGGGAATGGCACACCACGATAATTATTTAATAAATAAATGGCGCCTAATAAGAGAATTGCTACAACAGCATATTTTAATGTGTCTTTGCTAATTGATGGCACATTCAGATTGAGGTTTTGTCTCGCTTTGCGTTGATAACTTCCCCAACTGATAAAACAAAAGACTGCGATAACACCAATAATCATTCCTGTTATATCAGTTAAATACCCTTGCCCAATAGATGCCATTTCTGAACTTATAGGTGAAACTGTTGTTCCGTTGGTTAAACCGATTAAAATTCCTCTAAAAGCAAGCATACCAGCTAAGGTTACGATAAATGAAGGGACTTTCTGATAAGCAACCCACCATCCATTCCATGCGCCAAGCATTAATCCGAGAGATAATGTCACAATAATTGTGAGTGGTAGTGGCCAATTCCACCAAACATTTGTGATAGCTGCAAATCCCCCTAATAACCCCATCAAAGAGCCAACGGATAAGTCAATTTCTGCTGAAATAATGATAAATACCATCCCAATTGCCAGAATTCCAGTAATGGATGTTTGACGCAGTAGGTTAGATATATTTCGTGCACTTAAGTAAGCCCCATCAGTTGCAAAAGAGAAAAACAGCATAATGACAACAATAGCCATCAACATGATGTAAACTTGTAAATTAATATTTTTTAATTTATTCATAGGTTACTCCTTAAGTGCCGCTTCCATAACTTGCTCTTGAGTTAAATGATCATTTATAAGATCCGCTTTAATTTTTCCTTGGTGCATAACGAGTACGCGATCGCTTATCCCTAAAACTTCTGGTAATTCAGATGATATGACAATGATTGCTATTCCTTGCTGAGCTAGTTGATTGATTAACTTATAAATCTCATATTTAGCACCAACATCAATGCCTCTTGTTGGTTCATCTAAAATTAATATTTTAGGATTGAGTAATAAACATTTGGCTAAAATAGCTTTTTGTTGATTACCGCCACTTAAACGACCAATTGCAAGTTCAGGTGAAGATGTTTTTACTTTTAATTTAGCTATTGATTGGTTAATAATGGTTTCTTCTAAGGGTTCATTTATTACTTTTTTATTAAAGCAAAATTGAGATAACGAGGATAAAGTAATATTTTTTCCTACACCCATTATTGGAATGATGCCATGTTTTTTTCGATCTTCTGGTACCATTACAATGCCATTTTCAATAGCGTGAGGACAATTTCTAATTTTTACCGGTTTGTTATGAATGAAAATCTGTCCTTCGGCTTTTCCTTGATAAGACCCAAAAATACATTGTGCCATTTCCGTTCGACCTGAACCTACAAGCCCTGCAACCCCTAAAATTTCTCCTTTTTTTAAGTTAAAGCTTGCATTATCAACACGTTTGATATGTGTATTTGTTGGGTGCCAAGCAGTTAAGTTTTCTATACGCAAGATTTCTTCGCCAATTGGATGAGGCTCATGAGGATAGAGAGAAGTTATTTCACGTCCAACCATCATTGTAATAATATCGTCTTCCGTCATGCCTTTCGCTGGTAAGGTTCCTATGTGTTCGCCATCACGAATAACGCAGATATTATCTGAAATTGCTTTTACTTCATTGAGTTTATGTGAAATGTAAATACAAGCAATATTATGTGCTTGTAAGTCTTTAATTAAATTCAATAGAATGGCAGTTTCTTTTTCTGTCAATGAAGCGGTAGGTTCATCTAAAATAAGCAACCGCACTTTTTTATTTAAGGCTTTAGCAATTTCAACTAATTGTTGTTGTCCTAAACCTAATTCACCGACTTTTGTATTAGGGTCTACATCCAACTGCACTTGTTGTAATAATGTTTTACAGCGTAGATACATTGCATTATCGTCAGCAAGACCAAATTTTACGGTTTCATTGCCGAGAAACATATTTTCAAGAATCGACATGTTTTTTACTAAAGTTAATTCTTGATGAATAATTGAAATGCCTTTTTCTTCCGTATCTTTAATGTTTTTAGCAATAAGCTTTTCATCAGAGAAATAAATTTCTCCTTCGTAATCACCGAATGGGTAAATACCACATAATACCTTCATTAAGGTCGACTTGCCCGATCCATTTTCTCCACAAAGAGAAAGAACCTCGCCCATTTCTAGCGAAATAGAAATATCATTTAATGCAACGACATCACCAAATTTTTTAGTGATATTTCTCATTTCTAGTAATTTCGCCATAATTGACTCCCTTTTAAAGATGGCAGAAATATTTTCTGCCATCTATGCTGAGTAAAGAGGATTATTTATAAATTGCTTCTTTTTTGTGGAAACCATCTTTAATAACAGTTTCTTCAATATTGTCTTTTGTGACTACGACAGGTTCTAATAAATAAGCTGGTACGTCTTTTAAGCCATTATTTAATGTTGAGTTATTTTCAACTTTTTGATCTTTACCCAGCTCAATTGCAATTTCTGCTGCTTTATCAGCCAAATTAGTAATTGGTTTATAAACAGTCATTGTTTGTGAACCATCAATAATGCGTTTGATTGCAGCTAAATCTGCATCTTGTCCTGAAATCGCCACTTTTCCTGCTAATCCTTGAGCGCTTAATGCTTGAATTGCACCACCAGCAGTTGCGTCGTTCGAAGCAACAACCGCATCAATGTTATTTTTATTTGCAGTAAGCGCATTTTCCATAATTTGAAGAGCTTTTTCAGCTAACCATGAATCAACCCATTGATCGCCAACTACTTTTACTTTGCCACTATCAATATGTGGTTGTAACACTTTCATTTGTCCTTTACGGAATAATTTGGCGTTATTATCAACAGGTGAACCTCCCATTAAGAAATAATTACCTTCAGGTTTTTTATCAATAATGCTCTGTGCTTGTAATTCGCCTACTTTTTCATTATCGAAAGAAACATAAAAATCAATATCTGCATTATTAATTAATCGGTCATAGGCTAAGACTTTAACACCTTCTTTCTTCGCTTCAGCGATAACATTAGTTAACACTTCTCCATTAAATGGAATAATGACCAGCACATCTACATCCTTATTTAACATGTTTTCAATTTGAGAAATTTGTGCTGTGGCATCACCATTTGCAGATTGTACAAATACTTTAGCGCCTAATGATTCAGCTTTTTTAACGAAAATATCACGATCTTTTTGCCAACGTTCTAAACGTAAATCATCAATGGACATTCCAATTTTTAGATCTTTAGCTACAGCTGTGTTACCAAAAACCATAAGAGCGGCAGTTATAGCCAATAATGTTGATTTAATTTTCATATGACACCTCAATGAGTTGAATAAGTGATATTTAGAGTAAGGTTTAATTTACTCATTGGTAGTTTGAGGATATTAAGAACAGAGCGCAATTATCAGATCTCGTAATGCTATTATGTTTTTTGTTTTTTGTGACTTAGTACACAATAACGAATAATCTCAATAGAAAAGTGAAATAACGTAATTGAGAGTTAATGTGATTTTTATCATTATGCTATCGACTCTATCGTCTTAGTTCAAACTTGTAGGAGAAAGCATCATGTCTAATTATTTTGAGAAGATTGAAAAAATTCAGTATGAAGGAGCGCATTCTAAAAATCCTTTTGCTTTTAAACATTACAACCCCGATGAAATTATTTTAGGAAAAACAATGGCTGAACATTTACGTTTAGCAGTTTGTTATTGGCATACATTCTGTTGGACAGGAAATGATATGTTTGGCGTAGGATCATTAGATCGTAGTTGGCAGAAAACAGGTGATTTGCTAGCGGGGGCAAAACAAAAAGCAGATATTGCATTTGAATTTTTTAGCAAATTAGGTGTGCCTTTTTATTGTTTCCATGATGTAGATGTTGCCCCCGAAGGAAATTCGTTTAAAGAATACCTAACTAATTTCAATACCATGGTTGATATCCTTGAGCAAAAACAAGCAGATACAGGAGTGAAACTATTATGGGGAACGGCGAATTGCTTTACTAATCCTCGCTATATGTCTGGTGCTTCGACGAATCCAAATCCTGAAGTTTTTGCTTGGGCAGCAGCACAAGTATTTACTGCAATGAATGCAACAAAACGTTTAGGTGGTGAGAACTATGTATTATGGGGTGGGCGAGAAGGGTATGAAACCTTATTAAATACGGATTTAAAACGTGAACGTGAGCAAATTGGCAGCTTTATGCAAATGGTTGTGGAGCATAAGCATAAAATTGGTTTTAAAGGTACATTATTAATTGAACCAAAACCACAGGAACCAACGAAACACCAATATGATTATGATGTAGCTACTGTATATGGTTTCTTAAAACAATTTGGGTTAGAGAACGAAATTAAAGTTAATATTGAGGCAAACCACGCTACATTAGCTGGTCATACATTCCAACATGAAATTGCAACAGCTGCGTCATTAGATATTTTCGGATCGATTGATGCCAATAGAGGCGATCCTCAATTGGGGTGGGATACGGATCAATTCCCAAATAGTGTGGAAGAAAATACGCTTGTTATGTATGAAATCTTAAAAGCTGGTGGATTTAAAACAGGTGGTTTTAATTTTGATGCGAAAATTAGACGTCAAAGTACAGATCCTTATGACTTATTCCATGGACATATTGGTGCGATGGACGTGCTTGCTCTATCCTTAAAACGTGCAGCTAAAATGTTGGAAGAGCAAGTATTACAACAAGTTGTTGAGCAACGTTATGCTGGATGGAATAATGAATTTGGTCAACAAATTTTGTCAGGTAATGCTTCTTTAGAAAGTCTAGCAAAATGGGTTGAAACTCAAGGTGTTGATCCTAAACCAGTTTCTGGTCAACAAGAATATCTCGAGAATCTAGTAAATCAATATATTTTTAATCACTAGGCATAAAGTGCGGTATAATTTCTAACAATTTTATACTGCACTTTTCATTTGGAGGAGAAAATGTATATTGGGATTGATTGCGGTACGCAAGGGACAAAGGCGATTGTTGTTGATAGCCAAAACAAAAAGGTGATTGGTGTGGGGTATGCCGCGCATCAGTTAATTGAACAGAGTAATGGGCGGCGTGAACAACAGCCACAATGGTGGGTTGATGCCTTAATTAGTGCATTGCGTGATGCCATAAAAATGGCAAAAATTGAACCGCACTTGATTAAAGGCATCGGAGTTTCTGGGCAGCAACATGGATTGGTTATGTTAGATGAGCATGATCAGCCTTTGTATAATGCAAAATTATGGTGTGATACGGAAACAGCGCAAGAGAATCAAGAATTCATCGATTTATTGGGCGGTCAGCAACAGGCATTTGCTGAATTAGGTATTATGCCTCAAACGGGATATACCGCCTCTAAAATTTTATGGTTTAGAAAACATTATCCTGAACAATATCAACGTATTAGAAAAATTATGTTGCCGCATGATTACCTCAATTATTGGCTAACAGGTCATTTTTGTATGGAATATGGTGATGCCTCTGGTACGGGTTATTTTGATGTGATTCATCGTGTTTGGCATCATAAAGCCTTTGCCTTGTTAGCCCCTGAATTAGACGCTAATACGGTGTTGCCGACATTGGTGTCTGCTCAACAGAAAATAGGCACAGTGCGTCCTGAAATTGCCGCTTTACTTGGCTTATCTGACAATGTGATTGTTGCCACAGGTGGTGGTGATAATATGATGGGGGCGATTGGTACGGGTAATATTAAGCAAGGTATTGCCACCATGAGTTTGGGTACTTCGGGTACGCTTTATGCTTATACGGATCAGCCATTAACTGCATTGCCAATGGAAATTGCGAATTTTTGCTCGAGCAGTGGTGGGTGGTTACCATTAATTTGTGTGATGAATATGACCTCTGCCAATAAAAATATGATGGATTTATTACAAATAAATGTTCAACAATTTAATGAATTAATCCAGCAAAGCCCTATTGGTGCAGAGGGTATTTCAATTTTGCCTTTCTTTAACGGTGAGCGTGTGCCGGCTTTACCGCAAGCGAAAGCCAGTATTTTAGGACTTGATGCAGCGAACTTTACACAAGCCAATTTATGCAGAGCGATGATGGAAGCGGCGAGTTTTACTTTGCGTTATGGGTTAGATTTATTCCGTCAAGCTGGTTTATCGACTTCACAAATTCGCTTAATTGGTGGTGGTGCGAAAAGTGCGGTTTGGCGGCAGATGATTGCTGATATAATGAATGCTGAAGTGGTTTGCTTACAGGAAGAAGAGGCGGCAGCATTGGGTGGTGCTATTCAGGCAATGTGGGCAAATGGCGAAGCAGATTTGGAAACCCTATGTCGTGAATTCGTGCATTTAGATGAACAATCCAAGGTGCAACCTAACCCACAAAGTGCGGTGAAATACGAGGAAGTTTATCAGCGTTATCTAGGCTATCTAAAACAATATTATTAACATGAATTAGGCTAAGTTTAACTTAGCCTATTTTTTCACCTTTCATTTTCCATTCCTATTTCATAAAAGTAGCACAAAAATCCACCGCACTTTTAGTTCATCGTTTGAGATTGATTTTCCCTACGCGTTTTATTTCGTGATATAGCTCACATAATCAGAAAAAACAGAGGCTACGAAGCAAATTTACATTGTGTATTCATATGGTTATGTTTAAATTCTACCATGTTTAATGTGACAGAGGATTTTTAAGATGGAACAAGTGAACAGTGCTTCGACTCCTCTTCCTCTCCTTGAAATGCAAGGTATTCAGAAACGTTTTGGTTCATTTTATGCCTTGCAGAATGTGGATTTATCCATTTATCGTGGCGAAATTCATGCGTTAATGGGGGAAAATGGAGCAGGCAAAAGTACGTTGATGAAGATTTTGGCAGGGGCTTATACCGCCACTGCTGGTGAGATTAAGATTGATGGACAGCCTTTCAATATTTCTTCGCCTAATGATGCGATTAAAGCAGGTATTACCTTGATTTATCAAGAAATTCATCTTTCCCCAAACCTGACTGTAGCAGAAAATATTTTTTTAGGGCGTGAAATCAAAAATTTCTTTGGTTTAGATCGTAAAACCATGGCAGAAGAAGCACAAAAAGTGCTCGATCGTTTAGGTGCGCAATTTCAATCCACGCAAAAAGTTTCTTCTTTAACCATTGCAGAGCAACAACAAGTTGAAATTGCACGCGCCTTACATCGTAATAGTCGCATTTTAGTCATGGATGAGCCAACAGCGGCACTTTCTTCGCGTGAAACCGAACGTTTGTTTGCGTTAGTGAAAAAATTACGCGATGAAGGTATGGCGATTATTTACATCAGTCATCGTATGGCGGAAATTTATGAATTAGCAGATCGTGTGAGTGTGCTACGTGATGGCAAATATGTGGGATCGCTCACGCGTGAGAATTTAGATTCATCCACCTTAGTGCAAATGATGGTGGGTCGTCCGCTAACAGATTTATTTAATAAAGAAAAAGTGCTTGCTGGCGAAGAAGTATTGCGAGTAGAAAATTTGTCCGATGGCAATAAAGTACAGGATGCTTCGTTAGTAGTGAGAGCGGGTGAAATTATTGGTTTATCTGGATTAGTTGGCGCAGGTCGCTCAGAGTTAGCCCATTTATTATTTGGGGTAAAACCTGCGACAAAAGGTAAAATTTACTTAAGTGGTGGTGAAATTAGTTTTAGTTCTCCACGAGATGCCATTGTTCATCATGTGGCATTACTACCTGAAAACCGCAAGGAAGAAGGGTTATTCCTTGATTTAAATATTTTAAAAAATGTCACTATGGCAACCATGGAACGCGATGCAACCATGATGGTGATCAACCAAGCAAAAGGCAAAGAAGCCACACAAGCTGCAATTGAAGGATTAAAAATGCGTGTGCCGAGTGCCAATGTGAATGTGAGTGGTTTATCAGGTGGTAACCAACAAAAAGTGTTACTTTCTCGTTGGGCAGCGATTAATCCAAAACTCTTTATTTTGGATGAACCAACAAGAGGCGTGGATGTTGGTGCGAAGAGTGAAATCTACCGCATGATGATCGAAATGGCGAAAAATGGCGTGGCAATTTTGATGATTTCCAGTGAATTACCTGAAATTGTGGGCATGAGCGATCGCGTTTATGTGATGCGAGAAGGCTATACCGTAGGCGAATTAACAGGTGATGATATTAATCAAGAGCGCATTATGGCATTTGCTTGTGGCGCGGAATAACTGAGCAGAATTCATATTTGAGGAGAAGTAAAATGGGAACAACACAACCAGAAAAAGCAGGATTTAAGAAAATGGCGCTGGCAGATAGCATGCAAGCCATGGGTATTCTGCCAATTTTAGTTTTAATTGTAATTGTCTTTTCATTTGTTGCACCAAACTTTATGACCGAAGCCAATATGATGAATATTACACGTCAAGCTTCTATTAATATTGTGTTGGCAGCAGGGATGACATTCGTTATTTTGACTGGGGGGATCGACCTTTCTGTTGGCTCAATATTAGGGGTAACTGCCGTTATTGGATTAGTCACTTCATTAAACCCTGCACTAGCAGAGTTTGCGGTACCTTTAGCCCTGTTAGCTGGTTTGGGGATGGGGATTTTCAACGGCCTATTAGTTGCCTTTGCTGGATTACCACCATTCATCGTTACGCTCGGTACTTACACCGCACTTCGTGGTGCAGCTTACCTTGTTGCAGATGGTACAACAGTGATTAACTCAAAAATTTCATTTAGTTGGATTGGTAATGGTTATCTAGGTTCAGTCCCTTGGTTAGTGATTATTGCTTTCGCGACCATCGCAATTTGTTGGTTTATCTTACGCCGCACCACATTAGGTACGCATATTTATGCAGTGGGCGGTAACTTACAAGCAGCACGTTTGACAGGTATCAAAGTGTCTGTGGTTTTAATCTTCGTTTATGCTACCAGTGGCCTATTATCAGGCTTAGGTGGGGTAATGAGTGCATCTCGTTTATACAGCGCCAATGGTAACCTTGGTGTCGGTTATGAACTCGATGCGATTGCAGCTGTTATTTTAGGTGGCACCAGCTTTGTGGGCGGTATCGGTACTATTACAGGTACGCTTATTGGAGCCTTGATTATCGCAACCTTAAATAATGGTATGACATTAATGGGCGTGTCTTATTTCTGGCAACTCGTTATTAAAGGTGGGGTAATCATCGTAGCTGTCTTAATCGATAAATACCGTACCCGTTCAGCTTAAACTTCACTTCAAACTTCAAAGAGGAGAAATTGTAATGAAATTAAAAACCTTAGCTGTATCTTTAATGTTAGCAGTGGCACCTTTTGCGCAAGCAAAAGAGTTAAAATCTATCGGTGTTACTGTAGGGGATCTTGCTAACCCATTCTTCGTGCAAATTGCTAAAGGTGCGGAGTTAAAAGCAAAAGAATTAGCTGGTGACAAAGTGAATGTGGTTTCTGTATCCAGTGGTTATGATTTAGGTCAACAAGTGGCTCAAATTGATAACTTTATTGCTGCGAAAACCGATATGATTATTTTAAATGCGGCGGATTCAAAAGGTATTGGGCCAGCAGTGCAACGTGCACGTGATGCAGGTGTTGTTGTGGTTGCAGTTGACGTAGCTGCGGATGGTGCAGATGCAACAGTAACTTCAAACAACTACCAAGCGGGTGAAATTGCGTGTCAAACTATCGTTGATAAATTAAATGGTAAAGGTAATGTTGTTATCATCAATGGACCACCAGTATCAGCAGTACAAGATCGTGTACAAGGTTGCCAAGATGTGTTTGCTAAACACGCTGACATCAAAGTGTTATCTCACAACCAAAATGCAAAAGGTAGTCGTGAGGGTGGTTTAGAAGTAATGACTTCATTATTAATCGCTCATCCGAAAATTGATGCGGTATTTGCTATCAATGACCCAACAGCAATTGGTGCAGATTTAGCGGCAAAACAAGCACAACGCAATGAATTCTTTATTCTTGGTGTAGATGGCTCGCCAGATGCTGAAGAAGCATTAAAACAAGATGGTACATTATTTATCGGTACACCAGCTCAAGATCCACAAGTGATGGCAGCTGAAGCGGTGAAAATCGGTTACGATATTTTACAAGGTAAACCTGCGCCAAAAGAGCCAGTGTTAATCCCCGTAAGCTTAATTAATCGTGACAATATCAAAGACTATAAAGGTTGGACTGTAAAATAATCGTCTGACACGAGGGACGGTTTATACCGTCCCTTCTTTCTTTTAAGCAATGAATAAATATGAGGTTGTTATGCGTATTGGTATTGATTTAGGTGGTACAAAAATTGAAGTGATCGCTCTGTCTAATGAAGGCGAAGAGTTATTTCGCAAACGAATTGCCACTCCGCGAGGTTCTTATCAGGAAACCTTATTAGCCATTAAAAGTTTAGTGGATGATTCTGAACAGGCAACGGGACAAACGGGGACGGTTGGTATTGGTATTCCTGGAACGGTCTCGCCTTTTAGCCACAAAGTCAAAAATGCCAACTCAGTGTGGTTAAATGGACAACCTTTAGATAAAGATTTGTGTACTCTATTAAATCGTGAAGTACGAGTGGCAAATGATGCTAACTGTATGACAGTTTCCGAGGCGGCAGATGGTGCTGGTGCAGGAAGTGCGGTGGTTTTAGCCTTAATTTTAGGCACTGGCTGTGGTTCGGGTATTGTGATTAATGGTAAGCCACATAATGGTGGTAACGGTATTGGCGGTGAATGGGGACATAATCCATTGCCTTGGCAAGATGAAGAAGAACAAGAAGTGAGCCGAAACAACCAATGCTATTGTGGCAAACATGGTTGTATTGAACAGTTTATTTCAGGCACAGGCTTATGTGATGACTACGAACGCCGTTCTGGAAAACGCCTCAAAGGTAATGAAATTTTAGCACTTTCTGAACAAGGTGATGAGTTAGCAGAACAATCTATTCAAGCCTACGAACGTCGATTAGCTAAATCCTTAGCAGCCTATGTCAATATGCTTGACCCTGATGTCATTGTCTTTGCTGGTGGTGTTTGCAACATTGATCGCCTCTATACAAACGTACCAAAATTAATGCCAAATTATATTTTTGGTAAAGAATTCAATACACCAATTAGAAAAGCAAAACATGGTGACTCGAGCGGTGTACGTGGTGCAGCTTGGTTGTGGCCGTTAGAAAAATAAGCAAAAATCCACCGCACTTTTCTGGTTAAGAGGCGCAATATGAAACGTTCTGAAATTAATCAAATCCTTAACGAAGCAAAAGCGCTTATGCAGCGTTATTGCTTCCATTTACCAAGTTTTGCACATTATCGCTTATCCGATTGGCAGCAAATCGATTTGTCTTCTCAGCAAGAGATCTTGGACGCCCGTCTTGGTTGGGATGTCACCGACTTTAATCTAAATAATTTCACTCAATTTGGCTTAGCCCTCTTTACGCTACGTAATCAGTCAAGCTTGAATAATAAGCCCTACGCTGAAAAAATTATGATGGTCAAAGAGGGGCAAATTACGCCAATGCATTACCATTGGAAGAAAATGGAAGACATCATTAATCGCGGTGGTGGCACCTTAGCCATTCGTTTATATAAGCGAGATGAACAAACCGACTTATTGGATGAGAAAACAGAAATTCAGGTGACTGTTGATGGTAAGCAATTAACGGTTCCTGCGGGTGAGGTTGTCAGATTAGCACCAGGGCAAAGTATTTGTTTACCTCAATTGCTATATCATAGTTTTTGGGCAGAAGGTGATACGGTATTAGCTGGAGAAGTATCAATGGCAAATGATGATTTGACCGATAATCGTTTTTTGGAACCTCTAGGACGTTTTTCTCAAATTGATGAAGATGAACCGCCAATGTATTTGTTATGCAGTGACTACTCAAATTATATAGGAGCTTAAAATGGCATTATTAAATTTACAATCAATACTTGCTGTTGCAAATAAACATAAATTTGCGGTTGGTGCATTTAATGCAATTGATTCTAACTTTGTTGATGCAGTTTTTTCTGCGGCTAAAGAGCAACAATCACCGGTTATTATTAATGTAGCTGAAGTTCATTTACCTTACCTTGATTTAGAATCGACAACGGAATATATCAAGAAAAAAGCGCAAGTAACAGGGGTGCCTGTTTGTTTAAATCTGGATCATGGTTTAACGTTTTCTACCATAGAACGTGCAATTAAATGTGGTTTTTCATCAATTATGTTTGATGGATCGCAATTAAGTTATGAAGAAAATATTGCTCATACGCGTAAGGTGGTCGAGTTATGTAAGAATTATGGTATTTCTGTTGAGGGAGAGTTAGGCGCAGTAGGTGGTGATGAAGGTGGTGCTTTAGAAAGTTGTGCTGATGAAGCGTTATATACCAAAGTTGATCAAGCAGTTGAATTTGTACAAGAAACAGGAATTGATGCTTTAGCGGTTGCTATTGGTAATACACATGGTAAATATAAAGGTGTTCCAAAATTAGATTTCCAACGCTTATCTCAAATTCACCAAGCAGTTTCAGTACCTTTGGTTTTACATGGCGGTTCAGGACTAAGTGTGGAAGATTTCCAAAAAACAATTCAACTTGGTATTTGTAAAATTAACTTTTTCACAGGTATGTCACAATCAGCTTTGCAATGCTTGGAAACGGTGATTAAAACTGCTGAGCTTGAGACCAAATATAATTACTATCCAATGATGATGGAAAATATGCGTAAAGCAATTAGTCATACCGTTGCGGAGCAAATGAATATATTTGGTAGTGTGAATAAGGCTAAGTTATATGACAATGCGTAATGGCATTATAGCGATTGGCAATTTATTAGTTGATCGCGCCTTAGTCATTTCTGATTACCCGAAAGAATCAATGTTAGCAACTATTTCCACAATGGAGCGCCATTGTGGAGGTGGTTGTACTAATGTATTGTTTAATTTGGCTAAACTTGATCCCCAGTTGCCTTTATATTTAGCTGGCGCAATAGGTAAAGATAGTGAAGGGCAGTTTATCTTGGAACAGGCGAGTCAACAAAATCTTAATATAGAAAATGTCGTTAAGTTTGATTTGCCCACCTCCTTTACAGACGTGATGATTAATTCACAAACAGGTGAACGCACATTTTTTCATTATATTGGCGCAATGGCTGAATATGGTGTAGAACAAATAGTGAATATTCAACCCTATGCAAAAATTGCACATATTGCTTATCTCCCTTTATTGCCTAAATTACGACAAATTACATTACTAAAACAAAGTTTAAACTACTTAAGACAACATGGTTTTCTTATTTCTATTGATTTGGTGTCTGTTTCAGATAAGCAGCTTTTTAATCAACAAATATTACCCATTCTTTCTGATATAGATTATCTGATCATTAATGATGTCGAAGCTAAATGGTTAACGAATTGTGAAGATAAAGAATCTAATGTAGCGTTATTGCAACAAATGGCACAGGATTTGATGGCGCGAGGTGTTAGAGAGACTGTGGTTGTGCACCATCCTAAATGGGCTGTCGCAGTAGATAAAAGCAATAAATTAGCGATACAACCTTCCTATTGGTTAGATAAAAGCCAAATTATTAGTACCTTAGGTGCCGGAGATGCTTTTTGTTCAGGAGTGTTGTATGGTTTACATCAACATCTTGATCTCCCTGATATTTTAAAATTAGGGCATGGGATGGCTTATTTCAACCTATTTTCATTATCAGCGACGGGCGGTGCAGTCGATTATACGAAACTACAAGCATTTATTCAGCAATCGGAATGATGTGAATTTTCGCTCATAAAATCTATGAAAAATCCACCGCACTTTTTTATTTCGTGCTAGTATAAGCCAACTTTTTAGCTTAAGAGGATAACAACATGGCTAATCACCCAACACCAGCGGAATTGCAGGCAGAAACCCGAGAAATTATTACAGATCTATTCAATGATGGCAGCGATCCTAACGCGCTTTATATTGTTGAGCATCATGTGGCGCATTATGATTTTGATAAATTAGAAAAAATCGCTGTGGATGCGTTTAAAGCGGGTTATGAGGTTTCTGAAGCGGAAGAATTTGAAGATGATAATGACAAGTTGTTATTCTGCTTTGATATTATTGCCGAGGTGGAATTAAAACCAGAAATTATTGATGCGCAACAAAAAGAACTCTTGCCATTGATTACTAAGCATGGTGGTTTATACGATGGTTGGGGCACTTATTTTGAAGATCCCAATGCAGACGAAGATGAATACGGCGATGATGGCGAATTCTTCGAAGATGAATTTGATGATGAAGAAGAACAAAAATAATTGAATTTTCACCGCACTTTTCGGTCAAAGGAACATCCGTAAAGTGCGGTGATTTTTTTAGGAGTTTTTTATGAAATATAAAGCATTGTGGTTATCCTTGTTGGCATTGCCTTGTTTTGCGCTCGCGACTGATACAGTGAAAGGTGATGAGCCAAAAAATACAGTGCGTTTTAGCGTTGAAGTGGAAAAAAATGTGCCTTTCGATGTATTACAAGTGAAATTGTTTGTGCAGGAAGAAAATGCGGATTTGAAAGCGTTACATAAAACAGTTTCCGATAAAGTGGCACAAGTGTTAGCAAAAATTAAAGCGCAATCAGCGGTTGAAATTAAAAGCAATAATCGTTATACCAATGTGAATTATAACGAAAAAGGGCGTAAAAATGGTTGGTTAGAGCGCGCAGAATTTGTGTTAGAAAGTAAAGATTTTTATGCCTTATCACAATTGATCGAAGAGGTTTCTGATGTGCTTTCTATTGAGAACATTGATTCTATTTTATCTGCGGAAGCGTTGGGTAAATTAGAAGATGATTTATCAAAAGAGGCGTTGGCTAAGTTCCGTCATAAAGCAGATTTAATCAAACAGTCATTACAAGCAAAAGAGTACCACATTTTATCTTTAGATATGCCAAGCTTAAATGAGCCTAATTATGATATGCGTTATAATCGTGCTATGCCTTATGCTGCGGTGTCAATGAGCAGTGAAAAAATGGCAGAGCCTGTGCGATTAGAGGGCGGTAAAGCCAGCGTGAAAGCGCGTGTGGATGCGCAAATTGAGTTAATTGAAAATTAGCTATTTGCGGTGATTTCCGCTAGAATGAACACACTTTTATTTTGAGGAGAATAATATGAAAGTAGCAAAAAATGTTGTGGTAAGCATTGCTTATCAAGTTCGTACAGAAGATGGTGTATTAGTGGATGAAGCACCTGTAAATCAACCGTTAGAATATCTCCAAGGTCATAATAATCTTGTGATTGGTTTGGAAAATGCGTTGGAAGGTAAAGCAGTTGGCGATAAATTTGAAGTGCGTGTTAAACCAGAAGAAGGTTATGGCGAATACAATGAAAATATGGTGCAACGTGTACCAAAAGAAGTGTTCCAAGGTGTTGATGAGTTAGAAGTGGGTATGCGTTTTATTGCGGATACAGATATGGGACCATTACCAGTGATCATCACAGAAGTAGGTGAAAGTGATGTTGTGGTGGACGGTAACCATATGTTAGCGGGTCAAGAACTTTTATTTAATGTAGAAGTTGTAGCAACACGTGAAGCAACCTTAGAAGAAATCGCACATGGTCATATCCACCAAGAAGGTGGTTGTTGTGGTCACCACCATCATGAAGATGAAGGTCATAGTTGCTGTGGCGGTGCACATCACCACCATCATCATGACCATAGACACGGTGGTTGCGGTTGTGGCGGACACCATTAATAAATCCTTCCATTAATTAGATAAAGCCGAAATGACATGCGTTATTTCGGCTTTAATTATGTTTATTTCAGTAATTTTTTGATCAAATTCTGAGTGAATAATATACTTTTTTCAAAAAAATTTATAATATTGCGTAGTTGTAAACTTAAGCGGAAATTTTTTATGAAAAAGACAAAACTAGCCCTAATACTTTCTAATATCTTCTTCCTATTGCAATTTGCCTATGCTGATATGTTTGCTGAAGGAACTGTGCTTGAAAAACCTGATAAGCCAATCATTGGTGATGCTTTAGCTGGTAAGCAAGCTGATTCTGGTGGATATTATAGTTTTGGCGATCTGTATATTGGTCCTGGACCTTCTGGGAAGGTCATAGTAAATAATGGTACGAAGTTAAAAACAGGTGAAATTCATGTTGGAAATAATGGAACAGGTGATGGTACATTAATAGTTGATGGTGCTGGTACAAAAATTGAAATTATTAATAATCGTTTAAATGTGGGAGGTTCATCTTCCAAAGGTACGCTTTATGTGACAAATGGTGCTGAATTAATCCAATCTAATGCTGTACATGATAATAATTATTTTGGATATGATACACCAAATGGGCCAGCACCCAAAACTGCTCGTATTTATGTTCAAGGTAAAGATTCAAAAATTACCTTAAATTTAGGACAACGAGGAATATCAACTTTAGACAGTGAAGTGTATTTAGAAGATGGTGGTACCCTTGAGATTAATGGTAAGTGGCAAGTATGGTTAGATAAAGTGTTTAATCGCAGTGGAAATTTGATTGTTCAAAAACCATTAATTGTTAGAAATTTACAAATAGGTAGTGATGATGGCACAAAAGGGGGAGCTGTTAATTTTGCAGAAGGTATCACTATATGGGCCAACTTAGTTGTAAATAAATTGGCTGAAGAAAAAATTATTTTGCCTCTCAATGGCGAATCCATATCTATTCAGCATAATGCTAATGAATCTCTGTTTTTGTTTAAAAATAGTGATAAAGCGATCACGACTGGATTGCTCAGAATCAATAAAGGCACAGTAGGTATTGAAGATCAAAATACGTTTGATAGTTTTAAAACTTCATACTTAATAGATTTAAAACCTAGTGCTACCTTCTCATTAACCAATATTGGAAAAACAGATCCCGCAGCTGTAGGTGCTACGGATGTTAAAGCAAAAAACTTTGAGCATTTAGGTATATTAGATTTAGCAGATGGTACCAATTCGCCGAAATTCACAGAATTTACTGTTGAAAATTATAAAGGTGGTGGTTTGCTTTTAGTGGATTCTTTATGGAATAAAGATACTCAAACTTCGGGTACGGATACCTTGCATATTAAAGGTAATATTAATCCAGATGGTATCACCACAGTAAAAACTAAAAATGGCATATGGGGCGATATTACACAAACCACAGAAGAGCAGTTCTTATCATTACCTGTTGTGAAGGTAGCGAGCGAACACGCAAATAATTTATTTGTTGGTAAATCCCCTACGCAAAACGGTGGCGAAGCGCAATTATTAAAAATCGGCAATGATTATTATTGGTCGTTAAAGGCAAGATTGCCAGACCCAGTAGTGCCAAATAAACCAGAGGTAACACCGGACAATCCACCGGTAGTGCCAAATAAACCAGAGGTAAAACCGAATA
>NZ_JBQSUQ010000018.1:0-1146 GCF_052384575.1 Reella acinonychis | reverse complement strand
CAATGTCTAAAGAAAAATTTGAACGTACAAAACCGCACGTAAACGTGGGTACAATCGGCCACGTAGACCACGGTAAAACAACTTTAACAGCAGCGATTACCACAGTATTAGCGAAAAACTACGGTGGTGCAGCACGAGCATTCGACCAAATTGATAACGCGCCAGAAGAAAAAGCGCGTGGTATTACCATCAATACATCACACGTTGAATATGATACCCCAACTCGCCACTACGCCCACGTAGACTGTCCAGGACACGCGGACTATGTTAAAAACATGATTACTGGTGCGGCACAAATGGATGGTGCAATCTTAGTAGTAGCAGCAACAGATGGTCCAATGCCACAAACTCGTGAGCACATCTTATTAGGTCGCCAAGTAGGTGTACCTTACATCATCGTATTCTTAAACAAATGCGACATGGTAGATGACGAAGAGTTATTAGAATTAGTAGAAATGGAAGTGCGTGAACTTCTATCTCAATATGACTTCCCAGGTGATGATACACCAATCGTACGTGGTTCAGCGTTACAAGCATTAAACGGCGTAGCAGAGTGGGAAGAAAAAATCATTGAATTAGCGGGTCACTTAGACTCTTATATCCCAGAGCCAGAGCGTGCGATTGATAAACCATTCTTATTACCAATCGAAGACGTATTCTCAATCTCAGGTCGTGGTACAGTAGTAACAGGTCGTGTAGAGCGCGGTATCATCCGTACAGGTGATGAAGTAGAAATCGTTGGTATCAAAGACACAACCAAAACTACAGTAACTGGTGTTGAAATGTTCCGTAAATTATTAGACGAAGGTCGTGCGGGTGAAAACATTGGTGCATTATTACGTGGTACTAAACGTGAAGAAATCGAACGTGGTCAAGTATTAGCGAAACCAGGTTCAATCACTCCACACACAGACTTCGAATCAGAAGTTTACGTATTATCAAAAGAAGAAGGTGGTCGTCATACTCCATTCTTCAAAGGTTACCGTCCACAGTTCTACTTCCGTACAACAGACGTAACTGGTACGATTGAATTACCAGAAGGCGTAGAGACGGTAATGCCAGGCGACAACGTCAAAATGACTGTGAGCTTAATTCACCCAATCGCGATGGACGAAGGTTTACGTTTTGCGATTCGTGAAGGTGGCC
>NZ_JBQSUQ010000017.1:0-100969 GCF_052384575.1 Reella acinonychis | reverse complement strand
GGTCCTGTAGCTGGAACGTTAGTATCTGTGCCACCTACTGTCCAGTTACCTGTCGCAGGATCAACAGTTGGTGTATCACCTTTATCTCCTTTCGGACCTGTGGCTGGAACATTAGTATTCACACCATCAATTGTCCAGTTACCTGTCACTGGGTCAATAGTTGGAGTTTTACCATCTGCACCTGGAGTGCCGTTTGTACCATCACGACCTGGGGTACCTTGCGCACCGGTGTCACCTTTGTCACCTTTAGGTCCTGTAGCTGGAACGTTAGTATCTGTGCCACCTACTGTCCAGTTACCTGTCGCAGGATCAACAGTTGGCGTATCACCTTTATCACCTTTTGGACCAGTTGCAGGAACATTAGTATCGTTACCACCGATTGTCCAGTTTCCGTTAGGACCAATTTGTGGAGTTTCTCCATTGGTACCATTTGCACCATCACGGCCTGGGGTACCTTGCGCACCGGTGTCACCTTTATCACCTTTCGGACCTGTGGCTGGAACATTAGTATTCACACCATCGATTGTCCAGTTACCTGTTGCTGGATCAATAGTTGGAGTTTTACCATCTGCACCTGGAGTGCCATTTGTACCATCACGGCCTGGGGTACCTTGCGCACCGGTGTCACCTTTATCACCTTTTGGACCTGTGGCAGGAACATTAGTATCGTTACCACCGATTGTCCAGTTACCGTTAGGACCAATTTGTGGAGTTTCTCCATTGGTACCATTTGCACCATCACGGCCTGGAGTACCTGGGGCACCTTGCGCACCTGTATCACCTTTGTCACCTTTCGCACCATTTGTTACAAGCGCGCTAGTTGTGCCAGTTTTATCTGTAATTGTAATGGTATGTGTGCCGTTCGGGTTTGTAACCACGTTCGCAGTTGGGCTTACACCATCTACACCATCACGACCTGGAGTACCTGGGGCACCTTGCGCACCTGTATCACCTTTATCACCTTTCGCACCTGGATCACCTTTTGGTCCTTTAGGCAAAGTAGTAGGATCGATTTGGAACGTAAATGTATTACCATTTTTGATAATTTGAATTCCCGTACCACCATTCAAAGTTACTTGGTCATTCGGTTTAATGTTACTAACATCATCCCCTGAACCATTACCTGTACGGTTAATTTTCCAATACGAATTATTAATCGCATTAGCAACTTCTGATGCAGTAGGGAAGAAATCACCAGCAGTGAAACTACCTACTTTACCGCCATTCATTGTTAAACTGCTTTTGTTCACATCAAAAGTAATTTGATTCTGAGCAGTAATACGAGCAGTAGTGCCATTACCATTAATAAATAGCAGTTCGCCACCTGGATTAATCACACTACCATAAGAACTATTTACTTTCGGACGGAAACCTGATTTTTTCAATGCTTCAACTAAATCTTGAGCAGTAACTACACCGTCAGCAGCTTTGGTAATATCACCTGTGGTTTGATCCCCATTTACATCGCCTGTTTTGATATTTACTTTCGATGTAATAACGTTGGTGTTTGCATTTTCTGTGTTAGTGACAGTCACTACATCAGCAGTATCTGTTTCTACAAGAGTTTTCTTCGCAGAAATAGTGAAGTTTTCTATAGTTTGAGCAATCTTGATATTATTTCCAGCGATAAACTTCAATGTATCGCCTAATTTCACATCTTCAGTAGTAGAACCTGAGTTTTCACCACTTCCTGTTTGACCCGAAGTTACCATCCACTTCGCATCACGCATAACAGCGAAAAGTTGTGAACCATTGATTGCGTCGGTTGAATCACCAGAAATTTTACCTGCTGCCACATTTACTAATTGGCGCGTTGCTACAGTACCATCTGGAAGTTGACCGCCAACAGACACAACACCAACTGGGTTATTACCCGCAAAAGGATTTGCTTGAGAAGCATATTCCACGCCATTGACTGTCGCATTAAAGTTGCGCTCTTGAGGTTTAGTCCGCGAAGCGTTACCTAATGCCACACTATTTGCATGGTCTGCAGAAGCATCCACACCCAAAGCCACTGCACCCGCTTGTAAGGCTTTAGCACGTGACCCCACTGCTAAGGTTGACTCCGCTGAAGCATTCGAACCACCACCAAACGCACTAGCATTTTTTGCAGAAGCATTTGCATTGCCCCCGATTGCCGTTCCGTATTGTCCTGTTACACTTGCGCTATTACCAATAGCAATACCCTCATCTGCACCTGTTGCGACATTGGTATTTTTACCAATTGCAACAGCTTGTACTGCTGATGAAGTTGCTTGTGTACCAATAGATATAGCATCTGTTGCCCCCGTTGCAGTTATTGCACGATCACCCATAGCCACGGAGCTTTCTGCTTGAGCTTTTGAATATCCACCAACTGCCGTTGCTGATCTGTTCAATGCTTTGGCATCACGACCAAGTGCGGTTGAATTTTCCCCATTTGCTTCAGTATAAACCCCAATCGCCGTTGAAGAAGTACTAAGCGCTTTTGCATTACGACCGAAAGCTGACGAATCTACACCTGAAGCTACTGAATATGAACCTACCGAAGTGGCAAATTCATTTGAAGCATTAGAATCATGGCCTATAGCAATGGTGTCTCTATTTGAAGTGCGAGCCCCCTGACCAGCAGCAAATGATGATGTACCATTTGCATAGGCAGCAGAACCCACTGCTGTTGCTCGTACTCCATCTGCTTTTGCAGCAGAACCTACTGCAGTTGCACGTTCCGCACTTGCATTTGAATCAAGCCCCACAGCAGTTGAACGGTCTCCTAAAGCATTAGATTGAGGACCTAATGCGGATGAACCCAAACCTGTGGAATTAGTACGAGTACCAATCGCCACCGTAAAGGTATTATTGGCAGCGTTTGCGTTTGAACCTATAGCAATAGAGCCTTCTCCTAATGCAGTAGAAGCCTGACCGAATGCACTTGATACACTTCCTGCTGCCATAGAACCAGCACCAACAGCTGCAGAATTCACTCCAGTTGCTTTTGATTCTGTCCCCACCGCTGTTGCTGCTTGGTTTGCTGTTGCTCTGTTACCAAGTGCAGTAGAGAAATCTAGTTCAGCTTTAGTATTAGAACCTATTGCCACAGATTCACGTCCTGTTGCCCGAGAATTTCGCCCAAAGGCAGACGCACCGTTTTTATCTGCGTATGCATAATGACCAACAGCAGTTGTGCTAGCTTCCAAAGCTTGTGCTTTCGCCCCAATTGCTGTAGCGCCTAAGTTACCATTTCCAGCATAGGCTCTCGCACCATTCCCGAATGCTGTGGAGTCACCACCGCCATTAGTCTGTGTATTTGAACCGACAGCAATATCCGTACCAGATTCTCTAATTCCTTGATAGACACCACTAACAGCCGAAGCCTCTAAACTCAACACGCCCAACGCCGCTGAAACAACCACTGCTGCAGTTGCCACCGACTTGGTTTTACCTTTTGCTCGCTGCAATTCTGACACTGCCACCCAAGTTTGCGTGGCGTAATTCCAAATCACTTTAAATATTTTATTCATAAGATTTCCATTAGCTTTAAAATAATAAAGTGCGGTTAAAATCCATCAAATTTTCATCCAATGAACCAACAGCACTCCATAAATAAAAAAATATTTTCTTATTGCCTATTTGTCTAATAAAATAGACGGCTTATTATCCCCCCCCACACGCATAAAGTCCACACTTTTTTTGTAAATTTATTGCAAAGTTTCAGCAAATTTAAAGGGTAAATTTCGGCATAAGCATAAGCATAAGCATAAGCATAAGCATAAGCATAAGCATAAGCATAAGCATAAGCATAATTAAATCATACCTTTACAACCTGATATTGCGATCTGTTTTGAACCTTATTTTACGGACACCAGCGTGGTGTCCCTACTTAAATAGCTCATAACAAAAAAACGCGGTGAAATTCACCGCAGTTTTTGTGGTTTAGGGGATGATGAATATATTGATCTCATCTTGCTACATTGTGGTTTGAATATGTTTGAGTAAAACATCATTAATACGAGTTTGCCAGCCCTTGCCTGTCGCGCGAAAAGCCGCCAAAACTTCAGGCGATAATCGGAGATTAACAGCCTCTTTCGTTGGCTTACGTTGCTTGCCTCGTGGCTTGCGAACTTTGCCCAGTTTAGCTCGCTCCTGCTGGTTATTAAGCACCATAGCGACAAAATCAGGCGGCATAACTTCCGCCAATGGACGAAATTGTCCTAGTTCTTCATCCGTAAAAGGCACATTTTCTACATCATCATAATCTACATTATTTATGACTTTCATAATATTTTATCTCCCTTGCATTCGCCTTGCGAAAACTGATAACCCGAATACCGTCTTTAATGGGGGTAAAACAAAGTGCGTGCAATCGTTTATTTAGTAAAGCAAGTGTACAGAATCGAGGCTCTGGATAATCTTTCCGCGTATCTTGCCAAATAAGCGCCTCCTCCCAATCCAGATCCCTAGCTAACTCAAAAGAAAGCTCTCGCTGCTCAATATTACGTTGATTTTTTATTGGGTCGTAGTCAATTCGCATAACAACTTGTTATATGTATCACATAATCATATTGTAGATACAAAATAAGCATTGTCAAGGATAAAACCGCGGTGAAATTCACCGCAGTTTTGGGGTTGAAGGGAAATTGCGAATAAACAAAAATCAACAAAAAGGTCTCACAAACTTGCTCGTTCAAGTTAAATACGCGACAATGCGCGTTATTCAATAAAATGACAGAAAAATTGATTCGCAATGAAACCAATAAACTATTTTTTAAAAATGGAAGAACACTTCCTCTATGTGCCTTATTATAACGAACACCGCCGTATTCGCGTGTTGTTGCCAAAGGATTATCATAAAGACAGCTGGCAACGTTATCCTGTGTTGTATATGCACGACGGACAGAATATTTTTTATAGTCGAGAATCTTATTCGGGACATTCGTGGAAAATTATTCCCACTATTAAAGAACATCAAGAATTTCCAAAACTGATTATTGTGGGCATTGATAATGCAACAGTAAATCGCATTGATGAATATGCACCTTGGCAAACAGAAGTGGGGCAACATAGTATTGCGCGCCCTGTGGGTGGAAAGGGGATGCTCTATGGCGATTGGGTAGTTAATAAAGTAAAACCTTTTGTGGATCAACATTATCGCACCTTGCCTCAGCGAGAAAATACGCTACTTGCAGGCAGTTCAATGGGCGGCATTATTACCGCTTATATGGGCGCTGCCTATCCACATATTTTTGGGCATTTAGGCGTATTTTCCCTTGCCTCTTGGTTTAGCGAAGGTGCATTTTTGGATTTTCTGCACCATCATCCGCTCCATTATCAAAACCGCGTGTTTATCCAAGTGGGTACCAATGAGGGCGATGATATCGACGCACAATATATTTCTAATATGAATCAAACCTATATTGATAGCACTTTGCGTTATTATCAAGCCTTAATCCGCACTAGACACCCATTAGATCATATTCGTTTAAAAATTATGGCAAACGAAACCCACCACGAAGCCCATTGGGCAAATCATTTTGTGGAATTTCTACGCTTTGCATTAATGGGGAAATAGCAAAAAGTGCGGTGAAATTCACCGCACTTTTGTCAGAAAGATTGCTCCCAATAAGTAGGGACGCGACGCTCGCGTCCTAGGAGATTAACTTTACATTGAATGCCATTTTATTCGGACGCCAGCGTAGCGTCCCTACATGTAACAATCAAATAATCCCCTGTTCTTCTAATTTGGTTAAGAAGTAAGGCATTTGTACTTTCCACCAAGGCCAGTCGTGATCCACATCATGTCCCCAAAAATCGAACCAGCCTTCAATGCTTTTGGCTTCAAAGGCTTGTTTTAGCTGATGCGTTGCGCTGATGTGTTGTTCTTCCCACGCGCCTTGACCAACAGCAACCACAAAGTGATTTTGGCGATAGCGATTTAAGAACCAGTCATCATCTTGCGCCCATAGGTAATCAACCGGTGAATTGAAATACACCGCTTGATCGCCATAAAATTCGCCTGTAAAGAAACGTGCATCATATACGCCACTGAGTGCAATGGTAATATCAAATAAATCAGGATGGCGTAAGGCGAAATTGACCGCATGGAATGCGCCCATACTGCAACCTGTTGCCATCATGGTGCCATTCCATTGTGATTCATGGCGAATTAATGGCACTAATTCATGCACAATGTAGCGGTCGTAAGCATTATGTGCTTGCGCCATATCATGACTTGATTTCCATTCTGCTAGCCAAGATTCTTTGTCGTAAGAATCTGGGGTGTAAAATTTGATTAACCCTCGTTCAATAAACGAACGACAAGCATCAATCATGCCAAAATTCGCATATTCGTTTTGGTCACCACCAGAAGAAGGAAACACAATCACAGGTTTGCCTGCGTGACCATATACATTGAAGTACATTTCACGCCCTAATTCGCCACTCCAGTGGCTACGTCTTTCAAAATGCATAATCTCTTAATTCCTTATTGTTTTTGTTGAGCAAACTGTACAATTTCACGCATTTGCTCCAAGGTTTCGGTACGAGCCAAAATGCCTTCTTCGCCCATAATTTTCGCAAATACTCCCGGCACGCTTTGAATACTGATAATATTCGAGCCAAATTTTTCCCAAATAGCTTGAGTTGTATTAGCGTAGTTTTTGTTGGCTTTGCGAGAGATATAAACCACGTTCCACGGGTGCGTGATGTTGGTGTAGAACTTGTTTTCACGCACGATGTTGGCGTATTCATTAAACACATCAAAATCATTGGCGTAGTTCCACATATCAATGGTTAAGCCACCTGGTGGACGGCAGTTGATTTCAAGCGGCATAATTTCGCCGGTTTTTTTCACGCGGAAAAATTCAAAGTGGAAGAAACGTTCACGCACTTTGAAAGCTTTGACGCACTCTTTGCCCAATTCCACCAATTTTGGCGAAATTTCGCGTGGCACATAGTAGTACATATCGTTGTCTTGGCTGACGGTGTCGATTACCGCTTCGGAATATTCCAGGCCTGCGTAGAACACGATATTGCCGTCGTGATCAGCTAAGCCGTCAAAGGTGATGATGTCGCCTTCGATGAATTCTTCCATAATGTATTCAGTGCTTGGGTTGCGATTAGCAAAGAACTGTTCCAAATCTTCTTGGGTTTTCACTTTGTAAGTATCACTTGCCCCTACGCCAGAGTTTGGCTTGATGATCACAGGGAATTTCAACTCTTCGACTAATTTTTGAGCGTCTTTGTCATCGCCAAACACACGTCCTTTCGCCACTTTCAGCCCTGCTTTGCGGAACACTTCTTTCATTTGGGCTTTGGTTTTGATCGACAACATATCGTCGTTTTTATAGCCGAACACGTTGAAATCGGTGCGTAATTTCGCATCCAGTTCCAACCAATATTCATTGTGCGACTCAATGCGATCAATGCGTCCATACTTATGAGCGAAATAACCTACTGCACGATAAACTTGCTCATAATCTTCCATATTATCCACACGATAATATTCAGTCAGAGAATTGCGTAAGCCTTCGCTTAACTGCTCATAAGGGGTGTCGGCAATGCCGAGGGTATTGAACCCCTGCGCTTTCAACCGAGCCGCAAAAGGCTCAAAATTGGTTGGAAAGTGCGGTGAAATCATCACAAAATTCTTTGGCATAGACATAGGCGTATCTCCATTAATAAAAGGACTATAAACTGATTCTATGTTAGTTTCATGCGTTTGGCTATCAAATTTAATCGTTTGCGTCATAATAAAAGAAAACTTGTAAAAAATGCACCGCACTTTCAAAGACTATGAAAAGATCGTCTGGTTTAAAGAGGTTTATTTTGATGCGCGTCTCCACTACAATGAACAACAAATTTAGACTTTGTGGGGGACAATATGAAACCGATCACTTTTAATTATCATCATTTAAAACATCATAAACAGCAAGAAACCAGTAAAAAAACCTTATGGCTTTCCCTTGGTTTGACTTTGTTTTTTGCTTTGGTGGAATTGTTAGGGGGAATATTTAGCCAATCCCTTGCGCTTATTTCAGACTCTTTCCATATGTTTTCTGATGTTGTCGCGCTACTTTTAAGTATGATAGCTATTTATTACGCAGCCAAAGAGCCAAATGAAAAATTTACTTATGGCTATGAACGCTTTGAAATTATCGCCGCTTTTCTTAATGGTTTGGCGTTAATTATTATCGCCATTGGGGTTGCTATTGAGGGAATTTCACGCTTAATTAATCCTGTGGATATTGATTTTACTTCCATGTTAGTTATCGCTTGCATTGGTTTATTAATTAATATTGTGCTCACTGTTATTTTAATGCGGAGTTTAAAAGCAGAAAATAATCTTAATATCAAAAGTGCGCTATGGCATTTTATTGGCGACTTGCTCAATTCTGTGGGAGTGATTGCTGCCGCAATTTTAATTTACTACACAGGTATTATTGAAATTGATGCCATCATCAGTTTGATCATCAGCGCTATTCTGTTTGCTGGCGGTTATAAAATCTGTAAAAAAGCCTTTTTCATTTTAATGGAAGCGGTGCCTGATACACTGGATCTAAATAAAATTCATCAATCCATTTTAGCCATTGAACATGTGAACGAAATTCATGAATTTCATTTATGGTCAATCGGGGAAAATTCTTACAGTTTGTCATTTCATGTGCTACTCAATGAATATCAAAATGTGAATGATTATGAAATTGTTGAAGCCATTTGCAAAATGCTAAGACAGGAATATCAAATTGAACATGTCACCATTCAAATTGAGAATTTAGCGATTAATACGCATGAAGAACAGTAGAAAACTGGCAAAATAAAACTTGGATAGACTTATAAAAATACGATAAAAAAACCGCACTTTATACCAATAAAGTGCGGTTAAATTTAACTGAATTTTTAGCCTATGGTCCACAACAAAATGGCGAGTAGTTGCGGCGAAATAATCCTTAAGAACATGGTTAAAGGATACACTGTCGCATAAGCCAATGGAGAAGCCCCACTATCCTCTTTAATCGCATTTGCAAAGGCTAAGGCTGGGGGATCAGTCATAGAACCGGCGAGTAAACCACATAAAGAAAGATAGTTCATCTTCGCGTACATGCGGGCGATAATACCGACCACCATCAATGGAATAAAAGTAATTAAAATACCGTATCCCATCCATTCTAAACCATTTCCGTTGACTAAGGTTTCAACGAAATTGCCACCAGATTTTAACCCCACAACAGAAAGGAAAAGGACAATACCAATTTCACGCAAAGCTAAGTTAGCACTTGGTGGCATGAACCAATAAAGTTTGCCGATAGAACCAATACGCGCCAAAATTAATGCCACCACTAATGGACCACCAGCTAGACCTAATTTTAATGGTACAGGGAAACCAGGGATATGGAACGGAATAGAGCCTAATAACACCCCTAAGCCAATACCAATAAAGACAGGCAGCATCTGCACTTGTTGTAATTTCGATTGCATATTGCCTAGCACAGAAATCACTTTATCCATAACCTCTGCACTACCAACAACATGAACAACGTCCCCGAATTGTAAAGTCGTACTTGCAGTTGGTACCAATTCCACCCCCGCACGATTTAAACGAGAAATCACTACGCCATATTTTTGGTGGAAGGCTAAAGTGCGGATACTTTTACCTAATACTTTTTCGTTGGTAATTACCACACGTTCCGAACGCAAGTTGCCTTTAATCGTTGACGGTTCAACATTGACAGCTTCACCAATTACCAAACGGACCTTATTCAATGCAGTTTGTTCACCAATTAAATGAAGTAAATCACCCAAATAAATTTCCGTATCGCCTTTAGGTACGCTGATATTTTCGCCACGAATTAAACGGGTACAAAGTACATCGCCTGTTTCAAAACCAGGAATCTCTTTCAGTTCAATGCCGTCTAAATTAGGGTTGTTTACGCGTAAGTCAATTTTTTGTAAGGTTTCTTTGTCTTTACCACTTTTCTTATTAAAGTTCGCTGCTTCATCATCCACTTTTACTTTAAAAAATAAACGGATTAGCCACATACTTAATAAAATACCGCAAATACCAAAAGGATAAGCCACCGCATAAGACATACCCATGGTTTCGGTAATATTTTTCATACCGAGTTCAGACAGAATTTGTTGCCCTGCACCTAAAGATGGCGTATTGGTTACTGCACCAGAATACACACCTAAAATTACATCAAGAGGCACATCGCCCATTTTATAAATTAAAACGACGATTAAAGCGGCAAGAAATACATTTAATGCGGCAAACGCATTAAGTTTTAACCCTGACTGACGCAAAGAAGCAAAGAAACCCGGGCCGACCTGAATACCAATAGTATATACAAACAAAATCAAACCGAATTCTTGCACAAAATGAAGTGTATGTTTATCAAGATGCAAACCATTTTGATGCGTAAAATGAGCAACTATGATCCCCCCAAATAATACACCGCCAATGCCAAGACCGACGCCCTTGATCTTCCAATGCCCAATCCACAGGCCAACGACAGCCACCAAGGACAAAATCCCTATGGTGATGGCTATTTCAGACATAAAGCCTCCTTAAAAAGATAAAATTTAACCGATATAAATTATAATCCAAGCAATATAACTGAAAATAGTTAATATAATAAAGTTTGATTTTCATCACATTTTTTCTTGCTTAATTACAGTATTTACTGAAAAATAATTAAAAGTTTTAATAAAAAATTAACTGAATGAATTATGAATTATGCACAAGAGCTGTTGACCTCATTTATTTGGATCTTAAAAACCCTCGCAATAACTGCGGTATTATTCACCGCAGTTGTTTGGTTTTTAGTTAAAACAACCAAATGGGGCGAACAATTTTGGTTCCTCGCTAAAGGTTACATTTCACCAAAACAGAGTTTGAAACCACTGCTTTATTTTGTCGTTATCGTGTTTTTTAATTTACTCGCCGTTCGCTTAGATATTCTTTTCTCTGAATGGTACAAAGCCATGTATGACGCATTGCAGAATATGCATGAAAATATTTTCTGGGTGCAAATGGTGGTCTTTTCAATTTTAGCTACAATACATATTAGTAATGCATTGCTCACTTATTATTTAAGCCAACGTTTTACTATTCAATGGCGTACGTGGCTCAATGAAAATATGGTGGATAAATGGCTACAACATCAAGCTTATTACAAAACCCAATATGTGTATAATCAATTAGATAACCCAGACCAACGTATTCAACAAGATGTGCAATCCTATGTGAGTGCGTCCTTAAGTTTTGCTACTGGTGTGATTTCTTCGGTGGTATCCATTGTGGCTTTCACCCAAATCTTATGGAAACTAGCAGGCCCTATGACTATCGGATCTGTAACCATTCCACATGCGATGGTCTTTTTAGTCTTTATTTACGTGTTAATCACCAGTATTTTTGCCTTCCGCATTGGTCGTCCATTAATCAAATTAAACTTCGCCAACGAAAGATTAAACGCGAACTATCGTTATTCCTTAATTCGTATCAAAGAATATGCGGAAAGCATTGCTTTCTTCCGCGGCGAAAAAATGGAACGTTCAGGTCTAATGAAACAATTTGATCAAGTGATTGATAATGTATGGAAAATGGTCCATATGACATTGAAATTATCGGGTTTTAACTTAATCATGACCCAAATTTCAGTGGTCTTTCCATTTATTATTCAAGCAAGTCGTTTCTTCAGCAAACAAATTCAGCTAGGGGATTTAATTCAAACTGCACAGGCTTTTGGACGCGTACAAAACGCACTCTCTTATTTCCGTAATGCCTATGATGAATTTGCTAGCTATCGTGCGGTTTTAGATCGTTTAACTGGCTTTCATAGTGCCATTGAACAAGCCACACCAAGCCCTCAACTTTCATTACAATCGCATCAAAGTGCGGTGCAATTTAAGCAAGTTTCTATTTGTAAACCAACAGGTGAACTCCTCATTCGCAATCTCAATTTAAACTTACCACAGGGTAGTTCCTTGTTGATCAAAGGCCCTTCAGGATCGGGCAAAACGACCTTATTGCGCACAGCTGCAGGCTTGTGGTCTTATGCACAAGGGGAAATTGAGCGTCCACAACAGAATGCACTCTTTTTACCGCAAAAACCTTATCTGCCTCAAGGGCGTTTAATTGACGCCTTATTCTATCCAGAACTGGCACCACAGGATTTAGATTTGCAGCAAGCAGCTGAAACTATGCGTTTAGTGCAATTAGGTCATCTCAGTGATAAATTAGAGCAAGAAAATGACTGGACAAGAGTGCTTTCTTTAGGCGAACAGCAACGCTTGGCTTTTGCACGCTTGTTGATTATTCAACCACAAGTGGCGTTTTTAGATGAAGCGACAGCAAGCATGGATGAAGGTTTAGAGGATGCGATGTATCGCTTGCTCAAACAAAAATTACCGAATACAACGATTATTAGTGTGGGACATCGTTCTACATTAAACGTACACCACCAACAACAATTGCTGATCGACCCTAGCACACAAACTTGGCAATTACAGTAAAGGATATTATGGCTAAAACCCTATTCATCGCCGATTTACACCTCAGTGAAAATCGCCCAGATTTAACCGCACTTTTTGTGGATTTTATCCAACATATTGCGCCACAAGCAGAGCGTTTATATATTCTTGGCGATTTATTTGATTTTTGGATCGGCGATGATGAAGATTCCGTACTTGTTCGCCTTGTGAAAGAGCTAATTCATCAAATCACTGCACAGGGAATTCCTTGTTACTTTATTTGTGGTAACCGTGATTTTTTATTAGGTCAACAATTTGCCCAAAGCTGTGGTTTGCAATTATTAAATGATTATGAAGTAATTGATTTATATGGTACGCCAACCTTAATTTGCCATGGCGACACCCTTTGCATCGATGATCATAAATATCAACAATATCGCCGCAAAGTGCATCAAAAATGGCGACAATGGCTATTTCTACATTTGCCATTAAAAGTGCGGTTAAAAATCGCACAGAACATTCGCAATAAAAGTCGTGCAGACAAAAAACACAAACCGCAACAAATTATGGACGTAAATCCTGATTTCACCTTGCAAACCATGCAAAAATTTGGCGTAACACGTTTAATTCATGGGCATACTCATCGACAAAATATTCATCAAATGGCACCGCACTTTGAGCGGATCGTGCTAGGCGATTGGGGGGAAACGTCCTCGATTTTACAAGTGGATGAACAGGGTTACCAATTTTTGAATTTATCTCTCTCGCCTAATTTAAATTAAGCTGAATCGCAGAGGCAAAACAAGCCAATCGACATTCACCGCAACCGTTACATAATTCTGAGTTGACCAACAATGTTGGCGAAATCGCTTGTTGTGGGCAGGCTTGCTGACAATCGGTACAAACTTGTTGGCTGTGTTGTACACAGTTTGAAGTGAAAACAGGGCGCTGTTCAGTATCAGCCTTAAAGGAAGGATGTAAAGCATAGCGAGTGCAGCTTTTGGCACAATCGCCACATAGCGTACAGCTAGCATAAGACAAATCCAATATCGCCTTATTTTGTTCTATTTGAATTAAGCCGAGATCGCAAGCCTTTACACAATCACCACAGCCATCACAAGCTGTTAGAAACAGATTTTCTTCCGCAGCAAAAGGTGGACGTATGGCTGTACGCAATTGCGTTTTTTGCAATGCTTTTTCCGTACTGCCCAACAAGCCTCGAAATAACCCTCGCCTTGAAATCTGGTGATGGGATAAATAAGCTTGATAATAGCGTTCATCTTTTTGCATAACCATGCCCTTGGCAAAAACGATTAAAAATATAACCGCACTTTTTCCGTTTTCACGCCTAAATATTGCTGCCAACCTTGCAATGTCAATTGCGTAAGCTGAGCAATGCCTTGATAAAACAAGGACTGTTGCTGATTCGCCATTAATTCTAAATAGCGTTCAACCCAAGTCATAAGGTGCTTTTGCATAAATTCAGCAAGCAAATCTGGCTGATTTTCAGCGAGGTAAGCAGCAAACATCAGCATTAAACCAATATGATCTTCTGGCTCATTATTATCTGAAGTAAAGCTCAATTGATGTTGTTGTAAGAACTGGCGCAATTCAATAAGTGATTCACCAAATACAACACTTTCAGGATCTAAATACACCGATCCCCAAGGCGGCGCGATTAAATTATTGGGACCAATAAACAAGGCTTGATATTCTGCTTCAATTTCAGGAGAATGGATACCATGAGCGATCTTTTCAATGATCTCCCCTGAAACTTCCGTTTCCCAATCTTGTTGCCAATCAGCTTGTTGGAAAAATTGGAAAATTGGTGAAAGTTGTGTTGAAGAAGGTTCATAATAAAATAGCGCGCCAAGCAAACGCCCTGAAGTTGAAATCCAATCGTAAGACGGCTGATTTGTCATAATTACTACTCGAATGAAAAGGGCGTATAGAATACGCCCAAACAATTAAATCATGCGGTTATGCACCAATGGCTGTACCGGCGGTCATATGTAAAGCATAGAATAAACTACGACCGATAAATTCAGCACCAAAAATCAATAATACTGCAAGCACTTTGCTGATAGCACCTGTTGGTTTGCGTAATGCCCAAAATAATAACGCAACACCAAGACCAATGCAAAGCACGCGGATCGCAGTTAATACCGCAAAATCTGGTACTAAAGCGTTGGCTTTTTGCGCAGAAGTAATGATGTGACCGAAACTAAAACCTTGGTAAATCGCAACAACAGCAGCTAATAATAAGCCAATTCCCACCGCAGTTGGCACCCATTTTAAAATTCTCGCATCAGGGCGATCACTTTGTAACAACGCATAGCCTAAAGCAAAACCCGCAATAACCACTGTTAAATAGAAGTTCCAAGAGGTAAATACCGTATTCCAGGTTGGCACTGTGGCGATATGATAGGTTTGGTTCATAAAGAACATAAAGGCTAAGCCAACAAGTGCGGTTAAAATTAACCATAAATTACCCAATGCTTTTGGCATTTTCCCTGTAATTGCAATTAACCAATACAAACCTGCTAAAGCGAAAAATAAGGCACCAGAAGCAATTTCATTACTCATCATGGACTCGCCAATACGATTAAGGGAATTAAACGCTCGTAACGGTGAACCTAAATGGGTAATTGACGCCACAAATGCAACACCTTGCAATAGCAGTAAAACAAACATGGCTTTGTGTACATAAGCACGATAGTGCTTATCTTGTGCCGAACATAATGTGAGGGTAAAGAGTAAAAATGCCCCCACAACAGATTGGCTTAATACGGTAAAAATGATTAGGGGTAATTCGTGTAATCCGTTCATTTTACACCTCTCTTGGATTAGCTAAGAAACCAGACGTATCACCACTTGGGCGCGCATTTTTATTTGCTTTTACCACTAAATTTGGTTGCGTTAAATCTGCAGGCGGTAAAGGTGCAATTGCTGCTTCATTACCATATTTAGCACGTAATTCAGCAATAGGTGCAAAATCTAACGCACGTAAAGGACATGCATCCACACAAATTGGTTTTTTGCCCTCTTTGACGCGAGAATAGCAACCATCGCATTTGGTCATATGCCCTTTTGCCGCGTCATATTGTGGCGCATCATAAGGGCAGGCCATGTGGCAATAGCGACAACCAATACAGGTTTCTTCATTCACAATCACGAAACCATCTGCATTTTTGTGCATTGCCCCTGTTGGACAAACTTTAGCACAAGCAGGATCATCACAATGGTTACAAGAAATCGACATGTAATAAGCGAATACATTTTGGTTCCAGCAACCTTGCTTATCTTGAATCCAATTACCACCGCTATATTCATAAATACGACGGAAATTGACTTCGGTGCCTAAATCTTTGTAATCTTTACAGGCTAATTCGCAAGTTTTACAGCCTGTGCAGCGTTCTGAATCAAAATAAAAACCATATTGTTCCATAACTCACTCCTTAGACTCTTTCAACTTGAACTAAATTAGAATGTTGTGGGTTACCCTTCGCTAAAGGCGATGGACGTTGCGTTGTCAATACATTCACACAGCCTGAATGATCAATACCTTGGCTATCAGGTGCATACCAAGCCCCTTCACTTAATGCCACCACACCAGGAATAATTCGAGGGGTCACTTTGGCATTAATGCGTACTTCACCACGATCATTAAAGATACGGATCACATCACCATTTTTAATTCCCCTGCTTTCTGCATCAATCGGGTTGATCCATACCTCTTGTGGATTTGCCGCTTTGATTACATCCACATTGCCATAAGTTGAGTGAGTACGCGCTTTATAATGGAAACCCGTCATTTGTAACGGATATTTTTCCATTAATTTATCGCCATAATGTTCAAAGCTATCTACATGAATTGGCAACGGATGAATGACTTCGTCTTCTTTTAATTCCCAACTTTTCGCAATATCTGCAAGACGTGAGGAATAAATTTCAATTTTGCCTGATGGTGTTTTTAATGGATGTGCTTCTGGGTCATTACGGAAATCTTTATAAGCCACATAGAAACCATTTGGATCCACTTTCTTGAACATACCCTGTTCTCTGAACTCTTCAAAAGTTGGCAATTCAGGCAATTTTTCACGAGATAATTGATATAGATGACGCAACCATTCTTCTTGAGTACGACCTTCAGTAAATTGATCTTTCACGTCCATTTTTTCTGCAAGTGCGGTCATCATGTCGTAAATTGTGCGACATTCAAATGAAGGCGTAATAACCTGATCAGCAAAAATAATGTAGTTCATATTGGCCACATAAGCGTCCATACAGAAATCCATTTGCTCTGAAGCTGTACAATCAGGCAATAAAATATCACTGTATTTTGCAGTCGCCGTCATATGATTATCGATGGTAACAATCAATTCACATTGGCTTTCATCCTGTAGGATTTGATGAGTACGATTAATATCAGAATGCTGATTAATCAAACAGTTACTTGCATAATTCCAAATCACTTTGATTGGCGCAGTTAATTTTTCCACACCACGAATACCATCAGTTAATGCTGTCATTTCATGAGCGCGGAAAATTGCATCTGTCCATAAAAACATTGGAATGCTTGCTTTAACAGGGTTCGTTAAGGTTGGCATGCGTACAAATGGAATTTTGTAAGCACTTTCTCTTGCCCCTGTGTTACCACCATGAATACCCACATTGCCTGTTAAAATTGGTAACATCGCAATGGCACGAGAAATTAATTCACCATTACTACGGCGTTGCGGTCCCCAACCTTGCGAGATAAATGCCGGTTTGGTAGTTCCAATTTCACGCGCTAACTTAATAATACGATCGGCTGGAATACCGGTAATTTTCGCCGCCCATTCTGGTGTTTTAGCAATACCATCATCGCCTTGACCTAAAATATAAGCTTTGTAATGTCCATTTTTCGGCGCGTCTGCTGGTAAAGTTTTCTCATCATAACCCACGCAATATTTGTCCAAGAATGGCTGATCTACTAAATTCTCCGTAATCATCACATAAGCTAATGCTGAAACAAGCGCTGCATCTGTACCTGGTCGAATTGGGATCCATTCATCCTCACGACCCGCTCCGGTATCTGTATATCTTGGATCAATAATAATTAATTTCGCATTGGATTTTTCACGTGCTTGCTCAATACAATAGGTTAAACCACCGCCACTCATACGGGTTTCTGCTGGGTTATTACCGAAAAGTACGACCAATTTACTGTTTTCAATATCAGCCATACCATTACCCAATGCCCAGCCACCACCATAGGTGTAATCTAAGCCCACCGCAATTTGTGCAGTACTATAATCACCGTAATGATTTAAATAGCCACCCAAACAGTTCATAAAACGAGCAATCAAGGTCGCACCCGGTGGCCACGATTTTGTCATGGTACCGCCTAAAGTCCCTGTACCATAGTTCAAATAAATGGACTCATTACCATATTTCTTGATATTTTTACGTAATGAAGCGGCAATTTCCGTTAATGCCTCATCCCAACTGATGCGTTTAAATTTACCCTCTCCACGCTTACCAATACGCTTCATTGGATATTTCAAACGATCTGGATTGTACACACGACGACGCATTGAACGACCACGTAAACAGGCGCGTACCTGATGATCCACATTATAGGTATCAGTCCCTGTATTATCCGTTTCCACATAAGTAATTTTGTTATCTTTCACATGCATTCTTAACGGACAACGGCTACCGCAGTTTACGGTACAAGCACTCCAAACTACTTTTTCATCAGAAAGATCCACCGCACTTTTTTCTGCTGAAGCTTTAAAAGGCAGTGAAATATTTGTCGCAGCTACTGCTGCCCCAATAGAAGTCTTTTTCAGTAAAGATCTTCTTGTTAAGCTAGGATTCATAATTGATTTCTCCATCACTTCCCCCACTGGTTAGACCATAAAATAAAAAATATCTTATTTAAGCATTTACAATATTGAAACATCATGAGCTAGATCAATTTTCCAAAGGATAAAAAGAAGTTTTTTTCAAAAATGTGATTGAAATCAAATTGATAACTGATAATAATTAGCATTTATCAAATTTTGTATAATAAAACTACAATTCATATTATGATAAACAGCATGATTAACAATGCGAAAACACATTCTTTTCTTGCTTTCCCTACCCCATAGTGTCAAACTGTGCCCAACTTAATTGAAAGGAAATAATCACCTTATGGCACGTAAAAAAACTTCGCCAAAACAGACCGCACTTATCGATGTGCTTCACCTTGATCCCAAATATCAGCAAGAAAAACGCAAATATTCCAACCCAATTCCTAGTCGAGAATTTCTGTTACAAATCATTCGTGAGCATAATGCACCAATGAGACGAGAAGAAATCATCACGACTTTTGGTTTAAAGGGCGAAGATCAATTAGAGGGAATTCGTCGCCGTTTACGAGCCATGGAAAATGATGGTCAGCTCATTTTTACCAAGCGTAAACGCTATGCTTTGCCTGAAAAACTTGATTTATTAAAAGGCACTGTTATTGGTCATCGTGATGGCTATGGTTTTCTTGAATTAGAAGGTACCGTCAATCAAAAAGACTTATTCATTCCCAACGGGCAAATGCAACGCGTTATGCATGGCGATTTTGTGTTAGCACAACTGAGTGGCTTTGATCGAAAAGGTCGCCAAGAAGTGCGTATTGTTCGTGTGTTAGAAAACCGTAAAAAACATCTCGTTGGTCGTTTCTTCTTAGAAAATGGGATCGGCTATGTGGTGCCAGATGACAGCCGTATTGGACGAGATATTTTAATCCCTGATGAACATCGTATGGGCGCAAGAATGGGACAAGTTGTGGTGGTGGAATTAAAAGCACGCACTGCAAGTTTTAGCCAACCAGTTGGCGAAATTGTAGAAATTCTTGGCGATAATATGGCGAAAGGCATGGAAGTGGAAATTGCGTTACGTAATCATGATATTCCACATCAATTTCCAGCAGCAGTAGAAAAAGCCATTAAGAAATTCACAAAAGAAGTGCCAGAACAAGCCAAAATAGGTCGCGTTGATTTACGCGAACTTCCATTGGTAACCATTGACGGAGAAGATGCGCGTGATTTTGATGATGCAGTCTTCTGTCGCAAAGAACAACAAGGCTGGCGCTTGTGGATTGCTATTGCAGATGTGAGCTATTATGTGCGTTTACGTTCTGCATTAGATAATGAAGCACGCAGTCGAGGCAATTCGGTTTATTTCCCAAATCGTGTTGTGCCAATGCTGCCAGAAGTGTTATCCAATGGACTTTGTTCCCTGAATCCACAAGTCGATCGCTTGTGCATGGTGTGCGAAATCGAGATTTCCACTAAAGGTGAAATCAAAGGCTATCAATTCTACGAAGGCGTTATGAATTCGCACGCACGCTTAACCTATAATAAAGTGGCGCAAATTTTACAAGGCGATGAACATCTACGTCAGCGTTATGAATCATTAGTACCACATTTAGAGCAACTTTATGCCTTATACCAAGCATTAAATGACGCACGCCAAGCACGTGGTGCCATTGATTTTGATACCATTGAAAGCAAATTTATTTTCAATGAATTAGGACGAATTGAACGCATTGAACCAGTTGTACGCAATGAAGCGCATAAAATCATTGAAGAATGTATGATTTTAGCTAATATTTGTGCAGCGAATTTTATGGAACGTCATCAGGAGCCCGCACTATTCCGTATTCATGCCAGCCCAAGTGAAGAAAAATTAACTTCATTCCGTACTTTCTTAGCGGAATGTGGCTTATCATTGCGTGGCGGTTTAAAACCAACCACAGCGGACTATGCTGAGTTATTAGCTCAAGTCAAACAGCGTTCTGACCACGAATTAATCCAAACCATGTTATTACGCAGTCTTAGCCAAGCCATTTATCATGCAGATAATATTGGGCATTTTGGTTTAGCGTTAACGGAATATGCACATTTTACTTCACCAATTCGTCGCTACCCTGATTTAACTTTACATCGTTCTATTAAGTATTTGTTAGCAAAAGAAAAAGGTTCAAAACGAAAAACCACCGAAACAGGCGGCTATCACTACCAATTGGATGAAATTGATGAACTGGGTGATCATTGTTCTATGACCGAACGTCGTGCTGATGATGCAACCCGAGAAGTCGCAGACTGGCTCAAATGCGAATTTATGCAAGATCATGTAGGCAGCGAATTTGATGGCATTATTTCTTCCGTTACGGGATTTGGATTATTTGTGCGATTGGACGATTTATTTATCGATGGTTTAGTTCATATTTCCACCTTGGACAATGATTACTACAAATTTGATCCTGCAGGACAACGCCTCATCGGTGAAAATAGTGGTATGCTATATCGCTTGGGCGATAAAGTCAGAATTCGGGTAGAAAATGTCAGCTTAGAGCAACGTCAGGTGGACTTTAGTCTCATATCCAGCGAACGTAAACCTCGTCGTCAAGGGAAAACCGCTAAAACCAAAGCCAAGCAAGCTGAAAAGTCAGCAAAAATTGACCGCACTTTTCACAAAAAGAAAGAAAAAAGTGCGGTGAAAAAAGCCAGTAAAACATCAAAGAAAAAGAGAAATTAGTCGTTAGCAAGGAATAAATATGTCAGAACAAATTTATGGTATTCACGCAGTAAAATCATTTTTAGATCGTAGCCCTGAGCGAATGATTGAAGTATTAGCGTTAAAAGGACGTGAAGATAAGCGTTTACAACCACTATTAAATGAAATCCACGCTATCGGTGTTTCAGTGCAATTTGTCAATCGCCAAACCCTTGATAACAAAGCCAATGGCGAAGTCCATCAAGGTATTATTGCCCGAGTACAAGCTGCAAAAGAACTCAATGAAAACGATCTCGACCAATTGCTACAACGTCAGTCTAATCCTTTATTATTAGTGCTTGATGGCATTACAGATCCCCATAATCTAGGCGCTTGTTTGCGTACAGCAGATGCGGCAGGCGTTGATGCAGTAATCGTGCCTAAAGATAAATCGGCGCAACTCAATTCCACTGCGCGTAAAGTGGCTTGTGGCGCAGCTGAAGTCGTTCCCCTTATTCGTGTCACCAATTTAGCTCGTACATTGCGTGAATTGCAACAAGATTATAATTTATGGGTGGTAGGTACTGCTGGGGAAGCCACAGAAAATCTCTTTGAAGCCAAATTAACAGGTCCAATTGCGTTAGTGATGGGCGCAGAAGGCGATGGTATGCGTCGTTTAACGCGTGAATGTTGCGACCAATTAATTAGTATTCCAATGGCTGGATCGGTTTCTTCTCTTAATGTTTCCGTTGCCACAGGTGTTTGTTTATTTGAAATTGTGCGCCAACGTTTAGGCAAATAAAATTCGAAATAAAGGCATATCCCAACTTTCAATGGGCAGCGCATCAACTTGTTGGCATTGGTGCGCTAAACCAACTGGTACAAAGGATTTTTGTTGCCAATCGGCTAAAGTACGATCATAAAAGCCGCCGCCCATGCCAAGCCGATTGCCTTGCAGATCAAACGCCACCAAAGGCGTAAAAATCATATCCAATTTCGCCAAAGGCAACACATCTTTTACGTTCAACTGCGGTTCAAAAATCCCAAATTTATTTTTCACTAACAGGCTATCTGGTCGATAATGCAAGAACAGCAAGTGCCCTGCACAAAAAGGATGTAACACAGGCAAATAGACTTTTTTACCTAATTGCCATAATGCTTCAATCAAGGATTGGGTCGAAATCTCACCATCAAAGGATAAATACAACGCAATATGTTGGGCTTGGCGTTGTTCAATCAGTGCTAACGCTTGTTGCGTAATACATTCTTCCGCTTGTGCTTGTTCAAGTGCGGTCAAATTTTGCCGAGTTTTACGGATTTGTTGACGTAATTGTTGACGCAATTGTTGGATAGAAAGATTGCTTTGCATAAATAGAAATGGAATGGTTAAGAAAGGAACCCCGAGATGCCGTTGGGGGTGGTCGGTCCTTGAACCCGACGGTTCAAGGGAGTCGGTTTTAGTTATTTTTAGGCTTCTTAGTGAAACTAAGCCTGCACACCAATAACACAGAGAACCAACTCATAAGTATGTAAGTATCGGCTCAGGGACGTAACCCTCTCGCGAACATCTCAGGTAATCTTTGCACTTAATACTAACCTAAATCCATCAGATTGACTAGCGCTAATTGCTCGAAAAAGCGTTAGCCAGATCACATTTATTGGATCTCGTAAGCCGTTTGCTGATTTGTTGGTCGCATTAAGATGTTTTCTAATGAATTTGATAATTGCTGAATCTGATCTTGTAGCACTTTTTCCATCGCATTGTTTTTGTACTTTTCTTGCAACAGTTCGAAACTCAAATTCAATGCCACAATATTTACCGCACGATCCACTTGCACCGTTTGCATGCGCTCTTTCATTTCATTGACACGAAGATCCAATAGACGCGCAGCTTCTCGCAAATCATCATGCTGCTCTTCAGGCACATTCAGTAAAAAAACTTGCCCTAAAAAATTCAATTCAATCTTTTTTAATGCCATTCGTTTCACCATTCATCAAATTTTTCGCTATTATGCCATAGAGAAATATTTTCTGTCATAAATAATCTGTTAGAATTCCTTCATCTTCATTAAAGGAAAAAACAATGCTCAATTACGATACACTTAATCAACAACTTCATCATGCGGGTATCGCCCTATCTGCCACTGAATTACATGGATTTTTAGCCGGCTTAATTTGTGGCGGTTTAGATGATCAAAGCTGGCAGCCTTTACTTTACCAATTCACCAACGATAACCATGCCTATCCAACCGTACTTCTCAACGAAGTCAGTGAAATCTATGCGGAAATTGACCGCACTTTAGCGGATATTGACGGTTTCAATTTTCAATTAATGCTCCCCGAAGACAGCGATGTATTTACCCAAGCGGACAAACTCTGCGAATGGGCAAACCACTTTCTACTCGGCTTAGGATTAGTTCAAACTCAATTAGATAAAGAAAAAGGCGAAGTTGGCGAAGCCATTGATGATTTGCACGACATTTGCCAATTAGGTTATGACGAACAGGACGACAAAGAAGAGCTTGCGGAAGCATTAGAAGAAATCATTGAATATGTGCGTACCATTGCGGCATTATTTTATACGCATTTCCGTCCAGCAAAAGCAGAGAAACCCACAATTCACTAAGGATTAAGCGTTATGGACTTAGCTTATATGGCAAACTTGCCAGCGCAAGAATTTATTGAACGCCGCGAAAAAATGTATCAGCAAATGCAAGATAATTCCGTTGCTGTGATTTTTTCCGCCATCGAACAAACACGCAATAATGATTGCTGCTACCCTTTTCGCCAAGACAGTTATTTTTGGTATCTTACGGGTTTCAATGAACCTAATGCGGCGTTAGTGCTGATTAAAAAAAATGGACAAAATCACACCGCACTTTTTCTGCTTCCTTCCGATCCCTTAATGGAAACTTGGCATGGTCGCCGTTTAGGCATTGAAAAAGCGCCACAAAAATTACAGTTGCAACAAGCAGGCGATATTCAAAAGTTCACTGAAGAATTCAGCAAAATTTTGCCAAATTGCACCGCACTTTATTATGCTAAAACAGTACAGGCTTGGGGCGATGAACTCATTAATCAAACATTAACCCAAACTGATCATTCACTTGAACAATTAGATTGGCGACCAATTTTAGACGAAATGCGTTTATTTAAGTCCGATAATGAAATTCGTCTTATGCAACAAGCAGGGCAAATAACTGCCCTTGCGCATATTAAAGCCATGCAATCAACGCGCCCAAACCGTTTCGAATATGAGATTGAAAGTGAAATTTTGCATGAATTTAACCGCTTTGGTGCAAGATATCCTTCATACAACAGCATTATTGCTGGCGGAGAAAATGCCTGTATTTTGCATTACAATGAAAATGATCAGCCCTTAAAAGACGGCGATTTAGTGCTCATTGATGCAGGTTGCGAATTTGCTATGTACGCAGGCGATATTACCCGCACCTTCCCTGTAAATGGGAAATTTAGTCAAGCACAACGTGATATTTATGAAATTGTATTACAAGCACAAAAACGAGCCATTGAATTACTCGTTCCCGGCAATTCCATTCAACAGGCTAATGATGAAGTGATTCGTATCAAAGTGGAAGGCTTGATTAAACTGGGCATTTTGCAAAGCGATGTTGATGAATTGATTGCTAACAATGCACACCGAGAATTTTATATGCATGGTTTAGGACATTGGCTTGGGCTGGATGTGCATGATGTGGGCAGTTACAGTAACGAGCAACAAAACCCAGACCGAAACTCGAGAAAAAGAGACCGCACTTTACAAGTTGGCATGGTGCTAACCGTTGAACCTGGTCTTTACATTTCAGAAAATGCCAAAGTACCGGAACAGTACAAAGGGATTGGCGTACGAATTGAGGATAATATTTTAATTACTGAGTACGGTAACAAAATCCTCACCTGTGCCGCCCCAAAAGAAATTGAAGATATAGAAAAAATAATGGCGCAATAAAACAAAAAAGGCTTGGATAACCAAGCCTTTTTTCTCATTATTGCAACAACGAAATATCCGCCACTTGCAAGAACAAGTTCTGCAACGCATTCAAAATCGCTAGACGGTTTTGGCGAAGTTTCGGATCGTCCGCATTCACCATTACGTTGTCGAAGAAGTTATCCACAGGCTGACGCAGGCTAGCTAATTTATCCAACACCGCCGTGTAATCGCCGTTGGCAATCAATGGCTGAACGTCTTTTTCCAACGCTAAAACGCTTTCCGCCAAGGATTTCTCCGCAGGTTCCACGCAAGCGGCAAGATCAACGGCACCAATTGCAATGTCCGCTTTAGCTAGAATGTTGCTCACACGTTTGTTCGCTGCCGCCAAGGCTTCCGCTGCATCTAAGCTACGGAAATGCGACACAGCACGCACACGGGCATCGAAATCAGACGGCTTGGTCGGACGACGAGCCAAGACCGCTTGGATCACGTCCACAGCGATTCCTTCGTCTTGATACCACGCACGGAAACGTCCGAGCATAAAGTCCACCACTTCTTCAACCACATTTTTATTAGTGAGTTTCTCGCCAAACAATATGGCAGATTTTTGCACTAAATCGCTCAGATCAAGCGGTAAATTTTTCTCTACGATAATGCGTAACGCACCGAGTGCCGCACGGCGTAGAGCGAACGGATCGGCACTGCCTTTTGGCTGCTGTCCGATACCGAAAATGCCTGTGAGCGTGTCGAATTTATCCGCTAAGGCAACGCTGCTTGCCACCAAGGATTTCGGCAATTCATCGCCGGCAAAACGTGGCATATATTGCTCGTTCAATGCCACAGCCACTTCTTCGTCTTCGCCATCGTGGCGGGCGTAGTGCATTCCCATTACGCCTTGGGTGTCGGTAAATTCAAACACCATATTGGTCATCAAATCGCATTTTGACAGCAAGCCTGCACGTTTAGCTTTGGTCTCACTCGCTCCGATTTGTTTGGCAATTTCGCCAGCCAGTTGCTCAATACGAGCGGTTTTATCACGCAAGGTACCAAGTTGTTGTTGGAATAGCACGGTTTCTAAACGTGGTAATTGATCTTCCAAACGCTGTTTTAAGTCAGTTTTGAAGAAAAATTCCGCATCGGTTAAACGTGGACGAACCACTTTTTCGTTCCCTTCAATGATTTTGCTTGGATCTTCTGGATTGATGTTCGACACAAAAATAAAGTGCGGCAACAATTTGCCGTCTTTATCGTAAATTGGGAAATACTTTTGGTCGCCTTTCATAGTATAAACTAAGGCTTCCGCAGGCACGGCAAGGAAACGCTCTTCAAATTTCGCTGCTAATACATTTGGATATTCAACGAGTGAAGTGACTTCATCAAGTAAATCGTCTTCAATATCGGCAATACCGCCCAATGCGGTGGCTTTTTCTTGCGATTTCGCCAAGATCATTGCACGGCGTTGGTTGAAGTCGGCAATCACAGAGCCTTTTTCCGCTAACAATTGCGGATATTGATCGGCGTGAGTAATCTCAAATTGACGTTCGCCTAAGAAACGATGCCCACGAATGGTGCGACCGCTCTCTACACCTAAAATTTCGCCCGCAATTAACTCATCGCCCAGCAACATCGTCACCGTGTGAACAGGGCGAATAAACTGTACCGTTTTATCTGCCCAACGCATTGGTTTTGGAATAGGCAATTTCGCCAAGGCATTCGCCACAATATCTTTCAGCAAGTTTTTGGTCGGCTGCCCTTCGATCGTTGCACGATGCACCAACCATTCGCCTTTATCCGTCGCAATGCGTTCCGCCTGTTCAACGGAAATGCCACAGCCTTTCGCCCAGCCTTCCGCTGCCTTGGTCGGCTTACCTTCGGCATCAAACGCCGCCGACACCGCAGGCCCACGTTTTTCAACCTGCTTACTCGGCTGGCTCGTCGCTAAGCCCAACACCTTCACCGCCAAACGACGAGGTGCCGCAAACCATTCGACTTTTTCGAACGATAAGCCTGCTTGGTTAAGTTCTAATTCAACATTCTCTGCAAACGCAGTCGCTAATTTTTTGAGTGCCTTCGGTGGCAGCTCTTCAGTGCCGATCTCGGCTAGGAAGTTTTGTGTTGTCATTTTTGTTCTCTATGAATAAATTAATTTATTTTTTGCATCCAAACGCTCGACCAAATATTTCTGGATCTACTCGTTTTACAGTACTATTGGTAATATCGAATAACTTATAACTATAAGTATAAGTTGAGCTTGTATTAGCTTGGGTAGCGCTAGTCCAATGTGTTGAATGGCTAACATCACTTTGTATGATTAGTTGATAATCAACGTTAGCCTTTGGAGTAAAATACATACCAAATCCATATACATCCTCAGGATTATTAAATAATAAATTTATAGTCTTCCCGAATGTTTTGATAAATATAGTATAAGCTTTGTTTGGTTCTAATTTATATTCGTTTGATATATATGTTTTATCTGTGAACTGCACTCCATATTTTTCACTTAAATCTTGTAAAGAAATACTAGGCATTCCAACCGCTTTCTTTTTATTTTCTTCAAAGGGAGCCTTTGACCAGCCAGACCATATAGACCATCCTTCAGTAGTTCTTTTTGGGAATGTATTGTTTATATAAAAAACATTATCTGAAATACTGATACAATCTTTATTAGGTATAATAAATACATCCTTCAAATTTGTTGTTATCTTAAGTCGAGATATATTATTTCCTAATGTATCTGGTAGAACCTTATCTGTACTAAATCTCTCAAATTGGGTACAGGAAGATACTAACACTATAGGCACAATGGCTAAGCTAATCTTAATTAAGTTCATATATTATTCTCCTGAGAAATTTTGTATCTAACCAAGGACCTTGATTTATTTATTAGCAGTCGTTCGTGGACTCCTAGTGGTCTTTTCTCCATAATTAAATTTTATCTTTTAAAACCATTTTCTAAACAAATTTGCTTATTCGTTTTTAATTCAAATGCGAATAATTTATTTGGGTAATCATAATAATACTGATGGCTTTCTTCTAAACCTTTTTCTTGAGCTAATGCGACAGTCCTCAAAGAACAAGTACGATAAATCAAATCTTTTTGCATATTATTCTGAAGAGCACTTTTCTCAATATTATTCAAATTATTCCACCAAATTGACTCAAATGAATACTCATAAATAACTTGATGTTTTCTTGCCTTGACATCTTCAATATATAAATGACCGCCTAATGACATGCGTTTCTTACCATTCATTTCAGCTTTATCTTTTTTCGCTCCATTGATTGCAAGCTGTTCGACCGATAATCCCTCGATTTCTTTAGAAAATTGAGCAACATATTCATCAGGTTGAGCATAACGTTTAGCATATAAAGAACGAATTTCTGTATCACTCATTGAACATGCTGATAACAGAATGCTAATAAATAAAATAGATGAAAATTTCTTCATTTTTGTAGCAAGCCAACTACTTCGGCTGTGTTTCCCCCAAGGCTGGATATTTTGCATTCATTTTTTTCGCCCAATCGACCAAGTGCGGTGTAATTTCGTTTAGATTTACGCCAAGTTTTTCCGCTCGCATTACATACCAATCAATCACGCATACGGCAGAAATCGTGCCTAAATTTAGTTCATCGCCGAAAGATTCAAGAGAATGCGCTAACTCGTTGAAACTGCGGATATTTCGCTCCGTTAATTGCTGATGGCGAGCTGTCCACCATTCGTTTTCGGGGCGGAGCAGACGTTCAGAAATTACAGGCAAGGTGTTTTCCATAATACCATCGGTTAAGGCGTGCAGTTGTAGCACTTTCCAACGTTGGCTATTGAGTGGCAGAAGCAATTTTTCTGGCTGACCGTTCGCCCCGAGATGATCGAGATATTCCGCAATCACTTGGCTGTTGTAAAGCCAGTCGCCGTTATCCAGTTGTAACGCCGGCACTCGCCCAAGCGGATTGTCTTGGTTATGGGGCGAGTTCGGATCAAACGACGATTGAATGGTTTGCAATTCAATTTGATTGTCCAGTTGATGATGTTTAATCACCGCCATCACTTTGCGGACATACGGGCTTGTGGTGGAATGCCAGAGTTTCATTTTTTGCTCCTATTTTGCAAATAAGGTGCTGAGTTCGTTCAAATCCAAAATCACTCGTTCATCTGCTAGCAACAACGCAGGAATGCCGATATAACCGTTAGCTTTGGCGTTGGTAAAAGCGGGGTGATGATCACGCAATTTCAGAAAGCGTTTGAAATTTGCCATTGAAGACATAATTTCCACCGCTTCATATTCCACTTTTAAGCGGTTGAGTTCTGCCACGAACGGAACGGTATCGGGGCAGAGCTCAGCGAAAAAGAGTACGGGTTTTGTCATTTTATTTCCCTATATTCTCAAAGTGCGGTCAAAAAACCATTAGTTTTGTTCTTTCATTGCAGCCAACGCCGTAGGATTTGGTGTAGGTTCCGCAATTTTGGTTAAGCGATTTCTGTCAGTATGATTAAACGGATCTGGATAATTTGGCACCACGAGTACGGTATTTTGCTCATAAGACCAAGTTCCGTCATCGTTAATTTTCACTGTGATTTCATAACTATCCGTACGGAAATTTTGTTCAATAAATGGATTTGAAATAATTCCATTTGTTAATGAACCTCTAACCGCTTTTACCGTAAATGTTTTCGCATCTGGTGCTGCATTCCCGACCGCCATCACTGTTTGCCCACGAGGAATACTTAATGTGAACAAAATATTGCCCGTCGCAGGTTCCCATAACCAATAACCTACTTGATCATGGAAGGTTTCCACTTCATTTGGCTGCACAATTCGGGTGTGGTAACGCAAACCATAAAACAACTGTGGACCATTTGCCTGTGCATCAATAGGTTGTAATTCAATATGTTCAATGTAAGGATCTTTCTCTGGACCTTCCGCTTTTGGATTAATATCCAAACCACGTTTACCTTCCCAAATACCAGCCATTGGCGCAAGTGGTCCCAAATTTGCCAATGTGTTTACATCTGGCTCTGTTTCCGTATAAATGTCTTTTGGATATTGATAATCGCCCATTTTTATACCATTTTGTTATGTTAATTGAATGACTTATACACTGATGATTTTTTATGTTTAACATCTAGTTACAAATAAAATGTAATAATGCAATTCGTTCTTTTAAATTTCTCTCTGCAACTTCACGTCCAATTTTATATTCTTCATTTCTATGTTCTTGCTCAATTTTTTTATTTGTAAAACTAAAATAAGGTTCATATTTTAAATTGCTGATACCTTTTGTATTCAATATTGCACTAATTTGACTAGCATAATAATTTTCATAGTCAGTATAGTATGTAGTTGCAATATTGATTTTCACGCCTTTAGCTGATTTAAAATCAGTACATAACTTATTACTTGCTAAAAACTTAGCTCGCCCAATTCGACCTTTGCCAAAATCATAGAAATCCAATTCTTTTGTAGAAGCTAATATTTTTGCATCTTGTTCTGCATAAGGATTGAGTGATTTTTTATCAACAAGAAAAATAGCCCCCATGGCATACTTATCCTGATCAACAAGTGGATAAAAATCACCTATGGTTCTAAAAGTATCTAAACCACCAAATGTGCCCTTTTGAATCGCCGAGCCATAAGAAATATTTATTTTTCCCTTTTCCTCATCTGATAAAACCCTTTCCATAAAGTCCATATACTGTATCGAATTATCGATATCTAAATAAGGACGCCATTTAAAAGGAGAACCAGTTGAAAAGTCTGCACAAGCAGACAATATAAATGGCATTGCGATTATGAGCTTATTCATCGTTTTCATCTTAATTCTCCTTTGGGATATATTATTTCTTACAGCCAGGGAACCCTAACGCTTCACGGCTAGCGTAGTACGCTTCGGCAACGCCTTTGGTTAAGGCACGGATGCGTAAGATGTAGCGTTGGCGTTCGGTGACGGAAATCGCTTTGCGTGCGTCGAGCAAGTTGAAGCTGTGTGCTGCTTTTAAAATACGTTCGTAAGCTGGCAACGGCAGTGGTTTTTCCAATGCTAAGAGTTCGCTGGCTTCTTTTTCGTATTGGTCGAAACAGTAGAATAAGAAATCGGTGTTGGCGTATTCGAAGTTGTAGGTGGATTGCTCCACTTCGTTTTGGTGGAATACATCGCCGTAAGTGGTTTTGCCTAATGGACCGTCTGACCACACGAGATCGTACACGCTGTCCACGCCTTGAATGTACATCGCCAAGCGTTCTAAACCGTAAGTGATTTCACCTGTTACGGGTTTGCATTCTAAACCACCGACTTGTTGGAAGTAGGTAAATTGGGTCACTTCCATTCCGTTTAACCACACTTCCCAGCCTAAGCCCCACGCCCCTAGTGTTGGGTTTTCCCAGTTGTCTTCCACGAAACGAATGTCGTTTTGGGTTGGGTCGAAACCGAGCATTTTTAAGCTGTCTAAATAGAGTTCTTGAATGTTATCTGGCGACGGTTTGATTACTACTTGGAATTGGTAGTAGTGTTGCAAACGGTTTGGGTTTTCGCCGTAGCGACCGTCTGTCGGGCGGCGTGATGGTTGCACATACGCCGACGCCATTGGCTCAGGGCCTAGGGCTTTCAAGCAAGTCATTGGGTGAGAAGTTCCCGCCCCCACTTCCATATCAAATGGCTGAACAATCACACAGCCTTGGTTTGCCCAGTAATCTTGTAAAGCAAGGATCATTCCTTGGAAGGTTTTTATGTTAAATTTTGTCATCATTTTGTCTTCTATCATTAGCCTGAAAATCTGTCTATTATACGAAAAAATCACCTAATATAAAAGGCGAACCGCCATTGCAATTCGCCTTATTTTTCTAGGATAATCCTACAAATCACCAAAACAAACCTGCAAAGCGGTAATAGCTGTCAACGCGGCTGTTTCTGTGCGCAGAACCCTTGGCCCAAGCAACACTTCAGTAAAACCTTGTTGCTCTGTTAAGGCAATTTCTTGTGGTGATAAACCGCCTTCGGAACCGATCAGCAATCGAACGCCTTGCACTGGAATGTCAGGTAAATCTTTAATGGAATACTGAGCGCGAGGATGTAAATTCAATTTTAACGTCTCATCCTCCTCTGCACACCAATCTTGCAATTTCATCATCGGGCGGATTTCTGGCACCATATTACGACCACATTGCTCACAAGCGGCAATCGCAATCTTTTGCCATTGTTGGATTTTCTTCTCCATTCGCTCTGCATCAAGTTTGACACCACAACGCTCAGACCATAAAGGCGTAATCACATTTACACCCAATTCCACCGATTTTTGAATCGTAAATTCCATACGCTCGCCACGTGAAATCACTTGCCCCAAATGAATCTTGAGCGAGCTTTCTCTATCATCTATTTGCCTATTTTGAATTGCCACTTCAACAGATTTCTTACTGGCTTGCGTAATCACCGCAGAATAAATATGGTTTGAGCCATCAAACAATTCAAGTTGTTCGCCAGCTTGCATACGCAATACGCGACCCACATGGTTTGCGGCATCTTCGCTTAATTGACAAGTGGTTTGATGTTGTAAGGATTCGGGATGATAAATTCTTGGAATACGCATAATGTGGTTCACATAAACAAATAATGTTTATGATAAAACAAAGTGCGGTGAAAATCTGCAACTTTTCTTTTCAGAAAAAATCTGGATTTTTCCACCGCACTTTCGGGATGAAAGTTATTTAACAACAATTATTTGCCATTTAGCTTCGTCAAGTTGTTCAAAATGTGTTACTTCATAGCCTTCCTCAGCCGCCCAATTGGGAATGGATTCTGTCGCCTGAGTGCAATCAAATTCAATAATAAGCTCATCGCCTTTAGATAAGCCATCCATGGCTTGCTTAGCCTCCATCAATGGAAAAGGGCAAACTAATCCTGCAGTTTCTAATTTCAGTTGCATAAAATCTCCTAAACTTAACGCTTTGTTGGTCGAATAATCGTGAAATAAGCGGCAACCCAAGTGCCTAAAATCATAATCGGTAGTGAAATCCAGCCTTGCCATGAGAAAAATGAGGTTTCCACCAAACCATTTCCAATAGAGCAACCTCCTGCCAAGCTGGCTCCAATTCCCATTAATATGCCACCTAAGGCACTAAATAAAATTGTTCTCACATCTGGTACGCGGAATCGAAATTCATTACTGCCTTTAGCAGCAATAAAAGATCCCAATAAAATACCTAACACTAAAAACACACCCCAATTAATAAATTTACTGTCACCAGTCACCAAATATTGCATAATATTGGCGGAAGGGCCTGTAATACCTAAACCAAATTCTCTGCCTGTTGCCACGCTTAACGGCCAAGCAATAATCGCAATAATGCCAACTAAAATTGCGGTCACAAATGGGTGCCAGCGTTTTTCAAATAAAAGATGTGCAAGTCCCGTTTTCTTTGCTTTTAACGTAGCAACTTTTAATTTTGGCTTACGCAATTGTTGTAACACTGCTAAACCTGTAATCACAGCTAGTAAAGTAACCAAAATCCAAGGTGAAATATTCAAGGTTTGGTAAATCGTTTTTTGCTCGGTTTGGACACTATGCAATGCGGCATTGAAGCTATTAAGCGGCCCCGTTCTCATCATTGCACTGAAAAGCATATAAAAAATCAACGCAATCCAGCTACCAATTAATCCTTCTCCTGCTCGATACCAAGTTCCTGTCGCACAACCGCCAGCGAAAACAATGCCTATACCAAAAACAAATGCACCAAAAAGAACGGCTAAAGGGGCAAAGTTTTCTGCCGGCTCAACCTGTAAAACTCCAATTTCTTTTAAGCCAAAAAAGCCGATAGATTGCAACGTAATAGCGATCAATAATGCCACAAACATCTTATTATTTTTTGTAACATAAATATCACGAAAAGCGCCTGTAATGCAGAAACGTCCTCGCTGCAGTACAAAACCAAATAAAACACCTAAAACTAATCCTGTTATCATAAAACCTCCTTGAACTTTAATAGCTGTATTATGCAAATAAGCCACATCAGGTTGCCAATAACTTTTAGCACCATCTTATTTCATTTGGTTATTAATCTATAATTGGAGTATTTCGCACTCCTTTATGATGAAATAGCACTAAAAGTGCGGTGAAATTTCTGATAAAATAGCAACGGAATTTGCAAGCGGAGAAGCCATCATCGAAAATCTACAACGTGGATTTGTCCTCCACCGGAAAGTTTATAGCGAAACCAGTTTGTTAGTGGATCTTTTCACTGAAGAAGCGGGGCGTTTAACTGTTATTGCAAAAGGCGCGCGCGCAAAACGTTCTGCGTGGAAAGGTATTCTACAACCCTTTACCCCTCTGCTATTACGCTGGTCAGGCAAAGGCGGACTGAAAACCTTAACCAAAGCAGAACCCGCTTCCATTGCGCTGCCATTACAGCAGGTAGCACTATTTAGTGGATTTTATGTCAACGAATTATTATGCCGAGTAATCGAGTTGGAAGCGCCAAATCCCTTGTTATTTCAATATTATTTAGATTGTTTAACGCAGCTTGCGGTATCGGAACAAGTGGAACCTGCATTACGCACTTTTGAGTTCCAATTATTACAAATTTTGGGTTACGGCGTGGATTTTAACCATTGTGCAGGTTCAGGATTACCTGTTGATGAAAATATGACTTATCGTTATCGTGAAGAAAAAGGCTTTATTGCCTCTTTGATTAAAGATAATTTGACGTTTTATGGACGAGATTTACAGGCTTTTGCTCAGTTATCTTTTGATAATCCAGAGGTGCTACAAGCGGCAAAACGTTTTACTCGAATGGCACTTAAACCTTATTTAGGCGATAAACCATTGAAAAGCCGAGAATTATTTATACAACAATTTTCTATGAAGTAATCTAAACTATGGCGTTATTCTACACACCGACAAAACAACAAAAAAAAGCACCGCACTTAACGCTTGATATCACAAATTTAGATTATCAAGGGCTAGGCGTGGCAAAACTAAATGGTAAAACATGGTTTGTCGAAAATGCACTGCCACAAGAAAAAGTATTGGCAAATGTGTTAGAAGAAAAACGCCAATATGGACGCGCGACCACAAGCAAAATCCTGCAAACTAGTCCATTACGCCAACAAGCACTATGCTCACATTATGCACAATGTGGTGGTTGCCAAATGCAACATATTCCCATCGAATTACAACGCCAAACCAAACAAAACGCCTTATTTAAGCAATTACAAAAATTACAGACAGAAAAAATTAATCTCATGCCGATGTTGGTCGGCGAACCTTGGCAATATCGCCGCCGTTTACGCCTCAGTATTCGCTTTAATCCCAAAACAAAACAACTTGACATTGGCTTTCGACAAAAAGGCGATTCACAAATTGTGAACATTCAACAATGCCATGTAATTGAATCGCCATTACAAGCGTTGTTGCCCGAATTAATTCAAGTGCTACGCCAATTTTCACAGCCCAAATTGTTAGGTCATGTGGAACTCACCTTGGCAGATAATGGCATTGCCTTCTTGTTACGCCACAGTCAAAACTTAGCAGAAATTGACCGCACTTTATTGCTCCAATTTGCGCAACAACATCAACTCATGTTATTTGTGCAAAATGATGAAGATATTGAACATTTATCTGGTGAGCCCCCTGAATACGACATTGCAGGCTTAAAATTACAATTTGATATTCGTGATTTTATTCAAGTTAATGAAGCACTTAACAAACAAATGGTGCAAACTGCATTGGATTGGTTGGATTTGAAAAATAACGATTGCGTGTTAGATTTATTCTGTGGCATGGGAAATTTCACCTTGCCGATCAGCCAAAAAGTGAAAAGTGCGGTGGGAATTGAAGGCGTTTTTAATATGGTGCAAAAAGCACAAAAAAATGCGGAACGAAATGCTTGTTTGAATGTCGAATTTTATCAAGGTAATTTGGATCAACCTTTTTTAAATCAAGCATGGGCGCAGCAGTCTTTCAATAAGATTTTGTTAGACCCACCACGTAGTGGTGCAGCTTTTGCGATCAATGGGTTATGTGAATTACAGGCAGAAAAAATCCTTTATGTATCTTGTAATCCCGCTACATTAGTGCGTGATGCCGACATGTTATTACATTCAGGTTACCAACTGAAAAAAGTCGCAATGATCGATATGTTTCCCCATACGGGACATTTGGAAAGTATCTCTCTTTTTGAGAAAAAATAAGGAAAAAGTATGGTTGCGGTACGTGGATCTCATCTTTTAAATCCAAAAGACTTTGACATTCAACATTGGTGTGCAAGTCTGGATTTACCAATACACACAGAGAAAGAGTTGTTTGATGCGTGGCAATATGCACGTGATAATGCCGAACAGTTATTTCTTAACAGTCATTGGTATCTGCGTGATGGCGTAGAAATGGTGGAGATCTTACATGGACTCAATATGGATGGCGATACTTTACTCGCCGCCATGTTATTCCCAGTAGTGAATGCCAAAATTGTAACACTTGAGCAAATCAAAGAAGATTTTGGCAGTAAAATCAGTAAATTAGTCAAAGGTGTGTTGGAGATGAATAATATTCGCCAACTCAATACCTTACAATCCAATAATAATCCGCAAATTGACAACATCCGCCGCATGTTATTGGCCATGGTGGACGATTTCCGTTGCGTTATCATTAAACTAGCAGAACGCATTACTTTCCTACGAGATGCTGATAAACGCTATTCAAAAGAAGAAAAAATCATTGCCGCACAAGAATGTAGTAATATTTATGCCCCTCTCGCAAACCGTTTAGGCATTGGACAATTAAAATGGGAACTGGAAGATTATTGTTTCCGTAATTTACAGCCTGAACAATATCGCTTTATTGCCTTAAAACTGAATGAAAAACGTCTCGCACGAGAAGAATATATTCAACAATTTGTACAACAGCTCTCAGGTTATTTACAAGAATCCATTGAAGACGTCGAAATTTACGGGCGCCCAAAACATATTTACAGTATTTGGCGCAAAATGCAGAAAAAGAACCTCAATTTCGAAGATCTCTATGATATTCGTGCTGTTCGTATTTTAGTGAATAAATTGCAAGATTGTTATACCGCTTTAGGCATTGTACATACGCACTTTAAACATTTGCCAGATGAATTTGATGATTATGTAGCAAATCCAAAACCTAATGGCTATCAATCCATTCATACCGTTGTTTTGGGAGAAGGCGATAAACCCATTGAGGTGCAAATTCGAACCGTAAAAATGCATAATGATGCTGAACTTGGCGTGGCTGCCCATTGGAAATACAAAGAAGGCTCTACCGGCACCATGTCTGCTTACGAAGAAAAAATTTCATGGTTACGTAAACTGTTAGCATGGCAAGCTGATATTGCGGACAGCAGTGAAATTATGGCGGAAGTACGCAGCCAAGTCTTCGATGATCGCGTTTATGTGTTTACACCAAAAGGCGAAGTTATTGATTTACCTACAGGTTCAACCCCTTTAGATTTTGCTTATGCAATCCATAGTGATGTAGGTCACCGTTGCATTGGCGCCAAAGTGGATGGTCGTATTGTACCTTTCACTTACCAGTTACAAATGGGTGATCAGCTCGAAATCATTACACAGAAAAACCCGAATCCTAGCCGAGATTGGTTAAACCCAAATAGTGGTTTCACCCATACCAGCAAAGCACGTTCTAAAATCATGACTTGGTTTAAAAAACAGGATCGTGATAAAAATATTCCCGCAGGAAAAGAAGCCTTAGAGGCAGAGCTCACTCGTTTCAACTTTAGCCTAAAACAAGTAGAACAATATGGTTTAGCTCGCTATAACTTAAAAAATCTGGATGACTTATATAACGGTATTGGCAGCGGCGATATTAAATTAAATCAATTGATTAATTTCTTACAAAGCAAGTTAATCAAACCTTCCGCACAGGAAGCGGATCAAGAAATTCTACGCCATGTCGCACAGAAAAGTGCGGTGAATTCTAGCCAAAAATCTGAGAAAAAAGGTTATGTCGTTGTTGAAGGTGTTGGTAATTTAATGCACCATATCGCACGTTGTTGCCAACCAATTCCTGGCGATCAAATTGTCGGCTATATTACGCAAGGTCGCGGTATTTCTATTCATCGGGCAGATTGCGAACAGTTAAAAGAACTACAACAAGCCAATCCAGAACGCATTATGGAAACCAATTGGGGGGATCAAAGCCTCAATAAATTCCATATCAATATTCGGGTTGTTGCCACAGACCGCAACGGTTTATTACGAGATATCACTACTGTATTGGCCAATGAAAAAATTAACGTCAGCGGCATTTCGAGCCGATTGGATAGCAAACGTCAATTAGCCACAGTGGAACTGGAACTTGAAATAAACACGTTAGAAGTGCTCAACAAAATTCTTGCTCGTCTTGCTCAGCTAGATGGGCTAATTGATGTGAAAAGGTTATAAAATGACAGATAAAACAACTGGACTTACCCATTTAATTAATTCAACCCGTTATTCTTTACAAGGCTTAAAAAGTGCGGTGAAAAATGAAGCTGCTTTTCGCCATGAACTCTTTATGGGTATTTTTGCCATTCCCCTCGCCTTTTATCTTGGCGACGATCGCTTTGAAATTGCATTCATGATCGGCGCTTATTTGTTGGTTTTAGTGGCGGAATTATTAAATAGTGCGGTGGAATGTGTGGTAGATCGCATTGGAACCGAACGCCATGAATTATCTGGTCGCGCTAAAGATCAAGGTTCTGCTGCAGTATTTATCGCCCTAGTGAATATGGCAATCGTTTGGGCATTAATGATTTTTGCGTAATAAAAAAGGGGAGATTATCCCCTATTTTTAATCCAGTTCCAATTGAGAAACTAATTGATTTTTCAAGCTAGCATATAAAATTATCACTACCAAAAAGTAAAAAATGGAACCTGAGTTATGGGTAAAAAAGCCTTGACTTAAACCATAACAGCCAACCGCCACCACATGAATTGTGCCTAAAAGTGCGGTTAATTTTATCGCAATATTTGATGATGAAAGGGATTTAGCAAAATAGCACAAAGGCACACCCAAAATCCCCAATAATGCAATTAATCCTAAAATACCTCGTTTAGATAAATCATCTAAATATTGGTTATGAGCGTGGGTAAATCGAGCAATAACAGGGTGAACTAATTTTTGTTTCGCCTGTAATTTACGTTGCTCTGTGCTTCCTGCTGTCCCCCAACCTAACAATGGCTTTTCTTGTGCCATTAAAATCGCACTCTTCCACATATCAAATCTCGCACCTAAAGATGTATTGGCATACCCTTTTTCAAAATATGCATGCACTTCTCTTTCAACTTGATTAATTCGATACATCATTTTTGTTTGTGGAATAGCTAACGCCAAAGCAATCAATCCAATCATCACCAATGAAACAGAAGCCAACCATTTCTTAGCTAATTGATGGCGATATGTCCAAAGAATTAACACCAAAATGACCGGAATTGCCACCCAGCCACCACGCGCTGTCGAAAGCACACTGCCTAACACACCAAACAAGGAAGCGATCAAATAAAGTGCGGTGTATTTTTTGGATTTTTTAATCGCAAAATAGAGAGCAATGGCTAAGCTAAATAGGCCAAGAGACATGGCAATATCACCGGCCTGAATATGCATTTGATGTTGAAAGGCTTGGGAATAATTCAACACAAAACGATGAATTAATGCCACAACGCCCGAAATAAAAGCGCCTGCTGGAATACAATGCAACAATATAGAAAAACGAATAGGAAACTTGGCAAATAAAATGATTAGAGGTAATACCAATAAAGCGCGGCTTGGATTATCCAGTTCCCTCATTTTTCCACCATTAAAGATGACAGAAAGCAGGAAGATCAACACATAAAAAGCGAAACTCGCCATCAACCATTTATCTTGCTTTGAAAGAGCAAATGTATTGCGTTTAATAAGGAAATAATAAATAGCATAACAAATGCCGATAACTGCCAACAAAATAAAACCAATATTATGACTTCCTTTAAACATCAGCACCGTTAAAAAGAACAAGCCTACGGCGAAATTCGTTAGGCTTAACATTTTGTTATTTTTGATAAAATTCAAGAGGGAATCCATAATCGTCTCACATAAAAGTAGATGAAAAAACACCGCACTTTACGACAAAGTGCGGTGTTATTTTAGCTTATTTTAGCTAATTATAGTACGTTTACGCAGTTTAAATCTTCGAAAGATTGCTCTAAGCGTTTAGACATAGATTCTTCCATTTTACGTAACCAAACACGTGGGTCATAGTATTTTTTATTCGGTGCATCAGGACCAGTTGGGTTACCTAATTGACCTTGTAAATAAGCTTCATTTGCTTTATAGAATTGTAAAATACCATCCCAAGAAGCCCATTGTGTATCAGTATCGATATTCATTTTAATCGCACCGTAGCCAATTGCTTCACGAATTTCTTCGCGGCTTGAACCTGAACCACCATGGAAAACGAAGTCTAATGATTTTTCTGGAAGACCACGTTCTTTAGATACGAACTCTTGTGACGCACCTAAAATAGATGGTTTTAATTTCACATTACCTGGTTTGTAAACTCCATGAACGTTACCAAATGCAGCAGCGATAGTGAAACGCTTGCTCACTGGGCTTAATTGGTCATATACATATAATACTTCTGATGGTTGAGTATAAAGTTTTGCTTCATCCACATCAGAATTGTCCACGCCATCTTCTTCACCACCAGTTACACCGATTTCGATTTCAAGAGTCATGCCTAATTTGTCCATACGTGCTAAATAGCCACGACAAATTTCCATGTTTTCTTCGATTGGCTCTTCAGATAAATCGATCATATGAGATGAGAATAATGGACGACCTGTTTCAGCAAAATGTTTTTCACTTGCTGCTAATAAACCATCGATCCAAGGTAATAAATTTTTCGCAGCGTGGTCAGTATGTAAAATGACTGGCACACCATATTCTTTTGCTAATTCGTGAACGTGTTTTGCACCAGCAATCGCACCTAAAACATCTTGACGAGTACCACTTGCAGGTTTAATACCTTTACCCGCATAGAATTGCGCGCCACCATTAGAGAATTGGATAATCACAGGTGATTTAACACGAGCAGCGGTTTCAAGTACTGCATTCACAGAATCTGAACCTACACAGTTTACCGCTGGGATTGCGAAATTATGTGCTTTCGCGTATGCAAATACTTTTTGTACATCATCACCAGTTAAAACACCCGGTTTTACGATATCTAATAATGCCATTTTGCTTTTCCTTCTTATTGAGTGCTTTTGCACTGTTAAAAATAAATGAGGGAGAAGGTAGGTTTAAAACCTACCTATTATGCTCTCTTAACCGTTTGCGCGTTTTTCTAAAATTTCTACCGCAGGTAATACTTTACCTTCTACGAATTCTAAGAATGCGCCACCACCAGTTGAAATGTAAGAAATTTTGTTTGCAATGCCGAATAAATCAATCGCTGCTAAAGTGTCGCCACCACCAGCAATTGAGAATGCGCCATTTGCTGTTGCTTCAGCAATCGCATTTGCCACCACTTCAGTACCTTTACGGAAATTCGGGAATTCAAATACGCCAACAGGACCATTCCATAAAATAGTTTTTGCTGATTTGATAATTTTCGCTAATTCTTCTGCTGATTTATCACCAATATCGAAAATAGATTCATCTGCTGCGACTTCGTTTACAGCTTTTTCTGTTGCCGGAGCTGTTTCAGAGAATTCTTTACCCACACGAACATCCACTGGCACTGGAATATTGGTTACTTTAGATAAGCGTTGTGCTTCAGGGATTAAATCTGCTTCGTATAAAGAATTACCTACATTATTGCCTTCTGCTGCAATAAAGGTATTTGCAATACCACCACCAACGATTAATTGGTCTGCTACTTTTGAAAGTGAATCTAATACAGTTAATTTAGTTGATACTTTTGAACCACCAACAATCGCTAACATTGGACGTTGTGGCTCTTTTAATGCTTTACCTAAAGCATCTAATTCAGCGGCTAATAATGGACCTGCACAAGCGACTGGTGCAAATTCAGCGACGCCATAGGTTGATGCTTGCGCGCGGTGCGCAGTACCAAATGCATCCATAACAAATACATCGCAAAGTGCGGCGTATTTTTTACCTAATTCAGGATCGTTTTTCTTTTCACCTTTATTAACACGTACGTTTTCTAAAACAACGATTTCACCGTCATTTACTTCTACGCCGTCTAAATAGTTTTGTGCTAAACGTACAGACACGCCTAAACCCGCATTATTCAAATAATCAACCACAGGTTGTAATGAATCTTCAGGTTTAAATTCACCTTCTGTAGGACGACCTAAGTGAGAAGTCACCATCACTTTTGCCCCTTTCTCAAGCGCTAATTTTAGCGTTGGAATAGTTGCACGAATACGCGCATCAGAGGTTACTTTACCGTCTTTTACTGGTACGTTTAAATCCGCACGAATAAACACACGTTTACCTGCTAAGTCAAGGTCGGTCATTTTGATTACTGACATACTATTTCCTCTTAAAAGTTAAAAAATAAAAATTCTTCCTAATCCGCCGTATTATAACGAGATATGAGTAGCTTGTAACTGCTTTAGATCAAATTATTCTGATTTATTTACAATCCATCACTTGCCAATTTAAATCATAACAAATAAACAATTCCGCTCGGCTAGCACCAAGATAAGCATTTTTAAGTTGTGGATTATGAGCCTTCACCCAACGGAATAACTCTTTCTTGCTCATTTCAGTCTGAGGCAAGGTCAAAGTGCGGTATAATTCTTGCTGTTTTTTAAAGTACTGTTCCGCACTATCAAAAGCGCAAGCGCCATGTTTTTCCCATTCTCCTTGCAGCAAATGCAAACTTGGACTTTCTGCTAAATAGGGTTGCATCATTTGATAATCTACCGCAGGCAAATCCCCTTGGCAAAATCTTGGATGATCGGCACTGCTTTTTGCCACTGCACTTTGCGGCCACAAACCATGAATCACCCAGCCATATTTTTTCTCAACACCACATTGCATTTGCGCAGAAGCAGGTAAATCACCACTGTTGCGATATTGTTGCGTTTCACAAAAAGCCGGCGACCAAGATAACGCCAACATATAATAATCGGTTTTTGCTTGTTTATTTGGTCCAATCGCATCATTTCGCATGATAAAATCATAGTCAGAATTCACCGCACTTTGTTTAGATTGCGGCTTATGCTGTGCTTTTTCCGCTTGTTTCGCAGGGGGATTCTTTTGGGGTTTATCATTAAACCAATCTGTAAAAAACGAGAATACCACCGCGATTGCGACAATGGCTAATTGGATGATTTGCTTTTGTTTCATTTTTAACCTTTAACTTTGCACTGAATTTCTTTATAATCGCCCACTTTCTGCTATAACAAGGATCATCATGGCATTACTTATTACTGACAAATGCACTAATTGCGATATGTGCTTACCAGAATGTCCCAATGAAGCCATCTCCATTGGCGATGACATCTATGTGATCGATCCTGCACTTTGTACTGAATGTGTTGGTCATTATGACACCCCAACTTGCCAAAAAGTTTGCCCAATTTCCAAATGTATTATTGATGATCCTGAGCATCGAGAAAGCCAAGAGGAATTATGGGAACGTTTTGTACTCATTCACCACGCAGACAAACTCTAATTTAACGCGCCACCCATTTTGCCAATAAAATGCCTGTGGCAACCGCCACATTCAAGCCTATTTTTAATGGATTAGCTAAGCTCAAATTCACTACTTCGTCTTGCTTTTCTGCCATTTCCCCTTCATGCGCTAATACAAAAACAACCTTATCGTTAAAGCGCACAGAATGGATATTCTTCGCATTTTTTGCACTGGTCAAATGCACGATTTGATAACCTGCTTTACGCAGTTGGCTCAAGGCGCTGTCCATGGCTTCCGTTTGTAAGACATTGATATATTCCAATCCGCCTTCTGCTACACGCGCTGCATTTGCTGAAAACAACAAATCTGGCGAGCTAGTAACAATGCCTTTTACGCCATAAAATGCGCAAGTACGCACAATGCCGCCGATATTTTGCGGATTATTTGCCACGCCATCCAACATCAACAAACAATCGGATAATTTGGGCACATCTAAGTAACCTGCCAAACTAAATGGTCGTTGTTTTTTTACCAACATACAAATGCCATTATGATGTTCAGAACCGCTCACCAATTCCAATTCTTCGCGATCAACCACATGATACGCTTTTTTATTCGCCGCTAAATAACTGAATACATCGCCAATTTTATGAGACATTTCCACCGTTGCCCACACGCGCACAATAGATTCGGGACGCTGAGCGAACAGCGTTAAGCAAGCATTTTCTCCAAACACCTTCATTTCTTCGGCACGATTTTTCTTAATTTTCTCAGGCGCACGCGGAGATAAAGGCCCTGTTTTTTTCACTTTTGCACTTTCAGCTTGCGATTTCACTCGCACTTGAACCCCATTAAAATTGCCTTCCTTTATCAACGTCTTAGGTTGCTCTGCTTTTTGAAAGGAAAACTGCGGTCCATTTTTACTGCGTTTTTTCTGCGGCGCAGCCTGTTTAGCGAATTCTGTACGCGCTGAAACGCTGCGTTCTTGGAAACGTTTATTATCCGACGCAGTTTGAAAGGTCGGTTTCGAATGGCGGGAGGATTTTGAATTGTTCATAATTTAATCATCAATAAAATAAGAAATAGTGTGAATTTTAAGCATTTCGCCTAAAAATTTGTGACTATTATAGCAAAAAAATGCTTTTTTCTACCCAGTTACAACATAAATATTGTAAACTAACCTATTGATAATGGCACCGCTATTACCGAACTAAAAGAAGAAAAATTATGTTTATTAATCGAAATAAAAGAGCAACGCAACATTTAGCCAAGCTGAGTTATTTTCCTCAACAGGCTGAAGACATTGAATTTCTTTCAGGTCCCGTTGCTTTTAAACAAGCCATCATTCAATTAATTCGGCAAGCAAAAACTCGCATTTATTTCACTGCACTTTATTGGCAGTTAGATGAAGCTGGCGAAGAAATACTGGCAGAGATCTATCAAGCTAAAGCCAATAATCCGCAGTTAGATATTAAAATTTTTGTGGATTGGCACCGCGCACAGCGCAATTTATTGGGCGCAGCCAAAGGCACCACCAACGCGGATTGGTATTCAGAACAACGTCAAAAACAAGGTAACGATGCCATGTTTTTTGGTGTGCCCATTAATACTCGAGAAGTCTTCGGTGTCCTGCATATAAAAGGGTTCGTCTTTGATGATACAGTGCTGTATAGCGGCGCGAGCATAAATAATGTGTATTTATATCAAAAAGAAAAATACCGTTACGATCGCTATCAAACAATCAAAAATGCTGCTTTAGCAGATAGCTTTGTGCAATTTATGCAGCAATATTTAAACGATCCTAATGCAGTATTTGCGTTGGATGACCCAAATCGCCCTAGAACCAAAGAAATCAAAGCGCACATTAAATTATTTCGTAAACATTTAATGAAGCAGGCCCATTATGATCTGAAAAGTGCGGTGCAATTTAGCCAAGATTTATTAATCACCCCAATTTTTGGTTTAGGTGCAAGAAACAACGTATTAAACCGAACGATCCAAGATTTGTTCGTATTGGTACAACAAAAGCTCACCATTTGTACCCCTTATTTTAATTTCCCACGCAGTTTACAAGTTAAAATTAAAGAACTTTTAACTGATGGAAAACAAGTAGAAATCATCGTGGGTGATAAAACCGCCAATGATTTTTACATTCCACCCACAGAGCAATTTAAATTAGCTGGCGCTTTGCCTTATCTTTATGAAAAGAACTTACGCGCATTTTGCCAAAAATTTGAATATGAAATGGCGCAAGGCAACCTCATTGTTCGTTTGTGGAAAGATGAAGATCACAGCTATCACTTAAAAGGTGTTTGGGTGGATGACCAATATATTTTATTAACGGGCAACAATCTTAATCCACGCGCTTGGCGTTTAGACGCGGAAAATGGCTTATTAATTTCCGATCCAAATCAGCAATTAAAAGACAAAGTGGAACAAGAATTAAATGAAATTCGCCAACACACCAAAATATTAAGCCATTATTCAGAATTAGAAGAAATGGAACAATACCCTGCGCCAGCGCAACGTTTACTCAAGCGTTTTGCACGACTAAAAGCAGATCGTATCGTCAAAATGATTTTATAACTATGATGAAAAACAGATTAAAAATTGCCACACGCCAAAGTCCATTAGCATTATGGCAAGCTAATTATGTAAAAGATCGCTTACAAGCGCTTTACCCCGATTTACAGATTGAGCTAGTCAAAATGGTGACAAAGGGCGATATTATTTTAGATACGCCTTTAGCCAAAATTGGTGGCAAAGGTTTGTTTGTGAAAGAATTGGAAAACGCGTTACTGAATGGAGAAGCGGATATTGCAGTTCATTCAATGAAAGATGTGCCTATGCAATTTCCAGAAGGATTGGGGCTAAGCGTGATTTGTAAACGTGAAGATCCGCGTGATGCCTTTGTATCTAACAAATACCATAGCTTAGCGGAATTACCGCAAGGTGCAGTAGTGGGTACATCCAGCTTACGCCGCCAATGCCAATTAAAAAAATTACGCCCTGATTTACAAATTCATTCATTACGCGGCAATGTTGGCACACGCTTAAGTAAATTAGATAATGGCGAATATGATGCCATCATTTTAGCTGCTGCGGGTTTAATTCGTTTAGGATTGGCAGAACGCATTAAATCTTACATTGAAGTCGAAACCTCCTTACCTGCAGCGGGACAAGGCGCGGTCGGTATTGAATGTCGCGTTGCTGACCAACAAACACAATTATTATTAGCGCCGTTAGCAGATGCAGAAACTACGGCTTGTGTGTTAGCCGAACGCGCAATGAATAATCGCTTACAAGGTGGCTGCCAAGTGCCAATTGGTGGTTTTGCCATTCAACAAAATGGCGAAATTTATCTACGTGCTTTAGTCGGTGCTTTAGATGGTTCGCAAATCATCCGCGCGGAAGGCAAAAGTGCGGTGGAAAATGCCGAAGTTTTAGGTGTTCAAATCGCGGAGCAATTACTGGCTTTAGGTGCCGATAAAATTCTGGCAGAGGTTTATCAGGAATAAATCATGGCAATTTTAATTACACGTCCAGATGACACAGGAAAAGAATTGGTTACGATGCTAAATAAAGCAGGCATTGCCAATCTTCATTTTCCTTTTTTCTCTGTGTCCGCTGGTCATGAATTAAATGAATTACCCAACAAAATCAGCCAACTCAGTGCGGGCGACTACGTTTTTTGCGTATCTAAAAATGCAGTGAAATACGCTCATGACAGCCTAACCGCAGTGGGTTTACATTGGCGCCAAGATTTGAATTATTTAGCTGTCGGAAAAAGTTCTGCGCAATATTTTGCCAGTACTGCGCAAGTCAATGTCAATTATCCGATCACGCAGGAAACAAGCGAAGGTTTATTGGATTTACCACAACTTCAACAGCTTGAAAATAAACAAATCTTGATCTTAAAAGGTAATGGCGGACGCGAGTATTTTGCGCAACAAGCAGAATTAAGAGGCGCAAAAATTACCAAGTTAGAAATCTATCAACGAATTCCAATTGACTATAATGCAGAGGAACAGGTCGATCTGTTTAAACGTGCGAATATTCAACAAATTTTGTTTACTAGTGAGGAAATTTTGCACGCATTGATTGACTTTATACCAAGAGAAGAACAAAATTGGTTAAAAAGTTGTCAATTAATCACAAGTAGTGATCGCCTTGCCAATCTTGCTCAACAGGCAGGTTGGGATAAAGGGAATATCATTGTTTCACCAAAAGCAGATAATGCCACTTTGGTAAACACATTATTAACGCTTTAATTTACAAAGAGAATGTGGGTATGAGTGACAAAAAAGAAAATCAATCCAATGCGATTGAAACGGAAAAAAGCGTAGTAACTACGCCAGAAAAAAACACAAAGAAAGGGAATGACAAACCTGTTCCTCCAGTAAATCAAAACGACAACCTGAAAGAAGAGGCGATTGAAGAAGTAAAAAACACTTCTGAAACCTTGGAAAAAACACAGGAAGAAACAATGACTCAAGCAGAAACACCAGCCAAAGAAACAGTGATTGTGAAAAAAGGCGGTGGTACAGCTATTGCCTTGCTGGCTCTTTTAGTTGCCCTTGGCGTTGGTGGTGCAGGTTATTATTTTGGACAAATGGAAGTGGACAAAATTAATCAAAAAGTCACCGCACTTGAAGACAAATTCACTTCATCATTGAGTTCAGTTTCAACCCTTGCTGCACCAATTCAAGCAGAGCAAGCAAGCGTTAACTTTGAACAAGAACGTGCTCAAATTGAAAAATTGCTCGCCAATATGCAAACGAGCGATAATAAATTAGCAGAAATCGAAAAAGCCTTTGCAGAAAAAGAGCAAGCTTATAATGCATTAAAAAATCAAGTCAACAAATTGGCAAGTAACGCCAATGCTCAACCAAGTGATTGGTTACTTAGCGAAGCGGATTTCTTATTAACCAATGCATTACGCAAATTAGTGTTGGACAACGATGTTGACACCAGTATTTCTTTATTAAAAGTAGCTGACGAAGTGTTATCACAGGTCAACTTAGCGGAAGCAAAAACTGTTAGAGCGGCAATCAATCAAGATTTAAAACAATTATTGTCAGTAAATAGCGTTGACCAAAATGCCATCATGCAACGTTTATCTCAACTGGCAAATAACGTGGATGAATTAATGGTGCTTAACGTCAACTTTGGCGAAGAAGCAAAAACCAATGAAAAAATTTCTGATGATGTGACAGATTGGCAGACCAATTTAGAAAAAAGTGCTACGTCATTCTTAAATCATTTCATTCGCATTACACCTCGTTCAGAAAATGCGACACAGGCATTATTAGCACCAAATCAAGATATTTATTTACGTGAAAATATCCGTTTACGTTTACAAATTGCGATTTTAGCGGTGCCTCGTAAACAAAATGAATTGTATAAACAATCCTTAGAAACTGTTGCAGCTTGGATCAGAAGCTATTTTGACACTAATTCTGAAACGGCAATGAATTTCTTAAAATCTTTAGATGAATTAGCAGAACAATCTATTTACATCGAAGTGCCAAATCAACTGGCAAGTTTGAATGCGTTGGATAAATTATTAAATAAAACGCCAGAAGATGTGAAGAAAATCGAAATTTCTGCGGATAAAACCCTAACAGAAGCCAATGAAGCAGCGGCACAAGAAATTAAGCAAGCTGAAGATGCACAACAAAATAGTGCACCAGCAGAAGCGGCTACCGCACCACAAAATAAGGAGTAACCCATGTTTAGAATTTTATTTCTGATGCTTGTGTTACTCGCAGGCTTAATTGCAGGTCCTTATTTGGCGGGTAAACAAGGGTATGTTTTAATTCAAACTGCTAACCATAACTATGAATTATCCATTGTGACTTTAGTAGTGCTATTTGTCATCGCAATGGCGGTGGTCTATGGCATTGAATGGGTACTACTTAAATTATCTCGTTTAAGTAAAAATACTTATGGCTGGTTCGCACGCCGCAAACGTGTGAAAGCGCAAAAACAAACCTTAGAAGGTTTAATGCGTATGGACGAAGGCAACTATTCAAAAGCGGAAAAATTAATTAGTAAGAATGCGAAACATTCTGATGAACCAATTTTGAATTTCATCAAAGCTGCCGAAGCTGCACAACAGCGTGGTGATGAATTTAATGCGAATAAATATTTAATGGAAGCAACTGAGTTAGCTGGCACAGATAACCTAGCTGTTGAACTTGCGCGCACCCGTATTTTATTGCAACAAAACAAATTACCAGCCGCAAGAAGTTCTGTCGATAGCTTGTTAGTTATGGCTAACAAAAATTCTGAAGTGTTACGCTTAGCGGTAGAAATCTATAAGAAATCAAAGGCTTACCAAGCATTAGATGGCATTTTAGGCTTAGTTGAACAACGTGCTTTATATACTTCAGCAGAATTCACCGCACTTCAACACGAAGTAGAGGATGGATTACTGGATGAAACAATGAACGAGCAAGGTGCTGATGGTTTATTAGCTTGGTGGAAAGATCAACCACGCAAACGTCGTCACAATCACTATGTTCGCGTAGGTCTTATTCAACGTTTAATTGATTGTAACGATCATGAATCAGCTTATGAACTGACCTTAGAAACGTTGAAAAAATTAGAAAACGATGATCAAATTTGCCATTCGTTACTCGCTCAGATTACACGCCTACAACCAAGTGATAGTCATAAACTGATTAAATTATTGGAAAAACGTGCGAAATCGGCTCATAACGAAGCAGAATGTTGCATTAACAGAGCTCTTGGCTACTTGAATGTGCGTAATGCAAACTTTGCCAAAGCTGCAGATGCCTTCAAAAAATTACTTCAACATCAAACACAGCTTGAACCAAACGATATTACTATGGCAAGCTACGTGCTAGAGCAAGTTGGTGAAGAAGCACTCGCTAAGCAAATCCGCAATGACAGCTTAAAATCTGCAATGGCAGTGGATGAATTAGCTGGCGAACAAGCAGTAGAAGAAAAACAAGAAGACGTTTTACTATTGGAACAAACCACATCTTCTCAGCAATCCTAAATAAAAAAGCGCGGTGAAAATTTCATTATTTTTCACCGCGCTTTTTATATCAAATCGCCTCAACAAACCGTAACGCTTGTTCCAATACTTCTACGCCTGCTCCCTGTTTGCAGGCGTTTTCGCTTAAATGGCGTCGCCATTGTCTTGCGCCTTTGCAATTTTGGAATGCGCCTAACATATGGCGAACAATGTGGTTGAGATAAACCCCTTGGCTGAGTTGTTGTTCAATGTAAGGGAACATTTTTTCCACTGCTTGTTTTGGTGTAATGATTGGTGCGCTTTGGTCGAACAACGCTTGATCGATCTGCCCGAGCAAAGAGGGATTTTGGTAGGCTTCTCGTCCCACCATTACGCCATCTACAAACTGCAAGTGGTGCTGGATTTCATCAAGGGTTTTGATTCCACCATTAATGCTAATTTTTAAGTGCTGAAAATCCCGTTTGAGTTGATAGACTCGTTCATAATCCAGTGGTGGAATTTCGCGGTTCTCTTTTGGGCTTAACCCAGAAAGCCAAGCTTTACGAGCGTGTACGATAAAATCATTGCAAAATGGCTGGATTTTTTCGATGAAATCGCATAAAAATTCATAGCTATCAAGATCATCAATACCAATGCGATGTTTTACTGTTACAGGAATTTGCACTTGCTGTTGCATTGCATCCACACATTCAGCCACCAAATCCGCTTTGCCCATTAAGCAGGCCCCGAACATTCCATTTTGCACGCGATCGGAGGGACAACCCACATTCAAATTGATTTCTGCATAGCCTCGTTCTTCTACTAATTTTGCACATTCTGCAAGCTGCTTTGGATCGCTGCCACCAAGCTGTAACGCCACTGGATTCTCAGCAGGATCAAAGTCCAACAAATCATATTTGGCATGCAAAATGGCTGGAGCAGTAATCATCTCGCTATACAGCAAACTGTGGCGAGTGAATTGGCGGTGAAAATAGCGACAGTGGCGAGTTGTCCAATCTAGCATTGGGGCAACGGAAAAACGCCCTCGATAATAATTGGTGTTCATCATTTGTGATTTATCTCAATACAGCAAAAATTTGCCACATCATACTATAAAAGTGCGGTGTTTTTTAGAGAAAAAATAAAGGCTTAACACTTTCATGTTAAGCCTTTTAAATTTAGATTATATTAGAACTGGTAGCCAATAGCTGCCGCAGCTCCCGTCTTGCCACGAGAATTAGCATTTAGCAATACTTTCACACCGACTTTACCATTGTCAGATAAACGAGAGTAACCTACCGCTACTGCACTTTGTCCAAAATAGGTACCTGCTCCCGCAGATATCATTGATTTCCCAGGAATAGTTGCATGATATATGCTAGCCGCTGCTAACGAACCTGCAATACCAGCTCTGAGGTTTTTATCCACAGCATCAATACGATCACCCAAGTGATTTACTGCGGCATTCGTTTGTTTTAATTGGCTCACGTTTACCGCATCATTAGGATTTTTCCCTGCTGCAACATTGGTAATACGTACTGGGCTACCATCGGCTTTTGCGACTTTAAGTGTATCGCCATCAGCACTGAGTTTAGGTCCTGTGCTGCCACCCACTTGAACAGTATTAAATGTAGGATCTTTACTCACAGTGACTTTGATTTCTCTGATACCGTTTGCTCTTGTTCTACCTTCTACTTTAGCAAGATCATTACCACTCGTGAAATCCACTTGGTTTGCATTACGCACATCATCTGCATAGTCATTATCACTTGCGGAAACAACCCAACCTAGTTTTTTCGCATCAGCAACTGTTATTGCATTTGTCGGCTTGGATTTAGATAAATCAGCTAACCCTGCATACGCATTCACCGTATTTGCTTTCACATTAATAGGTTTTGCATTAGCATTTGGTTGACCCTGATTATTGATATCTCCAGCATTATAGAATTTGTCACCAACTTTCACTAAGGCAACGCCATTTTCATCAATAGGTCCTGCTAAAGTTTCTGTACCAGCAGCAACATTACCTAACTGTGTTGCTGCGCCAATTTGGTCACCTTTTACCGATGGATTCACTAAGTTAGTGGTAAGCTGATTCGCAGGAATAGGATTACCAACAGGATAACCATCTTTATTAGTTAAATAATAATTATCCCCAACTTTAGTGATAGGTTTACCATCTGTTGTTGTGTAGCTGATAGGTAATCCTACCACCTTGGCTTGAATTGTTGTGGTTGTAACCACTTCACTATTTTCATCCAGTTTCTTTTGCGTATCCAATCTCACTTTGGTATTAGCGCCATCGGCAAAACGCACATGGTCATTTGGATTGACTTTCTCGTCTTTATTCTCAAATTTCAATTCAGCAACATTATCTTGTTTACCAATAGTAAAGCCTGATTTTTGGATTGCTTCAGCCACTTTGTTACCTGTTACAAAACCAGCCCCTTTGTTTTCAGGTGCCTTGTTGGTCATATCTTCTGGCTGCACATTGTCTTTTGGCTGACCAGTTGTCGGATCAATATCATTCTTGTGTAGTATTGATCGCCTATCTTCACATAGGTATTTGGATCGTCTTTAACATTGTATTCATTACTTGACACTACTTCGCCTGCAGTAATATCAAGATCAAAAGTCACTTTCGTTACCCCATTAGCCTCCGTTGTTACATTGGCAACGGTATTTTTACCATTGACAAATTGCACCGCTTCGCCTGGGGTTACTGTGCCTTTCAATACTCCGCCATTATCTAATACACGGAAACCTTGATTCACATAAGTATTTAGGTTAGTTAATGCATCACCAACATTATTTGCTGTTGTGGTTAAAGCATCATTATTTCCTGCTGTTGGATTTTCCACAGTTAAATTATAAGTTGGTGCCGTCAAGCTACCATCAGAATTAACTGCTGAATTACCACCAAGATGATTTGCTGTACTACTTGCTAAATTATCAAGCGCATTTTGCGTTAAGTAAAGTTGAGAACCATTGATAGCGTCAGTTGATTCTGCTGCAATTTTGCCTGCCGCAACATTTTTGATTTGGCGTTCTTTGCCTGCTGCGCCCACAGAAATAACGCCAGTTGGGTTATTGCCTGCAAATGCATTCGCATCGCCTTCAGCTTGTTCACCATAAGTAATACCATTTACTGTTGCACCATATTCACGTGTTTTATTTTCATCCGTGGAATCCGTACCTAGAATTACGCCATTTGCATACTTAGTTTCTACATTTTGACCAAACACATAAGTATTTTCGGCATTTAAAGTATTATTAGTACCCACTGCATAAGATGTACCCGCATTTGGGTCAACGGTATTATTTGCACCAAATACACCAGCACCTTCACTATAAACCGTACTATCCACACCAACTGCTAACGCCTTGCTGCCCCCGCTAATGAATTATTACCAATAGCAATTGCGTCAACTGCTGAGCCATCATCAGCTAATTTACGTACAGTTTTAATAAATAAATTATTTGCCGAATTAAATGCATTTAATGCATTTTTATATTCACTGATTTTTTTCTTATAGTCAGCAACTTGGTCATTCGTAACACCACGCCCTGCATCTTTAAGCTCTTGCCCTTTTTCTTTCATCGCTAATTCAGCATCAGAAAGGTTTTGTTTTGCTTCTTCCAATAGCTCTTGCATTTGTTCTAATTCAGCTAACACTGCTGGATCCGCAATCCCTACCCCAGCTCTCGCATTTGAACCAATGGCAATAGTATCATTAGCAAAAGCTCTTGAGTTTTTACCGACTGATAATGAGCGATCCCCAAAAGCAAGAGAGCTATCTGCCACAGCAGCCGCAGAATCGCCACTTGCACGCGAACCTGCACCAATCGCAGAGGCTCTTAAATTTTCAGCAAAAGCACTATAGCCCACCGCTGTTGCGTCTTTCGCTTTGGTTTTTGAACTTGCCCCTAAGGCTGTGGAGTGAACCCCCACTGCTTTGGCTAAACCACCCACTGCCGTTGCATCCACATCTTCAGCCAATGTTTGCAAGGTGTCATTATAAGCAGACCCTAACTGCAAAGCTCGTCCTGCACCAGTTGCAGAAAAAGTCGGATCACCACCAAAAATATCGGAAGAACCAATAGCAACAGAACGATACTCTTTGGCGTGAGCTGAGTGACCTAGTGCAATGCCCCCGACTTTACCTGCCGCTGCAGAACTGCCCATTGCAATACCATAATCTTCAGCTGCGGCAGAACCACGACCAATTGCAATTGCTGTATTACCTTTCGCATAAGTGTCCAGACCAGTTGCTGTAGACGATGTCCCCAGCAATGGCAAAAGAACCAATGGCTGTTGCGGATGTTTTAGCAACTGCCAAAGAACCTAGTGCCGCACCACCCCCTGCCGCATAGGCGTTGTAACCCACTGCTGTACCTGCTGTGGTATCCGTCGTAGTCGCATTATTAATGTAGCTACCATTGCCATCGGCATCGACAAGAAATGACCCCGATGAACTTTTTACTAACCCAATATCACCAATAACAGAGTGAGCATAGCTGCCTGAAGCCACACCGTTAGCCACACTAAAAGGTTGATATGGATTGTCACGGAAAATCTGACCCGATGTACCTTCAGCTTGTGCATTCGCACCGATAGCCACAGACCCAGTACGGAATGTGTTAGCTCCACCTGCAGAAGAAGCGTTATAACCAATCACCACAATATCTTTAAGGTATTGATTTGAATTAATGCTAGTGCTCGCTTTATTCCCAATAACAACCGATTGATCGGCATTACGTGGCATTTTACTGCTATTATTTCCTTCTTTTGCTCCGCCTTGTGCATCCGTACCAATCACAACGGTTTCATTACCCACCACAACAGCGTTTTCACCAATTACAGTGTTCTTATACCCTTTCTCTATGGGAGGCTTAGGAGCTACTTGAGGTATCGCATTTACTGATGTAAAGCCCTTACCAATTAAAATAGTACTGCGATCTGTTGTTAGTACAGAATCACCGTTTGGATTGGTATCTATGGCTGCAGCAATAGCCTCTCCACTCAACAATCCCAAAGAAACAACCGTCGCAACTGCGGTCACTTTTGATTTAGTTTTCCCTTTTGCACGGGATAACTCCGACACAGCCACCCAACTTTGCGTTGCGTGGTTCCAAATCACTTTAAAAATATTATTCATAGTTTTTTCCTTTTGCTAAATTAGGGACGTAAACGTTTGGATTACATTACTGGTAAGACCATAAGACAATCCTTTATATATAGATTTATTTATTTATTTATTTATTTATTTATTTATTTGGCAGAATTATCAAACAATATCAATACGAATCAAATATATAACCATCAACTGCACGCCGAAATTATTTTCCAGAGCAAACATAAAATTAGGAAAGTTTCTTTGAAAAAATGATTACTATGATTTTAATTCCATTCAGCTGATAGAAAAAGTGCGGTGAAATTCACCGCACTTTTATAATGCCAAGCTATGTTTAATACAATAAAAAAGGCTTAACCATTAAGGTTAAACCTTTTCATTAAACTAAGTTAAATTACCATTGGTAACCTACTGTTGCCGCAGCACCCACGTCGCCTTGGGTGTTGGAGTTAAGCATCACTTTCACACCAATTTTACCGTTGTCTGATAAGCGAGAGTAACCTACTGCAAAGCCAGACTGACCTTTATAGGTACCCACACCTGCTGCAACCATTGATTTACCTGGTAATGTTGCGTGATATAGGTTCGCGCCAGCCATTGCACTTGCGATACCTGCACGTAAGCCTTTATCAACACCTTTTAATTGACTCACATTTACCGCATCAGTTGGAGCTTTACCCGGTGCAACATTAGTGATACGCGTACCACCAGCGTTAATGCCTTTGTTATTGATAGTAACAGGACCAGCTTTTAAGCTACCATTTGGACCTAAATCAACATCGTTAGATAAAGCATAAGTGATATTATTTCCATCTTGTTTCACTCTTAAATTTTTACCAGATTTGTAAGTGACGGTTTCACCAGCCTTGATAAGCTTCGTTGCTTTACCTGTTTGATCATTGAAGTCTGTATCATCACGACCAATAGTTGCTTTCCAGCCAGCATTGTTAATTGCATTTGCTACATCAGAAGCTGTCGCAATCGCTTTAGATGGTTTACCATTTTGATCGACTGGCACAACAACTTTACCTGTTTCTTGTTGCGGACCATTTGGCTTAGTTGGATCAACGGGTTGTTTTTCCATTTCTAAATCGACCAAATCAACATCAAAGGTAACATCACTTGATAGACCGTCTGGCTTAGTCGTTACTTTCGCAATAGTACTTTGTCCATTGATAAAGTTTACAGTGTCATAAGGTTTAACGAAATCTTTAGCGTCACCGTTATTTTTCAAGTTCCAGCCCGTGTTGAGTACATCTCCAACAGTTGCAGCATTGTTTACTTTATCTTCAACACCAGTAGGTAAATCTTGTGATTTAGTTACAGGTTTCTTATTGTCAGGGTTTAACGCATTTTGGTTGTAAGTATCAGGTAAGTTACTTGCAACGCCTGTTATAGTAACAGGTGAAATGTTTCCATCTTTAACGTCACCGCCTAAATTTAAGGTATTTGGTGCAGAGGATGTGATATTGACACCATTTTGGTTATTTGGATCCTTACCATCATTCAAATTTACACCTTTAAATTCAGGTTTTTCTGCAATTTTAACAATTAACTCACCGTCTTTACTATCAACACGAACATTTTTCGCAGAAGCATCTGCATCATTAGCCAATGAACCTTTTACTGCTACGGTATCATTTAGTTTTTTCTTGATGATATCACCTTTATTGCCTTCAAACTTCAAGCCATCATTTAGGGTTGCAAGTTGTTCTGGATTACCAACAGGGTTACCATTTTTATCCACTGGCTGATATTGGATACGCACCAATTTATCATCAGGTTTTGTACCATCAAGCGTTGCAGGACCTTCCACAACATTGATGTTCGCCGCAGGTGTGCCAGGTTGATCCGGTTTTGCAGGATCTGCTTTTGGTCCACCAACGGTTAAGGTATTAGTGTTTACGTTAGTGAAAGTGACATCATCTTTGGTTGCATAAGTGAATTTAACTTCTTTAGTTGCAGGATCAACATCTTGCTTAATTTTCAAGTTTTTACCTGCTTGATAGGTAACTTTGTCGCCAGGGTTAATCACTTCAACTTTTTTACCTGCTTCATCTGTAAAATCGTTGTCATCACGACCAATAGTCGCTTGCCAACCAGATTTGCTGATTGCATCGGCAACATTTTGTACTGTTGCAACTTTATTCAAGCCAGCTTCATCAGCTGCTTTTTTCGCATCCTCTAATGCATTTTTCAAATCTAGATTATCAGGGGCAGCTTTTAATGCATTTTCTGCATTGGTAATTGCGTCACCTAATTTCTTCGCTTCTTCAGAGGTTACTGGACCAGACACTGCACCAGTTGCTTCATTAACGTTAATATCACCTTTATCAATATGGAAAGTCACATTGCTTGATTTACCATCATCAGCAGTGGTTACGTTTGCAATAGTGCTGGTACCATTGACGAAGTTCACAGTATCATAGGCTTTCACAAAGTCACGCACATTGTTGTTTTCTTTCAAGTTCCAACCAACATTGAGGATATCACCCACTGTAGCAGCGTTATTGACTTTATTTTCAACACCTACTGGTAAATTTTGAGATTTTGTAACTGGTTGATTGGTGTTATTAATCGCATCTGTGTTGTAAGTATTGGGCAAGTTACCTGCTACACCAGTGATAGTCACAGGTGATGCTTTACCATCTGTCACATCACCACCTAAATTTAAGGTATTTGGTGCTGTTGAAGTCATATTCACACCATTCGGGTTATTATCTCCATTGATATTAACTGACTTGAATTGAACATCATCTTTAGTTGCATAAGTGAATTTAACTTCTTTAGTTGCAGAATCAACATCTTGCTTAATTTTCAAGTTTTTACCTGCTTGATAGGTAACTTTGTCGCCAGGGTTAATCACTTCAACTTTTTTACCTGCTTCATCTGTAAAATCGTTGTCATCACGACCAATAGTCGCTTTCCAACCAGATTTATTGATAGCTTCTACCACTTGATTTGTTGTGGCATATTTATTATCCGCAGGCTGATTCGTTGTTGATGTAGTTCCTTCATCTTCATTAACGCTTACATTACCAGTTAAATCACCTTTAAGTGAATCAACATCTACATTTACTTTAATTGTGCTGACTTTACCATCAGTATTTTCAATAACAACTTTGCTATTTGTACCGTCAACAAAATTTAATGTGTCGTATGCTTTAACAAAATCTTTCTCCTTGCCATTATTTTGCAAGTTAAAGCCCGCATTTAATACATCATTAACAGTTGCCGCATTTTTCTTATCACCCTCTGTAAGATTAGTTGGAGCTGCTTGTTTCTTAGTTGCATCATCCGTAGGCGTCAAGTTATCTTTTATATTAGTTAACGTAACAGGCGCATTGTTATCTCCAGCGAAATTCACTGTGTTTGGAGCACTTGAAGTGATATTCACGCCATTAGGATTGTTTTGTGGATCTGTACCATCATTTAAATTAATGCCTTTAAATTGCGGTTTTTCAGCAATTTTAACTACTAATGCATTATTAGCAGCGTCTGCTTCTACATAAACGTTTTTATCAGAAACATCTGCACCATTGTTACCACCTTTGATGGTCAATTTAGTCCCTAAATCACGGTGAACAGTCACACCGTTGTTATTACCTGTGAAATCTAAACCTTCAGCCACTAATTTCTCAGCAACCTTTTGCACATCACCAGCTTTCGCTAATGAATCTGGATTATCAGTAGTAAATGTTGGTGCTGTATCATCTTGTGCTGTTGAGGTCACTGTAATCGGGCTTGTATTTGCGGTTAGTTTATCACCTTCAACTTTGATTGTTGTACCATCAACTTTTACATCGACTTTAATATCATTTTCACCTGTTTTTGCATTTTTTGTTACGGTTACATCGGTGGCAATTCCATCAATAAAGTTTACTGTATCGTAAGGTTTAACGAAATCAACATTTTTGTTGTCACCTTTTAAGTTCCAGCCTGCATTTAACACATCATTTACTGTCGCAGCATTTTTCTTATCACCCTCTGTAAGGGTAGTCGGTGCTGCTTGATTTGGTGTTGTATTGTCTGTTTTTGGTAAATTATCTTTTAAGTTAGTTAACGTAACAGGTGTATTGTTATCTCCAGCGAAATTCACTGTATTTGGAGCACTTGAAGTGATATTCACGCCATTTGGATTGGTCGCGTTAGTTCCATCATTTAAGTTAATGCCTTTAAATTGCGGTTTTTCAGCAATTTTAACTACTAATGCATTATTAGCAGCGTCTGCTTGTACATAAACGTTTTTATCAGAAACATCTGCACCATTGTTACCACCTTTGATGGTCAATTTAGTCCCTAAATCACGGTGAACAGTCACACCGTTGTTATTACCTGTGAAATCTAAACCTTCAGCCACTAATTTCTCAGCAACATTTTGCACATCACCAGCTTTCGCTAATGAATCAGGATTAGTAGTCGTAAATGTTGGTTTATTACCATCTTGTGTTGTTGAAGTTACGGTAATTGGGCTAGTGTTTGCTTTTATCACATCGCCATCTTTCTTAATGGTTGTGCCATCTACATTTACTGAGGTAGGTGTTGCAGGGGTGATATTAGCAGTAATGGTAATTTCGCCATTTTTCTGTGAAATATCAATGTTTTTACCTGCGATAAATTTCACAGTCTCACCCGGTGCAATGTGTTCCACACCATTATCTGCTGTTACATCACTATCATTTGTACCAATAGTTTTACCGATATCTAAGTTCCAGCCAGCTTTATTCAGGGCTAAGTAAAGTTGTGAACCATTGATTGCATCAGTTGAAGTTGCAGAAATTTTACCTGCTGCAACATTTTTAATTTGGCGTTCTTTACCTACGTCACCAACAGAAACAGTTAAACCAGAGTTCGTAGCAACGCCATCTTTACCCGCAAAACCTTGATAAGTAACACCATTTACTGTTGCACTATTTTCAGAAGTACCTGCTGCGGAAACTGAATTACTACCTAATGACACTGCATCTTTGTGAGTTACTACTGCATTATCACCAATTGCAGTTGAGCTTACTGCTTCAGCTCGTGCTTGGTTACCCATTGCAATTGAATTTGCTTCTTTAGCAACCGTAGTGTTACCCACTGCAATAGCATTGTCTGCTGCTTTAGTTTCACTATTATCACCAGCTATCGCTTTATTACCAATTACGACTGTGCTATTTGCGTTGCTTGATTTAGAAAGTGCTTGTGTACCAATAACAATAGCATTCTCACCACCAGCAAGCGTTGCTGTTTGACGTGAGATGATTTTATCAAATCCTTCATTTGTATCAGCTACATCACCTAAACCATTACCAATTGCAATAGAACCTTTACCTTTTGCCGTTGAAATAACACCAAGTGCAATACTTCCTTTACCTGTTGCTGATGAAGCTGCACCAATGGCTTGAGCATAATCACCCGCACCAGCTGCTTGGCGACCTAAAGCCATACTGTTAGCCCCTACCGCTGCAGCAGCCATACCAACCGCAGTACCTGAACCTCTTGCTGTAGTAAAAGCACCTACAGCAACCCCTAAATCTGCAGTTGCAACACTACCGATAGCCACAGCAGAACTTTTAGCTCTTGCTTCATTACCTAGAGCAATAGCAGTACCATAACCGTGATGTTGAACATTACCACCTAAGCCATTATATATAGGAACTGAAGATGCAGAAGTTTTCACTGCTTGGCTTAAGTAACCATTACTGTCAATCTGTACATTAGTCACAGCAGTATCAATTTTGCTATTTAAGGCTGGATCTAATGTTCTTTTTGAAATTTTATCGGAATAGAACTGCTCATTACCTGGTGTTTTATAGCTAACAACATCAGCAGCGGTTGGTACTATTGTTTTCGCTTCAGAACCGATCGCAATACTAGGTCCGACATTCATAATACTATATCCACCTACTTTAGAAGAGTCCTTTCTAGCAGTGGCTGATGAACTTTCTACCGTAGCATTTGTACCAATAATAATTGCACCATAAGATGCAAGTGCTGAATTTTCAATATTAGATTTGAATGAAGCACCTTTACCAATTAAAATCGCAGTACGCTCTGAAGGAGATAGATTCTGATCAGTCGATACGGGGGTAGAAATATAAACCTCATTTGGACGTTCAATAGCTGAAACATCACCCCCTACCTGTAAAGGACCTTTAGCAGCGTTTCCTGAATATACTTTATTTGTATTGCTATCATATTCAATTGGTTTAGCAGTTAAAGAAGTGGTTGCCGTTCCAACGGTACCACCAGTTACTGCTAAAGCATCAACAACTACTAAACTTGCCACGGCAGCTATAACGGCTTTTGTACTTGATTTAGTTTTCCCTTTAGCTGATTGTAATTCTGAAACAGCAACCCACGTTTGTGTTGCGTGATTCCAAATAACTTTAAAAATATTGTTCATAAATTACCTTATTGGATTGTCAAAATAGTTATGCAATATTATCTGTTGCAGTACAAACCCACAATAAAAATTACATATCTTTACAAAATTAGTGTGTTTTATTTTTTATGCAGTCGCTCATCTTATTACGATAATATTCGTGCGTTTTTGCTTGGTGACTGTATTCCCTACGTTCATCCCCAAAAAACAAACCAGCTTACTTTTCGCAAACTGATCTGACGTTGTAACTGATTAAAAATTAGCTGGCTACTAAGTTTGTACAAACTTACTTAAGTTTCAATGATTTTCCCTTAAAAAATAAAAAACTTACAATATTTTTATTAAGATAGACAACAAAACTGAGGTAAATTTCACAGCGCTTTTTTGGATTGGGGGAATTGCGAACGAGCAGATTGAGAACCCGTAGGGACGCGACGCTCGCGTCCTGTGATTTTGAATGCACTTTGAATGTTGTTTATGGACACCAGTACGGTGTTCCTACTTAAATAAGTCATAACAAGAAAAGTGCGGTAAATTTCACCGCAGTTTTTCTTTATTTACAGAACAAAAAAGGCTTAACCCTTCAGGTTAAGCCTTTTCATTAAGCTAGATTAAATTACCATTGGTAACCTAGACCCACAGAACCACCAATATCACCTTGGCTGTTGGTGTTACCTTGGATTTTCAGCAATAATTTGCCGTTATCGCTTGCGCGTGAGTAACCAACCGCAAGAGCTGCTTGTCCTTTGAAAGTACCCGCAGAGGCTGCTACCATTGATTTACCTGGTAAGTAAACTTGTGGTAAGCCTGCAGCTGCGTTCGCACCTGCGACACCAGCACGATAGCCTTTGTGTACGTTTTTCATTTCGCCTTTTAATTGGCTTACGTTCACTGCGTCAGTTGGTGCTTTACCTGGTGCAACGTTAGTGATTCGTTTACCACCTGAGTTGATACCATTGTTGTTAATGGTTACACCGCCTGCTTTAATGCTACCGCTTGGACCAAGATCAATGTCTTTTGCCAATTTCACATTTAATGCGCCAGTATTTGGATCAGAAGTTACACCAATGTTACCTTCGGTTAATTGACCTTTCGCACCACCTTTCACACTTAATAGTGAATTTAATGGGCGTTTCACTTCTTTACCATCATCACCAGTAAAGCGTAAACCATCGTTTAAGGTTGCTACTTGTTCTGGCTCGCCTTTCGGTGTACCGTTTTTATCAACTGGTTGATAAACGATACGTGGTTTTTTCTCTGTACCGTCACGACCATCACGACCTTTTGCATTCGCTAAATCAGAAGGACCTTCGCCTACGCTGATTTTCGCAGAAGCGCCGTCTTTACCGTCTTTACCTTTCGAACCAGTTAAGCCAATAGAACCATCTTTACCGTTGATTGCTACTGCTGAACCATCTTTACCGTTGACACCAATGAAACCATCTTTACCTGGTTTGCCTGGTTGACCATTTTGACCTGGCTCACCTTTCTCACCAAGGGTAACTTGATCTTCTAACGCATAAGTAAACTTAGTCGTGGTTGCATCAGGCTGTTCTTGTTTCACTTTCAAGTTTTTACCTGCTTGGAACACAACTTTATCACCCGCGTTGATTAGCTCATCAGTTTTACCTGCTTCGTTTTCAAAGTCTTTGGCATCTTTACCAATTGTTGCTTTGAAACCTGCGCTATTAACCATGTTCATCACGTTAGTTGCACCAACGAAACCATTCGTGCTGCTATCTGGTGCTAATTTAATTCTACCAGTTGGAGCAGGTTGTTCACCAATGTTAACGTTGTCTTCTAACACTAAGTTACCTGCGCCAGAAAGTTTTAATTTCACGTCATAAACGCCTGTTGTTGCGTTGTTTTCGCCTTTAACCTCAATACCAGCAGAGCCGATAAAGTTCACTTTCTGTGCATTCTTAACCGCACTTTCGTAATTGTTATCAGGCGTTGCAACCACCCACCCCATATTACGTAAGTCGCCAGCAGTAACAACATTGCTGTCTGGTACGTTTGGATTGTTTAAGTTAATTAAACCTTCCGCCGCTTTCGTTGGTGCATCATCCTTAGTATAAGGTTTCAAACCACTTGTAATATTGTTGATTTGAACTGGCACTGGCTCGTTTTTATCAGCTGGATCTCGACCTGCGAAAGTCACTGTATTTGGTGCTTTCGGGTTAGTCACAATAGTCACTGGGTTAGTCGGCGCAACTGGATTATCAGGATCTGCCGTATTAATTGTTAAGCTGTTAAACTCTGGATTTTCAGCAATTTTAACGATTAATTTATCGCCATCGCTGTCCACACGAACGTTGCTCGCAGAAGCTGGTGCATCATTCGCTAATTTACCTTCAACGTTTAACGTCTCATTCAATTTCTTAATGATCGTTTCACCTTGGTTACCTGCAAACTTCAATCCATCATTTAAAGTTGCTACTTTCTCTTCAACTGGATTACCGTTTTCATCTACTGCTGGTTTACCTGTTTCTGGATCAACTGGAACATAAACGATACGTGGTTTGCTTTCAGCGTCTTTGCCTGCCGCATCTTTACCATCAACACCTGCAGGACCTGCGCCAACTTTCATTGTTGCACTTACGCCATCTTTGCCATCTGCACCTTTTGGACCTGTCAAGCCGATAGAACCGTCTTTACCGTTGATTGCAACTGCGGCACCGTCTTTACCTGTTACCGTAATAGAACCATCTTTACCATCTTTACCTGGTGTGCCTGGTTGACCATTTTCACCTGGTTTCGCTGGTTCGCTTGCTTCACCAAGGGTAACTGTATCGTCTAACGCATAAGTAAACTTAGTCGTGGTTGCATCAGGCTGTTCTTGTTTCACTTTCAAGTTTTTACCTGCTTGGAAGATCACTTTATCCGCTGGATTGATTAACGCGTCATCCTTGCCATCTTGGTTTGCAAAGTCAGTAGTGTCAGTGCCAATTGTCGCTGTCCAGCCAGATTCGTTAATTGCATTTGAAACTGTATCTGTAGTTGCTAATTTGCCTTTATCAGCATCAGCAACAGTTGTTTTACCACCAGCAACAGTTACATTACCTTTCGCCGCGTTAGTGATAGCATCACCATCAACATGGATTTTTACAGTTGGGTTGCCGTCCGCGTCAACCGTTGTTTCAGCGACAGTGTTCGTACCATTAGCGAAAGTAACCGTTGCACCCGTTTTCACTAATTTAGTTGTTGGCTTGCCAGCATCATCTGTAGTAGTAATGTTCCAACCTGCGTTGTTAATCGCATTCATCACATCGCCAGTGGTTGCCAATTTATTACCATCAGCATTATTACCATTTGTATCGCCCAGTTTTACTGTGCCATTTGCATTGTTAGTGATATTGCCTGCAAGATTGTTATTTAATGTTGTTGGATCAATATCAATTTTTACAATACTGGTTACACCATCTGTATTTGTGATATTGACTTTAGTTCCGACACCATCTGTGAAGTTAACGATATCATAAGGTTTCACGAAGTCTTTATTCGTACCATTTGCTTGTAAATTCCAACCTGAATTAATAATATCTTTCACCGTTGCCACATTGTTAAACGCATTGGTGATGTTAACAGTTAATTCTTGTTTATCCTTGGTAACAGGTTGGTTTGCTGTATTTGCTTCATCTTGGTTCCAAGTATCTGGCAAGTTGCTCGCCACATTACTGATCGTACCGTCGTTGTTGATAGTGATATCACCCACTTGCACTGAATCGAAAGTTACATCATCAGCCGTTGCATAAGTAAAGTTCTGACCATTTTGTTTAATAGTCAAGTTTTTACCTGCTTTGAATACAACAAATTCACTTGGTCTCACTAACTCATTAGTTTTGTTATGACCAATTTCTGCATATGAACCACCATCAAGATCTGAAGTCACTCTCCAACCTGAGTTGTTTACCGCATTTGCCAACGTAGTAATGTTGACTAATTTCTTGCCGTCATCCGATGTTTTTGGTTCTACTAAACCATTATCATTAGGAGCGGTCTTTTTATCTTTTACCTCACCTGTTTTAACAGCTACGTCTAATTTATAACCATTGTCAATTTGAGTAACGTTGATGTCATCACCAGCTTTCAATAAGAACGTTTCGCCATTGGCGATTTTCTTGTCGCCTGCTTGATCTGTAAACGTACCTGTACCTTCTGTATCACCACCTAAGAAGAAACCGGTTTTATTTAAACCTGATACTAAAGTTGATACATTAACTAAGTTATCGCCTTGGTTATCACCTTGCGGATTAGCAGCATCAACTGGCGCTGGTGAGAAAGTATTAGTTGTTGTGTTTAGATCGAAAGTACCAGTTTTTGGTAAATCCACATCAAAAGTAATTTTAGTTACACTGTTTTCTTCTGTAGATACATTCGCTGTAGTATTTTTACCATTTACAAATTGAACGCTTTCGCCTGGTGTAACCACACCTTTAGTTGTGCCAGCGTTATCTTTAACATTGAAACCTTTGTTAATGTAAGTATTCAATGCAGTCAATGCATCGCCAACATTTGTAACTGGCGCGCCATTGATTTGCGTACCACTGTTGCCAGCAGTCGCAGGTGTATCTATACCAGTGTATAAATTATAGGTTGGTGCAGTTAAGTTACCATCAGCACTCACTGTTGAACCACCACCTAAGTGATTTGCTGTACTGTTCGCCACATTACCCAATGCTTTTTGGGTTAAATAAAGTTGTGAACCGTTGATTGCGTCAGTTGAATCAGAAGAAATCTTACCAGCAGCCACATTGATAATTTGGCGTTCTTCGCCCGCTTTACCCACGCTCACCACACCTTTTTCAGGTGCACCTTGACCCGCAAAGTTGCCGTAAGTGATACCACCTACAGTCGCACTGCTTTCAGTAGTTGCAGCACGGTCTGTTGAGTTGTTACCTAAAACCACGCTATTTGCTTGGGTAGCAACAACATTGTTACCCATCACCATTGTGCGTTCAACTGGCACATTATTGGTACTACCTACTGCATAAGAGAAGCCACCCGCTACATTTGAGCCTTCACCCAACGCACCCGCTTGAGCACCATCAACAATGGTTGAACGGCCAATTGCAATCGCTCTAAAACCACTCACTTTTGATGTTTGACCAATTGCAACCCCTGTAACCGCACTGGCTTCTGTTCTAGCTTTTAAACCCAATGCAACGGAAGCTGGCGCATACGCTTTAGCATCTGTAGCAAGTGCAATTGAAACAGGTCCAGCAGAAGTTGTGTTATAACCGAAAGCCGTACTTTGACCACCTTCAGCTACTGCATAAGGACCAAACGCAACGTCGTAACCTTTTTTAGCATGAGAGTTAAGACCAAATGCCATACCATAAGATGCGCCCTCATACGCTTTCGCATTGGTTCCCATTGCGATAGCATGTTGACCGCCACCAAACGTATTAGCACCAATCGCAATTGCACCATTACCATTAGGTTGATAATTGCTATCTGCGTTTGATTGATATACAGTTTGAGCGCCTGTACCAATCGCAATAGATGTGATACCTAACGCTTTTGCACCTGTACCAATTGCCAAGTTACCTGAACCACTTTCATCAGAGTTGTCATTTGCTTGAGCGTCTTTACCGATAATGATGTAACGACCATTATCTACATCCATATTCATTAATACATTTGCATCTGTTGTCGCAGGACCAACCTCATGAAGCGTTTCCGCCGTTGCTACGCCATTAATCCCCATAGCTGCTAAAGCAACTGCCACTTTAGACACTGTTGATTTTGTTTTGCCTTTTGCTGATTGAAGTTCAGAAACTGCCACCCAACTTTGTGTTGCGTGATTCCAAATCACTCGGAAAATTTTGTTCATAAAATTACCCTTTTATGTTGTTAAAAAAATTATGCCTATTTTATAGGTAACACCACTACCATTCAATGTACATTACATTTCTTTACAAATAACGAAAAATTACACATTTGACTAGCAGTCCAGCCAGAAAATATTTCCATAAAAAATAGAACAGCTTATTTCACTAATAAACTGACCTCGTAGTTTAATTGATTAAAAATAGACTGGCTACAAAAAATCACAAAAAATCCCCAAAATTTTCAATTAACTTTTACGTTAGGAAAGAATAACTTACAAGATTTTCTTGAAATAAAAAACAAAAGTGCGGTGAAATTCACCGCACTTTTTATCTATTTTGAATGCGATTTACGGACACCAACCTGGTGTCTCTACAATCATGTGGTATTTGAAATCGATTTTTTGCAAACGTTATATTTAAATATCGACGTCTTTGTAGGGACGCGACGCTCGCGTCCTGCGATATTAAACTTGTTTTGAATATTGTTTACGGACACCTGAGTGGTGTCCCTACATATTTACGATTGGTACATTTTCACCATCATATCGGTTCTGCCATTATTTTTTCGCTAAGAAATAACGATATGCCACGCTTTCACTGACATCTTGGTAGGCGTAACCAATCTCATCTAAACGCTGAATAAATTCCGCCATATTTTCTTTTTCCACTTGGAAGCCTGCTAGCACGTTACCGTAATCTGCGCCATGACCACGATAGTGGAAAAGGGAAATATTGGTATTAATGGTGCCGAGTTTTTCTAAGAAGTTTAACAAGGCGCCTTTTTGTTCTGGGAATTCAAAACTATATAGACATTCATTCAATGGACTGGTCGCTTTGCCGCCGATCATATAACGAATGTGGGTTTTGGCGATTTCGTCATTGGATAAATCCTGTAAATGATAACCATCTTGACGTAAAGTGTTGATGATGATTTCTTTTTCTTGTTCACCATTAATGCGTAAACCCACGAAAATACAGGCTTCTTCATCATCGGAATAACGGTAATTAAATTCTGTTACCACATATTGTTGTAAAATACGACAAAATCTTAAGAAACTGCCCCGTTGTTCAGGAATTTTCACCACTAACAACACTTCGTGTTTTTCACCAATTTCACAGCGTTCGGACACATAACGTAAGGTGTGGAAGTTGAGATTTGCCCCTGACAAAACGGTGACCAAATTCTCATTTTTAATCCCTAATTGTTTGACGTATTTTTTCAATCCAGCTAAGGCTAAAGCGCCTGATGGCTCAGACACTGCGCGTACATTTTCAAACATATCTTTCATGGCAGCACAGATTTCATCACCGTCCACTAGTACCACGTCGTCTAAATATTGTTGACACACTCGGAAGGTTTCATCACCAATGCGTTTTACTGCCACACCATCGGCAAATAAGCCCACACGATCAAGTTCAACAGGTTTGCCTGCTTGTAACGCTGCATATAAACAAGCGCTGTCTTTGCTTTCTACGCCGATTACTTTAATTTCAGGCAATAATTGTTTGATCAGCACTGCCACACCTGCAGCTAAACCGCCACCGCCCACTGGCACAAAAATGCGGTCAATATGGCTATGTTGTTGCAATAATTCCATCGCCAAAGTGCCTTGCCCTGCAATCACAGCAGGATGATCGAAAGGCGGAATAAAGGTCATTTGTTTGCTTTTGGACAGTTCAATAGCTTTTGCCTTGGCTTCATCAAAATTAATGCCATGTAATAACACATCGCCACCGAAACCACGCACTGCTTCCACTTTAATAGTCGGGGTGTTTTGTGGCATAACAATAATGGCTTTTAAGCCCATATTTTTAGCGGAAAGGGCGACACCTTGTGCGTGATTGCCCGCGGAAGCGGTAATCACTCCGCGCGCTTTTTGTTCTTCGGTAAGGCTGGCAATCATATTGTAAGCGCCACGCAATTTGAAACTATGCACAGGCTGGCGATCTTCACGTTTGACCCAAACCTCGTTGTCGAGACTTGCGGATAAGCGAGACATTGCCTGCAATGGCGTGACCGTTGCTAGCTCATAAACTGTTGAACTTAGCACTGCTTTTAAATATTCTGCACCAGTTGGTTGTTCTGAAAGGGTTGTTCTCATAAAAAGTATTCCATTTTACACCGCACTTTTATGCGGTTTTGCAATTTGTGTATTAGCCTAAGGCCACATCTAAAATCATCATAACGGTAAAACCGATCATTAAGCCTAAAGTAGCACTGTCAGTATTGCCATTGCTTTGTGATTCGGGGATTAATTCTTCCACCACCACGAAAATCATTGCGCCTGCAGCAAAAGACAGGGCATAAGGCAAGATAGCCGTCATAGATAGCACAAAAGCAGCACCAATAACCGCAGCAATAGGCTCTACCACCGCCGACATTGAACCATACCAAAAGGCTTTCCAACGGCTATGTCCCTCAGCGCGAATCGGCAAGCTTAAAGAAGAACCCTCCGGGATATTTTGTAAGCCAATACCAATGGCCAAACCAATCGCACTGGCTAATGCCGCATGGTAATCTGCTACGCTTGATAACGCACCGAAAGTCACGCCGATTGCCAATCCTTCGGGGATGTTATGAATGGTAATGGCAAGAAATAACAGTGCCGATTTAGACAGACGGCGATGTAAGCCTTTTCCTTCTGCTTCTTCTAAGGGTTTGTCTAAATGTAAATGTGGTACGACAAAATCAATGGTGCGGATAAAACCACCACCCAATAAAAAACCAATGGCAACGGGCAACCACGACCATTTGCCATAATTTGGTTCCGCATATTCAATTGCGGGCGCCAACAAAGACCAAAAGGACGCCGCAATCATCACTCCAGCAGCCGACCCCATCATAACATCTAATAATTTTCGGTTTACAGTGCGGAAGAAATACACGAAAGAAGAACCGAAAATTGTACAACCCCAAGTAAACAAGCCTGCAATAAAGGCTTGTGTGATGGGATGTAAGGAAAAAAACACGTCCATATTTTCTATTCAAATAAAAGTGCGGTGAATTCCACCGCGTTTTTTGTTATGACCTATTCAGTAGGGACACCACGCTGGTGTCCATAAATAACATTCAAAACAGATTTAACATCACTGGACGCGAGCGTCGCGTCCCTACGGATTGACGTTATGTATCAAATGCACTATTTCTACATAATTCTGGATTTTTACACCGCACTTTTGTGCCTTATTTTATAATTTCGATTTGTCGCGCGCGGCACCTTTGTCTGCAGATAAAGCGAAATGACCAAAGATTTTTAATGCTGTTGAAACATTACGCTGACGATTAACCGGCTGCCAGCCTTTTCGGTCTTGCTCTGCTCGACGTTGCGCCAATTCGCCTTCTGACACTAAAAGTTGGATAGAACGGTTTGGAATGTCAATGACGATTTGGTCGCCATCACGCACTAAAGCAATGGTGCCACCTGAAGCAGCTTCTGGCGAGCAGTGCCCGATAGAAAGTCCTGAAGTTCCGCCTGAGAACCGCCCGTCCGTTAATAAGGCACATTCTTTGCCTAAGCCAATGGATTTTAAATAGGTGGTTGGGTAAAGCATTTCTTGCATACCCGGTCCGCCTTTTGGTCCTTCATAACGAATTACTACCACATGACCAGCTCGCACTTTGCCACCTAAAATACCATTTACTGCATCTTCTTGGCTTTCAAATACGATAGCGTCGCCAGTGAATTTTAAGATCGATTCGTCCACCCCTGCGGTTTTCACAATACAACCATCAAGGGCAATATTGCCGGTCAACATCGCTAAGCCACCGTCTTGGCTATAAGCATATTGTTTAGAACGAATACAACCATTTTCGCGGTCTGTATCTAAGGTTTCCCAACGACAATCTTGTGAAAATGCAGTAATCGAACGCACACCTGCTGGACCTGCACGATAGAATTTCGCAATGTCTTCACTTGGATTGTGCATGATATCGTATTTGGCAATTTGTTCACCTAAAGTGGTGCCTAAAACGGTGCTAGTATGGGTATGCAGTAAGCCGGCACGATTTAATTCGCCCAATAGCGCCATAATGCCGCCTGCACGATGGACGTCTTCAATATGATATTTTGAGGTGTTCGGTGCGACTTTGCATAAACAAGGCACTTTACGCGAAATGCGGTCAATATCCGCCATGGTGAAGTCCACTTCTGCTTCTTGTGCCACCGCTAATAAGTGCAATACAGTGTTAGTTGAGCCACCCATTGCTACATCTAAACTCATGGCATTTTCAAAGGCATCAAAGCTGGCAATTGAGCGAGGTAATACGGAATAATCATCCTGTTCATAGAAACGTTTGGCTAAATAAACGATTTGACGACCAGCTTCTTCAAATAAGAATTTGCGATCCGCGTGAGTTGCTACGCAGGTACCGTTACCCGGTAAAGATAAACCCAATGCTTCCGTTAAGCAGTTCATTGAGTTTGCCGTAAACATACCTGAACAAGAGCCGCAAGTTGGGCAAGCGCTACGTTCAATGGCTTCCACATCTTCATCACAAACGGTTTTATCCGCACTTTTCATCATCGCATCCACTAAATCTAATTTAATGATTTGATCAGAAAGTTTGGTTTTGCCCGCTTCCATTGGCCCGCCCGAAACAAAGATCGCAGGAATGTTCAAACGCATGGCTGCCATTAACATCCCTGGGGTGATTTTGTCACAGTTTGAAATACAGACCATAGCGTCGGCACAATGGGCATTCACCATATATTCCACGCTATCGGCAATTAAATCGCGGCTTGGTAAAGAATAGAGCATACCATCATGTCCCATCGCAATACCGTCATCAACAGCAATGGTATTAAACTCTTTCGCTACCCCACCCGCAGCTTCAATTTGTTCTGCGACTAATTTTCCCATATCACGCAAATGCACATGACCAGGGACAAATTGTGTAAAGGAATTCACCACAGCAATAATAGGTTTACCAAAATCGCCTTCTTTCATTCCTGTTGCACGCCATAGTGAGCGCGCACCCGCCATATTTCGCCCCTGAGTTGAGGTGGCTGAACGTAAAACTGGCATAATCTTCTCCAACTAAATCTGTAATCTAATTTATTTAAGCATTATTCTTCGCAGCTTTCACAAGCCACATCCACCACATCATATAATTTGGCTAATTGATTCACGAGCAAGCTCACATCACGTTTGCTGGCGACCACCAAATCACACCACACTTTGTCTTCTACTAATTTCATGCTGAGATTGGTGATGGTAAAGCCACGATGACGCACAACACGCAAAATACGTTCAAGTACTTCTGGGCGGTGATTAGCAACAATAGTTAATTCTGTATTATTCATAAAAAATCTCCCTTTTTACACCGCACTTTTAGCTCATTACATCCAACATATCCGCATTGCACGCACCAGGTGGGACAAGCGGCCATACATTTTCTTCAGGTGGAATGCAAACATGTAAGAAATATGCCTCTTTGGCATTGAGTAAACGATCTAACGCCGCATTCACTTCACCTGCTTTTTCAATACGCTCCCCTTTAATATCAAAGGCTTTGGCTAGAGTAACAAAGTCAGGGTTTTCATCCAAAATTGTGGAACTATGACGTGCATTGAAGAATAAAGATTGCCATTGACGCACCATGCCTAAACGTTGGTTATCTAATAACAGAATTTTCACTGGCACTTTACCTGCTTTAACAGCACCCAATTCTTGAATATTCATCATAATTGAACCATCGCCAGTTACCACAATCACATCATCTTGCGGACGTGCTTTTGCAGCGCCCATTGCTGCTGGCAAACCAAATCCCATGGTGCCAAAACCTGCGGAAGTGATGAAGTTTTCAGGTTGGTAATGATTAATGTGTTGCGCAGACCACATTTGATGTTGTCCTACATCTGTGACGACAACCGCTTTCTGATTTTTCTTCTGCGATAAGCTATGCAATAACCAAGTTGGATCAATATCGCCTTCGCCTTGCAATTCGCCATAGGTGAAATCTAATTCATTTTTAAGAGCGACAATGCGTTCACGCCAAGGTTGAATATCCAATGGCATGGTCATGCCCTGAATCGCTTGAATCAGATCACCTTTTAATGCCACATTGGCTTTACGCAATTTATTAATTTCAGCGGCATCAATATCCGCATGAATCACTTTTGCATTTGGCGCAAAGGTGTCTAGTTTACCCGTCACGCGGTCGTCAAATCTTGCACCGAGAACCACTAATAAATCCGATTCCTGTGTAGCTAAATTCGCCGCACGCGTGCCATGCATACCAATCATCCCCATATAATAAGGATTATCAGGCGAAATACTGCCCAATCCTTTTAGGGTAGAAACACTTGGAATTTGCGTTGTTTGTAAAAATTCACGCAAGGCAGGAACGGCATTTGCCATGCCGACGCCACCACCAATATAAAGGATTGGGCATTTGGCTTCTTTTAATAATTGCACCGCACTTTCTAATGCTTGCGCTTTAATTGCAGCTGGTTTCTCAGGGGCATAGACTACGGGTTGTAAATTGGTTTCAGTGAGCTGAATATCACGCGGAATATCCACTAACACTGGACCAGGGCGACCACTTTGTGCGATTTGAAACGCTTTTGCGATCACCTCTGGTAATTCGTCAATGCTTTGCACAATAAAGCTGTGTTTAGTGCAAGCAAGAGATAAACCTAATACATCGGCTTCTTGGAATGCGTCAGTACCAATTAAATGGCTCGCCACCTGTCCTGTTAATGCCACAACGGGAATACTGTCCATAAAGGCATCACCTAGTCCTGTCACTAAGTTTGCTGCCCCAGGTCCAGAAGTGGCAATGCACACACCCACTGTGCCATAACCTTTTGATCTGGCATAGCCAATGGCTTGCATGGCTGCCCCTTGTTCATTACGACAAAGGAAATGTTCAATTCCACTATCATAAAGCGCATCATAGGTTGGCATAATTGCGCCCCCAGGATAACCAAATACAGTGGTTACACCATGCGCTTTTAAACATTCTGTGATTAATCTCGCACCGTTCATTGTTGTCCTTGCTTATTTTATTGTTATTTTAAATTACAAAACTGTTTTTCATTATATCGATCTTTAATCATATTCCTACTATTTTATTCACAAAAGTGCGGTCATTTTTAGGATATTTTGTTATTATATAAGCCGTTTTTATCAATAAGGATACAAAATGAAAACCTTTCCTTTCCGTGCCGTTGTATCTGATATGGACGGTACATTATTAAATGCTAACCATGTTATTGGCGATTTCACTATTTCTACCTTAGAAAAAATAGCAGACAAACAAGTGGATATTGTGCTTGCCACTGGGCGTAGTTATCCTGACGTTGCCTTCATTTTGAACAAATTAAAGATTGATCCCACTCGAGCAGCGATGGTGACCTCGAATGGTTCGGAAGTGCATGATTTACAAGGCAATTTAATTTACAGTAATTATTTACCTGAAGACCTTGCCTTTGCCATTATGCAAGAGGAATTCGATCACGACAGTATTTGTGTGAATAGCTATCAAGGCGATGATTGGTTTATTAATGTGGACATTCCAAGTTTGATGAAATACCACAAAGACAGTGGGTTTAGTTATCAAGTGGTCGATTTCGCACAACATCATGGTCGCAATACACAAAAAATCTTCTTCATTGCACGTCATTTAGATGACTTGTTGCCTTTAGAACAGCGTTTACAACAAAAATATGGCGATCGCGTTACCTTGGTGTATTCCACACCGCAATGTTTGGAAGTGATGAATAAAAATGTGTCAAAAGCCACCGCACTTTCGGCTTTAGTGGCGCAACGCGATTATGAACTAAACCATTGCATTGCCTTTGGTGACGGTTTGAATGATGAAGATATGTTAAAAGTGGTAGGCAAAGGCTGTGTGATGGCAAATGCGGATCCGCGCCTTGCGGCAAGATTAACAGAACTTGAACGAATTGGTTTTAATAAAGATGAAGCAGTTGCAAGTTATTTAAGAGCAACTTTTGGAGTTTATTAATGTGGCAATCAATTGGTATTGTGAGTATCGGTGCCGTACTGGGCGCGGTAACTCGATGGCTTCTTTATGTATTTTTTAATCCGCTATTCCATAGTTTTGCCTTTGGTCCTTTAGTGGCAAATCTCACTAGCTGTTTTTTCATTGGCGTGTTCACTGCGTTTTGTTGGTATATTCCAAGTATCAGTGAACAATGGAAATTATTTATGATCACTGGTTTCTTCGGCAGTTTAAGCACTATTTCCGCCATTTCTGCAGAATTTTGGACAAACTTCCTAAACGGAAAAGCAGGATTAGGCTTGCTTGTATTAAGTGGTCATTTAATTGGTAGTTTATCTGCGACTTTTTTAGGTATCTATCTTGTTTCACTCTACTACAAATAAAAAACCTAGACTCAAAATTGTCTAGGTTTTTTATTGTTTGGATGAAATTAAACGTTGTCAATTTGACCTAATAATGAACGTAAACGCTCTTGCCAGCTATTATGTTCCACTTTTAATTGTTCATTTTCATTACGCAATGCATCATAAGCCTGTTGCGCTTGGTTGTTTTTTTCTTTTAACTCTTCCACTTCTAATTGAAGTAACTGAATAGTTTCCACCGCTTGTCTTACTTTGCTTTCTAGTTGATCTAAAATTTCAAATGACATAATCACTTCCTTTGGATAACAAAATGTAAAATTTTAAGTATTCTACCTATATCCTCTTTGTTTTAAAAGTAGCAAGTTAGAAAAAATCCATATTCGCAAAAATTTTCCGCCATCGTTGCAGTAAGAGTGATAAAATAAGCAACAAATATCACTCTATTAGGGAAGCTCAGTATGATGAATCGATTATTATCCATTGAATTTTCACGTGTAACAGAAGCAGCAGCACTCGCGGCTTATTCTTGGTTTGGTAGAGGCAATAAAAATGCAGCAGATGATGCTGCGGTAAAAGCCATGCGCTATATGCTAAACCAAGTTGAAATGGACGCAGAAGTGGTAATTGGCGAAGGTGAAATTGATGAAGCACCTATGCTATATATTGGCGAAAAACTTGGTTCTGGCACTGGCGAACAGGTTGCAATTGCAGTCGATCCTATTGATGGTACTCGCATGACAGCAATGGGGCAATCTAATGCCATTTCAGTGTTAGCCGCAGGGGGAAAAGACACTTTCTTACGCGCGCCTGATATGTATATGGAAAAATTAGTAGTAGGTCCAGAATTAGAAGGCATGATCGATTTAAACTTGCCGATTGAACAAAATCTTCGTCGTGTTGCCCATAAATTAGGCAAATCAATGAGCCAAGTTACTGTTATGGTATTAGCTAAACCACGCCATGATGAAGTGATTAAACGTATTCAACAACAGGGTGCAAGAGTACTTGCCATTCCTGATGGCGATGTAGCGGGTTCTTTATTATGCTGTTTGCCAGAAGGTGGCGTTGATATGCTTTATGGCATTGGTGGTGCACCTGAAGGTGTGATTACTGCAGCGGCGGTACGAGCTTTAGGCGGCGATATGCAAGCACGCTTATTGCCACGCAATCAAGTTAAAGGCGATACCCCTGAAAATCAACAACTTGCTCAACAAGAAATTGAACGTTGCCAACAATATGGCGTCGCAGTCAACGAAGTGCTGCCTTTGGAAAGCTTAGTACGAGATGATAACTTAGTATTTGCGGCAACAGGTATTACCAATGGTGATTTGCTTAAAGGTATTCAGCGTAAAGGCAATCTTGCCACCACTGAAACCCTATTAATTCGTGGCAGATCGCGTACTATTCGTCGTATCCAATCCACTCATTATCTTGATCGTAAAGACGAATTACTTTACCAATTAATTCAAGAATAATGATATAGGGACGTTTCATAACGTCCCTTTTAATCAATATGTTATCCTCAAACATATCTCATATGCACTACAAAATAGAGATCTAAATTTATATGCATCCAATTGAACATTTTATTCAGCTTATCGCGAAATTGCGCGATCCTAATGGTGGTTGTCCTTGGGATTTAAAACAAACCTATCAATCCATGATCCCTTGTTTAGTGGAAGAAACCTACGAAACCATTGATGCCATTGAGCAAAATAATGTCGCCAATTTACGCGAAGAATTAGGTGATTTATTATTACAAGTAGTATTTTTTAGCCAACTCGCCACTGAAGATGGGTTGTTTACTTTTGATGATGTGTTAAATGATGTAGCAGAAAAAATTGTGCGTCGTCACCCTCATGTATTTGGCGATAAATCTGCCACCAATGAGCAAGAGGCCTTAGCTAATTGGAATGAGATGAAAGCCAAAGAAAAAGTACAAAAAAATGGACCGCACTCTATTTTAGACAATATTCCCCATGCTTTTCCTGCCTTACTCCGCGCACAAAAATTGCAAAAGCAATGCGCTAAAGTGGGCTTTGATTGGAATAATATTAATGATGTGATCAATAAGCTGCATGAAGAAATTGATGAAGTAAAACAAGAAATCAATCAACCAGAACGCAATGTGGAGCGCATTAATGAAGAACTTGGTGATTTATTATTTGCCACTGTCAATTTAAGCCGTCATTTAAATTGCAATGCAGAAGAAAGTTTACGCCAAGCCAATCATAAATTTGAGCGACGTTTCCGCTCTGTTGAACAGAAATTAAATGAGCAAGGCAAAACCTGTCAACAAAGCAATTTGATGGCAATGGATTTGCTATGGGATGAAGTAAAAAAAGAAGAAAAAGGAAAAAAGTCGGCATAAATTGACCGCACTTTTTTATCCTTTCTCTGATCATAAAAAAACAGCCAGAAATCAATTCTGGCTGTTTTGCTTTCACTTGAAGCTAATTAAGCTTTAGGACCTGCAGCAACTAATGCTTTGCCTTCGTCGTTTGTCGTATATTTTTCAAAGTTTTTCACGAAACGACCTGCAAGATCTTCAGCTTTGCTTTGCCATTGTGCTTTGTCTGCATAAGTATCACGAGGATCTAAGATTGCAGGGTCAACACCTGGTAATGCTTTTGGAATTGATAAATCGAAGATTGGTAATTTACCCATTTCAGCATTTTCAATTGAACCATCTAAGATTGCATCGATGATACCGCGAGTATCTTTGATTGAGATACGTTTACCTGTACCATTCCAACCAGTGTTCACTAAGTAAGCTTCTGCACCAGCAGCTTCCATACGTTTCACTAACACTTCAGCATATTGAGTTGGGTGAAGTGATAAGAATGCTGCACCGAAACAAGCTGAGAATGTTGGTGTTGGTTCTGTGATACCACGTTCTGTACCTGCTAATTTCGCAGTGAAACCAGATAAGAAATAGTATTTGGTTTGTTCTGGCGTTAATTTAGATACTGGTGGTAATACACCGAATGCATCAGCAGTTAAGAAAATAACTTTTTTCGCATGACCCGCTTTTGATACAGGAGTAACGATATTATCGATATGATAAATTGGGTAAGAAACACGAGTATTTTCTGTTTTTGAACCATCATCATAGTCAACAGAACCATCAGCACGCACAACTACGTTTTCTAATAATGCATCACGTTTGATTGCTTTGTAGATATCTGGCTCATTTTCTGGTGAAAGTTTGATTGTTTTCGCATAGCAACCACCTTCGTAGTTGAATACACCATCATCGTCCCAACCATGCTCATCATCACCGATTAATTGACGTTTTGGATCAGTTGAAAGGGTTGTTTTACCTGTACCAGATAAACCGAAGAATACAGCTACATCGCCATCTTTACCTACGTTAGCTGAACAGTGCATTGATGCAACGCCTTTTAATGGTAAGAAGTAGTTCATCATTGAGAACATACCTTTTTTCATTTCGCCGCCGTACCAAGTACCACCGATTAATTGCACACCTTCAGTTAAGTTAAATGCGATAAAGTTTTCAGAATTTAAGCCTTGTTCTTTCCAGTTTGGATTAGTTACTTTAGAACCGTTCATTACTGTGAAATCAGGTTTGAAATTCACTAATTCTGCATCAGATGGGCGAATAAACATGTTTTTCACGAAATGTGCTTGCCATGCTACTTCAGTTACAATACGTACTGATAAACGAGTATCTTCGTTCGCACCACAGAATGCATCAATAACAAATAAGCGTTTACGAGAAAGTTGGTTAGTAACTAACTCTTTTAGACTTTGCCATGTAGCTTGATTCATTGGTTTGTTATCATTTTTCGCTGCATCGCTTGTCCACCATACTGTATCTTTTGATGTTTCATCTAATACGATATATTTATCTTTTGGTGAACGACCAGTAAAAATACCTGTATCAACTGCAACAGCACCTGAAGTGGTTACGATACCTTTTTCATAACCTTCTAAACCTGGTTTGGTTTCTTCTTCAAATAACTGCTCATAACTAGGGTTATATACGATTTCTTTAATATCATAGATACCTAATTCGTTCAGGTCTTTAATTACTTTGTTTAAGTCTGTCATAGCTTACCTCATAACGTTAAAAATAAAAAAATAACTAGATGGGAGTATTATAAACACTTCCGATAAAAAAAATGTTAACTAGATCATATTTCTGAACATTAGCTTGATTAAACACCATCTTTCTGCATATTTTTTGACCTAAATCAATCTACACAATAAAAAAGCACGCATTAACGCGTGCTTTTCACAAAAATGTTACTTTTTCTTCATTGGACGTTGCCAGCCACGAATATGGCGTTGTGGCACGCGGCTAATCACTAACTCATCTTGTGCTACATCTTTCGTCACTGTTGAACCAGCTCCAATCGTTGCCCCATCAGCAATAGTAACAGGCGCAACCAACTGGCTATCTGAACCCACGAAAACATTATCGCCAATAATGGTTTTAAATTTATTCGCACCATCATAGTTACAGGTAATCACACCTGCGCCAATGTTACAATTTTGTCCTACTTCTGCATCGCCTACATAGGTAAGGTGATTGACTTTAGACCCTTTACCAATATGCGCTTTTTTGATTTCCACAAAGTTGCCTACGTGCGTTTCTGCCGCTAACTCTGCACCTGGACGCAAACGTGAGAATGGACCTATTGCTGCTTTTTCACCAACCACGCAGTCTTCCAGTACAGAATAAGGTTTGATTTCCACATTATCAGCTACAACCACATTTTTCAGTACACAACCTGCGCCGATTTTAACTTGATTACCTAATTGTACTTTGCCTTCAAAAATCACATTAATATCAATTTCACAATCTTTGCCATGGCTTAATTCACCACGTAAATCAAAACGATCTATATCTGCCAAACTCACGCCAGCTAATAATAATTTTTGTGCTTGTTTGCGTTGATAATAACGTTCTAAGGCATTAAGTTGTAAGCGATTGTTCGCCCCTTCCACTTCCATAATATCATCAGCAGTCACCGCCGCAACCTGACAACCATCTTGATTGGCTAAGCCAATCACATCGGTCATATAGTATTCGCCTTGCGCATTATTATTATTATCTAAACGCGCTAACCATTTTTTAAAGCTAGCACCATCAGATACCATCACCCCAGTATTCACTTCTTGGATTTTCAGTTGTTCTGGATTAGCATCTTTTTGTTCAACAATTGCCACCACAGAACCATTTTCACGAATAATACGACCATATCCTGTTGGGTTATCTAATTTAACCGTTAAGAGTGCAATCCCTTTTTCCGGTTTAGCTGCAATGAGTTTCTCTAAGGTTTCTTTAGTAATTAATGGCGCATCACCATACAACATCAAAATATTTTCATCATCCTTAAAAAAAGGTGCTGCTTGTTGCATCGCATGACCTGTTCCTAATTGCTCGGCTTGATGTACCCAATTCACAGGTTCTTCCGCTAAACGCGCTTTTAATAATTCAGCTTCATGCCCATAAATTAAATGAATTTGATCCGCACTTAATTGCTTAGCGGTATCAATCACATGTTTCACCATAGGCTTACCCGCCACTTTGTGCAACACTTTAGGCAGCGCCGAATACATACGAGTGCCTTTACCCGCTGCCAAAATCACAACACTTAATTTATTCATAATCATTTCTCTACTTTAGTGATAAGTGCGGTTATTTTACACTTAATTTTTGCTATATGTGGAATGAAATTTATCACTCCTTTATTAAATTCATGCCAAACGGATTTGCTTCGCCACATCATCAAACACTTGCTGCGATTCAGGTAAAGAAATAATACCAATAAATACATGGAAAGCATTATCAAAGATGTTCACTTTACAAGGCGTGTTAGTAGTTTTGATTTTTTGTGAAAGCTTTTCTACATCGCCAAATAACATATCGCAAGTGCCTTGATAAATATGCATTGGAGGCAAATCACTCAATTCATCATAAATGGGACTGACCTGCGGATCGGTTGTCGAACGCTTGCCAGCCCATTGTTGTCCACACCAAATCAGACTGTCTTTGCCTAGCATCGGATCTTTTGGTGCAATCTCATCCACATAGGGATGCGTCATCGTTACATCTAACCAAGGGGAAAACAAAAATAATCCTTTTGGCAAAAGTTGATGTTGATTTCGCAATTCAATCGCCAAAGCTAACGCCAATCCTGCGCCAGCTGAATCACCTACAAAATAACAGCCTTGTTGGCAATATTGTTGATAAGTGGCTAGCACAAAAGGTAATTCCGTATCAATATTGCCATAAGGAGCTGGACGATAAATAGGCACAATCACTGTGGCACCAGTACGCTTGATCAATTCCTCAATAATTTGCCAATGTGCTGGCACCAAATCATTCACATAAGCGCCACCATGCAAATAGAACAAAGTCGTATTGCTGGCGTGCTGATATGGCTTTAAGCGAATCACCTGTCGTTCCTGCACATATTCCACCTCAACCTGACAACGTTGTTTGAGGCTATCTGAAATATCGGCACGCGGTTTTGCACTCTGTACTTTTTTTTGAATATGCTCAACGCTAATAAAGCTATGGGTTTGATAAGACAGGTATTTTCGATAAATATTCAACATTAACGACATAGGATTTCTCTGGCACATAAAGTGATTAAAACGCTTTTCATCATAAACGCAAGCTCAGTAGAAAAAAAGCAATTTCAATGAGGTTTGCTAAACTCATCACAAAAAGTGCGGTGAAAAATCACTTAATTTTGCTGCTTTTGGTTATAATGAGCAAAAATTTTATTGGGAAAGCTTATGCAACAATATTATCTTGGCATTATGTCGGGAACGAGCTTAGATGGCGTAGATATTGCTTTATTGGATTTCCAATCCACGCCAAAAATGATTGCCACTGATTTTACACCAATGCCTGAAGCGCTGCGTCAGCAGCTCAGCGCATTATTGCAATCCGGACAAACCAGTTTGCAAAACTTGGGCGAAATTGATCATCAACTCGGCCTACTTTATGCCGATAGCGTTAATCATTTTCTGCATAAACATCAAATCAATCCCGAACATATCCAAGCCATTGGTTGTCATGGACAAACTATCTGGCACTCGCCAAATTCAACTTATCCATTCACGATGCAAATTGGTGATATGAATCTTGTCGCAGCTCGAACAGGGATTACCACCATTGCCGATTTTCGTCGTAAAGATATGGCAATGGGCGGGCAAGGCGCGCCATTGGTGCCTGCTTTTCATCAAGCCTTATTTGCAGATCCACAATATTTTACTGTGGTGCTGAATATTGGCGGTATCAGTAATATTTCCGTCTTGCAACCTAATCAAGACTCCATTGGTTATGATGTGGGCGTGGGCAATGCCTTGTTGGACAGTTGGATTGAGCGTCATCAAGGCAAACGTTACGACAAAAATGCGCAATGGGCGAAAACAGGGCACATTAATCTGGCATTACTTAAAGATTTATTGGATGAACCTTTTTTCCAACAGCCTGCACCCAAAAGTACAGGACGCGAGTTATTCAATCTGCATTGGCTCGACAAAAAGTTAGCAAAATACACCGCACTTTTGCCCGCAGATATACAACGCACCCTTGTGGAATTTACCGTTCAAGGCATTGTGCAAGAGCTCAATCACTTTCAAACAAGCTATCCTTGCCGCTTATTAGTATGTGGTGGTGGCGCAAAAAATCCATTGATTATGCAATCCCTTAAGGATCATCTACCACAATGGCAAGTGCAAACCACCAATGATTATGGCGTTGATTTAGACTATGTAGAAGCCGCTGCATTTGCATGGCTGGCTTATCAGCGTATGAATAATTTACCTAGCAATATGCCAAGTGTCACAGGTGCCAAAAGTGCGGTCTGTCTTGGCGTCGTTTTTCCAAAGGAATAAGCAAAATGGCAGAACAAAATTTATTGCAAGCCCTCGGGCAAATGATTACGGAACAACGCAATCCAGCTTCACAACAGATTGATCAATTGCCTACCTTAGAGATGGTAAAAATCATCAACAATGAAGATAAACAAGTGCCACTTGCCATTGAAAAATGCTTACCTCAAATTGCCTTAGCAGTAGAAAAAATTGTGCAATCCTTCAAACAAGGTGGGAGACTAGTCTATGTAGGCGCAGGTACCAGCGGACGTTTAGGTGTGCTTGATGCCTCGGAATGTCCGCCAACCTATGGCGTGCCAGCTGAAATGGTAGTAGGCATCATTGCAGGAGGAGAACGCGCGTTGCGTCATCCTATTGAAGGGGCTGAAGATAATATTGAACAAGGCAAAAAAGATTTACAAACTATCGATTTTTCAGAGAAAGATGTGTTAGTAGGCATTGCTGCAAGCGGACGAACCCCCTATGTCATCGGTGCGTTAGAATATGCCAATCAATTGGGTGCCACCACCGTAGCGATTGCCAGCAATCCAAATTCCGCCATGGCACAAATTGCACAAATCGCCATTGAAACCCTTGTGGGACCAGAGGTTTTAACAGGTTCAAGCCGTATGAAATCAGGCACTGCGCAAAAATTAGTGTTAAATATGCTTACCACCGCCAGTATGATTTTAATGGGAAAATGCTATCAAAATTTAATGGTGGATGTGCAAGCTAGTAACGAAAAATTACGCGCAAGAGCCATTCGAATTGTTATGCAAGCAACAGAATGTTCGAAGGAGATCGCCGAACATAATCTAAAAATTGCCGATAATAATGCCAAATTAGCGATTATGATGATTTTGTCGAATACAGATAAACAAAGTGCGATGGCATTGTTGGCAGAAAACCAGGGAAAATTACAGCTCGCGCTCAATGGCGCAAAATAGAAATGAGGGCAGAATTAAATCTGCCCATGAGATGACAGCAAGTCTAACACTTGTTCATGCTGAATATGTTTCATGCCTGAGGCAGATAAATAAAGTTGTTGCTTGCCATAGCAACCAATTAGTTTAGGGTCCGTTGCACCATATAAAGTAATGTTAGGCACATCTAAAGCAGCGGTTAAATGCGCCAACCCCGTATCCACTGAAACCACTGCTTTTGCCTGTGCAATTTGCTGTGCTAATTCAGTTAAGGTTAATTTAGGCAAAACAATCACATTTTTCACCGCACTTTGCACTTGGCTAGCAATCCATTCTGCACGCTGACGCTCTTTTTCATTGCCCCAAGGCAAACGAATCTGCAACTCACTATGGGAAAGCGCGGTTAATTTTTGCGCTAATTTTACCCATTCCTCATCAAGCCAATGTTTATCCGCACGCGTCGTCGCATGGATAAATAACATATAGGGCGTTGAATTCACTTCGGCAGAAATAAAATGACGGGCGATACCATAATCACCTTGCCTATCAGGCAAAGGGTAACCGAGGCTTTGCGCAAACAGTTGGCGAATACGCTCTACCGCGTGTTGCTGATAAGGAATGTGATAAGTTTGATCATAAAAATACGCCGCCAAAGGCTCTCTTGCACAATGACGATCATAACCATACTTTTTGCCCTTAGCTAAACGCGTCACCAACAAAGCACTTTTCATTAACCCCTGTGCATCAATCACTGCATCATATTGATTTTGCTGCAATAATTGTCGATACTGTTTCCATTGTTGCCAAGTCGTTGCATTCAATAATTGCTTACGCCAGCGACGAATTGCCACAGGAATTACTTGATTCACCGCTGCATGCCAGCGTGGAATTTCCGCAAAAGCTTCTTCCACCACCCAATCAAATTGAATATTGGGAATGGCTTGCTGCGCGTCCGTTAACGTAGGTAAACAATGTAGCACATCGCCCATGGATGAGGTTTTAACGATCAGCACTCTCATTCAGTAATTCCTGCAATTTTTCCATCACCATTTCAGGCTGAATATCAATCAGGCTTTGATGATAACCTTCTTTGCTGTCCTCGCCCTTGCGAATTTTAATTAATCCACCCTCAATCAAACGGATAATGACGGCTTTTTCTGACAATGGTGGCGTATATTGCGGACTTGTTGGACCATACAACGCCACCAGTGGACGACCTAATGCAGCGGCAATATGCATTAAACCGCTGTCATTAGTCACCATCGCTACACAATCACTAATGAGATCAACCGCTTGATTAAGTTCTGTTTGACCCGCTAAATTAACACAATAGCGTTGGAGATTTTCAGGCAAACTTTGGCGGATTTGCTCGCCCACTTCAACATCTTTCGCCGAACCGAATAAACGAATACTATAGCCTTGCTCAATTAACATCGCTGCAAGTTTGGCATAATGATAATGAGGATAACGTTTGGCAGGACCAAATTCAGCACCAGGACAGAAACCAATCGCTGAACGATGTTCGGCTAGATGAAATTGTGCAGCAAATTTTTCTTTCGTTTTTTGCACCGCACTTTCCTCAATGGTCAAGTAAGGTGTTGGAATAGGTAAATCCTGTGCAGTTGGAATTTGCCCTTTTTCGTAGCCAAGCGCCACATAACGTTGCACCATCATGGGATAGTCATTTTTATTGGCACGCAAATCATTCAAAAAGAAGTAGCGACTTTCCCCTTTCCAGCCTCGTCTTAAGGCAATTTTGGCAAAAAAAGGAATAAATGCTGATTTTAAAGAATTTGGCAAAATAATCGCCATATCATATTGATGACGCAAAGATTTACCAATTTTATAACGTTCAGCCAAAGCAAAAGCACCATGTCCAATGGGCATTGTTAAGGCATTTCGCACTTCAGGCATACGCGCCAATAAAGGCTTACACCAATTGGGTGCTAGCACGTCAATTTCACAATCAGGATATTGAACTTTCAGGGTTTGATATAAGCTGTGCGACATCATCATATCGCCCACCCAAGATGGCGCAATAATTAAAATATTCATTTTTCTACCTACAAAAATAAAGTGCGGTCAAAATTTCATTAATTTTAACCGCACTTTCATAACAATGGTAGGAATTATTTACGATTTAACCACGCCATATATTCCGCCACGCCTTCAGCAACAGATTTAAACTTATCGCTATAACCCGCTGCACGCAATTTGCCTAAATTCGCTTGCGTATATTCTTGATAGCGTGATTTCAAATGTTCTGGGAATGGAATGGTTTCAATTTCGCCTTTGCCATGATGTTTAATCACTGCTTCAGCAACATCGCGGAAGCTTTCCGCTTTGCCTGTACCTAAATTATAAATGCCCGAAATACCTGCTTGCCATGCCCAGATATTCACTTTTGCCACATCACCAACATAGACAAAATCACGCAAAAAATGCTCTGAACCGGCAAATAATTTTGGATTTTCGCCTTTTAAAATTTGGTTATTCAAATGGAAAGCCACACTTGCCATGGAACCTTTATGCTGCTCACGCGGGCCATATACATTGAAATATTTGAAACCACAAACTGGCGAGCTGATTTCAGGTAAAAGGGCACGCACATATTCATCAAATAAGAATTTTGAATAGCCGTACACATTTAATGGGCCTTCAAATTGACGCTCTTCCACAAATTCGGTTTTATCACCATAGGTCGCTGCACTTGAAGCATAGAAAAACGGAATTTCACGATCTAAGCAATAATGCAACAACTCTTTCGAATATTCGTAGTTATTGTGCATAATGTATTTGCCATCCCATTCCGTTGTCGCAGAGCAAGCGCCTTCATGGAAAACTGCATCAATTTCGCCAAACTCATCGCCGGCAATAATCTGTGCAATGAAATCCTCTTTATCACAATAATCCGCAATATCTAAATCCACTAAATTAATGAATTTAGTGCCATCTTTCAGATTATCCACCACTAAAATATCTTTACGGCCTAAATCATTTAATGCTTTTACGATATTACTACCGATAAATCCTGCACCACCTGTTACGATAATCATAATCTGCCCTCTTGTGTTAGAAATTGTTGTCTATTGTAATCTATTTTTGCCAAAACTACCCAAGTTTTCACCGCACTTTAAAATAAAAAGGCTTGAATATTCAAGCCTTATTTTTTAATCATTTGCGTTGAAATCGTCTAAGCTATCGCTTACCACACCCGACAGCGTATAAACTCGTTTGGTGGTATTCACACGCGTGCGGTATTTATTCCACGTTTTTTCAAAAAAAGTTTCTGCAGCACGCTCACCACGACAGAATGCCACAAAGGCTTTTTCTTCTGCCGTTGCTGGTTTACGTTCACCTGAATCTAATGCTTTGAACGCTTGACCATATTGTTCTAAAGCTTGCGCTTCTTTAATCGTGTAATCGCCATGACGCGCAAAGCCACGCGGGTAATTTTTGTCGTCAAAGAAGCGACGTTCAACGCTAAAACTTTCAGCCATAATTTGTTTCCTTAAGTTATTTTTTCAATAATTCTTTTACTGTATTCACATAATCATTAATAAAATCATCATGTGATAAACCTTCCGCATTTACGCGGAATTTGCCATTAACATAAAAATCAGGTACAGAACGCACCGCAAATTGCTGCGCTAAATTCTCTTGTTTTTTCACTAAAGCGTTTACTGCAAAACTATTGATCCCACCATCAAATTGTTCCGCTGTAATGCCATTATCAATAAATTTCTGACGAATATCGTCCATTGAGCCTAGCTTATCTGCTTGAGCCGCTTCAAATAATGCCGCTTTCACTTTTTCTTCTGCGCCTAACGCCATGGCTAATGCCCAAGCACGCGTTAAGTTTTCAGACTGACGACCTAAGAAATTGACATGATATTGTTGGAAAGCAGTCCCTTCTGGTAAACCCTCTTTCACTTGTGCTGGGATTTTGTATTGCATTTCAAAGGAATAGCAATGTGGGCAATAAAATGAGAAAAACTCAACCACTTCAGGTTGTGCTGAGCGTTCTTGTTGTAAAACAATATATTGTTTACCTTCCGTTAAATCAGCTGCTTGTGCTTGGAAAGTTGCTGCAGCGGCAGCCGCAATTAAAGTAATAAGAAATTTTTTCATCTGTGTTCCTAAATTATTTCAAAATACCACGCGCTTTTAATAACGCAGTTTTAAAATCATCTTCGTAATCTTTTTTAATGCCTGGGATGGGTTCAAATTTATCCGCATCACGCATTTTCAATTGATAAATAATGATTTCATCCGATAACTCTGTAAGGGGTTTATCAAATCCTGCTTCATCTGCAATAGATTGCAAAATTTGCATTAAACTCATTTCAGGGTCTTTCTTAGACCAATATGGTTGTAAAAGTTCCAAAACCTCATTCAAACGATGACATTTCATAATCTTTTCCTTAATATAAAGCCTGACAAATTAGCTAGGGCAGAATGATACTTGAATTAAGGACGAATGACAAACAATGATGACAATTAGTGCCGTAATTTTAGCAGGTGGATTAGCGCGACGTATGCAAGGTGCTGATAAAGGCTTACAACTTTTACAAGGAAAGCCTTTAATTCAGCATATTATTGAACGCTTATCCCAACAAACCTCTCATATTTCCATTAATGCGAATCGCAGCCAAGAAGAATATGCCCAATTTGGTTTTCCCGTTTTTGCGGATCAATTAGCGGATTTTCAAGGACCATTAAGTGGTATTCAAACCGCTTTAAGCCAAGCAGAAACGGATTATTTGTTATTTGTGCCTTGCGACTGTCCTTTTTTACCCTTAGATCTGCTGGAAAAATTAAAAAGTGCGGTGCAAAACAACGCAGTTTTAGCCGCTTATGCTACTGACGGAGAACGCGAACATCCCACATTTTGTTTGCTTTCTCATCAGCTGGCACAACCTTTGGCTGATTACTTGACTCAAGGCGAGCGCCGTATGCTGCAATTTATGCGCCAACACAATGCCATTGCTGTACCTTTTGCAGAACAAAAACACGCATTTCGTAATTTCAACACCTTACAAGAATTAGAGGAAATGAATGAAACGCTGTGATTGGGTTGGCGATCTGCCTATTTACATTGCCTATCATGACAATGAATGGGGCGTACCTGAATTTGATAGTCAAAAATTATTTGAACAACTTTGCCTTGAAGGGCAGCAAGCGGGGTTATCTTGGATTACGGTTCTCAAAAAACGCTCGGTCTATCGTGAGGCGTTTTTCAATTTTGCCCCAGAGAAAATCGCTCAAATGCAAGAAGAAGACATTGATTTATGCATGCAAAACGCAGGCTTAATACGACACAGAGCCAAATTGGAAGCCATTGTCAACAACGCTAAAGCCTATGTTGCAATGCAAAAGTGCGGTGAAAATTTCAGTGATTTTATTTGGTCTTTCGTCAATCATCAACCGCAATGCAATGCCGTTCCTCATCTATCAACAGTGCCAACTAAAACTGCAATTTCAAGTCAAATGTCAAAAGCATTGAAGAAAAAAGGCTTCAAGTTTGTTGGCGAAACCACTTGTTATGCATTTATGCAAGCTGCCGGCTTAGTGAATGATCATCTTGATGATTGTTTTTGTAAGCATAAATAGCTGACCTTTACGCCAATTTTCTTGTATAATCAATCCAATTTCCACAACTGAATAGTTCACTCATGAAAAAGCATTCTTACACATTACTTTCGCTATCACTTTTAACCGCACTTTACAGTGCCAATAGTGCGGCGAATATTGAAGACTTACGTCTTCGTTGCTTAGCGGGAGTACCTCAATTTTCAGGCGAACAGGTAACTGGCGATCCGAATCAGCAACCTGTTTATATTGAAGCCGATAGCGCAGATATCATTAACCCAGTGCGTGCATTATATGCAGGGGATGTCGATCTTAAACAGGGCAATCGTCATTTGAAAGCCAATGAAATTGAAGTGACGCAATCTGGCACAGGCGAGCAAGCGCAACGTTATGCTTATGCGCGTGGTCAATTTGATTACAAAGATGAGCAAATCAATTTATCTGGCGATAATGCAAAAATCCACTTAAATAGTAAAGATACTGATATTGAAAATGCACAATATCAATTTGTGGGTCGTCAAGGTCATGGTTCAGCACAAAGCTCAGAAATGCGTGGCGATTATCGTCTATTAAAAAATGCGACTTTTACTTCTTGCTTGCCTGATGATAATTCTTGGCAAATTGAAGCCAATGAAATTAAACAACATATCAAAGAAGAATATGCAGAAATGTGGCATGCACGCTTTAAAGTAGCTGGCGTTCCTATTTTCTATACCCCTTATTTACAATTGCCAATTGGCGATCGTCGCCGTTCAGGATTGTTAATGCCAGATTTCGGTACATCAGGCCGAGATGGTTATTGGTATGCTCAACCGATTTATTGGAATATTGCACCAAACTATGATGCCACTTTCACACCGAAATATATGTCGCGTCGTGGCTGGCAGTTAAACAGTGAATTCCGCTATTTAACTGTATTAGGTGAAGGCAAAATCGCTAATGAATATTTAGGCAAAGATCGTTATAGCGAATACAACGACAATAAGAGTCGCCATTTATTCTACTGGGCACATAACGCAAGATTAGGCAGTGATTGGCGCCTCAATATTAATTACACCAAAGTGAGTGATAAACATTATTTCTCTGACTTTGATTCAAGCTATGGTAGTAGCACCGATGGTTATGCAGACCAAACAGCTCGTTTAGCTTATTATCAACCAAACTGGAACTTAGCAATTTCAGCGAAACAGTTCCAAGTGTTTGATGATCTGCAAGTTGGACCTTATCGTGCCTTACCACAAATTGATTTTAACTATTATAAAAACGACTTAGCCAATGGTTTAATGGACTTTAAACTCTTTGCGCAAGCCGTTCATTTTGACAATGATAGTTCTGACATGCCAACTGCTTGGCGTTATCACTTAGAGCCAACCTTAAATATTCCATTAGCGAACAAATATGGTAGCTTGGATATTGAAACCAAACTCTATGCAACTCATTATTCACAAAAAGCAGGTAAAGGCATTGATGCAGATACTCAATCTTCTGTTACACGTGTCATCCCTCAATTAAAAATTGATTTGCATAGCTTATTAGCAACACAAAAAACTTTCTTAGATGGCTATACCCAAACAATTGAACCACGAATTCAATACCTATATCGTCCTTATAAAGATCAGAGTAACATCGGTTCTAAGCGCAGTTCAAATTACCTTGGTTTAGGTTATGACTCTGCGCTATTACAACAAGACTATTTCTCTTTATTTAGAGATCGTCGATATAGTGGACTTGACCGAATTGCTTCCGCAAACCAATTTACCCTTGGTGGCACAACACGTTTCTACGATGAAAAAGGCGAAGAACGTTTTAATCTTTCCTTAGGACAAATCATTTACTTAAATGATTCTCGCGTGGATGGCAATTCACAAAATAGTACCACAGGGCGCGCTTCTTCTTGGGCATTAGAAAGTAGCTGGAAAATTAATGATCAATGGAATTGGCGCGGTAGTTATCAATATGATACACGTTTAAATGCTGCTTCGTTAGTGAATTCAACCTTAGAATATAACCCTTCAGGTAACAATCTAATCCAGTTGAATTATCGTTATGCAAGCAAGGAATATATCGACCAAAACTTAACTGCGGCGGTCAATCGCTACAATCAGGATATTCAGCAAATTGGTGCAACTGTTGCTTGGGAACTCAATGATCAATGGGCGGCGGTTGGTCGTTACTACCATGATATTGCACTCAGCAAACCAGTGGAACAATATGTTGGGTTACAATACAACACTTGCTGTTGGGCAGCTGGAGTGGGCGTTCGTCGTTATTTAGTAAATGAAACAGACAAGCGTCGATATTCAGATAAAAAATCAACCCTGTATGATAATAGCATCCACTTTAACGTTGAGTTACGCGGTTTAGGTCGCAATGATCATCATAGTGGTATCGTAGAAATGCTTAACAAAGGCATGCTGCCTTATGTAAAACCATTTGATTTATAAATAAGATAAACCGCACCTTAAAAGTGCGGTTATTTTTCGCCAATTTTTCATTAGGGACAATAATATGGCATATATTTTACTTGGCGCATTTTTTTTAACCGCACTCATCTTCATCTATAATTCGCATTATAAATGGACATATTTATTTGCGAGCGCATTATTCCTTTTCTTCGTTGGCATAATGTTAGGAATAACAGGACAATGGCAGCGCAGTATTAATTTTGCTTCGGTGCTATTTGTTGTGCTGATGTTATTCCATCGTCTGAAAATTCATTATTACAAACAACCATTACTCATTTCAGACTTCTTTTTAGTATTCGATTGGCGAAATTGGGAAACGTTACTGCATTATCGCACTGCTATTCTCGCTGTATTTGCCCTGTTAGCCATCCTTGCTTACGGCATATTCGGTTGGTCTAACGAAGTCAGTTTAGGCTATGGCTGGCAGATTGCGGGAGCAATATTAACCGTACTCAGTTTTGCCATTATGTTCCATTACAGTAAAAACCCTGATGCTACTGCAGTTTGGTTAGATTCATTGCCAGATGATGGTCGCGATGTCTTTTTAAATTTACCCATGTCTTGTCGTGGTGTCTTTTTTAAAACACCCGCCTATGAAGGAAACGGCGAGGCATTTAAACAACAAATGCAACAAGTTGAACATTATCCTCTCTTATCTGATGAGCAAACAAAGCCTGATATTGTTGTATGGTTGCAAGAGTCAACGCTCAATCCGCACAGTTTAGCTATTGCCAAACATCAAATTCCGCCAATTACCATGTATGAGAAACAGGAAGATACCTTATTCCTCAGTCCCTTGCGCGTACATACCTTAGGCGGGGCCACTTGGAAATCAGAATTTGCCTTTTTATCTGGCGTTCCTTCTACAGATTTCGGTGCGATGGCAAGTGCGGTATTTTATTCGGTAGTTCCTCATCTCAAAACGAGTTTTATTCAAAATCTAAAACAAAATGGTTATTTTTGTGTGGCATTATCGCCTTTTACAAAAGGCAATTACAACGCAAAAGCGGCCTATGATCATCTTGGCTTTGATCTTATGCTTCAGCCACAAGATTTAGGTTACCCGGCGCCAATTGGTAAAAATCTATGGCATATTGGTAGTGATGAAATGAGCCATTACGCAAAAATGATTTTAGAGAAAAAACACAACGCACTAGAACAAGTCAATCAACCGATCTTCCTCTATGTGCTCACTATGAAAGAGCATGGTCCTTATCGTTCTGATTGTGATGATTATTTCCAATTGGCAGAAAATGGCTTTAGTGCCAAAGGGCTAAGCGAATTGAATGATTATATCCAGCGTATTGTTAACTTAAATGAAGTGATTGAAGAATTTAATCAATATTTAAAACAACGTGAAAATGCCTATGTATTGGGTTATTTTGGCGATCACCAAATCCAGATTTCAGGTGCAGAACCGGGCTATGTTTGGAATTATGTAAACCCTAATTACGTCACTCAATTCGCTTTGCGCAGTAATTTAAAACATCAGTTTACACAACAACAAGATTTCCTCGATCTCGCTCAAGTATCAGGGGTTATTTTAGAAGCCGCAGGACTAGCAGCAGATGCATTTATGCAAGCTAATATTGCCATGCGTAAACTCAGTGGAGGCAAATTGCAAGATTGTGAAGATGCTCAGCTATTAGCAAATTATCGTCATTACTTATATGCTAAACTGAAAATCACGCAATAAGTGCGGTGTAATTTCAAGAAGTTTTAAAACAAAAAAAGCCAGCTTAATTAAGCTGGCTTTTCATTAAGTTATCATTAACCTTGAGAAGAAATACGTTTCATATCTGTCATATAACCACGTAATTCTTGACCGATAATCTCAATTGGATGATTTCGAATAGCATCATTAACATCGCGTAAAGTAATGTTATCAATTTCTGCTGTTGGTGTTGGTTCACCTAAATCACCACGCTGTAATTGTGGAACAATTTCTTTTGCTAAAATTGGGGTCGCCACATTAGCAAATAAATAGTTACCATATTCTGCTGTATCAGAAATCACCACGTTCATTTCATATAAACGTTTACGTGCAATGGTATTCGCAATTAATGGCAATTCATGTAAAGACTCATAATAAGCTGACTCTTCATAAATACCTGCTGAAACCATGGTATCAAAAGCTAACTCAACACCCGCTTTCACTAATGCTACCATTAATACACCGTTGTCAAAATATTCTTGCTCAGAAATTTTGATACCATCCGCTTTTGGTGCATTTTCAAAGGCTGTTTGACCTGTTGCTTCACGCCATGCTAATAAGTTTTTATCGCCATTATTCCAGTCTTCAATCATCACACGAGAAAATTCGCCATTAATGATTTCATCCATATGTTTAACAAATAAGAATGCCAAGCTTTCTTTAATTTGTTCTGCTAATTCAAAAGCACGTAATTTTGCAGAGTTAGATAAGCGGTCCATCATTAACGTGATACCACCTTGTTTTAAGGCTTCAGTAATGGCTTCCCAACCATATTGGATTAATTTACCAGCATAAGCGGGATCCTTGCCATCAGCGATTAATTTGTCATAACAAATAATTGAACCTGCTTGTAACATACCACAAAGAATGGTTTGTTCACCCATTAAGTCAGATTTCACTTCGGCAACGAAAGAAGATTCTAATACACCTGCACGATCACCACCTGTTGCTGAAGCCCAAGCTTTTGCAATGGCTAAGCCTTCGCCTTGTGGATCGTTTTCTGGGTGAACCGCAATTAAGGTTGGTACACCAAAACCACGTTTATATTCTTCACGCACTTCTGTCCCTGGACATTTTGGTGCCACCATGACTACGGTAATATCTGGGCGAATTTGTTCACCCACTTCAACAATATTTAAACCATGAGAATAACCTAAAGCAGCGCCTTTCTTAATTAATGGCATCACATCGGCAACCACTTTGCTGTGCTGTTTATCTGGTGTTAGGTTAATCACTAAATCTGCACTTGGGATTAATTCTTCGTAAGTGCCTACTTTAAATCCATTCTCTGTGGCACGAGTAAAAGAAGCGCGTTTTTCAGCAATGGCTTCTGGACGTAAAGCATAAGCGATATCTAAACCGCTATCACGCATGTTTAAACCTTGGTTTAAACCTTGCGCACCGCAACCAACGATCACGATCTTTTTACCTTTTAAATAAGCGCAACCATCCGCAAATTCAGTGCGTTCCATAAAACGACAACGACCTAATTGATCTAATTGTTGGCGTAAATTTAAGGTGTTGAAATAATTTGCCATGTCATTTTCCTTCTAAATGAGTTTAAGAATAATATTGTGTCTGCATACTTTGTATGTGTATTTGATTATACCGCGCTCTTATGTTGCGTAAATTGATATTTTTGAAATAGAATATTGCAAAATTTGCAACATAAGTAACCCATAATATGAACTTTCAAGACCTACAACTTTTTATTCATCTCAGCCAATGCAAAAATTTCAGTAAAAGTGCCGCACAAAATCATATGTCTGCCTCCACCCTTTCACGTCAAGTGCAACGTATGGAAGAAGAAATTGGACAAGCGCTATTTCTGCGTGACAATCGACAAGTAGCGCTCACAGAAACAGGCGAGAAGTTTTTACGTTTTGCCCAACAACATTGGACAGACTGGCAACAATTTAAACAACAAGTGCGGTCAAATTCTGAAGAGTTATCAGGGGAAATTAAATTATTTTGTTCTGTAACCGCCGCTTATTCTCATTTACCACAAATCTTAGAAAAATTCCGTTTGCGTTATCCCAAAGTGGAAATTCAACTTACCACAGGCGATCCCGCAATGGCAGTTTCGATCATACAAAGTCAGCAGGCCGATTTGGCTTTATCAGGTCGCCCACTCAGCTTACCAAGTTCAATTGAATTTCAATACATTGACAGCATTTCTCTTTCCTTAATTGCTCCAAGAATTGCTTGTACAGCAACACAACTACTGCAACAGAATCCAATTAATTGGCAACAAATTCCTTTCATTCTGCCAGTAGAAGGACCTGCACGTCAGCGTATTGATCAATGGTTTCAGCATAAAAAAATTAAACACCCTCAGATTTACGCCACAGTAAGTGGACATGAAGGCATCGTTCCAATGGTTGCGCTCGGTTGTGGAGTGGCATTATTGCCAGATGTAGTCATCAAAAATAGTCCAATGAATACACAAGTATCCTCTTTGGATTTGGATGTCCCAATTGAACCTTTTGAGTTAGGTGTATGTGTACAACGAAGACTCCTTGATCTGCCGATCATTCAAGCCTTTTGGCACACATTAAAGTGCGGTGAAAAATAAATAAGTTTAAAAAAAGGGACCTTATAGGTCCCTCCTAATTATGCTTCTTTTTTTGTTTTTCTTGGTGCTCGTTTTTTTGGCTCCGCTTTGTCTGACGACGATTTCTCCTCTGCTTTTTTAGCCGGTTTCTTCGTCACTTTCTTAGCGGCAGTTTTTGCTTCACTTTTGGTTTGAGCAACCTCCAGTTTCACCTTATTGCTCTTTGCCCATTCGATTAATTTTTCTAATAACACCTTACCCATTGGGCTTGGATCGCCAGTAAATAAGCTCTGTAAACCATTATTTTCAATAATATGGCGACGAAGCGCTAAGCGTTCTTGGTGATTTTCGGCTAAACGAATGGCTTGTTCTACATATTCATCAACCGTATTAGCAATTAGCCACTCAGGTAAACCTAAACGTTTGAATAGGCCTTCATCAATATGCTCGTGTACTTCAGGCCCCGTCTTACACACACCCACTAAACCTAATGTCACCATATCAATAATACCGTTGGTATTGCCGAATGGGAATGGATTAATCATCATATCGCATTGATGTAAGATTCGCAGATATTGATCATAAGGCGTATGTGGGTGGGCAGTTGCAGAATCGCCCAAATAACTCTTAATAAAACGTTCCACATAAGGATGTGTAACCCCTGTGGATTGCCCTAATGCGAAGTGGAAATGCACATTCACTTTTGCACGATCACGAATCGCTTTACAAGCTGCTAAGAAATAGGGGTTAAGCTTCATTGTCGTTGACGCAATACCGATTTGAACAACCTCAGGATTTTCACGTAAACGATATTCTACGCTCGCTGGTGCAAGTGCTGATGGCACATAAGGCAGCGCATCTTTTGGTAAACGAAGTAATTTCTCGCTAAAGCAGCTTTCAGAACCTACATAATCATCTTCTACAATCACATATTCAATAAAATCAGAATGTGTGGTGCCTGGATGCCCTAATGCCACAACTTGAATTGGAGCAAGGCGCGTATTACTTGCAAAAATCGTATTGAGATCCATACCAATACTTGGCATATAGAAAACAGCAGGTTTGAATTCATCACAAATCTCTTTAATTTTAACTACACGATCAAAAACACTATTTTCTGTGAAATTGTAGAACTCATCAAAAACATTACGTCCTGCTTCATCTACATTAGGATGCCCTAAACCCACGATATAAAAATGCTCGCGCGCAGCAATAATTGATGTGGAATGGGTGCGGTAAATAGAATGCGCCGAATGGAAATGCTCAAGCATGACGGCCATCACAGGCTTACCATTTTTATAACCAATTTCTGATACATCTCTGTCCTTCCAACCAAGATCAATTAAATGACGGCGTATTACTTGGTTCAATGGACGCTTAACTGCATGTTTATTTTCTGCAACATCATAACTGCAATGCATATACACATCGTGCGAAATATTAGATGGAATACCGTCTAAATTTTCTAATTGGGCCAATTTTTCTGGAAACCATTGCAAAATAGTACCGCGCTTTGAAAAAGCCTCATCTGTTCCGATAAAGCGAGCAGATTGCAATGCAAAGCAAAGAGAAGCACAAAGTTTTTGGTCTATACCCCACAGTCCATCTAAATTAAGTGTTACTTTAGATTCTGGTAAATATAAGATACAGAATTTTTTCAAATCTTCTTTAGAATCAACTAAAAAGTCCTCATTAGGATTCTTTTTGTCTTCACTACGATTATAGGTTTGCAAAATATGATCAGCATTCACATAAGGTGAGCTAGCAAATATCATTGCCATCCAACGTTGAAGTACCAAGAACCGCTGAACACCGGAATCAGAAATAGTTAATCCTGGATCAGTGAATAATTCTGTTACCCCTACTGCCATTCGAGTACAGAAATGGATAATTTTATCCTGATATAAATTATCTAAAGCTGCAGGAAAATCACATTCGATATTTTCAAGCGTACCAAAATTACTATCTAATTTTCCCAAGATATCGAGCAACTCATTACAAGCAGTTTCATATTCTTTATTTTTGACAGCTTGTTCAAAACGAGTAACACTAGCTGCTTTCTTTTCTTCTGACATAATGTTTCCTTAATTTTTACTTAACAAGTTCCCCACAGATCATATTCATCTGCGTGGGTAATTGTGACGGAAATAATTTGTCCAACGGTTACATCTTGATTGGATAAATTCTCAATATAAACCATTCCATCAATCTCTGGTGCATCTGCCATAGATCGACCAATAATGCCTTCTTCGTCAATTTCATCGACGATAACTTGTAGCATTTTGCCCACCTTTTGTTGTAGGCGATTGGCGGAAATTTGTTGTTGCACTTGCATAAAGCGGTGGAAGCGTTCTTCTTTCACGTCTTCTGGCACCTGATCTGGCATATCGGTTGCCACTGCACCATCAACAGCACTGAACTTAAAACAACCCACGCGATCTAATTGGGCTTCTTGCAAGAAATCGAGCAACATTTGGAAATCTTCTTCCGTTTCGCCCGGGAAGCCGACAATAAAGGTTGAACGCAAAGTCAGCTCAGGACAAATTTCACGCCACTGTTTAATCCGTTCTAATGTGCGATCAATCGAGCCTGGGCGTTTCATCGCTTTGAGAATTTTCGGGCTAGCGTGTTGTAGCGGAATATCCAAATACGGCAAAATTTTGCCTGCCGCCATTAACGGAATTAGTTTATCGACGTGCGGATACGGATACACATAATGCAAACGCACCCAAACACCCATTGAGCCAAGCTGTTCGCACAAGGTCATCAAGTCATTTTTAATTGGCATTCCGTTCCAGAACACAGTTTTCGTCGCATTTTCTTTCTTTTTATCCAAACCGTAAGCGGACGTATCTTGCGACACCACCAAAATTTCTTTCACGCCAGCGTCCACAAGGCGTTTCGCTTCGTCCAAAATTTGCACAATCGAACGGCTGTCTAAATCGCCACGCATTGATGGAATAATGCAGAACGTACAACGGTGATCGCAGCCTTCCGAAATTTTCAAATAGGCATAATGTTTTGGCGTGAGTTTTACCCCTTGTTTTGGCACAAGGCTGACATACGGATTGTACTCAGGCTTCGGCACATATTTATGAACGTGTTTCATCACCGCTTCATAGCTGTGTGGACCGGTAATTTCCAATACTTTTGGGTGAACTTCACGAATTTGGTTCTCTTTTGCCCCCAAACAACCAGTTACAATCACTTTACCATTACTTTCCAACGCTTCGCCAATAGCTTCTAACGACTCTTGCACCGCACTATCAATAAAACCACAGGTATTGACGATCACTAAATCCGCACCTTCGTAGCTTGGAATAATGTTGTAACCGTCAGCTCTCAACTCGGTCAAAATGCGTTCTGAGTCAACTAAATTCTTAGGGCAGCCAAGGCTGATAAAACCAATATTTGGGGTAGCACTCATAAAAAATCTCAAATAATCACCTATAAAATTAATGGCTTATTCTACAAAATTTATGCAACAAAGGCGATGAATTGATTGTAAAAGAAAGGTAAATTCTAATAAAAAACACCGTACTTTAGTGATAGCCAGTTTTTGTAAGACGATAAAAAAGCCATCATAATTATGATGGCTTTTGCAATTGTGGTTATTACCAAGAATAACGAATACCTATACGACCTTGATAAGCTTTGCGTGACATTGGCGAACTGCGATAAACATGGT
>NZ_JBQSUQ010000016.1:0-119023 GCF_052384575.1 Reella acinonychis | reverse complement strand
GCTTGATGTCGCGCACTTTAGCTCGGCGTACATTCAACTCAGTAATTTCTTTGCCTTCGCCGTCACGAATAGGGAAAAGCAATTTAATTTTGCGATAGAGATTAATTTCTTTGGTTAGTTCAGACATAAAAAAACTCCTTAGTGGTTGTTAGATTTCACTAAGGAGTTTAATTAAATTGCGGTTAAATTGATTTTAAACCAGTTTAAAGATTTACTGACCAATATTGGTGCGGTATTTGCGCAATACATCTTCGCCATTAACGCGCAGGATATTAGCAAACGCATCATAGAACAAGATTTCTTTACCATCCACCATTTGCTTAATAGAATGGATTTGGAAACTGTCTTGATGTTCGGTTGCCTCTTTATTTTTTAGGCTACCACCTGTGGTTTTATTAAAACTCACATTCATCACCGTAACCATTGGCACTTCAGCCTCTAAGCCGCGCGAACTGAAGACCTGCAAGTTGGACCGCACCATTAATTGCACGTTTTTAAACGGATTATAAGCACGTGCGCGCACTTCAGGATAAAAGCTATCCCAAGTAACCTCACCTTCTAAGGCGTTCATGCCAGCTGGCAATTTAATTGTACCAATAAGCCCCAAACCTTTATGTTCAATTTGTTCGAATTCAATGTCTGGCAACTTGAACTCTTTGGCTTTACCCAATAAGGAGTTGCCATCCATATAAACATTGGCGTTGACGATTTGATTAATTGTAGTACTCATTTATCACTCCTATTTTTGTGATACCAAATTGACCAGATATTTACGGGTCATCACCGATTTATTGGTAATGCGCTCCCCAGGGATTTTTGGAGTGTAGTCATAAACCAATGGGATTTGTCCCTCACTAAAGGCATTGACGAGATCATATTCATGGTCAAGTCCGACACTATAACCCACCAACGATTTTTGCGAACGCAGGAAGGTATCCAAGGTTTCGATAAAACTATCAATTAAGGCATCATCAATCGGTTTATCAATGTATTGCAATTCGGCTTGACGAATACTTTCGTCGATAATATCACCTGTGCGTGATGCCACCTCAAAATTGCTAATATGAGTGACCGTTGGGTAATTAGATGAACGGTTACCTGTATCGAAGATACCGAAAATATCTGCTGTATCAGAGGTGAATTCGCCTGCTCGGAAAATTTCGATCAGTTCCACGCTTACTCCTATAAGCAATTCGCTTTAATAAAGTTTAGCGTAGCGAAAAAATGATGAGAATAATTTTAAAGCACTTTAAAGATTAGTCTGTTTCTTTACTGCTTTTTAAAATTCCAGTTAAAGTGGAAAGTGGGATAGCGTTAAAATGGCGTTAAAATGGATTAAATGGCGTTTAAATTTTTTTAGATGATAAATTACAACATAACTCCACTGAGAGCGATTGTGGCGTTATTTTAATAATTATTCATTAGCGCACAAGTTGATTAATTTGTCGTTGCAAAAGTTCGGTGGCTTTTTGTAATAATTTCTCGCCATCTTGTTGATTAATGCCAAGCCAAGGACGTGCAGGAATAGTTACTTTATGTCCTTGTCCTGCTTTACCACCAAATTGGTGCAGTCGTGCGTATGGCATTTCCGAACCAAACTCTACACCGCGATCATCAAAATTATAAGCCAGCCGATCAGCAAGATTACCATCTTGGCGCAAAATCTTACGGCTTTTACCGCGTTTTGCTTTGGCAACCAATGTTTTCGGCGCAAGTGGCTGCCATTTTTTGCCATCAGGATCAACTTCTAACTTAAAGCGTTCAGTGTGGATTTTCTTTAAGGTTTCACCGAGCACACCGTAGAGCTTTCGAGGGTGTTTGAGTTGCAATGCTATACGCTCAAGCTGAGCTTGGGCTTGGCTGTCTTTGAGTGTAATTTTGATCATAGTTGATGATCTCCGTAGCTTGAATTAATGACTTAATTATGTATAAACAAACGCTTATTGTTGATTAAAAAATCGTTTGGGCGTATATTTAACTTACTCACAGGGGGTTTCCTACTGGAAAGGTTACGCTGTAAAAGGGGTATTATCCTGTTCGAATCAGGCAAACCTGTGAGTTAATCTAAATTCCCCCATAATAACTCAAAGTCGTATAATGCGGTTTTATCCTTAAATATACTCCCAGTCGTCACCATATTAATTTTAGCCATTTGCTTTTTACCGCTTAGTTTGTCTTTCAATCTGACTTCATAGTCCATTTTGATTGCCACTTTTCCTTTGTCGGTTTCATAAACAAAGAGTAAGGTATCAAGGTTTTTTGCTGGATTTTCAAAACCCTCTTTCGGTTGTAATAAAATCGCTTTTGGCTGACGCAATTTCTCAGGCAACTGTTGCCAAAATTCTAATGGTAACGCAATGCTTTCGTTTTGTTTAAGCTCTCGCAATCCATGCAATACATCTTTATCTCGTACTGCAATAACCGCACTTTGCGGCGATTTATCAAGTGCAGTTAATTTTTCGATGACTTTTTCAGGTAGTACGCCGACGTATTTCATCTCGCCACGTGCAACTTTTTCAAAGCTGACGCGCTGCACCATTGCCGACATTGATTGGTTTAACATCGCCACAGTTGCAGGATATTTTATCATCACATCTTTAATCAATAGACTGGCGAACTGCGGTGTAGAATTAGCGAGTTTTTGAAAGAGTACCTTGTCAATTTCCGCATTTCGCCCAGCAGTGAGTCTGTCAAAATCATGGGGTACAAACCCCACATCATAACCTTTCGGCAAATTCACTATACGTGGATTGCCAGCACGTACGCCTACCCATTTTTCTTGATATTCAATTTCCACTGGAGGACTGACAGTTTTGCCCATGTTTTTTAAATCTGCTTCATCATGGGCAATGACGGTGCAATGGCAGCCATAAGCTTTGATTGGGTAGTAATATTTCCAAAATGGATCGCTCGCAGGACGAATGGTGCCATCTAAATCAACGTGTGCTTGGCGAGGATGGGCATTGTCATTGTGTTGATATTCCCAATAAGGTAGCACATCAGCTAGTTCTAAATGCTGTTTGAGGCGACCGCGGTTGTATGCCCCATAAACATTGGTGTCGTAAATAATACGTGTGCGCCAATTACGTCCGCCTTTGTATTGCCAACCTGTGTTGTCCACAATCTCGTCAAAGTCTTTGCGAAATTGTGACAAAGTGGCGCCTTGTTCTATGGCGTTATCAACAGCCTGCCTAAAAGCGTCCACGATTTCATTACGATTTGCACCTGCGACCACGAAAAAATAATCATGCTCTTCGCCTTGAATATCGAGGTAGCTTTCTGTTGGCAGGTTTATTTTCTTGGCAAAATAACGCGCTTGCTCTTGGAATTGAAATGTCATTTTTGCTCCTCAATCACCGCATATCGACCTGCTAACTCTGCGACGGTTGATGCCCACGCTAACACTTCTGCGTATTCCACGAAGCTGAGTTCAGGGATCAGGCTATCCAGTTGATGGCGAAAATCCTCCAAACTATCTGCTTGCTGAAGTCTATCTTGGATAGCTTGCATCCAATTTTCCACATAGGGTTCGCCTTCTAACTCAAGCTGTTCTACGATACCGTCTGCAATATTGGGTGGTAGTTGGGGTTCGTTAAATTGTGCGGACTTTTGCACCGCACTTTCAGATGAGAGTACAATATCACCTTGTTCAAAACCGTAGGTCCGCGCGAGATATTGTTCGGTAAATTGCACGCCCATACAGCAATGAATTTAGTAGTATTAATTAACCTCACAGTATAAATAAAGCCTTTCGTTATTTATCGAAAGGCTTTAATTTTAATTATTTCTAATAGCTATTATTGTTTTTTAATGCCATGAATTTTGACTGCTACACGTCTATCTGGTTGTAAACAAGCTGTTAATGCTTTTGTGGCTTTTTCGCCAACGCAATCCTTAGTTAAAGGCATTGTTTCACCTGCACTTTCAACGCTCATTGGCACAGCTATTTGTTTATCTGCTAAATACTGTTTTACTGTATTTGCTCGTTTTAACCCCAACTCATAGTTATATTTTTCACTACCTAAACGATCTGTATGACCAACTAAGTGAATATTCTCTACTTTCGCATAGCCTGAGGTTAATTTATCTGCTAATTGATCTAATTCTACTTTTCCTTTTGGTAATAAATCTTTTACATCTGATTTATCAAAGCGGAATAATGCATCTGCGGATAAATTCACTTCTTCAGTCTGTACTGGAGGACACCAGCTATGCTCTACATCTTTTAATTGTGAACAAGCCGTTAAGCTTAACAATGCACAAGATAATAAGGTTAATTTTACATTTTTCATATTTCTTTCCTTATTTGATAAAGGGAAGATAAAACCTCCCTTTACCTCATCAAATTACCAGTTATATTTAATACCTAAAGAACCACGATATCCATCACGTCTTTGATGTTTAGAGAAACTACCTTCATAGTGAGCATCTAAATAAACGTAAGCTTTTTGAGCAACTGGATATTGCACTCCAACACCTGCATCCCACCAAGTTTTTGCATATTTTTCACGTAACTTATCTTGTCCGATTTGAACAGACTTCATATTAGTGAAATCATGCAATATATTTGCTGTTACATAGAATGTTTTCGTTCTATTATCTTCTGTTGGTGCGTTGTATGCTAAACGAACTCCAGCGCGACCTCTCAAGCCAAATGTATCGCCTTGATCAACTTTTTTACCTTGTTCATCAGTAAAGCGTTTTAAATCAAGATATTGTGCAATTAATTGTGCTTGTGGCTCAATTAACCAGCCGCCTTCTGTTTTACCTCTTTCACCTAATGCATAAGGGCGACCAACTTCAGCAGAAAGTAAGTAGCTCATACCTTTATTTTTCGCACTAACGTTATTTCGAGAAGTATATTTATTATTGATAAATGAAACTTGACCAACTAAATCAACATAACTGCCATTTGCTGCATAACGAGTATGAGTCAAACCAAAGCTCCAAGATTTAGATTTACCTGAACCAGTAAATTTATCATCAACAAGTTTTGCATTCACTCTTCTTTCATCATCAAAGAAGTTCGTTTTCGCTTGTGTATATGTTGCGTAAACACCAGTTAAACGATGACCGTTCTCTGCAGTACGTTGTACAGCAAAATCATGCCCAAGTTGAACACCAAATAAATTTGTATCAAAATTTAACCGCACTTTTCCATCAGCTTCTAAGTGCGAACCAAAAACTCTTGCCCAACTTTGTCCTTTTACATCACTTCCACAACGGCTGCAATCATCCCAAGCTAATGTCTGATTTTCACCACGACGCGTATGCAATGTTGCAATCGAAGCATAACCCTGTTCTAAGTTTACGCGAGGCATTTGTACATAACCTGAAACAGATTGCGCATAAATAGGGGTTGGTTTCGGTTGTGGTTTCGGCTCAGGTTTAGGTTCTGGCTTCATCCCTGGTTTAGGCGTTGGCTCAGGTTCTGGCTTCGGCTCAGGTTTAGCATCTGGCTGCGGTTCAGGTTCTGGCTCAGGCGGAATAGGATTTACCGCAGTAATGGTCCAATAATACTCACGTACCATTTTGCCGTCTTTTTCCACAGTTCGTTCTGCTAACTGTAATTCTCCAGCACCCGTTGTTTGTGCTGTTCCTTCAAAGGCATGGTTATTACCTGCACTAAGATCATGTACACGAACAACAACTTCACTGTTTTTATGTAAATCTGCTGCAATAGAACCAATAGAGCCATCAATTACGTTTTCTGCACTACCGTCAGCTTTAACCGTAACAACATTAGTTCTTCCAGAAGCAGCCCCTTTAATTTCAAATAAATCCGATTTAGAATTTTCACCATTCTCACCGCCTGGCGAATTCCATTCCGTATTCACTTTTAAGGTTGCACCAGCAGCACCTGCATAATTGCCTTCAAGGGTTAACACATCATTGTATCTATCATTCGCTAAGGTAATCACCCCACCGTTTTTCAAAATACCATCTGTATTTGTACCATCACTAGTTAAACGGACTGTATATTCAGCACGATTTAGAGGACCTTTTGCTGCTAAATCTTGAGCAGCCACTAAATTTGCAGTAGCGGTCTCTATTGTTTTTTGTTTTCTAACATTAAATTTCTCTACAGACTCATACCAAGCTCTTTCCATATTATTAGCTTTATTTAATGCATCTTGTGCAGCAGCAACGCTATCATCTAGCTCTGCTTGTGTTAAAGAAGACATTTTAGACGCATCTAATACACCGCCATTATTTAGATTTACACTATTTGCAGTACTAATGTTATCGCCTTTTTTCTTTAATTCCCAAGTGGCGTCATCCACATTCATAATTAAAGAAGACGATAATTCTTTATGCACTAATCCCACAACTTTTGCTTTCTTTTCAATGTTAGCAGTTAGGCTAGAAGAATTATCTTTTTGTCCTTGCACTTCAATTAACCAACCTTTATCTGCGGCAGTTGCTAAGGATTTATCACCTGTTAAGGTAAATGTCGCATTTTGAACATTAAAAGAGCCTGAATTTAGCTGCGATGAAAATTTAGAGGCATACCCAAAACTTTCATCTCTCACTTGTTCCGCTTTGACTTTAACTAAACTAGCATTCTCTGAATTTGTTTGCAGTTTTGTATTATTCAAAATAACAGATTGATCAATGCCATTCTCATTACGGGAGGCTTTAATTTCTCCCAAAATAGTTTCCGCTTGTAATTGATAATCTTGCGTATCAAAAACAATCGCAGAGTTGCCTGAATGAATTAAAGATTGTTCTTCCGTTTTCTCCCCGGTTACTTTCAATTGAGAAGAGTTACCAAATAAACGAATAGCAGCAGAATCTTTTGTCTCCGTGGTATCCACCACTAATTTGCCATTAGCAATTACTGAAGAACCTTTCTCACCAACAACAGTGCCACCATCAAAAGGTTTACCAATTTTAATACCCGCCGAGTTAATACCATTCGCTGACACCTTAATTTCTGTATCGCCATTAAATGTTGCTTTCGAACCATGGCCTGAAATATACAGACCAACTAAATAATCACCCGCTTTAGCTACACTGCTATCCGTCACATTAATATTAACCTTACCATTTGAGGTAAACTCAGGTATAGCACCATCAGTTCTATAAATTTTTAAGCCTGATAATTGATGACCGAAAATAGCCGTTGCTGAAACCCAGCCACTACCTACAGTTCTTCTTGAGTATTTAGTATTAGGCGTATTAGTGACATTGATTTCCGCATTTTCTACGGTTAATAAGGATTTATCCGCACTACTACCTCCAGCATAATTATAGCCAACGGCAACGCCATATCCTGCATTAGAATCTGCGGGTACTGAATATGCTTCAGTCTCACTCGCCAAAACAGCATTGACTAATAAATCTTTGATTTGTGTATCTGACTTAGATCTAACAATGATACCTTTTGGGCGATTATGAAGATTTGTTCCGACTGGTTGGTAATTGATGGAAACTTTGCCGTTTGCAATTAAATTACCATTAGTAATATCAAAACCTCTTGGTTCTGATTCATTTCCAGTTTGTAAGTTTAAAGTAAGAGGATCATTCAATGTTGCGGTTGCTGCATTACCGATACTAATTGCAGAACCGCCATTAACTGAAAGATCTCTCACGCCACCAACTAATGTTGTATCAGTAGTAATTGACTCAGGATTACTCGGTGCTGCACTAACAGAACTAATGACACTTGCAGTAAGTAACACAGCTCCCGCTGAAACTTTTCCAGCTCGTTTAGCTAATTCAGAACAAGCCACATAAGTTTGTGTTGCTACACACCATTTTGATTTGAAAATTTTATTCATGGAAAATCTCCTTTATCGATCATATTTCTGCTTAATTATAATACAAATAAAGATCAATTAACGAACAGATTTTTGTTAATAAATGTAAAGACATGAATAAAGTAGGGATTTAAAAACAAAAAGTTTGAGTGTTTTGCTGAACTAGAGCGTACTATTCACGAATACGTGCATTACTACAACAATGAGCGTATTCAAGTGAAATTAAAAGGACTAAATCCCGTACAATACAGAACTCAGTCCTTCAATTAAATCAGTCTAACTTTTTTGGGGCAGATCAAAAGATAAGCCTTTTCAATACTATGGACGACTAATTTGAAATAGCCTTTGGCTGTTTGGCTTCTTTTTCAAACTCTTCAAATTTTTTTCCGTCTGGTAAAAGCCATTCAGAAGGTTTTAGTAATTCCTTTTTGATGTTTATCTGCTCTAACCAAGAGTAAAGTGATTGGAATGCCTTACTATCTTCCTCATAGTTATTTTTAAATCTCCCATTACCTAATATGCGAACAGCATCAAAATTACCGATATAGACTACTTCACCTTGCTTAATACTAAACTCAAACGGCTCTTTTGGCTTTTCGGCAGGCTTCCCTTGCGTACGAATAAATTCCCAAGAAGTGAATTTATAATTTCCTTCAGGTAATTCAAATGCACGAAAGAATTTTCGCACTCCTCTTTTCTTTAATGAAAAGAGTTCATCCCAATCATTTACAACTAAAACAGTCTTTTTATTATTTATATCTTCTATAGTAAAAGAGATTCCTGTCGCAGTAAAAAGAGCTCGATCAGTCACTGCTAGGAGAAGAACCCCTTTCTCTTGAAGATTTGGTTTTCCATATTTTGAGATTCCATTTGTTGTAGAACAGGCACTTAGCACTAAACTCAAAAATACAGAAAAAAGTAGGAAAATTTTTCTAATCATAATCTTTACTCTCCGATTAAAGAAAGACAGTCCATTCTAAATGAGCTGCCTCTATCTTATTTAATAATTACAACGCTTCAATCGCTTGATACTGCTGTTGCAGTTTTTCCAAGCCTTCAGCGTATTCCGCCATTTTGGCGCGTTCTTTGTCGATGACTGCTGGTGGGGCTTTGGCGACAAAGGCTTCGTTGGCGAGTTTGTTTTCAATACGTTGGATTTCGCCTTGGTATTTTTCAATCTCTTTATTCAAACGAGCCAGTTCTGCGTCTTTGTTGATGAAACCTGCCATTGGCACAAGCACTTCGGCGTTACCCACTAATTTCGCTACGGAAAGTGGGGCGGTGGCGCCAGCGTCGAGTGCGTTCACACTGTCGAGTTTCGCCATTGCCTGCAACAAGCGGTGGTTTTCTGCCAAGATTTTACGATCTGCGTCGGTGATGTTGCGAACGAGTAAATCTAGCGGTTTGCTTGGAGCGATGTTGCTTTCGGCACGAATGTTACGCACGGCGACGATGATTTCTTTCAACCATTCGATTTGTGCCACCGCTTCATCGTCCACAAGGCTTGCGTCAAATTTCGGGAATGGTTGCAACATAATGGTGTCGCCTTCCACGCCTGCAAAGCCTTTCACTTTCTGCCAAATTTCTTCGGTGATGAACGGGATCACTGGGTGAGCTAAACGCAATAATTTTTCCAACACGTTCACCAGCGTAAAGCACGCACCGCGTTTTTGTGCATCCGAACCGTTGGCGAAGACTGGTTTGGTAAGTTCCAAATACCAGTCGCAGAATTGGTTCCACGTGAATTCGTAAAGGGTGTTCGCTGCCAAGTCGAAACGGTATTGCGAAAGGGCGGTACGGAAGGTTTGCACGGCGTTGTTAAATTCTGCTTGGATCCAACGATCCGCCAAGCTGAACGCTTTTTCGCCTTCGCCTAATTCTAAGTTGTTGATATTCATCAGGGTAAAACGGCTAGCGTTCCACAATTTGTTGCAGAAATTGCGGTAACCTTCCAAACGTTTCATATCCCAGTTGATGTCACGACCGTTGCTCGCCAACGCAGCCAACGTGAAACGCAATGCGTCCGTACCGTGAGCAGAAATGCCGTCTGCAAATTCTTTGCGTGTGGCTTTGGCGATTTTTTCCGCTAATTGCGGCTGCATCATATTGCCCGTGCGTTTTTCAAGCAGATCTTCAAGGCTGATGCCGTCGATCATATCGATCGGATCCAACACGTTACCTTTCGATTTGGACATTTTCTGCCCGTTTTCATCACGAATTAGCCCCGTGACATACACAGTTTTGAACGGCACTTGCGGCTTGCCATTTTCGTCTTTGATGAAGTGCATCGTAAACATAATCATACGCGCAACCCAGAAGAAAATGATGTCAAAGCCCGTGATCAACACATCCGTTGGGTGGAACATTTTTAGATCCTTGGTTTGCTCCGGCCAGCCAAGAGTGGAGAACGTCCACAAGCCTGATGAGAACCAAGTATCCAACACGTCTTCATCTTGTTTTAACACTAAATCCGCAGGCAAGTTGTGTTTCGCACGCACTTCCGCTTCATCACGCGCCACATACACATTGCCTTGCTCGTCATACCACGCAGGAATGCGGTGCCCCCACCAAAGTTGGCGAGAAATACACCAGTCTTGAATATCACGCATCCAAGAGAAGTAGAGATTTTCATACTGTTTCGGCACGAATTGAATTTCGCCATCTTCCACCGCTTTCACCGCCACTTCCGCCAGCGGTTTCACGCTCACATACCATTGGTCAGTAAGCATTGGCTCAATTGGCACGCCACCACGGTCGCCATAAGGCACTTTCAAATCGTGCGGTTTGATTTCCTCTAACAAGCCAAGGGCTTCAAAATCCGCCACAATTTTCTTACGCGCCGCAAAACGCTCTAAGCCTTGATAATCCGCTGGAATAAGTGCGGTGTAATTCTCAAGAATTTTACCGTCTGAACCGACGATTTCCGCTTCCGCACGAATATCGGCGTTCAGTGTCATCACATTGACCATTGGCAAGCTATGGCGTTTGCCCACTTCGTAGTCGTTGAAATCGTGGGCAGGGGTAATTTTTACCACGCCCGTACCAAATTCACGATCCACATAATCATCGGCAATAATTGGAATTTCACGATTGGCTAACGGCAACACCACGGTTTTACCGATAAGTGATTGATAACGTTCATCTTCTGGATGAACCGCCACCGCCGTATCGCCCAACATTGTTTCAGGACGCGTGGTCGCCACCACTAAATAATCCTTGCCGTCTGCGGTTTTCGCGCCATTTGCCAACGGATAGCGGAAGTGCCAAAGTGAACCTTTGCTCTCTTTGTTTTCCACCTCCAAATCAGAGATCGCCGTGTGAAGTTTTGGATCCCAGTTCACAAGGCGTTTGCCACGATAGATCAAGCCTTCTTCGTGCAAACGTACAAACACTTCTTTCACCGCATTGGACAAACCTTCGTCCATTGTGAAACGCTCACGATCCCAGTCAATTGAGTTACCCAAACGGCGAATTTGTTGGCTGATCGTACCGCCTGAATAAGCTTTCCAGTCCCAAATTTTTTCGATGAACGCTTCACGCCCATAATCGTGGCGAGTTTTGCCTTCTTCCGCAGCAATTTTACGTTCCACCACCATTTGGGTGGCAATCCCAGCGTGGTCAGTCCCTGCCTGCCACAAGGTATTATTACCTTCCATACGGTTAAAACGGATCAGCGTATCCATTAAAGTCTGCTGGAAAGCATGCCCCATATGCAATGAACCCGTCACATTCGGAGGCGGAATGGCAATGCAATAACTTGGCTTAGTGGTATCTTCCGACGGTTTAAAATAACCGCTCTCTTCCCAGTGTTTATACAGGGCTTGTTCTACTGCTGACGCATCAAAACGGTCAGCCATTTCAAAGGTTTTTGTCATTGGTTTTTCTCTTGATCTTTATTTTCAAAATCTAAAATTGTAGGGTAAACCCAAATATTTATTGCATCTTCTGCAAGTTGTCACCCCGCTAGCGCTCGTGTCCACACGAGTGCTTTTCTAGTCAAAATTACAGCACTCGTCAAAGACGAGCGCTATCTATTTACATCGCTGACAACGGATCACAATGTTGAAAATTTTTGCACTTTATTTCTCAAATCTGCCTCTTGTAGCCATTTGCGTTAATTTTAAAAGTAGTCCAACGAGCTAAATCCGCTCAAGAATACTCAACATTTCATCAGGCAAATAGGCTTTTACTTGTTGTTTTAGAGAGTCTGGCACGCCGTAAAAGGCTTCGGCAATGGATCCTGTAATCGCTGCCAATGTATCGGAATCACCTCCTAAGGAAATCGATAATCTCAACGCTTGTTCAAAATTTTCGCTTTCCAAAAACGCGATGATAGCAGGCGGCACAGAGCCTTGACAACTCACATCAAAGGTGTAATTTGGGCGAATTTCATCGCAAGTACTGTTTAAATTATAGCCAAATAGCTCAATAAATTGCTTAATTGCCGCTTTGTTTTCGCCTTTACGAGCCAAGAAAATGGCGGAAGCAACAGCTTGTGCCCCTTTAATTCCTTCTGGGTGGTTGTGGGTAATGTCTGCGGAGCGTTTGGCGTATTCCAACACGCTTTCCATATCCTCACACAACCAGCCCACCGCTGAAACTCGCATCGCGGAACCATTGCCCCAGCTATTATAAGGTTGTGGTTCAAAACGGGGGTTTAGCCAACGGCAAAACATTCCACCATAGCCCGCATTGCGGTATTTGTTGCCCCATTTCCGTACTGTATCAGGCAAATCAAGTTGAAAGCCACTCAATGCCCATTCTGAAATAGCGACGGTACACACCGTATCATCAGTAAACTTGCTAGCAGGGGTAAAGAGTTCAAAATCTGTGCCTTTGTAGTTATTCCACTCAAAACGAGAGCCGATAATATCGCCGATTGCTGCACCTAACATAGTTATTCTCCTAAATGTTGTTTATAAATTATGGCTATTCAAATAATGCTAATGTCAGTATAAACAACTGGTGCGACAGGTTGTGTCTCATGACATCTATTTCTATTAATTTCAGGATAAAAATCGACCTTAGAACTTAAATGCAAATTCTTTGTTTAAATCAGAATAACCTATCATTTAAACAACATCAGGGGCAATTGCCCCTGTATCACTTAGTTAAGCTTATTTCAATACTGCTAAAGCGGCTTCGTAGTTTGGTTCTTGTTTAATTTCTGGCACTAATTCGCTATGTAGCACGTTATTATTTTCATCTAACACGATCACTGCGCGTGCAGTTAATCCAGTTAATGGGCCCGTTACCATATCCACACCTAATTGTGCATGAACTGCTTTGTTGCGGAATGAAGATAAGGTTAATGCGTTTTCAATACCTTCTGCACCACAGAAACGTGCTTGAGCAAATGGTAAATCCGCAGAAATGCATAACACAACGGTATTGGTTAAATTTGCGGCTTGTTGATTAAACATACGAACTGAAGCTGCGCAAATGCCTGTATCAATACTTGGGAAAATGTTTAATACTTTGCGTTTACCCGCAAAATCCGCTAATGCCACATCCGCTAATTCATTATTCACTAATACAAAGTTTGCAACTGTTTCACTTGCTTTTGGGAAGTTACCCGCTACTTCTACTGGGTTGCCTGCTAATGTAATTTGACTCATAAGTTTGTCCTCATAATAAAAATAAAATCCCCGTTCCCACCCATTTTTATTCAGATCAACACAGGGTTGTTACAATACAAAGTATGTGTACCATGTCACTTGTACGGAGCAAAAGTTGTTCAGAAAAAAATGAACTGCTCTTCGTTCTCGTAATGGTGTTTTTTGTGTTCGCCTCTGAATAAAAATACCTAAAATTTCACCGCACTTTATTCAGATTAGATCTCGTATTGCCAGTTAGCCTGTTGCACTAAAACATCTAACTCGCGGTGTTGTTTCGCAAGTTGATCCGCTTGCTTGCGAATAGCCTTAATGTCCACCGAAGCCAAGGTTTTAATTTCACTGCGACTATAACGATCTTGCTCTGGTAACGCTGACTCAGCTAAACGAATTAAGGTTGAATGTTCTTCTTTTAATCGATCACGTTTGGCCAAAGCTTGTAACATTGTTAAACCATTGGATAGGCTAATTGTTTGATTTGCTTGGTTAATTTTCACCACTAAAGTTTCCAAACTATCCGCAGTTTGTCGATATTCTGCCAATAATTCCATTGGATTTTCCGCAGGAGTTTCGCCTTCTTGGTGCTTCGCATTTTGTTGTAATCGTTGTTGAAGCTGTGCTAAACGACGTTGTGCATCTGCACGTTCCATTAATGCTTCTGCTAATTTCATATAAATCCTTATTTCGTACTCTGTTCTGTCGATAATTGCCAACCCTGTTGTCTGAGTTGTTTATAACGTTCTCGCGCCAATACTTTTTGTTGTTCATCAGCGGGAACAAAATCAATGAGTTGGTTAAAACTATTAATAAAATCCGGCAATTCTCGTTGTAATAAAATGAGCACATCTCGACGCTGTGCATTACGTTTGCCTTTCCAGCTAATTTCAATCGGTGTGGCATAATTTGTCACTTCACCTGAAAGATTGTGTGGCACAAATTGCTCGGGTTCTCGCTGCCACAAAGCTTCATCTAAACGCAATGCTTGTTGCTCTGTTTCACAAGCGATTAATACTCGCTTGCCTGCTCGCCATATTTCAGCGGACAAATCGCAAGCAAGCGCTTCATCAGGCGAAAGTTCGCCTTGATATTCTGTGGAAGAGAGAAGATAAAATGTTGCTTGCTTAGCCATGCGACTTTCCGTTGAATAAGAAACTGATCTGCGAGATTCTAACTAAGAATGAGGCAAAAATAAAGGTTTTACTTGTACTTAGGCAAAAATCACAATAGACTACCACCACTTCATAAAGTGGGTAAATTTACCCGCACTTTTTAGATAAAAAATTCTCATACATATGTTAGTTTCTGATTTTTATTTTGACTTACCCGATGAACTGATTGCTCGCTACCCAAAAACAGAGCGTAGTTCTAGCCGATTGCTACATTTGGATGGCAAAAACGGTGAATTTTTTCACCGCACTTTTACCGATATTCTTGATCTTATCGACGCTGGTGACTTGTTAATTTTTAACAACACACGAGTGATTCCTGCGCGTATGTTTGGTCGTAAAGCCAGTGGCGGAAAAATTGAAGTGTTGGTAGAGCGCGTATTAACCGAAAGCACCTTTCTCGCGCATATTCGCTCAAGCAAAGCGCCTAAAGTGGATAGTGAATTATATTTGGGCGAAGATAAATTAGGCGAAGGCAAAGGAATCAAAGCCATTATGCGAGGGCGACAAGATGCCTTATTCGAAGTGGAAATTGTGGATAAATCCACCGCACTTTTAGATTTATTACAGCAAATCGGGCATATGCCATTGCCTCCCTATATTGATCGTCCAGATGAAGACAGCGATCAAGAACGCTATCAAACCGTTTATAACAAAGTACCGGGCGCTGTTGCTGCACCAACCGCTGGTTTACATTTTGATGATGCGCTATTAGAAAAGCTCAAAAATAAAGGAGTAAATTTTGCTTTCGTCACCTTACATGTTGGCGCTGGCACGTTCCAACCTGTTCGAGTGGAAAAAATTGAAGATCATCATATGCACGCCGAATATGTTGAAGTGAGTCAAGATGTGGTAGATGCGATTTTAGCAACTAAAGCCGCAGACAAGCGTGTTATTGCTGTAGGCACAACTTCTGTTCGTTCTATCGAAAGTGCAGCTTTAGCAGCAGAAGAAAAAGGCTCAAATGAATTAATTACGCCTTTTTTTGCTGACACGTCTATTTTTATTTATCCAGGTAAAAAATTCCGCGTTATTGATTGCTTAATCACCAACTTCCACTTACCTGAAAGTACGTTGATTATGTTAGTTTCCGCCTTTGCTGGCTATGAAAATGTGATGAACGCTTATAAAAGTGCGGTGGAAAATCGCTATCGTTTTTTCAGTTATGGCGATGCGATGTTCATCACTAAATAATATGTAAAAATTTAAATTAATTTCGTTGAACTGTTTATTCGACAAAAGGAAAATACATGAAATTTAACCTAAAAACCACGAGTGGCACAGCTCGTCGTGGAGAAATGATTTTTAAACGCCCACAAGGCGAATTTTCGGTACAAACGCCCGCCTTTATGCCTGTTGGTACTTATGGCACTGTAAAAGGCATGACGCCTGAAGAAGTACGAGCCACTGGTGCAGAAATTCTATTGGGTAACACTTTCCATTTATGGCTCCGCCCAGGGCAAGAAGTGATGCGTAAACATGGGGATTTACATGATTTTATGCAATGGCATCGTCCAATTCTAACGGACTCTGGCGGCTTTCAGGTATTCAGCTTAGGTAAACTACGTAAAATTAAAGAAGAAGGGGTCCATTTCCAAAATCCAATTAATGGCGAACGTATTTTCCTATCGCCTGAAAAATCTATGGAAATTCAATATGATTTGGGTTCCGATATTGTGATGATTTTCGACGAATGTACACCTTATCCTGCTACATTTGATTATGCTAAAAATTCAATGGAAATGTCATTGCGTTGGGCACAGCGTAGCCGTAATCGTTTTGATGAATTAGGTAATCAAAATGCGCTATTTGGTATCGTACAAGGCGGCACTTACGAAGAATTACGCAAAATTTCGGTAGAAGGTTTGGTCAATATTGGCTTTGATGGCTATGCTGTCGGCGGTTTAGCTGTGGGCGAACCTAAAGAAGAAATGCACCGTATTTTAGAATTTGTTACTCCATTATTACCACAAGACAAACCACGCTATTTAATGGGCGTGGGCAAGCCTGAAGATTTAGTGGAAGGCGTACGTCGTGGCATTGATATGTTCGATTGCGTTATGCCAACCCGTAATGCACGTAATGGACATCTATTTGTCAGCGATGGCATTGTAAAAATCCGCAATGCCAAATATAAAGATGACACCACAGCCTTAGATCCGGAATGTGATTGTTATACCTGTAAAAATTACACCAAAGCTTATTTATACCATTTAGATAAGTGCGGTGAAATTTTAGGTGCAAGATTAAATACCATTCACAATTTGCGTTACTACCAACGTTTAATGGAACAAATTCGTACAGCGATTGAACAAGATCGTTTTGAACAATTTGTAACAGAATTTTATGCCAAAATTGGCAAAGAGGTTCCGCCATTACAACAGGAATTAGCCAATGATTAATTTAGCACCTGAACAATTTGCTAGCTGGGAGCAACCGATTGATATGCTTTATGCTTGCCATAATCGAGTAAAGAGTTTCTGTCGCCAATTAGCGATTTTGCCAGAATATTTACAGAAAAATGGTGTTAATCAAGCTGTAAAAAATGATGTTCAGCAAATTCTGACCTATTTTAATGTGGCTGCTCCGCTGCATCATGATGATGAAGAAAAAGATTTTTTCCCTGCGCTATTGAAATATGCACCTCAAGCACAGAAAAATATTGATGAATTGGAAAGCCAACACATTGTGTTACACAAGAATTGGGATAATCTTTCCATTCAATTGCAAAAATTATTGGATGATGAAATCAGCCATATTGAGCCAGAACTGATTCTTCAATTTATTTCAGGTTATGATGTACATATTGCCTTAGAAGAACCCTTGTTCGCTTTAGGTCAACAACATATCCCTGCGGAAGAATTAACGACTATGGGTCAAATCATGGCAAATCGTCGTAAAATTTAATGGAATATCAGATAGATCTCCGTCAATACCATTGCCCTCTGCCACTGTTTATGGTGCAAAAGGCAATGGAGCAATTGGAATCAAAAGCGATATTATGTGTCATCCTAAACCACACAAGTGCGGTGCAAGATTTTAAAGTTTTATGCGATAGGAAAGATTATCGCTGGATTTCTTGTCAGAAATTAACCGCACTTGGATGGCAAATCAAGCTACAAAAGCCTTAGCTTTTCCCTTGATTTTGTGGTATTTTAGCCACCTCAATTTTTATTTATCAACTTTATCAACTAAAAGGAAATTATCATGGACGCACAACAAGGCAGCCCAATGTTAACTGTGATTATGCTTGTCGCATTTGGTTTAATCTTCTATTTTATGATTTACCGCCCACAAGCGAAACGTAACAAAGAGCACAAAGCGTTAATGGAATCATTAAACAAAGGCTCTGAAGTTTTAACTTCAGGTGGTTTAATCGGCAAAATCACAAAACTAGCAGATGATGAAGTAGTGATTGCATTAAACCCAACAACCGAAGTAACAATCAAACGTAACTTTATCGTTGCAGTATTGCCAAAAGGTTCAATCAAATCTCTTTAATTCCAATGAAGGTTATTAACTTATGTTAAACCGTTTTCCTTTATGGAAGAATCTAATGGTGATCCTCGTGATCGCCATTGGTGCTTTATATGCGCTTCCAAATATTTATGGCGAAGATCCTGCGGTACAGATTTCTGGCGTTCGCGGACAACAAGCCAACGAAACCACATTAAACGATATTCAACATCTACTTAACGCCAACCAAATTGAACCAAAATCATTGTTATTAGAAAATGGATCAATCTTAGCGCGTTTCCACGACACCACAGCGCAATTACTTGCTAAAGATAAAATTGCTGAAAAATTAGGAAATAGCTACTCTACTGCCCTAAACCTTGCGCCATCAACACCTGAATGGTTAAGAAATATTGGTGGTAATCCAATGAAATGGGGCTTAGACTTGCGTGGTGGTGTTCGCTTCTTAATGGAAGTAGATATGAATACTGCGCTTGGCAAACGCCAAGAGCAATTACAAGATAGTTTACGTACTGAGTTACGCAAAGAAAAATTGCAATATTCTGCTATTAAAGCAGGGGAAAATTTCAGTACGCTTGTGACTATCATTAATCCTGAAAAAGTCTTTGCAGCACAACAATTCTTACGTAAACAACATCCTGAATTAGAAATAAATAAAGTCTCTGATAACACCATTTCTTTAAGCCTTTCTGAAGCAGGATTAAACACCTCTCGTGATAATGCAATTGAGCAAAACCTCAGTATTTTACGTAAACGTGTTGAAGAATTAGGTGTGGCAGAAGCTGTTATTCAACGTCAAGGTGCTGAACGTATTGTTGTTGAATTACCAGGTATTCAAGATACCGCACGTGCAAAAGAAATCTTAGGTGCAACTGCAACCTTAGAATTCCGCATTGTAAATGGCAATGTTAGCCCTGAAGCACTCTCTCGCGGCGTTGTGCCATCAGATACTGAAATTAAATTTAACCGAAACGGTCAGCCTGTTGCCCTTTATCGTAAAACCGAATTAGGTGGTGAACATATTACCAATGCAACAGCGGGTATTGACCAACAAACTTCTACCCCTCAAGTGAGTATTACTCTTGACAGCGAGGGGGGGAACATTATGGCAGATATCACTCGTTTGAATTATAAAAAACCAATGGCAACCTTATATGTAGAATATAAGGACAATGGTAACAAAGACGAAAATGGTAAAGTCATCTTAGAAAAACATGAAGAAGTCGTGAATGTGGCGACAATTCAAGGGATCTTCGGTAGTAAATTCCAAATTACAGGTATTGATAGCCTAGCTGAAGCACAAAACCTTTCTGTTTTATTACGTTCTGGTGCTTTAACTGCCCCTATTCAAATTGTTGAAGAACGTACTGTTGGACCTTCATTAGGGGCTCAAAACGTTGAACAAGGCTTAAAAGCAGGTCTTTGGGGCTTGGCTATCGTTATTGTCTTCTGTTTAATTTTCTATAAATTATTTGGTTTAGTAGCAAGCCTTGCTCTTTGCGTCAATATGATTTTGGTAGTAGGTTTAATGTCACTTCTTCCAGGCGCAACCTTAACCATGCCAGGTATTGCAGGGATTATTCTTTCTGTGGGTATGTCCGTCGATGCAAACGTATTGATCTTCGAACGTATAAAAGAAGAAATCCGTAATGGAAGACCAATACAGCAAGCGATTCATGAAGGATATAATGGTGCTTGGACATCAATTTTTGATGCTAACCTCACAACAATCCTCACCTCAATTGTACTCTATGCGGTAGGAACTGGTCCTGTGAAAGGCTTTGCGATTACACTTTCATTAGGGGTTGCAATTTCTATGTTCACAGCAATCACTGGAACCCGTATGCTAGTCAACTGGTTATACGGCGGTAAACGTGTTGAGAAATTATCCATTTAGCAAGGAGAGAAATTGTGAGCTCAATTAAATCAAAACATGAATACCAAGGTGTTTCCTTGCCATTCCCATTAATTCGCTTTATGAGATACCGTAAATTCGGTTACATTTTCTCATTATTGATAACCAGTTTCTTCCTGTTTACTATTTTTACAAAAGGGTTTAACTGGGGGCTTGATTTTACTGGTGGTATGGTGGTTGATACCCATTTTTCACAAGCAGTAAATCTTGACAATATTCGCTCAAGCTTAGTGGAAAATAATATTACTGGTGCATTAGTGCAAACATCAGGCTCAACAAGTGATGTTATTATTCGCTTGCCGACGTCTACAAGTGATGCACAAATGAGCAGTAAAATTAAAGAAATTATGACCGCACTTGATCCTAATATTCAAATCAGAGCGGTTGAATTTGTAGGTCCAAATGTAGGGGAAGAACTGACTCAAGGAGCTACTTATGCGATGTTAGCAACCCTTGTGATGCTACTTGCGTATATTGGGATGCGGTTTGAAGTGCGCTTAGGCGCAGGTGGTATTTTAGCACTCGCCCACGACGTGATCGTTACATTAGGTATTTTCTCTTTCCTACAAATCGAAATGGATCTGAGCTTCGTTGCTGCGATTCTGACGGTTGTGGGTTACTCGCTCAATGATAGTATCGTTGTATTTGACCGCGTACGTGAAAACTTCCGTAAAATTCGCCGTATGAGTAGTGAAGAAATCATTGATATTTCTTTAACGCAAACCTTAGCGAGAACAATGATTACTTCGGTAACCACGTTATTCGTGGTATTCGCCTTGCTCTTTTTCGGTGGTCCAACAATTTATAGCTTCTCATTAGCCTTATTAATTGGTATTGGATTTGGTACCTATTCATCGATTTTCGTTGCGATTGCAGTTGCATTTGATCTCGGCTTAAAACGTGAACATATGCAAATCAAAATTAATGAAAAAGAAGATTGGGAAGAAGGTTTCTAAATACACAAAACACAAAAAACGCCACAATAAAATGTGGCGTTTTTTATTGAAAAATTTGAACAAAGTGCGGTGAATTTCCTTCTATTTTATATATCATTTAAATAATATCGTTTCAGTATTAAATAACACTTACTAACTCATTAGTGGTATGCTAGAATCGATACTCGAATGATGGTATTTTATACATAACCTCATTTGGCGGGGATATCATCAAGATATCCCTTTTTTATTTTGTTGGAGGGAATATATGATGGCTCAAGCAAAAAATCATATTGAAGTAAAACTCGGATTTAAGTGGCAAGGTTTACTCATCGCCATTTTAGTGGGATTGGCGATTTGGTTTTGCCCAACTCCTGAAAATTTATCACCTAAAGCATGGGGAATGTTAGCTTTATTCGTTGCAACCATTGTTGCAATTATTGCGAAAGCGATGCCTATGGGGGCTGCTACTCTCGTCGCTTTAGTGGTAAGTGGTTTAACGGGATTAACACCACTTTCAGCCAAACAAGGCGATGTTGGTATGCTTTCAGGCTTTGCCAATGGTACTATCTGGTTAATTGGTATTGCCATGTTTTTATCACGTGCCGTCATAAAAACAGGCTTAGGGAAACGCATTGCACTCTATTTCGTAGCTCGTTTTGGTAAAAAAATGATGGGTGTTGCCTATGGTATCGCCTTAGCCGATGTAATTATCGGACCTGGTATTCCGTCAGCATCTGCTCGTGGGGGCGGTATTATGTACCCTATCATGCAATCCATTGCTGATGCTTACGATTCAAAACCTGGCCCAACGGCTCGCCGCGCAGGTGCATTTTTAGCAATCGCTGTATCACAAATTGATACCATAGTTTGTACTATGTTCTTAACCGCTATGGCAGGAAACCCGCTTATTGCCGAACTAGCCAAAGGGCAAGGCGTTAATATTTCTTGGATGACTTGGTTCTTAGGTGCCATTGTTCCAGGTATTGTGAGTTTAATTGTCTTGCCTTATTTTGTGTATCTGATTTATCCACCAGAACTCAAAAACACGCCAAAAATGGCAGAAATGGCAAAAGAAGAACTCAAAAATATGGGACCTATGAGTAAAGCAGAAATCATCCTTGCTTTAGATTTCGTTTTACTTTTATTCCTTTGGACTGTTGGTGATCTTGTTTTCCATATTCCAGCTACAGTTTCTGCCTTTATTGGCTTAGTCATTTTATTATTTACTAATATCATGACGTGGAAAAACATTGTCGAAGAAACAACCGCTTGGGATACTATGTTCTGGTTTGCTGTATTAGTTATGATGGCAAATGCATTGAATAAATACGGTGCAATTGCGTGGGTGTCAAACCATATCGCAAATTCAGTAGGAACATTTAGCTGGCCTATTGCATTCTCTATTTTGGTACTGGTTTATTTTTATACCCGTTACTTCTTCGCCTCTGCTATGGCGCATATTTCAGCGATGTATTTAGCCTTCTTGGCAGCTGCTATCGCAGTAGGGACACCACCAATTATTGCGGCAATTGGTCTAGGTTATACTTCTACGTTATCAATGAGCTTAACACAATATGCTGGCGGTCCAGGGCCTGCATTATATGGTTCAGGTTACAACAGCACTGGGCAATGGTGGGGAGTAAGCTTCGCAGCTTCAATTGTCTCACTCATTATTTGGTTTGGTGTTGGCGGTATTTGGATGAAAATGTTAGGTTGGTGGTAATTCCATCTCCCAATAATCAACAAGGCAAAGTTTAATCACTTTGCCTTTATTTTTGCTTAAAAGTGCGGTGGATTTTCTGCTATTTTTATTCGTTATGTTTATGCTTTTCTAACCAGTAGAATAATCCCAAACAACTTAATAATAAAATCAGTGCTGTAACTGCACTTTCATCACCACGATAGCTGCCTAATTGTTGATAAAGCAAATAAGGCAGTGAACTAAAGTCTTGATTACCAAATAATGCGATCGCCGTAAAATCGCCCAGAGACAGACAACAAGCAAGTGCAAAAGCATATTTCATTGGTGCCGATAAACTGTGCCATTCAATTAATTTGAAACGTTGCCACCCCGTAATGCCTAATGACTGACAAAGTTTTTCATAATGGCTCAGATTATATTTCATTGGGCTTGCGAGAATACGAATTACAAAAGGCAATGCCATCACAGAATTACAAAAGATCAGTAAAATAAAGAGATGAATTCGGGTAAAGTCCCATTCTCTTAACCATAAGAACAGTCCCATAGCGAGCAATAACATTGGAATCGCTAAAATTGCCAAACTAAAATGGATCATTCCATCAGAAAATCGTTGAAATCCTAACCAATATAATCGTCTTGACGCTAGCAATAATGATATTGCCATAACAACAGATGCCAGCGCGGATAAAGGAGCGATACTCATTGAATAAGTGACTGCTTTCCATAACGCGACTTGTTTCCATGCAGTCAAAATCGCCTCAGATGAAACCGCACTAATCACAATATTCATTAAGGGTAAAAGTAAAAATAAGCTCGTGATGAATATCAATGTAATCTGCCAGTATTGTACCCATTTTGATTGGTGCGCAACCCAATAGCTACGTTGGCTTAGTTGTGTTTCTGCTGTTGGGCTAAACCAACTGCTTAATAAAAATAATAGGATACAAAAAACAAATTGTAATAATGCAAATTGCACCGCTTTGGGTAAATCAAAATCAAATATGATCGCTTGATAAATAGCGACTTCTAATGTGGTGTACTTAGGTCCACCGCCCAATACAAGTACAATAGCGAAACTGGTAAAACACAGCATAAAAATCATAATAAATACGGGCAATATTTGTTGTTTTAAATAGGGAAGTTCAATCCAACGAATAAATTGCCAACCGCGTAAATTGATCTGTGCTGCAAGCTGATGTTGTTGATAAGGAATTGATTGATATGCTTGCAAAAACAATCGGGTTGCTAAAGGAATATTAAAAAATAAATGCGCAATCAGAATCCCTGTCAAACCATAGATAGAAGGCGTCCAACTAAAAGCGAATTGTTTACTTAATCCGCCTAACCAACCAGATGCACCATAAACACCAAGGATACCGAAAATAGCAACGAGTGAAGGTAATACAAAGGTCAATGAAAATAATCTGAGTAAGACACTTTTGCCCTTAAAACTTTGATAGAAAAAAGCGCGGGCAAATAGTAATCCAATAATCAGAGATAACAAAGCTGATAATGAGGCTTGAGTTAAGCTAAAAGAGATAACTTGATAAATATAAGGATCTTGCCATACACCTTGCAAAACGTTGTCGCCAACTTGCCAAACCGCGCGCAAGCTAGAAAAATAAACAGACAATAAAATAGATAAAACGATCAAGGCAGCAATATAATGCTGCCAAGATAAACGCGGTAAATTTTGTTTAACGGCAATCTTTATTGACTTAAAATCGATTGCCATGCCGATGTCCATTGCTTAATGTTTTGCTCTGTTACTTTTTCTGTATTCAGGCTTTTCACCTTAAACTGTTGTTGTTTTAATGCATCAAAATGTGGCTCTACTTCTGTTGCAATCACAGAAAGCATGACATTTTTCTGACTAATCTCTTTTTGTGCTGCTGGTGATAGGACAAATTGGATAAATTGATCCGCACATGGATTATCATGCCTTGCAATTTTCGCCATAGTATCCACTTGATACAAAGCTCCTTCACTAAAATCAGTGGCAACATATTGATCAGTTTTATCATTAAGCACATGGTAAATTGGCGAAGTATTGTGACTAAATACTAGATCTGATTCACCTTTGAGGAATACACCGTAAGTTTCGCTCCAACCTTTACCCACTGTTACCGTATGTTTCGCTAAGTTTTTCCAAGCTTGTTCAATTTTATCTGCGGGATAAACCACATTCATCCAAGCTAATAAACCACGCCCCATACTGCTAGTACGAGGATCTTGATAAATGATGCGCAAGTCCTGACGCTCAACTAATTCTTGCAAACTTTTTGGTGGATTTTTCAATTTGTTCTTATCATAAATAAAGGCAAATTGACCAAACTCATAAGGAACAAAAGTTTGATCTTGCCAATCAAATGGTAGTGAAAGTGCGGTTAAATCTACTGATGTTTTTGCAAATAATCCTGTTTTTTGTGCAGCTTCCATTTGGAAATTATCCAACCCTAACACAACGTCCGCTTTGGTTTTCTTTCCTTCTAAACGAAGACGATTTAATAAAGTATTTCGGCTATCGAACACTTGATAATTCACTGAACATTGTGGGAATTGTTTTTCAAACAATTGTTTCACTTCTCCACCCGGTCCCCATTCAGAACCAAAAAACTCTTCAGAATACACATTGACAGTGGTGCTATTAGCAAGTACAGAAGTGGAAAATAAAGAAAGTGCGGTGATAAAACCATATGTTTTGTTAGACATAAAAAATCCTCTAATCAAAAATTAAAGGAATTTAAGTGCGGTCAAATTTTGTTAAAGTTGACGTTTCTCAAATCCCTACGCTGATATTAATCGGTTCAGGTTCAACGGGTATTTTCTCAGCCAATGAATATTAGCACCCCGATGAGAACGGTTTAGTGTAAGTGTTTTTGCCCAAACTTAGCAATAAAAATCTATACCTTAATTCGTCTTTTAGGTAAATTCGCAATACCATCCCAAACTAAAAGCGCAACGGCAATAAGTAAACAGATCATTAAAAGGTAAGAATCGCTTTGTAAGCTTTCACCAATTAAGAAAGAAACACATAACATGAAAAAAGGTTCAAAATATCCTAATAATCCCAATAAATTAATAGGTAAACATTGGCTTGATAAAATATATAACCCCAGTGCTAAACCACCTACAGCACCAAGCAACGCAAGCCAGAGATAGATATGAGGATTTTGACTTTGAATCCAAACCATATCCGTTTGGGAAGCAAAATAAATTGAAGCGGGTACCAGTAACAACATTTCAAAAATAAAACTGGATAAATGCAGCACATTAAAATATTTTCTTACAGCAAAATAGACGGGATAGCCAATACAAACCAAGCCCGTTTCCCAAGAGAAAACGCCCGTCAAAATCACTTTACTTAGCACGCCGATAGCTGCAAATAAAACCGAATAAGTCTTTATTTTAGACATCCGTTCTTTATAGAAAAAACGCCCAATTAATACCATAATTAAAGGCATTAATAGATAACCAATTGAAACCTCAATGGCTCGATTATGTACAGGCGCCCATACAAATAACCACATTTGCACACCCATAGTGGCACTTGTAAAAAGCAGAACAATAAATAAGCGCGGTTGATTTTTTACTTGGATTAAAAATTGAAAAAAGGCTTTGTGCTGTTTCAAGCTGTAAAGTAGCACAGCTAGAAAAGGTAAGGTCACTAACGTTCGCCAGCCAAATAACATTTCGCCTTCCAGCGGTTGTAGCACCGTAGAAAGAAAATACACAATGCCGAACAATAAAGAGGCAATGATAGAAAACGAAATCCCTTTAATCATATATTTATAACCGTTCTAATTTTGCTAAATGCGCAATAAGCCACTTAATGCCTTGACCTTGGAAGGCGATTTGTAATCTAGTGTTGTTATCCGCACCTTCGACATTAATAATGGTGCCTTGGCCAAATTTCTCGTGGCGCACTTTTTGTCCTGCTTTCCAACCACTATTTTCGTCCACAAAAACTCGGCTAGAATTCACCGCACTTTGATTGTAGGCGCGGGTTACTGTACCACGTAAACGCACCGCTTGGATACATTCATCAGGCAATTCACTAATAAAACGCGAAGGGATATGGCGTTCTTCTTTACCATATAAACGGCGGCTTTCAGCATAACAAATAGTTAATTTTTGTTTTGCTCGTGTAATGCCCACATAAGCCAAACGACGTTCTTCTTCTAAGCGCCCTGGTTCCTCTAAGGATAAGAAACTCGGGAAAATGCCCTCTTCAACTCCTACCATAAAAACACGAGGAAACTCTAACCCTTTCGCTGAATGTAAGGTCATCATCTGAACACTTGCTTGATGCGGATTGGCTTGTTCTTCGCCCGCTTCCAATGACGCGTGCGTCAGAAATGCAGTTAAATCAGACATATCTTCCGCATCATCAGGTTTAATAAATTCTCTCGCTGCAGACACTAATTCAGCTAAGTTCTCAATACGTACTTCGCCTTTTTCGCCCTTTTCTTGCTCATACATTTGATATAAACCAGAATGTTTAATCACAAAATCGGTTTGCTCAAATAATGGCATATCCATACTATCTTGGGCTAATGAATTGATTAATTCCACAAAACGTAATAACGCGGTGGCTGCTCGCCCTGCTAACATATTCTCTTGCATCGCAATTTGCGTGGCTTGCCACAGAGTGACTTCTCGCTCTCTGGTCAGTTGACGTAAGGTATCTAAAGTGCGGTCACCAATTCCTCTGGTTGGTGTGTTAATCACACGTTCAAACGCAGCGTCATCATGTCGATTATTAACTAAACGTAAATAGGCCAAAGCGTCTTTAATTTCTTGGCGTTCGAAGAATCGCATTCCACCATAAATGCGATAGGGAATTTGCGCGCGAATTAATGCTTCTTCTAGCACACGAGATTGGCTATTGCTACGATAAAGCACTGCACAATCATCTAATTTACCACCATCTTCTAACCAAATTTTAATTTGCGATGATACAAATAAGGCTTCGTCTAATTCATTAAATGCCGCGTAAATTCCCACAGGATCACCCTTATCGCCATCCGTCCATAAATCTTTACCTAAACGGTTGTCATTATTAGCAATCAGCTCATTTGCAGCTTGTAAAATATTGCCTGTGGAGCGGTAATTTTGCTCTAAACGAATAGTTTGAGCTTGATGGAAATCATCTAAAAAATGCTGAATATTTTCAATTTGTGCACCACGCCAACCATAAATTGACTGGTCATCATCGCCTACAATCATCACATTTGTGTTCTGACCGGCTAATAATTTGATCCAAGCATATTGAATTTTGTTGGTGTCTTGAAACTCATCCACCAGAATTTGACGAAAACGGCGTTGATAGTTTTGTAAAATGATGGGTTTGGTTAAAAAGAGCTCATAAGCTCTCAATAGAATTTCAGCAAAATCCACTAAACCTGAACGATCGCAAGTATCTTGATAAATTTGATAAATTCGAACCCACTCTTTCTCTTGCCGATCATTCATATGATCAATTTGATGAGGTCGCAATCCTTCATCTTTTTTCTGATTGATATACCAACAAGCTTGTTTAGGCGGAAATATTTTTTCATCGTAATGATGTAACTTCAATAAGCGTTTAATTAAACGCAATTGATCTTCACTGTCTAAAATTTGGAAATCTTGCGGTAAATTTACATCAGCATAATGAGCTCGTAATAAGCGATGAGCAATGCTGTGGAAAGTGCCGACCCACATACCAAACAAACTATGTTGTGAATATTGCGCAAGGGTTGATTGAATACGATGACGCATTTCAGCCGCAGCTTTATTGGTAAAAGTGACCGCCATAATACCACCTTCCGAAATCCCTTCTACTGCTATGAGCCACGCAATACGATGAGTAAGCACACGCGTTTTTCCAGAACCCGCGCCAGCCAGTACCAAATAATTGCCTAAAGGTGCTGCCACCGCTTCACGTTGCTTGTCATTTAATCCATCAAGAAGTTGCGAAATATCCATCATCTATTATTTATCATTACTATCTGTTTATATTTACAGTGCATTATAGAGAAAACTTATAAAAAAACAACCGCAGTTTTATCTACTTATTCGTTGGGATTGTCCCAAATTAAACGCTGTTCGCCATGATAAACCGTTGCTCGCCCTTCTCGCACAAAACCTAATAAGGTTAAATCAACCTCTTCCGCCATGTTTACCGCAAGCTCTGTTGCTCCTGAAATAGCCGCCAGAAGCTCAACACCACAGGTTGCGGCTTTCTGCACCATTTCGTAACTCGCTCGGCTAGTGACCAAAATAAAGCCCTGCGGTTTATTTGATTTCGCTTGCCAACCTAATAATTTATCCAAAGCAACATGGCGTCCCACATCTTCGCGAATAGCTAATAAATCGCCTTGAATATTAAAAAAGGCTGCGGCATGCGTTGAACCTGTTTGCTGACCTAATGTTTGAACTTGATACAATTTATTTAAACAGCTATCTAACAAATGCAAATTGAGCTGTAAAGTGCGGTCTAATTTGGGTAACTTTTTCGTGACTTGTTCTAATTGTTCCGAACCGCAAATCCCACACCCTGTTCTGCCTGTTAAAGTGCGGCGTAGTTCTTTTAAACGAACAAAACAACGGGTTGCCAACTCGATCTGCACTTCAATGCCATTGCAGGTTTCCACAATATCGATACCATAAATATCCGACGGTTTATCAATAATGCCTTCGGTTAAAGAGAATCCATAAGCAAAATCCGCTAGATCAGTTGGAGTGCACATCATGACCGTATGAGAAATACCGTTATAAACTAAAGCAACAGGCACTTCTTTAGCCAGAAAGTCCTCTTTCTCCTTTAAAACCGCGGATAAGTGAAAATCATTATCAATATGTTGATTATTTGTTAATTTTTTGAAAAATTTAATTGTTCTTTTTGTAATCTGTGTCAAAATATACCTCATTGCTAAAAAATGGTTATAGATTTCATACGCTAACATAAGGTATGCTACTCACAATTTCTGTGCCCTGTTTATTTTAGGGACAGAAAAACCATTACGCAAATAATTCTACTAAACTTATTTAACGAATCTTTCCACCCTACTTCCAATTTTGGATAAGGATTATCTATGCAGATCACAAGACGTAAGTTCTTTAAGGTCTGTGCAGGTGGTATGGCGGGGACATCTGTTGCAGCATTAGGTATGTTACCTACCGCTGCATTAGCCGCACCTCGAGAATACAAACTATTACGCACTCGTGAAACGCGTAACACCTGTACATACTGTGCTGTTGGCTGTGGTATGTTGCTATACAGCCTAGGCGATGGCGCAATGAATTCCAAAGGCAAACTCATTCACATTGAAGGGGACCCAGATCACCCAGTAAGTAGAGGGGCATTATGTCCTAAAGGCGCAGGCGCATTAGATTATGTAAATAGCGACCGCCGCGTTAAATATCCTGAAGTCAGAGAACCTGGCTCAAAAGAATGGAAACGCATTTCTTGGCATGAAGCAATTGAACGTATTGCTCGCCATGTAAAAGACGACCGAGATGCTAACTTTGTTGAGAAAAATGAAAAAGGCGAAACTGTCAATCGTTGGATGACAACGGGTTTTCTAGCCGGCTCAGCTTGTAGTAATGAAACCGGTATATTAACCCAAAAATTTGTGCGTTCTCTCGGTATCGTCTTTACCGACAACCAAGCGAGTATCTGACACGGACCAACGGTAGCAAGTCTTGCTCCATCATTTGGTCGCGGTGCGATGACAAACCACTGGGTTGATATTAAAAACTCTGATTTAGTAATTGTAATGGGCGGTAACGCTGCGGAAGCACACCCTGTTGGTTTCCGTTGGGCGATTGAAGCCAAAAAACAAAACGGTGCGAAGTTAATGGTGGTGGACCCACGCTTTAACCGCTCTGCAGCTGTGGCAGATATTTATATGCCTCTGCGTCCCGGCACTGATATTGCTTTCTTATCTGGCGTTATTCGTTATTTATTGAAAAACGATAAAATTCAACACGAATACGTTAAGCACTACACCAATGCGGCATTCTTAGTAAATGAAAACTTCAAATTTGAAGATGGTTTATTCACTGGTTATGACGAAGCCACTCGCAAATATGATCGTTCAACTTGGTCATATCAATTCGATGCGGAAGGTAACGCCAAACGTGATTTAACCTTACAAGATCCTCGTTGTGTCATTAATTTATTACGTGAACACGTTGAACGCTATACACCTGAAATGGTAGAACGTATTACGGGTACATCACAAAAAGATTTCCAAATTTTCTGTGAAGAAATTGCCAAAACCTCTGCACCAGATAAAGCAGCAACATTCTTGTACGCTTTAGGTTGGACGCAACATACAGTTGGCGCCCAGAACATTCGTACCATGGCAATGATTCAATTACTACTTGGTAACATTGGGGTATCCGGTGGTGGTGTAAACGCTTTACGTGGTCACTCAAATGTACAGGGTATTACAGACTTAGGTTTATTCCCTGCTCGTTTACCAGCTTATTTACCTCTACCAGGCGAAGCTGATAGTTCTTTAGAAAAATTGTTGAAACGTATCACACCAAAAACAATGCTTAAAGATCAGGTCAACTACTGGAAGAACACGCCTAAATTTATGGTAAGTATGTTGAAATCATTCTATGGTGATAAAGCAACGCCTGAAAATGAATTTGGCTACCATTATTTACCAAAATTACCATTAGGTGGCACTGATCATTTCCGTTACATGGAAGATATGTATCAGGGCAAAGTCAATGGTTTCTTCTGCCAAGGTATGAACCCTATTGCTTCTTATGCAAATTCACAAAAAATGATCAAAGCATTAAGCAAGTTAAAATTCCTAGTTATCTGTGATCCATTGATTACTGATACATCAGAATTTTGGAAAAATTACGGTGAATACAATGATGTGAATCCTGAAGAGATCCAAACTGAAGTTTTCCGCTTACCAACAACTTGTTTCGTAGAAGAAGATGGTTCAATTGCTAACTCTGGACGTTGGTTACAATGGCACTGGAAAGGTGCTGAACCACCAGCAGAAGCAAAAACAGATGGGGAAATTCTTTCTGAATTACGTGCTGAACTTATCCATCTTTACCATAAAGAAGGCGGTAAAGCACCATTAGAACCACTTGAAGCGATGTCTTGGGATTATGCAAATCCACTTGAGCCAAAACCAGAAGAAGTGGCAAAAGAAAATAATGGTTATGCCCTAGCAGATCTGAAAGATGAGAATGGCAATATCATCCTGAAAAAAGGTCAGTTACTTTCAAGCTTTGCTCAAATGCGTGATGATGGTACCACTTCAGGTGCTTGCTGGATTTATACAGGTCAATGGACTGAGCAAGGTAACCAAATGGCGAACCGCGATAATTCAGATCCATCAAACTTAGGAAATACATTAGGTTGGGGCTTTGCATGGCCGTCAAACCGCCGTATTCTTTATAACCGCGCAAGTGCTGACTTAGCAGGTAATCCATTTAACCCTAAACGTCAATTAGTGAAATGGAATGGTAAAAACTGGAACTATGTGGATATCGCTGACTATGGTACAGCACCACCAAATAGCCCTGTATTACCATTTATTATGCAACCTGAAGGTGTTAGTGGTTTATTCGTACGTGAACGTATGGTTGATGGGCCATTCCCAGAGCATTACGAACCAATGGAAAGCCCAATTGGTACAAACCCACTGCATCCAAATGTAGTATCTAGCCCAGTGGCACGTATCCTAGATAATGATAAAGCAGATTTAGGTACTAATGATGAGTTCCCTTATGTAGGTACAACTTATCGCTTAACAGAGCATTTCCACTATTGGACAAAAAATGCGTTACTCAATGTAATTGCTCAACCAGAACAATTCGTTGAAATTAGCGAAGATCTTGCGGCTGAAAAAGGCATTAAACAAGGCGATACAGTAAAAGTGTCTTCAAAACGTGGCTATATCAAGGCTGTGGCTGTTGTCACAAAACGTATTCGCACCTTAGTCGCTGATGGCAAACCAATTCACACAGTGGGTATTCCAATTCACTGGGGCTTTGCAGCCACAACTGGAGCGAAAAAAGGTTTCTTTGCCAATAACTTAGCGGTGCGTACAGGTGATGCTAATACTCAAACACCTGAGTCAAAATGTATGTTAGTTAATATTGAAAAAGTGGGGGCATAATATGGGTGTAGTTCAATCTCAAAACATTATTAAGGCCTCTGCAACTTCAAGCCTAACTCCACCACCACAAGCGCGCGATCACCAAGTTGAAGTCGCTAAATTGATCGATGTAACAACCTGTATTGGTTGTAAAGCTTGTCAAGTTGGTTGTTCTGAATGGAATGATTTACGTTCAGAGCCAGAAGCTTGCGTTGGTGTTTATGACAACCCAATCGATCTTAATGCAAAAGCATGGACTGTGATGAAGTTCAACGAAGTGGAAGAAAACGACCGCTTAGAATGGCTGATTCGTAAAGATGGTTGTATGCACTGTGCAGAACCGGGCTGCTTAAAAGCCTGCCCTGCACCAGGCGCAATTATCCAATATGCGAACGGTATTGTGGATTTCCAATCCGATAAATGTATTGGCTGTGGTTATTGTATCGCAGGTTGTCCTTTCAACATTCCACGCATGAATGAAGAAGATCACCGCGTTTATAAATGTACACTTTGTGTAGATCGTGTTGCAGTTGGTCAAGAGCCTGCTTGCGTGAAAACCTGTCCAACAGGTGCAATCCGTTTTGGTAGCAAAGAAGAAATGCTCGACTACGGTGAAAAACGCGTGGCAGATCTGAAATCTCGTGGCTATAAAAATGCGGGTATTTATAATCCTGAAGGTGTGGGCGGTACGCATGTAATGTATGTGTTACATCATGCAGATAAACCTGAACTTTATTCTGGTTTACCAAAAGATCCTAAGATTGATCTCGGCGTCCAAATTTGGAAGGATATCTTAAAACCAGTCGCTGCGGTTGCAATGGGTGGCTTGGCATTAGCTGAAATTGGTCACTACCTCGTTGTTGGTCCAAACAATGAAGAAGATGTTGAGGATCACAGCGAAAAATTTGAGCAAGAAGATAAGGAAGGGGGCAAATAATGAGTCACTCAGAAAAATTGACTGAAATCACGAATGATACCAAAATCATTCGTCATAAAACCCCTTCACGTTTAAGCCATTGGTTGTTGGTAATTTGCTTTTTTACCACCGCACTTTCAGGGATCGCATTCTTTTTCCCTGACTTTGCTTGGCTAACGGAAATCTTAGGTACGCCTCAAATCGCACGTGCAGTACACCCATTTACAGGGATAATCATGTTTGTTGCGTTCTGGATTTTAGTGGTGATTTACTGGCGCCATAATATTCCAGAAAAAAACGATCTTCGCTGGCTTAAAAACGTGGGCGAAGTCCTAAAAGGTAACGAACATGCGGTTGCTTACAACGGCAAATATAACTTAGGGCAGAAAATGTTATTCTGGACATTGATTCTCGCAATGATCACCCTATTAGTAACGGGTATCATTATGTGGCGTCAATATTTCAGTCACTACTTCCCTATCCCTGTTCTTCGCATTGCGATTTTACTTCACTCTGCAAGTGCATTTGCCTTGTTCACTGGTATTATGGTGCATATGTACATGGCATTTTGGGTCAAAGGCTCAATTCGCGGCATGGTTGAAGGTTGGGTAACTGTTCGTTGGGCGAAAAAACACCATCCTAAATGGTACAATGAAGACGTGTTGCCTCAATTAGAAAAAGAAATTGAAGCGAACAAAAACGCCAAATGATAACAATCAACTAATCAAAAAGTGCGGTAAAATCTACCACACTTTTTTACAACAGATGTAGAACTATGAGTATTCGAATTCTTCCTGAAAACGAGATTAGACAAGCGGCACATTCTTTCCAACAACCTGCGCTGCTTTTTGCTAATCCTAAAAATCTTTATCAACGCCGAGCCAAACGCCTACGGGAATTAGCTCAGCAACATCCTTTTGCAGATTATCTGAATTTTGCCGCACAACTTGTGGACGCACAATTACTCATTCTGCAAGAAAATCCCTTACCAAAACAAACATTGTCCACTGCGGAAACCTTGCCATTAAACATCAAAACATGGCAACGTGATACAAAATGGCGTGAATATTTAACCGCACTTTTAGCGGAAATGAAGCCTCATGCCAATGAACAAATTTTGGCAACGATTGACTGGTTAGAAAAAGCATCCCATGATGAACTTGAACAATTAGCGGATAAATTACTGGCACAAGATTATGCCAATGTATCCAGCGATAAAGCCATTTTCATTTGGGCCGCATTATCGTTATATTGGTTACAACTGAGCCAACAGATTTCACATAATGCTAATATGGAAAGTAACGATGGCTTACATCATTGCCCAATTTGTGCATCTGCACCAGTAGCAAGTGTAGTGCATTTTGGTTCAGCACAAGGACTGCGTTATTTGCATTGTTCCTTATGTGAAAGTGAATGGAATGTTGTACGTGCAAAATGCTCTAACTGTGATCAATCAAAAGAACTTAACTATTGGTCGATTGATAATCAAGCAGCAGCCGTTAAAACCGAAAGCTGTGGCGATTGCCATAGTTACTTAAAAATTCTCTATCAAGAGAAAGATCCACAGGTTGAAGCAGTAGCTGATGATCTAGCAAGTCTTTTCTTAGATATTGAAATGGAAGAAAAAGGCTTTGCTCGCAGTGGACTGAACCCATTCATATTCCCCGCTGAATAAATAATAAAAAAGCAAGGATTTTATTTAATAAAGCGCGGTCAAAAATAAGAAAAATTTGACCACGCTTTTTTAGTTTATCGTTTCTTAAGTACAACAAAAAAGCACCTTTCGGTGCTTTTCATTAAAATAAATAACCTAACAAGTTATTAGAATTGGCCTGTTAAATTCAAACTTACATCCCAGCGTACTGGTCCATGGTTCACTTTGGTGACTTTTGGCATTAACTCAAGACGGAAGTTCTGGTTAAGTTTGTATTCAACACCTGTCGCAAATGAAATTGACGTTTTGGGCATGGTTTTGCTGTGGGTCATTTCACCTAAATATTGGTTGTAGGCTTTCATTTCTGGGTGTTTTTGCTTGAATGCTGTTTCCACTTCTAATGCCGCTAACCAATTAAGTTTCTCTGTGACCGCTTTTTTCACATTTAAACCTGCAAATACGCTGATATCTTTGTAGCTTGCTTTACCATAGCTGATTGGGAAAGCAATATCTGTTTCATTGTAGGCATTTTGTGCTAAGCGGCTGTGGCGTACACCTGCATTCCAACCTAATGCAAATTCTTTACCTTGGTAGTTTTGACCTAAGGTTAATGACAGCATTAAGCCTTTAAAGCGTGTTTTGCCATGACCTAATTCTGTACCCGCTAACATTGGACGGTCTACGTTCATTTTATAGTTGCTGAAGCTTAACGCTGGGCGAATATAAAATTCGGTAGTGTCGTTGTATTTATTTTTCCATTGTGCGTGCACGCTTGCGCCGTAGTTGTTTTTGTTACGGTGATAGCCATCTGTCCATTTTGCATAAACTGTATGATCTAATACAAAACCTGCTGACCAGTTTTCAGTGAAGTTATAGGCACCACTTACGCCAACTTTCACTTCTCTCGCATTTTGACGACCTGCTAAATTTGAACGTGCTGATACGCAATAGCTGCCTGCTTGTTCGTTTTCAATATCACAACCGTTTAATAAACTGCGTAAACCATAATATTGGTTTTCAAACATGTTTAAAGTGCTTGCTGCACGTTTCGCTACGCTTTCACGGGTTTTCGCCGCATCAATTGCAACAGTATCAAAATCATTTTTTGGTTGTTCAGGCTCAACTTGAGGTGCTACTTGAGGCTCTATTTGTGGTTCTTCTTTTTTAATTAATTTCCATAATGTGACGGCATATTTACCTTCTGCGTTAGTCGATAAACCAGTCATCACTTCACCATCATCAGACATCGCATATACAATACCTTGATCTGTATCTTTTTGACCTAAAGTACCTAAATCTTTAGTTTCTGACCAATCTTTGCCAAACCAAATTACAGGACGATATTCCCTACGGAAATCATTACCTCCCTCAAGTTGAGGACCAGCAATTGAACCGCCTAACACCGAACCATCTTTATTTGCTACTTGTAATATAACTACACTATTAGGATCTGTTTTACCATTTAATGTTTTGCTAACAACCGTTTTTTTCTCATAATCAGGTCCTGAATACACAATATCGTGATTCATAATCACATTACCATCAGGGCTAACTTTAGCAAGTTCACCACTCACTAAACCAGAAATCCCATCTGCATATACGCCATCTTTAAAAAAGATAAGTTCTTTCTTTTTACTATAATTCTCGCCATAATACACTGTTGGGTTACCAAACTTAGTTAATAGCACTGAGCCATCATGGTTACGCCCAACAATTGGAGCGAATTTGCCTATAAATTTTTCTTTAACCACTTTATGATCAATAGGGGTTCTCAACTGAATGGCATTATCATTTCCAATACCATAGAGTAAGCCACTTGGTGTAACGCCTAATAAGGTATAATTCTCTGTCTCAGGGACTTTATGCTCAATCCATTTATCCCCTTCACGCACAGTATAAGTATTAAAATAATGAACAACAATAGAACCATCATAACTGAGCGTTGGCACACCGTTATCTACATCCCCTGAAATAATGTGTTTTTTACTAAAATCATCGCCAAAAAATATTCTTGAGGCAGTTTCCTGAGCACCAGAAAAATCTGCCGCAAACAACACAAGCACTTTTCCATCACCACTCATTATTGTATTTTGTTCTAACACACTTCCATTATCTGCATTAAGAATATGAGCAAACTCACTACCGATCTCAGTACGTGAGATTTCCTCTGGTGTTTTGGCAGTGGTTAATGAGCTAGCATAAACCGCCCCTGTTGCTAATGTAGAGGCAATCACTATTGCCAATTTTGTTTTTGAAAACATATTATGTGTTCCTTATAAGATTAAATATTAAATGAGAATATTACTGAAATATCCTTTGTTGACTTAATAACATTTGTTAAACAATTAAGTTTCATTGATAAAGCTCATCAACCCAAACTATACTGAGATTTGATTTACTTTAAACGGGCGAAATTGTACAAAAAAAAACAACTCGACTACTAATTAATCATCTTTTTGTAAAAAAATGAGTAAATTTATCAAAATTGAACGGGAAAATGATTGATTTAATCAAGTGCGGTAAAATAAATGCTATTTTACTAAGTTCTGACTACGCAAACGATGAAATGAAGCCTGATGTTTTTTACTGGTCATGTTCCTTGCTTTTTTATTGAATAAATACTTTTTTAATTCAATTTTGTGATAAGATTTCAGGCAGTTTTGACTTTAATAGGCAGAGAAATTTTATGCTACCTCGTTTAAAAGATGTGCCCCAACTTAATCCTGTTGTGGCAGATTATTTACAAGATCTACAACAACAATCTTTTGAAGGCGATATTGCTTCAAATTATGCCGATCGTCTCAGTCTTGCCACTGATAACAGTGTTTATCAATTACTTCCGCAGGCTATTTTATTTCCTAAATCCGTTGCTGATGTGGTACGTCTTACTAAATTAGCACAACGCGAAGCATACCAATCTTTAACTTTCACGCCGCGTGGCGGGGGTACTGGCACAAACGGGCAATCTCTGAATAATAATATTATCGTTGATTTGTCACGCCATATGACTGGCATTTTAGAACTCAATGTCGAACAACGTTGGGTAAGAGTACAAGCTGGTGTCGTAAAAGATCAACTGAATCAATATCTCAAACCTTACGGATTGTTTTTTGCGCCCGAACTTTCTACCAGTAACCGAGCAACCATTGGAGGCATGATTAATACAGATGCTTCGGGGCAAGGCTCATTACAATATGGCAAAACATCCGATCATGTGCTTGGCTTAAAAAGCGTATTAATCAACGGGGAAATTTTAGATACAAGTGCGGTGAAAACAGTGCAATTTTTACAGAATTTACCTGATAATCTTTCTGCCCATGGAAGACAATTACATGAAGAAATATTCAATCGTTGCCAACAAAAACGTCAATCGATTCTCAATGATCTGCCGCAATTAAACCGTTTTCTAACAGGCTATGATCTTAAAAATGTCTTTAATGATGATGAAAGTGCCTTTAATTTAACCCGAATTTTAACGGGCTCCGAAGGTTCCCTCGCCTTTATATGCGAAGCGGTGTTAGATTTAACCCCAATTCCGCAATATCGCACCTTAATTAATATTAAATACAGTTCCTTCAATGCTGCATTACGCAATGCGCCTTTTATGGTTGCAGCCAATGCGCTATCTGTTGAAACTGTAGATAGCAAAGTGTTAGGTTTAGCGAAAGAAGATATTATTTGGCATTCCGTCAATGATTTATTAACTGAAGAACCTGAAAATCCAATTTTAGGTTTAAATATTGTGGAATATGCAGGCAATAACCAAGCAAAAATTCACGCACAAGTCACCGCACTTTGTCAGCAATTAGACCAAAAAATAGCACAGAAACAGGATAACATTATTGGTTATCAAGTCACTTCAGACCTTGCTTCTATTGAACGTATTTACGCGATGCGTAAAAAAGCGGTGGGATTATTAGGTAATGCAAAAGGTTGGGCAAAACCTATTGCCTTTGTTGAAGATACCTGCGTGCCACCAGAGCAATTAGCGGATTACATCTTAGAATTTCGTGCTTTATTAGATAGCTACAATTTACAGTATGGCATGTTTGGACATGTTGACGCTGGTGTCTTGCATGTTCGTCCAGCCCTTGATTTGACGGATGTTGAGCAAGTAAAACTATTTAAACAAATCTCCGATCAAGTTGCCGATCTCACATTAAAATATGGCGGTTTAATTTGGGGTGAACATGGTAAAGGCATGCGTTCACAATATGGGGAAAAATTCTTTACCCCAGAACTTTGGCAAGAATTACGCTATGTGAAGTTCCTCTTTGATCCACATAATCGCCTCAACCCAGGCAAAATTTGCACACCACTTAATTGCGAAGATGAGCTCTACTCTGTTGCTGCAACCACAATGCGTGCAGATTACGATCGCCAAATTCCGATTCAAATACGAGAAGAATTTTCTGGCGCAATGAATTGTAATGGTAATGGACTTTGCTTTAATTTTGATGTGTATAGCACCATGTGTCCTTCGATGAAGGTTAGCCGAAACCGTTTACTTTCGCCAAAAGGTCGCGCTGCTATGGTGCGTGAATGGTTACATTTAATGGCAAAAGAACAGGTTCAACCTGAGCAATTAAAATTTAAACAAAGCAACATAAAACTCAGTGAGTTTGTTCAAAAAATCAAAAACACATTGAAAAAAGACAAAGAATACGATTTTTCTCATGAAGTGAAATCGGCAATGGATACTTGCTTAGCCTGTAAAGCCTGTGCAAGTCAATGCCCAATTAAAATTGACGTGGCAAGTTTCCGTTCAAAATTCTTTTACTTTTATCATCAACGCTATGCACGCCCAGCAAAAGATTATGTGGTGGCGAATTTAGAAGTTGCAGCGCCTTATATGGCGAAAGCACCTCGTTTTTTCAATTTCTTTACCAAAGCAAAACTGGTACAAAGTGCGGTGGAAAAAACTTTAGGAATGGTGGATTTACCTCTACTTTCCCAACCTAATTTACAACAGCAATTAGTGCAAATTGGTTATAGAGATAAACCGCTCGAGCAATTAGAATCGCTATCTGCGCAAGAAAAAACCAATATGTTGTTTATTGTGCAAGATCCTTATACTTCTTATTACGATGCTAAAGTGGTAGCTGATTTTGTTGAGTTATGCCAAAAATTAGGTTATCAACCGATTGTGCTACCCTTCAAACCAAATGGGAAAGCACAACATATTAAAGGCTTCCTCAATCAATTTGCGCAAACTGCTCGCAATCAGTCCGCATTTTTGAATCGAGTGGCAGATTTAGGGATTCCATTAGTTGGGGTCGATCCAGCCATTGTTTTGTCTTATCGTGATGAATATAAAGAAGTTTTAGAACATGAACGTGGCGATTTCCAAGTCTTAACATCGCACGAATGGTTAAGCGCTCAGCTGAATACTGAAGTATTCAAAAGTGCGGTGCAAAATCGTGAAATTTCTGACCGCACTTTAGCTGCAGAAAGTTGGCATCTATTCCCACATTGTACTGAAGCGACTGCAATGCCAACCAGTCCAAAAATATGGCAACAAATTTTTGCTGCTTTTGGAGAAGAACTACAAATTCATACGGTGGGCTGCTGCGGTATGGCTGGTGTCTTTGGTCATGATTTAAATAATCAAGAGATGTCAAAACAAATCTATGATATTTCTTGGCAAAAGAAATTACAGGGAAAAAATCCACAACGTTGTTTAGTCACTGGCTATTCTTGTCGCAGCCAAGTAAAACGATTTGAACAATTTACCGCCTTGCACCCAGTGCAAGCATTATTAACACTTTTTAAATAACGATTAACATTAAGGAAAGTAAAATGGCGATTTGGAAACGCGAATTTAGCTTACAAGACCTCAATGAAGGCTGTAAGCATTGCGCGATAGAATATCTTGGCATTGAATTTATTGCCAAAGGCGATGATTGGCTTGAAGCAAAAATGCCTGTTAATGAAAAAACAATGCAACCTGTAGGCATTTTGCATGGTGGTGTGTCAGCGGCACTAGCAGAAACCGTCGGATCATTAGCAGGTTATTGTTGCACCGAAGAAGGCAAAATCGTGGTAGGAGCTGAAATCAACGCTAGCCACTTGCGTCCTGCTAAAAAAGGGGGCTTTGTTATTGGTAAAGCTTATCCAATCAAAATTGGACGCACACTTCAAGTATGGCAAATTGACATTCGTGATCAAGAAGATAAACTATGCTGCACTTCACGTTTAACACTTTCGGTAATAGATCATAATGAATAAAAAAATTGGTATTTTATTAGCCAATCTGGGCACACCAGATGCACCAACTCCAGAAGCCATTAAGCCTTATTTGCGTCAATTTTTGACAGATCCTCGCGTTGTGGATCTGCCTAAATGGCGCTGGTGGCCATTACTTAACTTTATTATTCTTCCACCTCGTTCAAAACGAGTTGCAAAGAATTACCAATCGGTGTGGACAGAACAAGGCTCGCCTCTCTTAGCAACCACCAAGCAGCAGCAAGAAAAATTACAGGCTTATTTTGCACAACATCATGCTGATTTAGATATTGAAGTGGAAATTGGCATGAGTTATGGCAATCCTTCCATTCAAAGTGCGGTGCAAAAATTAACAGATTTGAATGTGGAAAAAATCGTTGTGTTACCACTGTACCCACAATACAGTAGTACAACTACTGCTTCCGTTTTTGATGCCTTTGCTGATGCATTGAAAAAACAGCGCCATATTGTGCCTTTTGACTTTATTCATTCTTATCATTTAGATGAAAACTATATTTCAGCTTTAGTGCGTTCCATCAAAGCGAAAATGCAAGAAGATGAGTTTTTACTGTTCTCTTATCATGGTATTCCATTAAGTTATGAACAAAAAGGCGATTATTATCGTGAGCATTGTCGTCAAACCACCATTGCAGTTGTTGATCAACTCGGTTTGAAAGAAACGCAATGGCAAATGACCTTCCAATCACGTTTTGGAAAAGAAGAATGGTTACAGCCTTATACGGATGAATTTATGCAAAATGCAGCAAAAAATGGCATTGAAAAAATTGCTGTTGTTTGTCCGGGATTTTCTGTGGATTGTTTAGAAACCATTGAAGAAATTGATGAAGAAAATCGTGAATATTTCTTAGAACATGGTGGCAAAACCTTCCAATATATTCCGGCATTAAATGCAGATGATGACCATATTGCAATGATGGCAAATCTTATTCTTACTAAAATCAACTAATAAATAACAAACGGAGCAATGTTTTCATTGCTCCCCATAAGGATATTTATGACAAACCCATTATTAGAAAATAATACATTACCTCCTTTCTCAAAAATTGAACCTCAACATATTCAACCTGCGGTAGAGAAATTAATCCAAGATTGTCGTGATGTGACAGAACAACTATTAAAGCAACCTGAGCCTAGTTGGCAAAACTTTTACTTGCCATTAGCAGAAGTGAATGATCGTTTAAGTAAAGCTTGGTCGCCAATTGGTCATTTAAATGCGGTGAAAAATAGCCCTGAATTACGCGAAGCCTATCAAGCGTGTTTGCCGTTATTATCGGAATATGGCACTTGGGTTGGGCAACACCAAGGACTATATAATGCTTATCTCGCATTAAAACAAAGCCCAGAATATGAACATTACGATGTGGCGCAAAAAAAAGCCATTGAAAATAGCCTGCGTGATTTTGAGCTCTCTGGTATTTCCTTACCAGCAGAACAACAAAAACGTTATGGCGAAATTGCTGCTCGTTTATCCGAATTAAGCTCGCAATTCAGCAATAATGTGCTTGACGCTACAATGGGCTGGGAAAAAATTATTACCGATGAATCACAATTAGCAGGCTTACCAGAAAGTGCATTACAAGCTGCTAAACAATCGGCTGAAAGCAAAGGTATGACAGGCTATCGTTTTACCTTGGAATTCCCAAGCTATTTACCTGTAATGACTTATTGCGAAAATGCTGAATTACGCGAAGAAATGTACCGCGCTTTTGTCACTAGAGCCTCAGATCAAGGCCCAAATGCAGGTAAATGGGATAACTCAGAAATCATGGGTGAAATTCTTGATTTACGCGTGGAATTGGCTCAACTGCTTGGATTTGAACGCTATACCGATCGTTCACTTGCCACCAAAATGGCAGAAAATCCACAACAGGTTTTAGATTTCCTTGAAGATCTAGCAAAACGTTCTAAGGATCAGGCAAAAAAAGAACTTTGTGATCTGAAAAAATTTGTGCAGCAAGATCAAGAATATATTTATTTACAACCTTGGGATATTTCGTTTTATAGTGAAAAGCAAAAACAAGCCCTCTATTCGATTAATGATGAAGAATTACGCCCGTATTTCCCAGAAAATCGTGTTCTTTCAGGATTATTTGAATTGATCAAACGTATTTTTAACATTAATGCGGTAGAACGCTTTGATGTTGACACCTATCACAAAGATGTTCGCTTCTTTGATTTGGTGGATGAACAACATCAAGTGCGTGGTAGTTTCTATTTAGATTTATATGCTCGTGAAAATAAACGTGGCGGTGCTTGGATGGATGATTGCGTTGGTCGCAGACGTTTAGCTGATGGTTCAATTCAAAAGCCCGTTGCCTATTTAACCTGTAACTTCAATGCACCTGTGGGCGACAAACCTGCATTATTCACACATGATGAAGTCACTACCTTATTCCATGAATTTGGGCATGGTATTCATCATATGCTCACACAAATTGACGTGGGTGATGTGGCAGGTATTAACGGCGTGCCATGGGACGCGGTGGAATTACCAAGCCAATTCTTAGAAAACTGGTGCTGGGAAGAAGAAGCACTCGCCTTTATTTCAGGACATTATGAAACTGGAGAACCGCTACCAAAAGAAAAATTAACTCAATTAATCAAAGCGAAAAACTTCCAAGCGGCAATGTTTGTTCTCCGCCAATTAGAATTTGGTTTATTTGATTTCCGTTTACATCATCAATATCAAATTGGTCAAACCAATCAAATTTTGGATACATTAAACCAAGTAAAACAAGATGTCTCTGTTATCAAAGGCGTTGATTGGGCAAGAACACCACATAGTTTTAGCCATATTTTCGCTGGTGGTTATGCAGCCGGTTATTACAGCTATCTCTGGGCAGAAGTGCTATCTGCAGATGCCTATTCACGCTTTGAAGAAGAAGGTATTTTTAATCCAGTAACAGGTAAATCCTTCCTAGATGAAATTCTGTCTCGTGGTGGTTCTGAAGAACCAATGGCATTATTTGAGCGTTTCCGCGGTCGCAAACCAACATTAGATGCGCTATTACGTCATAAAGGGATTGAATAAACTTTATGGATATGGATATCAATCAGCAAAATTTAGAACAAGCGATTCTTACCGCTGTAACTAATGAAGTGGTTCCTGCTCTGGGTTGTACAGAACCCATTTCATTGGCGTTGGCGTCTGCTATTGGACGCCAGCATTTAGGCTATATTCCTGAACGTATAGAAGCAAAAGTATCGCCTAATCTCATGAAAAATGGCATGGGCGTTACTGTTCCTGGTACAGGTACTGTGGGATTAGCCATGGCTGCTGCTATCGGCGCAATTGGAGGCGAACCGAACGCTGGATTGGAAGTATTAAAGCAGATTACTGCAGAACAAGTTAAGCAAGCCAAAGCCATGCTAAGTGAAGACAAGGTCTCCGTTTCAATTTTTGAAACAGAGCATATTCTTTACTCAGAAGCGAATTTATTCTATCAAGATGATATCGTTCGTGTTCGTATTGCTGCTCATCACACCAATGTGATTTATATTGAAAAAAATGGTCAGTGCATTTTTAGCAAACCTTGCGCCGTAGAAAATGATGAAATTGCAGATATTTTCACCGCACTTTCCGCAAAAGATCTGTTCGATTTTTCAATGAATGTCGAGTTAGAAAAAATCCGTTTTATTGAAGAGGCAGCAAAACTCAATAGTGCACTTTCACAAGAAGGCTTACGCACTGATTACGGTTTGCATATTGGTCGCACGTTGCAAAAACAAATTGGTATGGGATTAATTAGCGACGATTTGCTCAACCGAATTGTTATTGAAACCACTGCTGCTTCTGACGCAAGAATGGGCGGAGCCAATCTTCCTGCGATGAGTAACTCAGGCTCAGGCAACCAAGGCATTACTGCAACTATGCCTGTTGTAGTGGTCGCGCGTCACATCAATGCAACGGAAGAGCAACGTATTCGTGCACTATTTTTATCTCACTTAATGGCAATTTATATTCATAGCAAACTCCCAAAACTTTCTGCCCTTTGCGCTGCCACTACCGCAGCAATGGGAAGCTGCGCTGGTGTTGCTTGGCTATTAACTGGGAAATTTGAAAGTATTAGCATGGCAATCAGCAGTATGATTGGCGATATCAGTGGCATTATCTGTGATGGTGCGGCAAACAGTTGTGCAATGAAAGTGTCAACCAGTGTCACTTCGGGTTATAAGTCTGTTTTAATGGCATTAGATAACAGTCAGGTCACAGGTAATGAAGGCATTGTTGAGCATGATATTGATCGCTCCATCAATAACTTATGTAATATTGCCTCTCGCAGTATGCAATATACAGACCGACAAGTGATTGAAATCATGGTCAGTAAACCGAAATTAACATAATCCATAAAAAATCCTACGTTCATTCCATTTGCGTAGGATTTTTTGTTATGATAAATCAATATTTTAAATACAGGAGGTTATATGGCAATTTTAGTTACAGGCGCATCAGCAGGATTTGGTAAAGCGATTTGCTCAGCCTTTATCAATGCAGGCTACAAAGTCATTGGTGCAGCTCGCCGTTTAGATAAATTACAAGCACTACAACATGAACTCGGCGAAAATTTCTATCCGTTACAAATGGATGTGTCCAAAACACAAGAAATTGACACCGCACTTTCGCAATTGCCAGCTGAATGGGCTGATATTGACTTATTAGTGAATAATGCAGGGCTCGCATTGGGATTAGAGCTTGCTCACCAAGCAAAATTTGACGACTGGTTGACCATGATCAATACCAATATTGTGGGTCTTACTTATCTTACTCATCAAGTATTGCCTAAAATGGTCGAAAAAAACAAAGGACATATTATCAATTTAGGATCTATTGCGGGGACTTATCCTTATCCAGGCGGCAATGTCTATGGTGCAACCAAAGCTTTCGTTGAGCAATTTAGTTTAAATTTACGAGCGGATCTTGTTGGTACAGCTATTCGTGTTACCAATATTGAGCCAGGCTTATGTGGCGGTACTGAATTTTCCAATGTCCGTTTTAAAGGTGATGATGAAAAAGCGGCTGATCTTTATAAAGGCGTGCAATCCATTCAACCAGAAGATATTGCCAACGCAGCGCTTTGGATTTACCAACAGCCTGCCCATGTCAATGTGAATCGCATTGAAATCATGCCTGTAGCACAAGCTTTCTCCCCTCTCAAAGTGGTCAGAAAATAGAAAAAAATAAACCGCACTTCAAAGTGCGGTTTATTTTTTATAAGTTTTGAAATGTAATTAAACGAATTTTTCGCCTAATTCAATATCCGCTTTCAACTGCGGTAACATAGCGTCTAACTGCTCTTTTTCAAACGCACTTAATGGACCAATTGGTAACAATGCTTCAACACCTTCTTTACCAAAACGAATTGGTTGAGAGAAGAAACGAGCATATTCGCCATCACCTTCCACATAAGCACATTCAACAGCTAATTCACCACGTAAACCACGAACTAGTGCTAAGGTAAAGCGTGCTGCTGCCATAGCCATTGATAATGTTGCTGAGCCAGCGCCTGCTTTCGCATTTACAACATCAGTACCTGCATTTTGGATACGTTTAGTTAATTCAACCACTTCTTCATCGCCCCAAGTTGCATATTGAACTTGTGAAAGAAGAGGTAAAATTGTTGTACCTGAGTGACCACCAATGACTGGTACACTATTGCGCTCAACTTCTAAGCCTTTTTGTTCTGCAATGAAGGTTTCAGCACGTAATACGTCTAAGGTGGTCACACCAAATAATTTACGTTTATCATATACGCCTGCACGTTTTAATACTTCAGCAGCAATCGCAACAGTGGTATTAACTGGGTTAGTAATGATGCCAATACAAGCTTTTGGCGCAAATTTAGCTACATTTTGGACTAAATCACGAATGATACCTGCGTTGATGTTGAAAAGATCTGAACGATCCATACCAGGTTTTCTTGCCACACCCGCAGAGATCACAACAACATCTGCACCTTGTAAAGCTGCACCAATGTCATCGCCTGCATAGCCTTCAACTTTAACCGCGGTGGAAATATGGCTTAAATCTTTTGCCACACCCGGTGTCATAGGTGCTACATCATATAATGCTAGTTCTGAACCAGCTGGAAGTTGTAATTTCAATAATAATGAGAGTGGTTGACCAATACCACCTGCGGCACCTAAAACTGCAATTTTCATTTTTGTCTCCTTAAACATCTAAAAATTAGGGCTTATAAAAACTGTGATCAATTTTTATGAGTGCTAACTCTATTTGATTACCTCCTAGTTTACGTATAAGATCAATATAATTCAAATAGCAAAATCCAAATTTGAGATCTACTTCAAATTTTACCGCACTCTTTTTTCCACAAATAAATAATTTCAATTTTTATTGATTAATTTTGCATTTTTATGCACAATTTATGCAAATCAATTGAATAATGAAAATCTATGACTCAACAAAAAAATGATAGCTTAACAAATGCGTTTAAAGCATTACTGGCACAAGAACGTTTTGGTTCTCAAAGTGAAATCGTTACCGCTTTGCAAGATATGGGCTTTGCGAATATTAACCAATCAAAAGTTTCACGTATGCTGACTAAATTTGGTGCAGTACGAACCCGAAATACAAGAATGGAGATGGTGTATTGCTTACCTAACGAATTAAGCGTACCAAATACAAGTAGCCCTCTCAAAAATCTGGTTTTAGATATTGATTACAATTCATTATTAGTAGTTGTAAAAACAAGTCCTGGTGCTGCACAGTTGATTGCACGTTTGCTTGACTCCGTAGGAAAAGCAGACGGTATTCTCGGCACTATTGCAGGCGATGATACAATTTTCATCACGCCCACTCAAAATACAACAACAGAACAGTTAATCAAAAATATCCAACGTTTATTTGAAAATTCGTTATAGCATGGTTATTTTTATTACAGGGGGAACAGGTTTAATTGGGCAAGCCCTTGTCAGAAAATGGCTTGCACAACATCATCAAATTACAATATTAACCCGCTCTCCGACAAAAGCACTTGCCCTATTTCAACATCACCCACATTTAACTGCGGTAGATTCTTTGCCCGTTTCTCTACAAGCTAATGTAGTCGTTAATTTAGCTGGGGAACCCATTTTTAATAGACGTTGGAGTAATAAACAAAAAAAACGGTTATGGGATAGTCGAATAAAATTAACCGAAAAATTGACCGCACTTATTAATGCTGCCAACACACCTCCAGACTGTTTTATTTCCGCTTCGGCTTCTGGCTATTATGGCAATACAGGAGAACAAGCAATAAATGAACAACAGCCAGCAGACCATTCTTTTGTTGCATCCCTTTGTCAACAATGGGAAAAAGCCGCGAAATCTGCCAATACGCGAGTCTGTTTGTTAAGAACAGGTTTCGTCTTATCACCACAAGGTGGGGCATTGCAAAAAATGTTACCCCTATACCAATGCGGATTTGGTGGAAAATTAGGTAATGGCAAACAATTTATGCCTTGGATTGCTTTAGAAGATATGGTGAATGCCATTGATTTTTTAATTCATCATCCATCTTGTCATGGTGCTTTCAACCTCAGTGCACCCAATCCTGTCACAAATACGGAATTTAATCGCTTATTGGCTCGCCAACTAAAACGACCTTATTTTGCTCAGGCTCCCGCCTGCTTATTAAAATTGCTCTTAGGCGAACGTGCAGCTTTATTGTTAGACAGCCAAAATATGCAACCGCAAAAACTATTACAACAAGGTTTCCACTTCAAATATTCCCAATTACAAGACTATTTCTCGGCGACATTTGGCAAGCCTAATATTAATGTATAAAATGGTGATTTGAAAAATTATCTAGGAAAACTATGCAGGCAACTTATTCAAACGACAAAATCGATCATGTTTCTCGCTGTTGTGAATGCGATGCCTTAGTTGCTATTCCGCATTTACAAAAAGGTGAACATGCGGTTTGTCCTCGCTGCCAGCATGAATTACAATCGCAAGATCATTGGTCGCTAAAACGCTGCTCAATTATTGCCTTTTCTATTCTCATTCTCATGCCTTTTGCACTGAACTACCCTTTATTAACTATTCATTTGATTGGTGTTAATGTTGATGCGTCAATTTGGGGAGGTGTTTGGAAAATGGCAACAGAAGGCTATGCCTACACTGCATTTTTAATTTTCTTATGTGCGGTATTTATTCCTATCGCTTTTTGTCTTTTGATTATCTTGTTACAGTTCTCAAAATTAATGGGAATCAAACCTCGCAACCTATTGATTACATTAAATTATATAAAACCTTGGGTCATGTTTGATGTGTATTTGGTTGCAATTGGCGTAACAGCATTTAAAGTGAGAGATTATGCAAGTCTCTCTTTTGATATTTATTTAATTGCCTTTTTGGTTGTGGCACTACTGACAACCTTGCTTTTTGCCAAAATTGAGCCAAGTGCATTGTGGGATAACTTTTATCCTCAAAATGTCAAATATTCCGCAAAATCCTTAAAAAATACACCGCACTTTTGTATTCATTGCCAATATACTTTTGAGCAACCTATAAAAAATCATAAAAATGAGGATCGCTGCCCTCGTTGCCATAGCGCGCCAGAAAAATCAGCGGATATCAGTCTACAACAAACTTGGGCAGCACTTTTAGCTGGCATGATAATGATCTTCCCTGCTAATATATATCCGATTTCTTATATTGCGATGAATAATCTTTCTACTGGAGATACGCTCATCTCGGGCGTTATTTCCTTTATTGATATGGGTAGCTATTTTGTCGCTTTTATCGTGTTTTTTGCGAGTATTTTTGTGCCAATCAGCAAAATTATTATTATGCTCTATTTGCTGTTTAGCATACATTTCCGTTGGCAACATTCTTTAAAATGGCAACTGAAATTGTTTCATGTTGTTCACTTTGTTGGGCGCTGGTCCATGCTTGATTTGTTTGTACTCGCCCTCATGATGTCATTAGTCACACGCGGGCAAATTATCAATTTTTCTGTAGGACCTGCCGCAATTTATTTTGGTTTATCGGTATTTTTAACTATGATCGCAACGACCACTTTTGATAGTCGTTTACTTTGGAAAATTTATGACAAATAATCATCAAATTCATTCAGCAGAAGAAACTTCAGTAGCACAAAAGCTACCTGAAGCAAATGTGAAAAAAAGCCGTCGTATATCGCCATTTTGGTTACTGCCTATCATTGCATTAATTATTGGTGCGACCTTATTCTTCCAAATCATTAAAGAGCAAGGCGAAACGATCCATATTACTTTTGCAACAGGTGATGGTTTAGTTGCCAATAAAACGCAAGTTCGTTACCAAGGATTACAAATTGGTGTAGTTAAAAAAGTGAATTTTGCCGATGACTTAAAAAGTGTAGCGGTCGAAGCTAATATTTATCCTGAAGCAAAAACTGTTTTAAGAGAAACAACGAAATTTTGGTTAGTCCAACCAAATGCATCTTTAGCTGGGATTTCAGGTTTAGACACCTTAATTTCTGGTAACTATATTACGCTTCAACCGGGTGAAGGCGATTATAAATATGATTTTGTGGCGGAAACAGAAAGTCCAATCGCTCAAATTGATGATGGCGATTTATTAATTCGATTAATTTCAGAAGATTTAGGTTCTATTTCCCCTGGCGCTGCTGTTTTTTATAAAAAACTTCCTGTGGGTAAAGTATTAAAATACGGCTTTACGCCTGATCAGAAAAACGTTGAAATTCACGTAGCCATTGAGAAAGCCTACAAAAATCTTATCAAAAAAGACAGCCGCTTTTGGAATATCAGTGGTATTCGTGCTGATGTTGATTTTAGCGGAGTAAATATCAATGTGGATAGTTTGCAAGCTGTCGTTCAAGGCGCCATTACCTTTGACTCACCAGAAAAAAGCGAACTTGCCAATCAAAATGAACAATATACTCTCTATCCTGATCTTCGTTCTGCTCAACGAGGTATCGAAGTTGAAATTACACTACCCAATGATTCTTCATTTAAAGAAGGCATAACCGAAGTCTATTTACAAGGATCGCCTGTGGGCATTATTTCTTCCATTGACGATGCAGATGTCAATGATGACTATATGGAAGGCACCTTATTGTTAAATCCAAGCATTAAGGATTCATTACGCCAAACCACTCAATTTATTATCCATTCGCCTAAACTTAATTTGGGTAATTTAGAAAAATTACCTGATATGTTGCGTGGTGTTTATTTAGAAATGATTGCGGGTAAAGGCGAACCAAGCACTAAATTCAGTGCACTAAGAGAAGATGAATTATTGCTTAATCAGCCCAATACGCTCATTTTGACCTTAACCGCGCCTGAAACCTACGGCATTAACAAAGGTGAATATATTTATTACAACAATATTAATATTGGGCGATTAATCGAACAAAAAGTAGATATCGATGGCGTACGTTTTAAAGCTGTGATTTCACCTCAATACCGCAATTTAATTCATGCTGGCACACAATTTATTGCCGCCACGAATTTTGATATTTCTTTCGGATTAGATGGATTGAAAATGCATGCTGCACGACCAGAAAAATGGTTGCAAGGTGGCGTTCGTATCATTTCAGGAAAACCGCATGGCGAAGCCAAAACAAGCTATCCAATTTACAAGGATCAGTCTCATGCAGAAATGGGGTTAGTCAGCACAAATTTAAAACCAAGTATTACTTTGCAAACCAAACAATTACCAAGTATCAGCAAAGGTTCCTTGGTTCTTTACCGCCAATATGAAGTGGGACAAGTATTAGAAGTGCGTCCATTAAAAGAACACTTTGATGTAGATATCGCCATTTATCCTAAATTTGCCCATTTATTAACACCAAACAGTCGTTTTTGGGTAGAAAGTGCAGCACAAATTGATATCACACCAAAAGGCATTAGTATTCAAGCAACGCCTATTGCTCGTTCGTTAAAAGGTGCTATTAGTTTTGATAATCATGGTAGCGGAAAAAATACCGCCTTGTATGCAAGCGAACTGAAAGCAAAATCTGCAGGACAAATCATTACACTAATCACAGATGATGCCACAAATCTCAGCACTGGCATGGATCTTCGCTACATGGGATTAACCGTAGGTGAAATTGAGGAAATTAGCTTAGATAAAGCTACAAAGAAAATCAAAGCTAAAGCCTTAATGAACCCAAATTATATGTCGATTGTGGCAAAAGAAAACAGCGTATTTAAAGTCATTTCGCCACAAATTTCTGCTGGTGGAATTGAGAATATAGACAGCTTATTACAACCTTACATCGACATTGAAGCAGGAGCTGGTAAATATAAAACACAATTTAATTTATCGGATAACAACAATTCCAAAGCTCTGAAATTCACACAAGGTTTCCCGATTATTTTGGAAGCGAATGATGCGCTAAATCTTACTGAAGGCTCGCCTGTGATGTATCGTGGTGTGGATGTGGGTAAAATTCGCCAATTAACACTTAATAATTTAGGTGATCGTGTATTGATCCACATTGCAATTGCACCAAAATATGCTCATTTAGTACGACAAAACTCGCAATTCTGGATCACAACAGGTTATTCGGCAGAACTTGGTTGGTCTGGCATTGAAGTAAATACAGGATCTGTCCAGCAGTTATTGAAAGGCGGTATATCTTTCTCTACCCCGTCGTCAACTGTTGTTCAACCTCAAGCAAAAGCAAACCAACGATTCTTACTGCAAGTGAAAACTCCGAAAGACGCGAAGCAGTGGAATTCAGGTGTGCTAGCCGAATAAACAATGATAAAAAAGACCGCACTTTTCATTATAAAGTGCGGTCTTTTTCCGATTAGTTTTCAATAAGTTACTTATACAGTTGCGTTGCTAGCTGCGCTATTTTTACAATCGTTTCTACTGCACTTTGCATACTTTCCAAACAAATTAATTCATGCTTACTATGGAAATTATAGCCACCGGTAAAAATATTCGGACAGGCTAATCCCTTCTCGCCTAACCAAGCTCCGTCCGTTCCCCCGCGAATTGCTTTATGTTGCGGTGAAATACCACATTCACGCATAGCACGATCTGCTAATTCAATAGCTTGTGGTACTTTTTTAACAGTCTCATACATATTTTTATAGCTATCAGTAATCTCTATTTGAATTGGATGGAGCAAGCCTTTTTCCTGATTAAACTGAGCGACATTGCTTAACAAAAATGCCTTACGCTGTTCAAATTGTTCCGCATCGAAATCACGAATTAAATAATGTAATTCCACTCGTTCAATGTCACCAGAAAAACGATGTAAATGGAAAAAGCCTTGTTTATTCTCTGTTTTTTCTGGTACTTCCTGCGCTGGAAGCTGTTGTTGAAATTCACAAGCTAATGCCAATGCATTCACCATTTTTCCTTTCGCATAACCGGGATGAATATTGCGACCCACGAAGGTAATAGTGGCACTTGCTGCATTGAAATTTTCATATTCCAATTCCCCTAATTCGCCACCATCAATGGTATATGCCCAATCGCAAGCGAATTGTTCTAAAGGGAAATGTTGCATACCCAAACCGATTTCTTCATCTGGTGTGAAAGCGATGCGTAAATGACAGCGAGGCTGATTGCTCTCTTTTAAAATAGAAAGTGCGGTGATAATTTCTGCAATTCCAGCTTTATTGTCTGCGCCTAATAAAGTTGTACCGTCCGCAACAATTAAAGTTTTACCAATTAATTGGTGCATAAATGAATAGTAAACGGGGCTAATAAATTCCTCACCAATGCCTAAAGCTATATCACCACCGCGATAATTTTGGATCACTTCAGGCTTCACATTTTTGCCACTGCAATCTGGTGAGGTATCCAAATGTGCAATGAGTCCAATTGTTGGCGAATTTGGCACATTGCCTTCTAAATAAGCAGTTAAAACGCCTTGTTTAGAAAGTTGGATATCAGTTAAACCAATAGCTTGTAATTCTTGTGCTAAATGTTGTGCTAACTTTAACTGTCCTGAAGAACTTGGCGAACTTTTGGCACCGATTTTAGCCTGCGTATCAAATGACACATAATTTAAAAAACGTTCGAGTAAATATTGTTGCGAAGTTTGCATAATTCTCTCCTTATGGGAATTGATTATGCAAAAACATAAAGTGCGGTGCAAATTTTTTACGAAAAATTACACCGCACTTTTACCTAAATCAAATTTTATAAAAATAACACTTTCTATTACTGTTCAAAATTAATACGATTCTGTAAATTATTTAAACAAAATGATATTCTTCCCTTTTCATTAAGTCGTAATAGCTATATCATTACTGTTTGAAATTTCGGTGCTTATTTATCTGACAAATAAGCGTTTTGCTTCTATTCAAACTAATCTCATTTTAGTTTTTCAGGGAGAAAACCAAAGCTAGTGGAAAAAACTACTAAACCTATCGTTGAGCTACGCTCGCTTAAAAAAGCTTATGGTGATAACACTATCATCAATGACTTTAACTTAACCATTAACCATGGTGAATTTGTCACCATTTTAGGTCCTTCAGGCTGTGGTAAAACCACCGTTTTACGCTTAATTGCTGGTTTTGAAGAAGCGAATGCGGGTCAAATCATTATTGATGGCGAAGATGTTACCAACATTCCTGCTGAAAATCGCCATATTAATACGGTATTCCAAAGTTATGCATTGTTCCCACATATGACAATTTTTGACAATGTGGCTTTTGGTTTACGCATGCAAAAAGTATCTGAGGCAGAAATTAAGCCTCGTGTAATGGAAGCATTGCGTATGGTTCAGTTAGAAGACATGGCTGATCGTAAACCTGCACAACTTTCTGGTGGTCAACAACAACGTATCGCTATCGCGCGTGCCGTAGTAAATAAACCGAAAGTATTATTACTGGATGAATCACTCTCTGCATTAGATTACAAATTGCGTAAAAAAATGCAGAACGAATTGAAATCATTACAACGTCAATTAGGTATTACCTTTATTTTCGTTACTCATGACCAAGAAGAAGCCTTGACGATGTCTGATCGTATTATTGTGCTGAAAAAAGGTCATATTCAGCAAGATGGTTCACCGCGTGAAATCTATGAAGATCCGAAAAATTTATTCGTCGCGAAATTTATCGGTGAAATTAATATCTTTGATGCAACAGTGATTGAGCGTAAAGATGAAAAACGTGTTCGTGCCAATGTTGAAGGCAGAATTTGTGATATTTACACCGCACTTGATGTACAAGCTGGACAAAAATTAAAAGTCTTGTTACGTCCTGAAGATATTGTGATTGAAGAACTAGATGAAAATGAAAGTTCCAAAGCAATTATTGGGCACGTAGCGGATCGTAATTATAAAGGGATGACATTAGAATCTAATGTGACCTTAGATCACAATGGTATGAACGTATTAGTCAGCGAATTCTTTAATGAAGACGATCCAAATATCGATCACTCTTTAGGTCAAAAAGTGGCTCTCACATGGCACGAAGGCTGGGAGGTTGTATTAAACGATGAAAACGACCAATAAGTTCCAGAAATTCGCTGTTGGTATCATCTTTGCTTGGTTAATTTTCTTTGTTTTTGCACCAAACTTTTTGGTGTTTATTGTGAGTTTCCTCAGCAAAGACAGTAGTAATTTCTATGCCTTACCTTTTACCTTTGAGAACTATACGCGCTTATTTGAGCCATTGTATGGCAAAGTGGTATGGAACTCATTGTATATGTCGCTCATCACGACGATTTTATGTTTAGTGGTTGGCTATCCTTTTGCATTTATCATGACCAAGATAAATCCAAAATACCGCGCTTTTTTAATGTTTTTGTTGGTACTTCCATTCTGGACAAACTCATTAATCCGTATTTATGGTATGAAAATCTTTCTTGGCGTGAAAGGTGTACTAAACGAAATCTTACTCTCTATTGGTTTGATTAGTGAGCCTATTCGTATTTTAAATACTGAAGTAGCAGTGATTATTGGTTTAGTGTATTTGCTATTACCATTTATGATCTTACCGCTCTACTCTGCTATTGAGAAATTAGATCTTCGCCTACTTGAAGCGGCAAAAGATTTAGGCGCAAATGCGTTCCAACGTTTCATTAAGATTATTATCCCATTGACTATGCCTGGAATTATCTCTGGTTGCTTATTAGTATTGCTACCAGCGATGGGGATGTTCTATGTAGCCGATTTACTTGGTGGAGCGAAAGTCTTATTAGTGGGTAACGTGATTAAGAGTGAATTCTTAATTTCACGTAACTGGCCATTTGGTTCAGCAATTAGTATTGGCTTAACGATTTTAATGGCGTTGTTAATTATGGTTTATTATAAAGCCAATAAATTATTGAATAAGAAAGTGGAGTTAGAATAATGGGTCGCATACTACGTAGTTTCTTTATGTTGGTTGTGTACGCCTATTTGTACATTCCAATTGTTATCTTAGTTACCAACTCTTTTAATACAGACCGCTATGGTTTGTCATGGAAAGGTTTTAGCTGGAACTGGTACGAACGCTTATTTAATAATGATACTTTAATTCAATCTGCTATCCATTCTGTTGTTATCGCTTTTGTAGGTGCAACCATTGCAACATTAATTGGTAGCTTAACCGCTATTGCTCTTTATCGTTACAAATTCCGCGGTAAACAAGCTGTAAGTGGAATGCTATTTATTGTGATGATGTCGCCAGATATTGTTATGGCAGTATCTTTATTAGCGCTATTTATGATGGTAGGCATTTCATTAGGCTTTTGGTCATTGCTATTAGCACATATTACGTTCTGTTTACCTTATGTTGTAGTGAGTGTTTATTCTCGCTTAAAAGGCTTTGATGTGAGAATGTTAGAAGCAGCAAGAGATTTAGGTGCAAGTGAAGTAACGATTTTACGTAAAATTATTTTACCATTAGCGTTACCTGCAATTGTTTCAGGTTGGTTATTAAGCTTTACACTTTCATTAGATGATGTGGTTGTATCCTCATTTGTAAGTGGCGCAAGCTATGAGATCTTACCACTCAAGATTTACTCATTAGTAAAAACTGGTGTAACGCCTGAAGTCAATGCATTAGCAACCATTATGATCGTGCTTTCTCTTGCTCTTGTCTTATTAGCGCAATTAATTGGCAAAAAAGATAAAGCCTAGACAAAATAACGATTTACACATAAAATAACGCCGGACATTAGGCCCTAAACCGAAGTCAGGCGTTTTTTTATTTCTTCGAGAAAAAGAAGGACGGATTTTACTCTTAATTAATTCATCACAGGAGATGATCTAAATGAAAAAATTAGCAGGTCTTGTTGCAGCTGGCCTAATTTCAGTTGCATTACCAGCTGTAGCAAGTGAAGAGAATACAGTAAACCTCTACACTTGGACCGAATATGTACCAGATGGTCTATTAGACCAATTTACTCAAGAAACTGGTATTAAAGTGAATCGTTCAAGTCTTGAATCAAATGAGACAATGTTCGCTAAAGTGAAATTACAAGGTGCAGGTTCTGATAGCTATGATGTTATTGCGCCATCAAACTACTTCGTGTCAAAAATGGCTCGCGAAGGTATGTTAAAAGAACTTGATCACAGCAAATTACCTGTTATTGCAGAATTAGATCCAGATTGGTTGAATAAAGATTACGATAAAGGTAACAAATATTCTTTACCACAATTATTAGGTGCACCAGGTATTGCATTCAATACAACTGCTTATAAAGGTTCTGATTTTACTTCTTGGGGTGATTTATGGAAAGCTGAATATGCAGGTAAAGTACAATTATTAGACGATGCTCGCGAAGTATTTAACATTGCATTATTAAAATTAGGTAAAAACCCTAATACCACTAATCCAGATGAAATCAAAGCAGCATACGAAGAATTATTAAAACTTCGTCCAAATGTCCTTTCATTCAACTCTGATAACCCAGCAAGTTCATTTATTGCAGGCGAAGTTGAACTAGGTCAATTATGGAATGGTTCTGTGCGTATCGCTAAGAAAGAAGCACCAGGTACTATCGACATGGTGTTCCCAAAAGAAGGTCCAGTATTATGGGTTGATACATTAGCAATTCCAGCTAATGCAAAAAATTCAGATGCAGCGCACAAATTAATTAACTATATGTTAGGTGAAGCAACTGCTGAAAAATTAACGTTAGAAATTGGTTACCCAACCTCTAACTTAAAAGCAAAAGCTAAATTACCAACAGAAATTACTCAAGATCCTTCAATCTACCCTACAGCTGAAATCTTGCAAAATTCTTACTGGCAAGATGACGTAGGTGAAGCGGTTGAGTTATACGAAAAATACTATCAAGAATTAAAAGCAGCAAAATAATTGCTATACAAAAGGCTTTCTTAATTGAAAGCCTTTTTATTATCCTCAAAAGTGCGGTGTAAAATAACAAAGTTTTCTATTTCCATAAATTTCACTTGCATATTCATAAAATTGAATATAAATTCAATATTAGTGAATAAATATAAGGATTTATTATGCGTAGTACTGAGTTAGTCCATTGGTTTCGCCAATCAACCCCCTATGTGAATATGCACAGAGGCAAAACCTTTGTCATCATGCTTGATGGCGATACCATTGCAAGCCCTAATTTCATTAATATTATTAACGATATTCGTTTACTACATAGTCTTGGGATTAAACTCATTATTGTTTTTGGTGCTCGTTTACAAATTAACGAATTATTACAACAACATAGTATTGTTCCTCAATATCATAAAAATATTCGCATAACGGATCTCAAAACCCTTGATTTAGTGAAGCAAGCTGTAGGCAAGCTAAATTATGATATTACCTCTCGCCTTTCTATGCGTTTACCTCACGCACCATTGCTCAATGTGGTCAGCAGTAATTTCATTCTTGCGCAACCTATTGGTGTGGATGATGGAGTTGATTATCAATTAAGCGGTAAATTACGCCGCATTGAAACTGAAAATATCAAACAACAATTAGAACGTGATGCCATTGTATTAATTGGACCTGTTGCCCCTTCTGTTACAGGCGAAAGTTTTAACCTGCCTTTTGAAGAAATTGCCACTCAAGTGGCGATAAAAATTAAAGCGGAAAAATTAATTGGCTTTAGTTCAACACAAGGGATTTTGGACAAACAAAAACAAACCATTTCCGATCTGCTACCACAACAAGCCGAAGAATATTTAACTCATTTTATTCAAAAAAATGAATACCACAGTTCCCAAGCACGTTTCTTGCAGGCTGCTATTGATGTTTGTCGTTCAGGAGTAAAACGTTCCCATTTATTAAGCTATGAAGAAGACGGTTCTTTATTACAAGAGCTATTTACGCGTGATGGTGTGGGTACGCAGCTTTCTATTGAAAATTCAGAAGATATTCGCATTGCAACAGCTCGCGATATTCCGGGATTACTTCAATTAATTCATCCGCTTGAACAACAAGGTATTTTAGTAAAACGTTCGCGTGAACAATTAGAAATGGATATTGAAAAATACACCATTATTGATCGTGATGGTGTTATTATCGCTTGTGCTGCACTCAATAGTTATCCTGAAGAAAAAATGGCAGAAATGGCTTGTGTTGCAGTTCATCCTGATTACAGAAATTCATCTCGAGGCGATATTCTCCTCGAAGCGATTCAAAAAAGAGCAATCAATCAAGGAATTGAAAAATTATTTGTGTTAACCACAAGAACAGTGCATTGGTTCCAAGAACGTGGCTTTAGAATGGCAAACGTGGAAGATTTACCAACAGAGAAAAGAGAAAATTATAACTATCAGCGTCGTTCTAAAATTCTTATTCTCAATCTATCCCAATAAAAAATAAGAAAAAACACACCGCACTTTTCTTATATTTTTCCAACAAAAAAGCCCTTAATTCAATTAAGGGCTTTGCATTTCTAAATGAAATTAGAAACGGTAACCTAAACCTAGGAAGTAAACCATTGGGTCAAGTTTTACTTTTTGTGATACTGGTGCACCACCTAAATCAAATTTTGCAGTTGTTTTGATTTTTGCATAATGCATTGCTGCATTTAAGAACAAGTTATCTGCTAAATTAATATCAACACCTGCATTAGCAACTACGCCCCAAGAATCTTTTAATTTGAGGTTTGTCATGCCTGGTAACACTTCTTTCTCACTGAAGAAAGTAGTGTAGTTCACACCAACACCTACATATGGACGTGCTTTCGCATCTTTATCTAAGAAATAATATTGTGCATATAAGCTTGGTGGTAAATGTTTAGTTTTAGCAACAACAGTATTACCTAATTTGATGCTATGGCTAAATGGTGTTGCGGCTAATAATTCCACACCAATGTTATCAGTGATCATATAAGTCGCTGTTAAACCTAATTGTGCATTAGAATTCACATCTAAAGATAAAGGTGCAGCTTGTTTAGCTCCGCCAATTGATAAATCTGAATTTGAAGTTTTAGGCACAACTAATACGCCACCCGCACGAACAAGAACACTGCCTGCTTCGTGAGCCATTGTTGCACCACTTACTAATGCTGCTGCTAAACCTAATGCTAAAGCTGTTTTTTTCATCATAGACTCCTTAGTTAATATCCACAAAAAATATACGTCATTAAACGTGGAGTTAAATATACTTCTTTTTGAGTACAAAAACTGTGATCGAGATCATAAAACAATAAAAAAGTTAAAAAAAGATAATGTTGATTGTCTATTTTTTAATTTTTTACTTAAAACCTTATTTTTGATATAGATCAATTTTAACTTTTTTATACTTTTTCCATCAAAGCAGGTATAATAGACAACCAAATTTTGCCATATTTTATAAGGGATATTATGCCAATTAATTTCACGCAACTTTTCAAAGATAGCTGGCATTTTTTGCAAAATCAGCGCCAATTTTCTATCACTTTTCTTGTTATTTTAAGTTTAAATACATTGATGGCAATCCTATTACATCCAACCGTTGCTATTGAAAATGCCGAAGCATTAACTCAAGAACAACGTATGGAAATTTTATTACAGCAAACCCAAAATGCAGATGGCCGCTTAATCACCGTTGTTCAATTTTTAGTGGGGCTATTTATTTCTTATTGGGGAATATTAACTGTCCATAAAATTAGTCAACGTGAGTTTCAAGGTATTATCCCAACCGCAATCTCTCATTTACCTCGTTTATTGGGAGCCATCATCATGGCGCTCATGATTTTAATTCCTGTATTAATCAGCATTGTTTACTTAGCAACTGCTGTACTTAGCCATCTATTTCAAGGGGTTGAACCAATATCACCACTTCCAGCATTAATTTTGGTTATTATCGCCAGCTGGTTAGCAATCCGTCTTTGTTTATCCCCAATTGCTTATTTAAGTAATAATTCTTCCTTTAGAAATACGTTAAAAGTGAATTTTCAATTAGGTAAGAAAGGCTATTCATCCTTATTTTTTTACTGTGTCATCAACTATTTTCTTGCTACTATATTGAATGCGCAAATTGCATTATTAGCTCGTAATGAAGTGATGATGATTTTAGCAGTCGTCCTCACTTCTGCTCTCAACCTCTTTTTAATGGTATTTAGCTATCGTTTCTATCAAGTTTTCACGCAAAAGGCATCATAAATGAAACAACTTTTAGAATTTATCCCACTGATTTTATTCTTTGTGGTATATAAATTAGCAGGCATAAGAGAAGCGGCAATCGTACTGGTTATTGCCACAATGATTCAAATGCTAATCTTAAAATTAAAATATAAAAAAATCGAAAAACAGCAAATCATTCTAGGTGGGTCTGTTGTCTTCTTTGGTTTGCTGACTGCTTATTTTGATGATATTAAATATTTGCAATGGAAAGTCACATTAATTAATGCTCTGTTTGCCGCTGTCTTATTAATTGGTCAGTTTGTATTTAAAACCCCATTGATCCAAAAATTACTCGGTAAAGAAATTCAATTACCAACTGCGGTGTGGAATCGCTTAAATTTAGGCTGGGCATTTTTCTTTATTCTTTGCATGCTGACCAATATATATATCAGCGTTTTCCACAGTGAATACTGGGTTGGGTTTAAATCATTTGGCTTAATTGCGATGACTTTAGTTGCAACGATTATCACTGGACTTTATATTTATCGTTATCTTCCGCAAGATAAGGAGTAATTTATGAGCTGTACGCTATCAAATGAAAATGAACACCGTCAACCTAAGGGTTCATTATTGCTAAGAACATTAGCAATGCCATCAGATACCAATGCTAATGGCGATATTTTTGGTGGTTGGATAATGTCACAAATGGATATGGGCGGTGCAATTTTAGCGAAGGAAATTGCCAAAGGTCGAGTTGTAACAGTTTGTGTAGATAAAATGACTTTCCTTCATCCTATTGCGGTGGGAGATGTAGTATGTTGCTACGGACAATTAGTGAATATTGGTCGAAGCTCAATGCAAGTAAAAGTAGAAGTCTGGATTAAAAAAGTGTTCCAAGGCTCGCGTGAACGCACTTGTGTAACAGAAGCGCTATTCACATATGTTGCCATTGATAGCAACGGTAAACCAAGAATAGTACCAAGAGAAGATAACCCAGAGTTAGAACAAGCATTAAGCCAAATGTCATTATAAAAGGAGAAAGGCAATGGAATACTATGTTATTTTTGCACAAGATAATCCAAACACATTAGAACAACGCTTAGCTGTACGTCCTCAACATCTTTCACGTTTGGAACAATTAAAAGCCGAAGATCGTTTATTAACCGCAGGACCAAATCCGAGTGAAGATGGTAGTTCCATAACTGGTTCAACAGTGATTGCAAAATTTGAATCCTTACAACAAGCTCAACAATGGGCGAAACAAGATCCTTATGTTGATGCTGGCGTTTATGGCGAAGTGATTATCAAACCATTCAAAAAAGTATTTTAATTACCGTTCTCACAGTAAAAACAAGATTTTTATAGCTCATAGAAATCTTGTTTTCATTATTTTAACTTTATGCGACTTTTTATTGCCGAAAAACCCAGTCTCGCTCGCGCTATTGCCGACGTATTGCCCAAACCTCACCAACGAGGTGACGGTTTTATCCGTTGTGGCGAAAATGATTATGTCACCTGGTGTGTTGGTCACCTCTTAGAGCAAGCAGAGCCTGATGCCTATAATCCTAATTTTAAGCAATGGCGACTAGAACATTTGCCTATTGTTCCAGAGAAATGGCAATTAATTCCGCGTAAAGAAGTGACAAAACAACTCAATATTGTGGAAAAACTGATTCATCAAGCCGAAGTATTAGTGAATGCAGGAGACCCTGATAGAGAAGGTCAACTGCTTGTTGATGAAGTTTTCAGTCACGCCAATTTATCAGCAGATAAACGTGATCAAATCCAACGCTGCCTAATTAGCGATCTCAATCCAAGTGCGGTAGAAAAAGCAATCAAAAAATTACAACCGAATCGTAACTTCATTCCGCTTGCCACATCGGCATTAGCGCGCGCAAGAGCAGATTGGTTGTATGGTATAAATATGACTCGCGCTTATACCATTCGTGGACGACAAGCTGGCTACAATGGCGTATTGTCTGTTGGCAGAGTACAAACTCCTGTATTGGGACTTATCGTACGGCGCGATCTTGAAATAGAGAATTTCCAACCAAAAGATTTCTTTGAGGTTGTTGCCAATATCTCTGCCGATGAAAAAAGTGCGGTTATTTTCACCGCACTTTGGCAGCCAAGCAAAGCCTGTGAAGACTATCAAGATGAAGATGGACGTGTACTTTCTCAAGCCCTAGCTGAAAACGTGGTCAAACGCATTTCTCAACAACCTGCAGAAGTCACCGATTACGAAGATAAGAGAGAAAAAGAAACCGCCCCCTTACCCTATTCTTTATCTGCATTACAAATTGACGCTGCCAAACGCTTTGGTATGTCAGCGCAAGATGTACTAGATACTTGCCAAAATTTGTATGAAAAACATAAATTAATTACTTATCCACGTTCCGATTGCCGTTATTTACCGACCGAACATTATGCTGATCGCTTTGCGGTTATGAAAGCAATTTCTGTGCACAGTTCAAACTACCAAACAATGCCGCAAGTGGTTAATCCAGAACAAAAAAACCGTTGTTGGAATGATAAAAAAGTCGAAGCACACCACGCAATTATCCCAACCGCACTTACTCGCTCTGCACAATTAAGCTTAGCGGAACGCAATATTTACGAATTAATTGCTCGACAATATTTATTGCAATTCTGCCCTGATGCTGAATATCGTAAAAGCAAAATCACACTCAAAATTGCAGGCGGCACTTTCATTGCTCAAGCTAGAAATTTACAGATTGCAGGTTGGAAAACATTATGGGGGAAAGAAGATGAGGATCAACAATTAGATCCAGCTTTACCTGTAGTAAAAAAAGGACAAATGCTCTTTTGTCAGCAAGGCGAAATTGTCAGTAAAAAAACGCAACCGCCCAAACCTTTTACAGACGCCACTTTATTGTCCGCAATGACAGGCATTGCTCGTTTTGTGCAAGATAAAGAATTAAAAAAAATCCTTCGAGAAACCGACGGACTTGGCACAGAAGCAACGCGTGCAGGCATTATTGAATTACTGTTTAAACGTGGATTTCTATACAAAAAAGGACGGAATATCCATAGTACAGAAGCAGGAAGAATTCTAATTCAAGCCTTGCCTGACATTGCAACCTTACCTGATATGACTGCTCATTGGGAAGCGCAACTTAATGGAATAAGCAAAAAAGAAATGAGTTATCAACAGTTTATGTATCAACTCACCCAAATGTTGCCTGATTTGGTTCGCTTCGTCAATTTTTCAGCTTTACGACAACTAAGCCAAATCGCTAACCAAAACAACACTAACAAAAATAAAAAACCAATAAAAACAACAGGTAAAAAATCCAAAAGTGCGGTGAATTCCGCTTAGATTTTCAGCAAGTACGCAAAAATCACTTGATTCACCAATGAATATTCGGTAATATCGCCACGTTTTATTGATTACAAATCCTAGCAGAGAAGAATTTAGAATGTATAACGCATTATTATTTGTTTATTTAATTGTATCTATCATCATGATTGGATTAATTTTAATCCAACAAGGAAAAGGCGCTGATGCAGGTGCTTCTTTTGGCGGTGGTGCTTCAGGTACAGTTTTCGGTTCTGCAGGTTCAGGTAATTTCTTATCTCGTTTAACTGGCATTCTTGCTATTGTATTTTTTGTTACAAGTATTGCTATTGGTAACTTAAATTCACATCGTGGCAATGTAACCCAAGGTAAATTCGACGATTTATCACAAGCAGCAGAAAAAATGCAACAACAAAAAGAAGTTGCACCAGTATTAGAAAATAAAAACGCAGATATCCCACAATAAAAAGAATTAAACGCTCTGATGGTGGAATTGGTAGACACGCTATCTTGAGGGGGTAGTGTCCATAGGACGTGCGAGTTCAAGTCTCGCTCAGAGCACCAACCCTATAAACCTAGCATTCAGCTAGGTTTTTTATTGCTCACAAAAAATATCCCTCAAATGAGGGATATTCAAAAAGTGCTGAAAATTCACCGCGCTTTTACTTTAATACGGTTCTTAATGCTTTTCCTATATCAGCCAAGCTTTCCACGACAATAACTCCAGCATCTTTTAATGCTCTAATTTTATCTTTAGCCGTCCCCTTGCCACCATTTATAATTGCGCCAGCATGCCCCATGCGTTTTCCTACTGGAGCAGAAATACCGGCAATATAACTCACTACTGGTTTGGTAATATAATTTTTAATAAATTCAGCCGCCTCTTCTTCTGCGGATCCGCCGATTTCACCAATCATCACTACTGCTTCCGTTTCGGGATCTTGTTCAAATAGGCGTAGGATATCAATAAAACTTGAGCCTGAAATTGGATCGCCACCGATACCAACACAAGTGGATTGCCCAAATCCTTCTTCAGTGCTTTGTAATACCGCTTCGTAAGTTAATGTGCCTGAACGTGAAACAATGCCTACTCGTCCTTTTTTGTGAATATTCGCAGGCATAATACCGATTTTACATTCATCAGGCGTAATAATGCCTGGGCAGTTTGGTCCAATCATAAACACGCCAGTTTGGTTTAACTTTTGTTTAACCTGTAACATATCTAAAGTTGGAATACCTTCTGTGATACAAACGATGAGCTGAATACCCGCATCAATCGCTTCTAAAATCGCATCTTTACAAAAAGGGGCCGGCACATAAATCATAGTTGCAGTTGCACCTGTTTCTGCAACCGCTTCTTTTACAGTGTTAAATACGGGCAAACCAAGATGAACTCTGCCACCTTTACCTGGAGAAACGCCACCAACTAAATTCGTGCCATACGCTAATGCTTGTTCGCTGTGAAATGTACCTTGTCCACCAGTAAAACCTTGGCAAATCACTTTGGTTTGTTTATTAATTAAAATTGACATACGGCTCCTTATTTCACTGCATTTACGGCTTGTTCTGCTGCATTAGCTAATCCTTTAGCCGCAATAATATTCAAATTAGTTTCTGCTAGAATTTTACGCCCTAACTCTGCATTATTGCCCTCTAAACGAACAACAACAGGGAGAGAAAGCCCTACTTCATTAACAGCGGCTATAATTCCCTCTGCAATTAAATCGCAACGCACAATGCCACCAAAAATATTGACCAAAATGGCTTTAACATTTTTATCCGATGAAATAATTTTAAATGCCGCCGCAACACGCTCTTTTGTAGCACTTCCACCAACATCGAGGAAGTTAGCTGGCGCTCCACCATAATGTTGGATAATATCCATCGTTCCCATTGCAAGACCTGCACCATTCACCATGCAACCAATATTTCCTTCAAGGGATACATAGCTCAAATTCAGGTTTTCTGCTTCTGCTTCACGCGCATCTTCTTGTGTAAAATCTTGCATAGCTTTGAGATCTGCATGGCGAAATAATGCATTGCTATCTACTACAATTTTTGCATCTAAACAATGTAAATCGTCGTTCGATAAAATAACTAGCGGATTAATTTCGACTAAATTGAGGTCTTTTTGCATGAATAAACGCGCAAGATTTGTAAAAATCTGTGTAAATTGCGAAATTTGTTTACCAACTAACCCTAATTTAAAAGCAAGCTCTCTGCCCTGATAATCTTGTGCGCCAACAATAGGATCAATAGCAACTTGATGCAGTAAGTGCGGTGTTTTTTCTGCGACTTCTTCTATGTCCATGCCGCCTTCTGTTGATGCCATAAATACAACACGTTGCGAGCTACGATCCACAATCGCACTTAAATACAGCTCTTTTTTGACATCTGCGCAGCCTTCAATATAAATGCTATTCACAAGCTGACCTTTTTCATCTGTTTGAAAAGTAACAAGATGTTCCCCTAAAAACTGTTCAAAAAAAGACCGCACTTCTTGAGCTGATTTGACAACTTTCACACCACCCGCTTTGCCTCTACCACCAGCATGTACCTGACATTTGGCAACCCATTGCGAGCCACCTAATTTGCCAACGGCTTCTAAAGCTTGCTCAACAGATTGACAAGCATAACCTTCACTTACCGGCAAGCCATATTGGCGAAATAATTGTTTTGCTTGATATTCATGTAAATTCATTCTTGCTTTCCGTTAAAATAAAAATTGATTTGCTAATTAAATATCCAATAACAATCTTGTTGGATCCTCAAGTAATTCTTTAATGGCAACTAACGCGCCGACACTTTCTCGTCCATCAATAATACGGTGATCATAGGATAATGCCAAATACATCATAGGACGAATGACCACTTGTCCATCCAAAGCAATTGGGCGTTCTTTAATGGTATGCATACCCAAAATCGCACTTTGTGGTGGATTAATAATTGGCGTTGACATCAAGGAGCCAAATACACCACCATTGGTGATGGTAAAATTGCCGCCCGTTAATTCTTCTACACTCAATTTACCATTTTGTCCTTTTTCCGCCAATGTTTTAATGGCTTTTTCAATCTCTGCCATACTGAGCTGATCGCAATTGCGTAATACTGGCGTAACCAAGCCACGAGGCGTAGAAACCGCAATGCTAATATCAAAATAATTGTGATAAACAATATCATCACCATCAATACAAGCATTAATTTCAGGGTAGCGTTTCAAAGCTTCCACAACCGCTTTCACATAAAATGACATAAAACCTAATCTAACGCCATGGCGTTTTTCAAATTTTTCACCATATTGTTTGCGTAGCTGCATAATAGGTTGCATATCGACTTCATTGAAGGTGGTGAGCATTGCTGTGTTATTTTTTACTTCCAATAATCGCTCCGCAACACGCTTACGTAATCTGGTCATCGGAACACGTTTTTCTGTACGCAAATCTGCGGCAGAAAAATCTTGCTCAATTTGCACCGCACTTTGCATCGTCTGAGCTTGACTAATGGCCTGGTTAATATCTTCACGCGTAATACGACCACCCACGCCAGAGCCTTGAATATTATCAATATTCAACTCATGTTCTGCAATTAAACGACGCACACCAGGACTGAGATCATTATGATGATCCTGCTCTGATGAATGCGTTAACGCACCATTATAACGTTCAGCAGGTGTTAATTCAGGTGCTTTTATCACATCTTTCGTTTGTGAACCAATCATAGCCACTGTGCTTAATTTCGCTAGCACCTGATTGCTGACAACTGTTGCACCTTCCGCCTGTTGAATACTTTCTAATACACCATCTTCTGAAGCAACAATCTCTAAAACAATTTTATCTGTTTCAATTTCCGCTAAAATTTCATCACGACTCACCTTATCGCCAACGTTTTTATGCCATTTCACAACCGTTGCATCGGCAACACTTTCAGGTAAAACAGGAGTAAGAATATCTAACTGGCTCATATTGTGTTCCTTTTATTTTTATAACGTTAGTGCTTCATCAATTAAGGTTTGTTGTTGTTTTTGGTGCAACGACATATAACCAACAGCAGGCGATGCCGAGGCCGGTCTGCCAACATAGCGTAATTTAGCGTCTTCTGGAATACTTTGTAAGAAACGATGCTGACGACAATACCAAGCGCCTTGGTTGAGCGGCTCTTCTTGGCACCAAACATAGTCTTTCACATGAGAAAACTTCGCTAAAATAGACCGCACTTCGTCTAGTGGATAAGGATAAAGTTGCTCCAAGCGAATGATTGCCACATCCGTTTGCCCATTATTGCGTCGCTGTTCTAATAAATCATAATAAACTTTTCCAGAACAGAGAATAACACGTTTTACTAAGGTTGGATCAAGTGGCTCAATTTCATCAATCACATTTTGGAAATGTCCATGTGTTAGCTCTTGCAATGACGATACGGCTAATGGATGACGCAATAAGGATTTTGGCGAAATCACAATTAACGGTCGGCGCACTTTACGCAACATTTGACGGCGCAATAAATGATAAATTTGAGCGGGCGTTGAAGGCACACACACTTGCATATTCTGCTGTGCACAAAGTTGTAAATAACGCTCTAAACGTGCCGAAGAATGTTCTGGTCCTTGCCCTTCATAGCCATGAGGTAACAATAACACCAAGCCACACATTCTGCCCCATTTTTGTTCTCCCGAACTGATAAACTGATCGATAACCACTTGTGCACCGTTGGCAAAATCACCAAATTGAGCTTCCCAAATGGTTAATGTTCTTGGTGCAGCGGTGGCATAACCATATTCAAATGCCAATACAGCTTCTTCAGAAAGTACCGAATCCCATACTTCAAAACGCCCTTGTCCATTGTGTAAATGTCTGAGCGGAATATATGTCGTGCCATCTTTTAAGCTATGTAAGACAGCATGACGATGGAAGAAGGTTCCACGTCCAGCATCTTCACCTGATAAACGAATGTGATGCCCTTCATCTAATAAAGTGGCATATGCCATGGTTTCCGCCATGCCCCAATCTAATAATTTTTCGCCTTTTGCCATAGCAACGCGATCAGTATAGATTTTTTCAACACGAGCATTTACAGGATGTGTTTCGGGATATGAGGCAATTCTTAAGGCTAAATCTTCAAAACGTTTTGCATCAAAATGGCTATCAAATTCGCTACTCCATTCTTGTGTTAAGAATTTTGACCAATCCATTGTTTCGGTATCCATCTCACGCCATTCAGACACCACACAATCACCACGATCTAAAGCATCACGATAATCATTAACTAATTCAATAGCTTGTTCAACGCTAATCACCCCTTCTTTAATCAGCCGATCCGCATACACTTGTCGAGGTGTTGGGTGCTTTTTAATTTTTTCGTACATAATGGGCTGGGTTGCAGAAGGTTCATCTGCCTCATTATGCCCATGACGACGATATGACACGAGATCAATAAAAATATCGCGTTTAAATAAGGTACGAAATTCCACCGCCATACGAGCAGCATAAGCCACTGCTTCAGGATCATCACCATTTACATGAATGACTGGCGCCTCAATCATTTTAGCGATATCCGTACAATATTCTGTCGAACGCGTATCTTTTGGATTTGAGGTCGTAAAACCAATTTGGTTATTGATGACCACTCGAATAGTACCACCGACTTCATAACCTCGTGCCGCCGACATATTTAAGGTTTCTTGCACAACCCCTTGTCCAATAACAGCACTATCGCCATGTATAGAAATAGGTAATACTTTTGTGTAATCAGCATCCTTAATACGCTTTTGACGTGCACGCACCGATCCTTGCACAACGGGACTTACAATTTCTAAATGGGAAGGGTTAAATGCCAAAGCCAAATGAATTAATCCATCTTCCGTCATAAAATCAGAGGAAAATCCCTGATGATATTTCACATCTCCCGTACCATTGCCATGATGTTTTCCTGCAAATTCATCAAATAATTCCGCAGGACGTTTACCCAAGACATTAACCAACATATTAAGGCGACCACGGTGTGCCATACCCATCACTATTTCAGTAATGCCTTGCTTACGTCCATGACGAATCATTTCTTTCATCAACGGAATAAAGGCATCACTGCCTTCTAATGAAAAGCGTTTTGCTCCGGGGAATTTGGCGCCAAGATAACGTTCTAAGCCATCAGCGGCAGTCAGTTCTTGTAATAATTTGTGTTGTTCTTGAGAGGTAAAGTGCGGTCCATTTCGCCAATTTTCTAAACGTTTTTGCAGCCAAGTACGCGCTTCAAGATCATTGACGTGCATAAATTCTAAACCGATGGTATCGCAATAGGTTTTCTTTAATGCAATCCCCAATTCTCTTAAGGTAATTTTATCTTTACCAAAAACATAGCCACCGATATCAAAAACTTCGTCTAAATCATCATCGGTAAAACCATAAAAACGATAATCCAGGGTAGGCGCTTCCGTTTGAGGACGCAAACATAGGGGATCCAAATTCGCGTGTAAATGCCCTCGATTGCGGTGCCCATTTACCCATTGCAACACTTTGACCAAACGTTTGCTGACATTAGGATCGATAACCTTCACGCCATGGGGTGATTTCTCACGTGCTAAACGACGAAAATAATCTCTAACAGGTGAATGAGCTTGCTCTTGTGATGTAGATTGCGCTAAAAGTGCGGTCTCTTTTTGCCAAGAATCAAAAATACGACACCAACTTTCTTCAACAGAAGTTGGATCTTGTAAATAATCTTCATAAAGCGCTTCAATATAGGATTGATTTCCGCCCGCCAATGCACTCTGCGCTAACCATTGTTGAAGTGACGTATTTTGCATAGTTTGTTACCTGATTACCCTTGAACTTCTTATTATACATAGAATTTCTGTTTTGAAAATTCTCTCTAATTTACACCGCACTTTTATATTCAATCGCGATTAAAAAACTTGATCTATCTCACAATTTTCATGATTTAACAATTTTTTTACATTATTTTTTTAGAAATTATAGCGACAAAAGCAACAAAATAGCGTTATATTTATAAAGGTCCAATTTTGGCGTATAAAAATAATAAACTTAAACACAACATAATAAAGAAGGAAAGCTTATGTCTGATTTAACAGCTAAACTTAGTCTGAGCGATGGTCGTGAATTTGATTTGGAAGTACATAAGGGCACATTAGGCTATGAAGCCATTGATGTTCAAGCTCTCAGTAGAAATCAACTATTCACTTATGATCCTGGTTTGGTTTCTACCGCCATGTGCCAATCTGAAATTACCTATATTGACGGTGAAAAAGGTATTTTATTACACCGTGGTTATCCCATTCATGATCTTGCAATGAATGGCGACTATTTAGAAGTGGCTTATTTGTTACTGTACGGTAATCGTCCAACCGCAGAAGAACGCGAAGAATTTAATGCGAAAGTACGCAATCACACCTTGGTGCATGAACAAATTTCTCGTTTCTTCCATGGTTTCCGTCGAGATTCACACCCAATGGCCGTAATGTGTGGGGTAAGTGGTGCGCTTGCGGCATTCTATCATGATGCGTTAGATATTAACCATGAAGAGCATCGTGATTTAACAGCTATTCGTCTATTAGCGAAAATGCCAACCTTAGCGGCAATGTGTTACAAATATTCGATCGGTCATCCATTTATGTTCCCACAAAATCGTTTATCTTATGCGGGGAACTTCCTTTATATGATGTTCGCTACCCCTTGTGAACCTTATGAAGTCAATCCTGTATTAGAAAAAGCCATTAACCGCATTTTTATCTTACACGCAGATCATGAGCAAAATGCATCAACCTCAACGGTGCGTACTGCAGCCTCTTCAGGTGCAAATCCATTTGCTTGTATTGCTGCAGGTATTGCTTCCTTATGGGGACCTGCTCATGGTGGTGCCAATGAAGCTTGTATTCGTATGTTAGAAGAAATAGGTACTGTCGATCGTATTCCTGAATTTATTGCACGAGCAAAAGATAAGAACGATCCGTTCAGATTAATGGGATTTGGTCACCGCGTATATAAAAACTACGATCCTCGTGCAAAAGTCATGCGTGAAACCTGTCACGAAGTGTTAAAAGAGTTAGGTGTTACTACTCCATTACTTGAAGTAGCAATGGAACTTGAACGTATTGCACTGACCGATCAATATTTTATCGATCGTAATCTTTATCCAAACGTGGACTTCTACTCTGGCATTATTCTGAAAGCCATTGGTATTCCAGTCTCAATGTTTACCGTTATTTTTGCCTTAGCGAGAACAGTAGGCTGGATCGCCCACTGGAAAGAAATGTATAAATTTGGCAACTTAAAAATTGTTCGCCCTCGTCAAATTTATATCGGGGAAGAACAACGACCATTCACAAAGCTTGAAAAATAATTGGAGCAACATGAGAAAAAATAAACCGCACCCAAAAGTGCGGTTTATTTTTCATAAGTTTTTAGCGCCAAGCTTTAAATTGGTTAATTAAACCGTTAGTTGAGCTGTCATGGCTTGAAACTTCTTCATCTCCAGATAATTCAGGAAGGATTCGGTTTGCTAATTGTTTACCTAATTCAACACCCCATTGGTCAAAGCTGTAAATGTTGAATAAAATACCCTGAACGAAGATCTTATGTTCATAAATTGCAATCAATGCACCTAAACTAAATGGGGTAATTTTTTGCAATAAAATGGAATTAGTTGGTTTATTTCCGGTAAAGATCTTAAATGGCACTACATCTTTCACTTCATCTAATGATTTGCCTGCTTTCACAAATTCCGCTTCAACTTCTTCTTTGGTTTTACCAAAAGCTAATGCTTCTGTTTGTGCAAAGAAGTTAGATAACAATTTTTCATGATGATTTGATAATGGATTATGTGTTTGCGCTGGCGCAATAAAATCACAAGGAATTAAAGTTGTACCTTGGTGAATTAATTGATAGAACGCGTGTTGACCATTAGTGCCCGGCTCACCCCAAATAATTGGACCGGTTTGATAGTTATCAATGACATTACCATTACGATCCACATATTTACCATTTGATTCCATATTACCTTGTTGGAAATATGCCGCAAAACGATGTAAATATTGGTCATAAGGTAACAATGCTTCTGTTTCAGCACCTAAGAAATTGCAGTTCCAAATACCAAGTAATGCTAATGTCACCGGAATGTTTTTTTCAAATGGTGTTGAGCGGAAATGCTTATCCATTTCATGCGCACCTTCAAGCAATAATTCAAAGTTTTCAAAACCAATTGAAAGTGCAATAGATAAACCAATGGCAGACCATAAAGAGTAACGACCACCAACCCAATCCCAGAAACCAAACATATTGTCTGTATCAATACCAAATTTAGATACTTCTGCTGCATTGGTTGAAAGCGCGGCAAAATGTTTGGCAACGTGTTTTTCATCTTTTGCAGTTGCTAAGAACCAATCACGCGCTGATTGTGCATTAGTCATGGTTTCTTGCGTAGTAAAGGTTTTTGAAGCAACTAAAACAAGTGTTGTTTCTGGATCCACTTTTTTGAGCACTTCAGCAATATGCGTGCCATCTACGTTAGACACAAAATGCATGGTTAAATGATTTTTATATGGGCGTAGCGCTTCTGTTACCATGTAAGGTCCTAAATCAGAACCACCAATACCAATATTAATCACATCAGTAATCGCTTTGCCTGTATAACCTCTCCACTCTCCCGAAATCACGCGGTTGGTAAAAGATTTCATTTTCGCTAACACTTCATTCACATCAGGCATGACGTCTTTGCCATCAACAAAAACAGGTTTGTTGCTACGGTTACGTAATGCGGTATGTAATACAGCGCGGTTTTCTGTACGGTTAATTTTTTCACCGGTAAACATTGCTTCAATTGCTTGATCCAATGCACATTCTTGAGCTAATTGACGCAATAAAGTTAAGGTTTGTTGGTTAATATTATTTTTTGAATAATCCACCAAAATTTCATTATTGAAGGTTAATGAATATTGGCTAAAACGATTTGGCTCTTGCTCAAATAAAGCTTGAATGGTCGTTTTACCAAACTGCTCACAATGTTGCTCCAATGCTTTCCAAGCGGAAGTTTGAGATGGGTTAATATTTTGCATAATGTTTTCCTTCTTTAAATGAGTACAACTAGCCTATAAATTAATCAAATCATACCAAAAAGTGCGGTGAAAAAGTGAAATATTTTTTAAAATCTCTCACTAATTTGATCTAGTTCATTAATCCACATATTCTGTCAAAACACGCGGCGTGAGTTTTGTCATCAGCTCATAGCTCGACATTCCCGTAATTTGCGCTATTTCTTCTAACGGCAATTCTTTACCCCATAGGATCACTTCATCACCCACTTTATCTTTACAATCTAAGCCGAGGTCAACCGTTACCATATCCATTGAAACCCGTCCAACAATTGGTACTCTACGCCCATTCACAAAAACAGGCGTGCCTGTTGGAATCCCTCTTGGATAACCATCACCATAACCGATTGCTACCACACCAATTTTTGTGTCCTTATCGCTAACCCAAGTGCCGCCATAGCCCACAGGTTCCCCTGCTTTATGTGTTCGTACCGCAATAAGCGATGAAGTTAATGTCATCACTGGTTTAAAACCGTAAATTTCACTTGGTGTGTCTGTTGGCGATACGCCATACATGATAATGCCAGAACGAACCCAATCTAAATGCGAATCAGGCCAGAACAAAATCCCACCGGAAGCTGCAATAGTTCTCTCCCCGACTTTTCCTTCAGTAACCTGTAAGAAACGTTCTAATTGAATTACAGTGTAATCGGATAAAATTTCATCCGCACGACTGAAATGGCTAACAAAGCCAATTTCATTTTGAACATTCGGACATTTCATCAATTCTTGATAAAAATAATCCACTTCGTCCAAGTTCACGCCAAGGCGGTGCATACCTGTATCAATTTTTAACCAAACACGTATCGGATAAGGCAAGTCCGCTTGTTTGAGCGCTTCCAACTGCTCATGGTTATGAACAACGGTTTGAATATTATTGACCGCAATCACAGGCAAATCTGTCACAGAAAAAAAGCCTTCTAATAACAAAATAGGTTTAATAATGCCATGTGAACGCAAACTCAATGCTTCTTCCAAACGCGCCACGCCAAAACAATCCACCATGGACTCGACGGTATTCGCGACAAATTCAACACCATGTCCATAAGCGTTGGCTTTGACAACTGCAATCACTTTACTTTTAGGCGCACGTTGTTTAATTTTTTGAATATTATGTTTTAAAGCTGCTGAACTAATTTTTACTGTTGCTGGTTTCATTTTATTTTACTCATCGTTATTTACGGCAGGTTCAAATAACCTTCGCCGATTTCAATTATTCTTCCACCAATATAAATGTGTTGCTGTTCATCTAGTCGCAATGAAATCCGATTAGGACGCCCCATTTTATCGCCTTGATGAATGATGTAATTTGCGGGGAATTGTTGTTGAGAAAGGAAATAGGCACCCAAATTTGCCGCTGCTGATCCAGTGCCACTATCTTCCAAAATCACGCCTTTTTCAGCATAGAAAAAACGGCTAAAAATTTGACCGCACTTTTTATCTTCATACCAAAGATAAATGCCAATATGTTCATTCTCTTGCTGGCAAATCTCGGCTAATTTATCGGAATCAATGTTAATGTCATCTATCGATGTGCGATGATTAAGTTGTAATAACAATTGTGGTGATCCTGAATTGACCCAATAAGCCGTCGGCATAATCATTTCTTGAGTTAAACCTACCGCTTTAGCTAATTGTTGTTGATTGGCTTGGCTAGGACGAATTTCATAGTCTGAGAGCATCATCTCAACTCGGTCATTTTCGATTTGTATCTGTACAGGTTTCACTTGCGTGTTTAGGATAAAGTGCGGTGATAAATCATGCAGTTTTTGCAATACATAAGCACAACCTAATGTTGGATGACCTGCCAATGGCAATTCATATTCAGGAGTAAAAATTCTTAAATTTGCCACCGCACTTTGCGCAGAAAAAGCAAAAACAGTTTCGCTGAGGTTAAATTGTTTTGCAATTTGCTGCATTTCCTGATCTGTTAATCCATCAGCTTGTGGAAAAACAGCCAATGGATTGCCTGTAAAATGACTTTCAGCAAATACATTCACTAATTTGAACAAATACTTTCGCATATCAATTGCTCTTTTTATTATGCTGAAAATTAATACTCGTCAGATAGTTGATAATCTTTCGCTGCGTTATCAAAACGAGCAAATTGCCCTTGGAAAATCAATGGCACACGTCCAATCGGACCATTACGATGTTTACCAATAATGATTTCCGCTCGGTTGCGATTCTCATCTGTGGTTTCGTTATACACCTCATCTCGATAAATAAACATAATCAGATCCGCATCTTGCTCAATGGATCCCGACTCACGCAAATCGGAGTTCACTGGTCGTTTATTCGGACGATTCTCTAAGGATCGGTTTAACTGAGAAAGCGCAATCACTGGCACTGACAATTCTTTCGCTAGAGCTTTCAATGAACGAGATATTTCGGCAATTTCTAAGTTACGGTTTTCAAATCCAGGCGCTCGCATTAACTGCAAGTAATCCACCATAATTAAGCTTAGACCTTTATGCTCACGATGAATACGGCGAGCTCTTGAACGCAATTCTGTTGGTGTTAATCCCGACGAATCATCAATATACATATTCGGCTTATCACGCATCATGCCCATGACACTACCAATTTTAGCCCAGTCATTGTCGCCCAAGCCCCTTGCTTCACGAATTTTGTTCAATTCAATACGAGTCAAAGAAGCCAATGTACGCATCATAATTTGCTCTGCTGGCATTTCTAAACTGAAGATCAACACTGGTTTCTCCGCTAACATAGCGGCATTTTCACACAAATTCATGGCGAAGGTGGTTTTTCCCATAGAAGGGCGCGCAGCAACAATAATTAAATCCGCAGGTTGCAATCCTGATGTTTTCGCATCCAAATCGGTAAATCCTGTACTCAATCCTGTTACCGATTTATTCTCTGCTTGACTTAACAATTCGATTTTATCTATTGTTCTACTCAAAATTGAGGTAATTTTTTCAGGTCCGTCATTTTTAGAGGTACGACTTTCAGCGATTTTAAACACTTTCTGTTCTGCTTGATCTAAAAGCTGTTTAATATCTTGCCCTTTCGGTTGATAGCCTAATTCCGCAATATGATTTCCCACTTCGATCAATTCACGCAAAATGGCTTTTTCACGCACAATCTCAGCATAAGCATTCACGTTCGCTGCACTTGGCGTATTTTTGGATAATTCAGCTAAATAAGCAAAACCACCAACATCATCTAAAATTGCTTTGCTTTTTAAAGCTTGCTCTAAAGTCAAAATATCAATTGGCGAATTTTGTTGCATCAACAAATCCATTTCTTGGAAGATCAAACGATGCGCTATCGCATAAAAATCAGCGGCAACAACACGTTCAATCACATCTTCCCAATAAGAATTATTTAACATGACAGCACCCAATAACGCTTGCTCCGCTTCTAAAGAATGAGGAGCCATATTGAGTTGTTCAAACTGTTTATCTTTATGAGATGGTTGCTTTGCCATGTTTATACCTTAATGCAATTAAAATTCTGATTATCATATACCAAATCGCCCTTCGATTTAAGCGAATTATAATGAAAAAGCGCGGTGAAAAATCCGACAGTTTTACAGATGATGGAAATAGATTGTATTTAAAATGATTATTCCTATTAAATTTCGTTATAATCCTTTTTATTTACATTAGAGGAATACAATGAAAACAATTTATTTGATTCGCCATGCGGAAAGTCTAGCCAATGCGGGCGGGAAAAGTATGCAGGATTGTGATATTCCATTAAGTGAGCGAGGTCAGCAACAAGCAGTGCAATTAGCACAACGTTTACCTCCTGCCAATTTGGTGTTTACGTCGGCATTTCTACGCACTCAGCAGACCGCACAATATTATTTACAACAGCAACAACTGACAAGCCAAGTTTTACCTATTCTGAATGAATTTTCTTATTTAGCTTTTGAAGAGATTGATGGCTTAAATGCAGAACAACGCAAGCCAATCAGTTTGGCATATTGGGAGAAATCCGATCCCTATTATAAGTGCGGTGAAAAAACAGATAGTTTTGCTGAATTTAGTCAGCGTGTTGATTTATTTTTGCAACAAACCAAGAATTTTCCCGATCAAACTTGTTGTTTTACCCATGGTATTTGGATTGCATTATTAGTGTGGAAATTATTAGGTTTCAATACGAAGACTGCTGAAGATATGCGCGCATTTCGCCAATTTCAGTTGCATTTGCCTATGACAAATACGATGATTTGGGAACTCAAATTAGACGAGCAACAAAATGGCATAATTCACTGCTCCGCTTTGTAATTGGTGCAAAATTCCTTTATACTAAGCGCAATTTTTTAACAATGATTTAATCAACAAATAGGATTTTATTATGGGATTCTTAACGGGTAAACGAATTTTAGTTACTGGCTTAGCTAGCAACCGCTCAATTGCATACGGTATTGCTGCAGCAATGAAACGTGAAGGTGCAGAATTAGCATTCACTTATTTAAATGATAAATTACAACCACGCGTAGAAGAATTTGCCAAAGAATTTGGTTCTAATATTGTTCTTCCATTAGATGTGGCAACAGATGAAAGTATCCAAAATTGTTTCGCAGAATTAAGCAAACATTGGGATAAATTTGATGGTTTCGTACATGCAATTGCCTTTGCACCGGGCGATCAATTAGATGGTGATTATGTGAACGCAGCAACGCGTGAAGGATATCGTATTGCACATGATATTAGTGCATACAGTTTCGTAGCAATGGCACAAGCTGCTCGTCCATATTTAAATCCAAATGCCGCGTTATTAACATTAAGCTATTTAGGTGCTGAGCGTGCAATTCCTAACTATAACGTTATGTGTTTAGCAAAAGCGTCTTTAGAAGCAGCAACTCGTGTTATGGCAGCGGATTTAGGTAAAGAAGGTATTCGTGTAAATGCCATTTCTGCAGGTCCAATTCGCACACTGGCAGCTTCTGGTATTAAAAACTTTAAGAAAATGCTTTCTGCATTTGAGAAAACTGCCGCATTACGTCGCACCGTTACGATTGATGATGTAGGTAATTCAGCAGCATTCTTATGCTCAGACCTTGCATCAGGCGTAACAGGCGAAGTATTGCATGTGGATGCAGGCTTTAGCATTACAGCAATGGGCGAACTCGGCGAAGAATAATTTTTCTTTTTATTAAATAGGGACAGGCTAAGCCTGTCCTTTACTTTTCATAGACAATTTCAAATTATATGTTCCAAAATAATCCTCTACTTTCTCAACTTAAACAACAAATTCGAGACAGTAAACAACAGGTTGAAGGTGTGGTTAAAAGCACTGACAAAGCCTATGGTTTCTTAGAAACCGATAAAGAAACCTTTTTCATTTCGCCAGCAGAAATGAAAAAAGTCGTTCATGGCGATAAAGTAAAAGCAATTATTGAAGAAAACGACGGCAAAAAACAGGCTGTTCCAGAAGAATTAATTGAACCAATGCTCACTCGCTTTATTGCGAAAGTGCGGTTTAATAAAGACAATAAATTGCAAGTATTGGTTGATCACCCAAATATTAATCAACCCATTGGTGCAACACTGAACAAAGCGGTAAAACAGCAATTACAAGCGGGTGATTGGGTTGTAGCCAGTTTAAAAACGCACCCTTTACGCGACGATCGCTTTCTCTTTGCACAAATCAATGAGTTTATTTGTACAGAAAGCGATGAATTTGCGCCTTGGTGGGTCACACTCGCTCGTCATGAACAATCACGTTATCCAGTACAAGGTCAAGATCAATATGAAATGCAGGATACACAAACTCGTGAAGATTTGACCGCACTTCATTTTGTAACCATAGACAGCGAAAGTACGCAGGATATGGATGATGCCCTTTATATTGAAAAAATTGAACAAGCTGGACAGCAAACGGGTTGGCGTTTAGTGGTCGCCATTGCCGATCCTACCGCTTATATTCCTATTGACTCACAAATAGAAAAAGACGCACGTCAGCGTTGTTTTACTAACTATTTACCAGGCTTCAATATTCCTATGTTGCCACGTGAATTGTCTGATGATCTTTGTTCATTAATGCCGAATGAAGTTCGTCCAGCACTAGTTTGCTACATTGAAACCGATTTGGCTGGGAATATTATTAATTCGCCTTATTTTGTATCCGCGCATGTACAATCTCGTGCAAAACTTGCCTATAACAAGGTATCCGACTATTTAGAACAAGTGGAAAATGCATGGCACCCCGAAACAGAAAGCATTCGTGAGCAAGTTGAACAATTACACCAATTTGCATTAGCACGTATTCAATGGCGTAAAACCCATTCACTGTTATTTAAAGAAAAACCAGATTATTCCTTTGTTTTAGCAGAAAACGGTCATGTGCAAGAAATCAAAGCCGAATATCGCCGAATTGCTAATCAAATCGTGGAAGAATCCATGATTATTGCCAATATTTGTTGTGCCCATTATTTACATGAGCAAACACAAACAGGCATTTTCAATACGCATAAAGGATTTGATAGCAAATGCTTAACGCAAGTGCATAATTTCTTAATGAATAATTTAGCCAATGATGACAATCGTGCAGAATTAGAACAACGTTATTCCGTAGAAAACTTGGCGACCTTAGAAGGCTATTGCCAAATGCGCCATGACATTGAGCCATTTGCCAGCGATTATTATGAATTCCGCTTACGTCGTTTCTTAACTTTTGCTGAATTTAAATCGGAATTAGCACCGCACTTTGGACTAGGTCTAACAGGCTACGCTACTTGGACTTCACCGATCCGCAAATATTCAGACATGGTCAATCATCGCTTAATTAAAGCAACATTAACGCATAAGCAGTATGAAAAGCCAAGTGAAGAGATTCTCGCTCGCTTACAAGAGGCGCGTCGTCAAAATCGCTTAGTTGAACGTGATATTGCCGATTGGCTATATTGCCGTTATTTAGCTGAAAAAGTTGAAAACAAACCAATTTTTGCTGCTGAAGTGCAGGATGTTACTCGCGGCGGTCTGCGTGTGCAATTATTGGAAAATGGAGCAAGTATTTTTGTGCCAGCTTCAACTATTCATCCAAATAAGGAAGAAATGGAAGTAAATGCAGAACAAATTGCACTCTATATTCAAGGTGAAGCAAAATATAAAATTGGCGATCTTATAAAAGTGCAACTTATTGAGGTAAAAGAAGAAACCCGAAGTCTAATCGGTAATCTGGTTGAATAGTAATTAAATAGAAAAAGTGCGGTTAAAAATACCGCACTTTTTATTTCCAATATGTTCTAATTTCTTCCCATTCTAAATCATAATAATGCCAATACTTTTCTCGCAATGGAATATCAATATTAGTCAATTTCCAAGGTTTATGTGGACCAACATAATGAATAATATTTGGCGTATCATTTTGTTTTAAATATTCAATACAATGAGTTGAAGGAAGAGCTTGGAAGTTATAGCTCTCATCTAATATTTTCCATCTACCTTTTAATACAATATTCAATACATCCTGATCTAAATAAATAACTTCTGGATGATTGTTTGTTAAATATTCAGTTAATGTAAATAACTCATGTTCAATATTTTCTTCACGCCATTGCTGATTATTAATTAACATAACCCCTGAATTAAAATAAGGTTTAATATCAGGATGACCAATATAACCACAATGAGTACGGGAATTTAATCCTGAATCACAAGCTGCCATTAACAAATATCCTGAAAAATCTGAGAAATACATATCCTTCAAAGAACCTGTCACAACGAGATCAGAATCAAGATATAAAGATCTATCCATCGGTAGTTCAGGAATTAAATAACGATAAAGTCCAGCTTCTGAAATATGAGGTAAGTGCTTAAATTTAAGATCAGAAAAAAGAGATTGCTTAACTTTCACATCTAAAATACGGCTATCAAAGTAATCTAATTTTTTACTTAAAATTTTTATCCATTCTTTGGGATAATCCTTATTAAGCAGATAAAAATCGACATGCTTATCATTGCAACAAATAGATTTAATCAATGTTTCTACTTGATTAGAATAATTAAAATCAGCCGCAAGAAAAATATTTATTCTTTCCATTTTTCAATCACTTTTTTATTGAATTATACATATTGGCTCATATTAGTTTTATTTTATAAATAATTCACCATTCTACTAGGTCGAATTATATTGTGTTGATCTACTTCTGCTACCCCTAAAAACACATTCTCTGGAGAGAATAAACGAACAGGTCCAAACAGTTGTTGTGGGTTTTCAAATTTAACTCGTTGCCCGAAACCAACGGCTTTGGTTTGTTGCTGGTCTAAACACAATTCAGGTAAATTTGCCACTGCGGTATCCATTGGCAATAACTGTTTATCAAGTTCATCCAGAGAAGCATTTTCCGCTAAATGTTGTAGTTCTTCAAAACTCATCATTTTATCACGTGGATACTGTGCAACAGCAACACGACGCAGCATGGTAACATGTGCACCACAACCAAGTTTTTCACCTAAATCATCCACTAAAGTACGAATATAAGTGCCTTTGGAGCAATGCACTTCTAAGGTTAAATAAGGTGCTTGATACTCAATAAACTTTAACTCAAAAATGGTAATTGGACGCGCCTCTCGCTCAACGACGATACCTTGGCGGGCATATTGATATAGCGGTTTGCCATTATGTTTTAATGCCGAAAACATGGTCGGTACTTGCAAAATGTCGCCTCGAAAATCATCAAGTGCGGTCAAAATTTGAGAAGTTTCTACATTTAATTCACGTACTTGAACCACTTGTCCGTCTGCATCGGAAGTGTCTGTTCTCTCGCCTAATTTAGCGGTGACCAAATAACGTTTATCCGAATCTAACAAAAACTGTGAGAACTTTGTCGCTTCTCCCAAACAGATCGGCAACATACCCGTAGCCAGCGGATCTAAGGCACCGGTATGACCTGCTTTGTTGGCATTAAATAAGCGTTTCACTTTCTGCATAATATCGTTAGAACTTATGCCTTGCGGTTTATCTAACAGAAAAATGCCGTCAATATCACGCCCTTTTTTACGCGGTCTTCTACCCACAACTATTCCTTTTCGCTCTCATCAGCAACATGGCGCGCTTCGTCATTACGGATAGTTTGTGTCACTAAGTTGGACATACGCATACCTTCCACAAGGGATTTGTCGTACATAAAACGTAGCTCTGGCACAATACGTAAACGCATGGCTTTGCCTACTAGGGTACGAATATAAGGACTGGCTTTTTCTAAGCCTTTCATTCCTTGCTCAATAGCCGCTTCATCATTATCAAATAAAAAAGTGACAAAAATTTTGGCATAGGCTAAATCTTTAGACACTTCCACATCGGATACAGTAACCATACCAATACGCGGATCTTTCACTTCTCGCTGTAAAATCACAGCCACTTCTTTTTGTAATTCTTGTGCAACACGATCTGCACGACTAAATTCTCTTGCCATTCTCAATTCCTAATTTATTCCTTATTTAAAGTTGGCGAATTATAACAAACATTTCATTTTTTTGCTAAAGTGCTCATTTTTTTACTTTCTACACCACAAATTTTCTTCTTTCTGCGTTATTCCAATCCTGCCCTATTTTTAACATGAAAAATATCAATAAAAAAGATTTAAAAACTACAAATCAAACATTTCACAACCATTTATAAAAACCACAGAGCCAAAAACATAAAATAACACAACACATACAGGATATTATTTCATTTAACCCTATTGTTTTTATTCCTGTTTTATGATTAAAATCAGACATCATTAATCTAACAAAGAAAATAGGAACCATTATGACGCAACAAGTAGAAATGAAATCCAGCTGGAGAAGTAAACTATCTGCCATGGGACCGGGGATCCTTATGGCATCTGCTGCAGTAGGTGGATCGCATATCATTGCATCAACACAGTCAGGTGCAATTTATGGCTGGCAATTAGTGATTATTATCGTATTAGCCAACTTATTTAAATATCCATTTTTCCGTTTTGGCTCGCAATATACGTTATCAGCAAACAAAACATTATTAGAAGGATATCAAGAAAAAGGGCAAATCTATTTATGGGTATTCTTTATCCTAAATGTCTTTGCAACCATGATAAATACGGCGGGCGTGGGAATTGTTGCTGCGGCGATTTTAAGCTTTATGCTACCAAAATCTTTAGGGTTAACTATTCCACAATTAAGCGTTATTGTTATTGCTTCTACTTGGGGATTCTTGTTGCTTGGTAAATATCGTTTATTGGATAAAGCCTCAAAAGCAATTATGATTGCATTAACCCTTTCCACTGTTGCAGCGGTGATTATCGCAGCATTTAAAACAAAAGTTGTGGCGCCTGATTTTATTGAACCATCGCCTTGGAATTTAGCTTCCTTAGCCTTTATCGTAGCCTTAATGGGTTGGATGCCTGCCCCAATTGAAATTTCAGCCATTAACTCCATGTGGGTGGTTGCGAAAAAACGTTTTACTAAAATTTCTTATCAAGACGGTTTATTCGACTTCAATGTGGGTTATATTGGCACCGCACTTTTAGCCCTTGTTTTCTTAGCATTAGGTGCATTAGTGCAATATGGTACTGGTGAACAAGTGGAACAAGCTGGCGTGAAATACATTGCTCAATTAATTAAAATGTATGCCTTTGCCATTGGCGATTGGTCTGGTATGTTAATTGCCTTTATCGCTTTCATGTGTATGCTTGGCACAACCATTACCGTTATCGACGGATATTCTCGTGCAAATGCGGAATCTTTCCGCTTATTAATGAAGAAAACTGAACGCTCGCAAGCCGCATTAAATATTTGGATTACACTTGCATCTGCAATTGGTATCATCATTATTACAATGTTTATGAGCGATGTTGCCACTATGCTACGCTTTGCTATGATTTGTTCATTCGTTTCAACCCCTGTCTTTGCTTGGCTAAATCTATCTTTAGTATTAAAAGGGGAACACAAAGTGACTGGTGGACTATTCTGGCTATCCATTATTGGCTTAGTTTACTTAACCGCTTTCACTTTACTCTTTATTGCACATCAAATGGGTTGGTTAAGCTAAAAAAGTGCGGTCAATTTCCACCAAGTTTTGAATATAAAACTTAATAAAAATTCACCGCAGTTTTTAAACATAAAAAAGGCGTATTCAATACGCCTTTTCTCTTTTATATTAGATTGAACGTTTTACTTCAACCACTTCAAAGACTTCGATTTGGTCGCCGACTTTCACATCATTGTAGTTCTTCACGCCAATACCACATTCCATACCATTACGGACTTCTGATACGTCATCTTTGAAACGGCGGAGAGATTCTAATTCGCCCTCAAAGATCACCACGTTATCACGTAATACGCGGATTGGGTTGTTACGTTTAACCACACCTTCAGTTACCATACAACCTGCAATTGCACCGAATTTCGGATGACGGAAGACATCACGCACTTCAGCTAAACCAATGATTTCTTGTTTGAATTCAGGTTGTAGCATACCGCTCATCGCCGCTTTAATTTCGTTCAACAATTCATAAATGATTGAGTAATAACGTAAATCAATATTTTCGTTTTCAATCACTCGACGCGCTGTCGCATCTGCACGAACGTTAAAGCCAAGTAAGATTGCATTTGATGCTGCTGCTAATGTCGCGTCAGTTTCGGTAATTCCACCTACACCAGAACCTACAACTTTCACTTTAACTTCAGAAGTAGAAAGTTCGTTTAATGATTGGCAGATTGCTTCCACAGAACCCTGTACGTCCGCTTTCACGATGACATTCAATTCAGCCACATCACCTTCAGCCATATTAGTAAACATATTTTCTAATTTCGCTTTTTGCTGACGCGCTAATTTCACATCGCGGAATTTACCTTGACGGTATAAAGCCACTTCACGTGCTTTTTTCTCATCACGCACAACTGTTACTTCATCACCCGCTGAAGGAACGCCAGAAAGACCCAATACCTCAACAGGAATTGATGGACCAGCTTCGGCGATATCTTTACCATTTTCATCACGCATTGCACGCACACGACCATACTCAAAACCACAAAGTACGATATCGCCACGGTTTAATGTACCTGATTGAACAAGGATTGTTGCGACTGGACCACGACCTTTATCAAGGTAAGATTCAATCACCACACCACTTGCCATGCCGTCTTTAACTGCGGTTAATTCCAACACTTCTGATTGTAAAAGAATGGCTTCTAATAAGTCATCAATCCCCATCCCTTTCTTCGCAGAAACAGGGACGAATTGCACATCACCACCAAATTTTTCTGAAATCACTTCGTGTTGTAGTAATTCTTGCTCTACACGATCTGGGTTAGCTTCTGGTTTATCAATTTTGTTCACTGCAACAACAATAGGTGCACCAGCTGCTCGAGCGTGCTGAATCGCCTCGATAGTTTGTGGCATCACACCATCATCCGCAGCCACTACAAGCACCACAATATCCGTTGCTTTTGCACCACGTGCACGCATTGAAGTAAAGGCAGCGTGTCCCGGAGTATCTAAGAAGGTAATCATCTTACCGTCATCCGTTTCCACATGATATGCGCCGATATGCTGCGTAATACCACCCGCTTCGCCTGCAGCTACTTTTGCTTTACGAATATAGTCAAGCAATGATGTTTTACCATGGTCAACGTGACCCATAATGGTGACTACAGGTGCACGAGTCACTTTTTCCGTATTCACATCACGATCTTCCATTAAAGATTCTTCCAATTCATTTTCTTTACGAAGAATCACTTTATGTCCCATTTCTTCTGCAACAAGCTGTGCAGTTTCTTGATCGATCACTTGGTTGATTGTCACCATTTCGCCCATTTTCATCATGGTTTTGATGATTTCAGTCGCTTTTACTGCCATTTTATTCGCAAGTTCTGCAACAGTAATGGTTTCACCGATAATAACATCACGAGAAACTGGCGCCGCTGGTTTGGTAAAGCTTTGCTGTAAGGCACTGCCTTTCTTATTTTGCTTACCTTTACCTTTCATGTCTTTTTGGTTACGACGATCTGATTGGCGCTCATTTTTATTGCCATTTTCATCGTCGCGTCCACCTTTTTTCGCTTTAGCAACTTTATTTTTGCCACCACGATTGCGGTTTTCTTTACGGCGTTCTTCTTCATCTTCCGCTTCAAGCGCATAGCTTGAAGTAAAGCGATAATCTGAGAAATCTTCGCTAGAATGATCCGCACTTTCATTGCGTTCTTCTGCTGCATAACGTTTTGCTTCTTCAGCAGCTTTACGTGCTTGTTCTTCTGCTTTTTGACGCGCTAACTCATCGGCTTTACGACGCAATTCCGCTTCTTCTGCACGACGTTTTTCTTTTTCAGGATCAACCGCTTTTGCCGCTTTTTTCTCAGCTTCCGCTTTGTCCGCTTTAGCTTTTTGTTCCGCTTGTTTTTTTGCTTTCTCTTCAGCTTCACGTTTCGCTTTTGCTTCTGCTTCTAAACGAGCTTTCTCTTCAGCTGCTTTTGCTTCCGCTTCTTGCTTCGCTTTTAATTTTGCCGCTTCTGCTGCTTTTTTTGCCGCTTCCGTATCAATCTTACGTGATTTACGGACTTCTACTTGTACTGTTTTTGCTTTACCGCCATTGGTAGTTGCGCTAACAGTGGTTTTCTCACGACGTTTTAAGCTCAATTTTTTTGGGGCTTCGTTCTGATTATCACTCATTTGATCCTCCTTATTCTTAGCTGAACCAGCAGATATTACGTGCAGCCATAATTAATTCCGCTGCTTTTTCTGCGCTTAGCTCTTCAATATCTGCTAAGTCATCTACACCCTGTTCAGCTAATTCTTCTAGAGTAGTAATTTGTTTCTCAGCAAGTTTAAATGCAATATGGCGTTCCATACCTTCAAGATTTAATAAACGATCTTCAATATGTGCCGCTTCTAATGCTTTTTCTTCTGCAAGTGCGGTTGCTGTAATCACATTTTTCGCACGAGTTTGTAATTCTTCAATTAAATCTTCGTCTTCTAAACCATCAATAGCCGCTAATTCGCTCACTGGCACATAAGCCAATTCTTCCAATGTAGTAAAGCCTTCATCAATTAAAATTTGAGCAAACTCATCATCAATTTCAAGCGCACTCATGAAAAGGTTTAGAATTTTGTTATCTTCTGCTTGGTGTTTTTGATCTAACTCATCGGTTGTCATCACATTTAATGTCCAACCGGTTAATTGTGTCGCTAAACGCACGTTTTGACCATTACGACCAATTGCTTGCGCTAATGCACTAGCTTCAACCGCGATATCCATAGAATGATTGTCTTCATCTACAACGATAGAACTTACATCCGCTGGCGCCATGGCATTAATCACAAATTGTGCCGGATTATCATCCCAAAGTACGATATCCACACGCTCACCACCTAATTCATTAGTAATCGCTTGAACACGCGCACCACGCATACCAACACAAGCACCTACAGGATCGATACGTTTATCACTGCTTTTCACTGCAATTTTCGCACGAGAGCCAGGATCACGAGCTGAACCTTTGATTTCAATAATTTCTTCGCCAATTTCTGGTACTTCTAAACGGAATAATTCTTCTAACATCACAGGTTTAGCTCGAGTCACAAACAATTGAGCACTCTTACTTTCAGGGTTAACTTTGTAAAGTACACCACGCACGCGGTCACCTGGACGGAAGTTTTCACGAGGAATCATATCTTCACGCGTAATCACAGCTTCTGCTTTGGCAGGATCTTCTTTGTTACCAATTAATTCAAGTATAATTGAATCACGATTCACTTTTTTCACTGTACCAATAACAATTTTGCCTTCTTCCGCCATAAATTGTTCAACCACTTTAGAACGTTCAGCATCGCGGATTTTGGTGCTAATCACTTGACGAGCGGTCTGCATTGCAATACGGTCAAAAGCAATAGATTCAATTTGATCTTCAATATATTCGCCTAATTGAATTTCCTCATTATCTAAACGAGCCGCTTCTAAAGTAATTTCTTTTGTTGGATTAACCACTTCTTCAACCACTAACCAACGACGGAAAGTATCAAACTCCCCTGTTTTTGGATCGATAACAACTCGAACATCAATTTCAGAAGGTTTATCCACACCTAAACGCTCTTGCTTTTGCGCGTGTTTTTTCTTAGTTGAAAGGGCAATAGCGCTTTCCAATGCTTCAAAAATCACTTCTCTTGGTAAGGCTTTTTCATTGGACACAGCTTCTGCTGCTAATAAAATCTCTTTACTCATTTTTTCTCCAATTCTTTATCAAAATATGTTAATCATTAAAATTTTGCGACAACGTTGGCTTTTTGAATATTACCAAAAACAAAGGTTTGTTCTTGATTATCAACGATTAAGGTCAGCATATCGTTTTCAATTTTCTCTAATTTACCCTGCCATTTACGACGATCTAACACTGGAATACGCAAATGAATCACGATATCTTGTCCTACATAACGCGCATATTGCGACAAAGTAAATAAAGGACGATCTAAACCTGGCGAAGACACTTCCAAATTGTATTTATCGGCAATAGGATCTTCTACATCTAAAATCGCACTCACTTGACGACTCACGTCAGCACAGTCTTCAACGGTTACACCGCCCTCTTTATCAATGAACAAACAAAGGGTCATAAAACGCCCTGCTCGTTTACATTCAATTCCCCAAAGTTCACAGCCTAAATCTTCTACAGAACCTTGAAGCAAATCTGTTAATTTTTGTTCTAATGTTGCCATTTTTTCTCCACAATAAATTCAAGCTGATATCAAATAAAACAGGGCATTAGCTTGATTTCAGATATAAAAAAAGGGCTTAAAAGCCCAGTATAAAACATCCAAATTTTATGTACAAAAAAACCCAAATACTGCATTTGGGCTTCACTGAACCTTTATTTCCTTTCTGCTTAGAAAGTGGTTGCGGGGGCCGGATTTGAACCGACGGCCTTCGGGTTATGAGCCCGACGAGCTACCAAGCTGCTCCACCCCGCGTCCGAAATATTGGCTGTATTATACGGAAATTTTTTAATAATTCAAGTATTTTTTAAAATCCAATGCCAGTACCGATATTTACACCCGCACCACCAGTACCAATTCCAAAACCGCCACCGACAGTACAACCAGCCACAAGAGCTGCCATCAATACAGCTAACATCATTTTTTTCATTTAATATCCTCCAAACCAATGAAATAATTTCGTGCAATATAATAAAGATGCTAACATTAAGCAAATAATTATTTATTACATCGCTAAAATACATTGCTAAAATATATTACTAAAAAAGTGCGGTGAATTTTCATCAAATTTTTAAAGGATCTTTTATGTTCAACAAAATCAAACTCTTCCTCTTTTTATTACTTGGCTTATGCGTTGCCATGCCAACATTCGCCACACCACTTTCGCTAACAGAACAAGAAGTCAACGACTATCTAGCGAAAAAACACGAAGTACAAGACAAAATCGGTTTCCCGGGTTTATTCAGCATGGATTACAAACTCAAAAATGTGAACGCTAAAATTGGACAAAATAATTCGGGACGTGTCGAATTGAGTGGCTCAGTTGATAGTAGTCTGGTATTACATAAAAAAGCACTGGTGGGAAAATTAAACCTCAGCTTTGACACTATTCCTTATTATGATGCTCAAAAAGGCGCAATTTACCTCAAAGATCTACGTATTCTCAGTTGGTCAGGCGAACCCGATAGCTATATGTCCGAATTACAAAGTATCATGCCATTCCTAAGTCAAAGTATCGCCGCATTACTCGAAAGCATGCCAATTTACACCTTGGATGACACCAAACCACGCGATGTGATTATCAAAAAATTTGCTAAAGGTATTAAAGTTGAACCAGGCAGATTATCTTTAGAAACCAATGTTCTATAAAAAGTGCGGTGGATTTTGGGAAAGTTTTAGGGCGTATTAAATACGCCCTTCTTTTTGCCTAAAAATGATTTTTACTCTTGACTCAACTCATCCGCCAATATTTCTGCTTGTTTCAGCACGTTTTCAATGGCGGCAGCTTGCTGATCGGGCGGGTATTTGTAGCGTTGCAAGGCTCGGCGGACAAGCACACGCATTGCCGCCTGAACGGATTGTTTGAACTGCCAATCAATCGTTACCGAACGGCGGATATTGTCGGTGATTTCCTTCGCTAAGTTTTTCAAAGTATCATCGCCCAGCTCGCGAACGGCACTTTCATTTTGAGCAAGGGTGTCGTAAAACGCCAATTCGCTCGGCGTCAGCCCCAATTGTTCGCCACGTTGTAACTGTTCGTTCAAAAATTGGCTCAAGCGAATCAGCTCTTCAATCACTTCCATCACCGTCAGGCTTTGGTTATGGTATTTGTTCAAGGCTTCTTTAAGCCTTTGTTCGAAGTCTTTTTTCACCGCCAGATTATTGGCGGCTTTGCTGTTGATTTCGCTTTGAACATAACGTTCCAAAGCATTTGCCCACAGTGCTTTTAAGCCGCTTTCACGCACCATTTCCAAAAAATCGTCCGACAACAGATTGATATTCGGCTGTTCTTTTCCAAGCAAACTCACCAAATCCACCACGCCTTCGCTGGTCACTGCTTGGTTGACTAATTTTGCCAACTGCAAAGCCCTGTCAGTATTGCCGCCTGCCACTTTTTCTTTGGAAAGCATCGCACGCACGCCGTCATAAAAGGTGATTTCTTGGCGATAGCTCGCCACTTTCGGCAAAGCGTTGCACAAATTCAAGCCTTGACGGGCTTTTTTTGCCGTCTGCAGAAAAGTTTTCAATCTACGTTGATCGGGCTGCTGCTGGTCTAGGGCTAAAATATGGTTGGCGGCTTGTTGCAATAATACAAACAGCCGCTTGTCGTCCTGCTCCAAAAGTGCGGTGGCAATATCAAAGGTTTTGCCGTCCGACTGTGTGGCAAACTGCCCCCGCAAAATATCCACATATTCGAGCATTTTTTGGAAAACATCTTCCACCTGTGTGGCAGGCTCGCCCTTGCTGCCGGCATTGGTGTAGCGTTTGGTCGCCTCTTTGAGCTGCTCGCTCAAGCCGACATAATCCACGACCAAGCCGCCGTTTTTATGGGCGAACACACGGTTTACCCGTGCAATTGCCTGCATTAAATTATGCCCCTGCATCGGTTTGTCGATATACATTGTATGGCAGCAAGGCGCATCAAAACCGGTCAGCCACATATCCCGCACAATCACCAATTTGAGCGGATCGCTTGGGTCTTTAAAGCGTTTTTCCAGCACCTTTTTCTGCGGCTTTGAGTAAATATGCTGCTGAATATCGGCAGGATCCGACGCACTGCCCGTCATCACAATCTTAATCGCCCCCTGATTGACATCATTAGGGTCGCTGCCCCATTCGGGACGCAGTGCGACGATTTTGTTATACAGCCGCACACAAATTTCCCTGCTTGCCGCCACAATCATCGCCTTGCCGTCTAATAATGCGGTTCGATTTTCAAAATGCTGAACCAAATCTGCCACCAGCTGATCCAAACGGCTATCGTTGCCCAGCAGTTTTTCTTGCAAGCGGAATGCTTTGGGGTTGTCGTTTTCTTCGTCAAATTTGTTCGCCTCTGCCATTAATTCGGCAAACTCGGCACTTTCACCCAAGCGGATTTGGCGTGCTTCGTAATAAATCGGCACCGTCGCCCCGTCTTCCACTGCATCTTTGAGATCGTAAATCGACACATAACGTCCAAACACCGCCCGCGTGTCGCGGTCTTCCAATTCAATCGGCGTGCCGGTAAAACCGATAAATGCTGCAGACGGCAAGGCATCTCGCAAATGTTTGGCATAGCCGATTTTCTGCTGATTGCTCGCCACCCCCTGCGTTTTGTCTAAAGCCATCTGCTGTTTGACAAAGCCATATTGGCTGCGATGGGCTTCATCACTGATCACAATAATATTTTTCCGCCCGTTTAACACAGGATGAGAAAATTCACCTTCTAGCAAAGCGAATTTTTGAATGGTGGTAAAAATAATGCCGCCTGTTTCCCGCTTCGCCAGCTCTTCCCGCAAAGCATCACGCCCGTCTGCCTGCACAGGTTGCTGACGAAGCAATAACTCGCCCTTGCTGAAGGTTTCAAACAATTGCCCGTCCAAATCATTGCGGTCGGTAACCACCACGATGGTCGGGTTTTGTAGCTGCGGTAACGCCAATAATTTTGCCGCATAAAACAGCATTGAAATCGACTTGCCCGACCCTTGCGTATGCCACATCACGCCGATCCGCCCGTCGCCCTGCTCGCTGGTTGCCAATAAAGTGCAGTCCACCGCTTCATTCACACCGTAAAACTGATGGTATGCCGCGATTTTTTTAATCCATTGGCTGCCGTCACGCTCAAACAAAATAAAATTTTGCAGATAATTGAGCAACTGCTCCGGCACAAACAGCCCCTGCACCAAGCCTTCCAACTCGTTTTCAAACACAAGGCGGCGGCTCTTGTTTTTCTCGTCCACCACACGCCAAGGATTGAACCGCTCGAAATTCGCCGTTAGCGACCCAAGCCTAGCATCAATCCCATCGCTAATCACCAACAGCTGATTAAACACAAACAGATCGCCGATTTCCTGCTTATAGGTTTGCAACTGATGAAAAGCATCAGCCAAGGTCGCATTTTCTTTCAGCGGATTTTTCAACTCAAACACCGCCACCGGCAAACCGTTGATATAACAAATCACATCGGGGCGGCGGTTGCCCTTTTTACCTTTAATCGTTAATTGGTTAACCGCCAAAAAACGATTGTTTTGCACTTGAGCAAAATCAATCAGGCGGGCAAATGCCGTTTTTTGCTCGTCGTTGTCCTGATACGCCACCCGCACGCCTTGGCGTAGCCAAAGATACGCCTGCTGATTGCGTGCCGACAGTTCGCTGATATCCGCCCGGCATACCGTCCGCACCACTTCATCCACCGCATCAGACGGCAACTCGGGATTGAGCCGCCCCACCGCTTCACGTAATACAGGCTCAAACACCGCCTGATCGGCAGCCGACCGCCACGCACCGTCCGTTCCAATCTCACGCCCGAAAGCATAATCCCAACCCAATGTCTGCAAGGTATCCAAACAATGCTGTTCTATGGTGTTTTCGTTTATTTTCATTGGTGATCCTTAGATTTCTATAATAATTGCTTATCTGTAGGGTGTATTGCATACGTCCCAAAACCCCAATACCTAACTTCGGGATGAATTCCAATATCGCTAGGGCGTATGCAATATGCTCCTACATTTCTAGGATGTTCGCTATTCTGTGATAATTACCGATTTCATACACATCAAAACAAACCATGATTTTCAAAAGTTTTGTGATCTCTGTCGAAAAAAACAAATACAAAATATACCGAAATTGTATTTTTCACTTATGATTTAAAAAATTGTTAAATATTATTTACTATGCAACATCAACGTAAAAATCCCCGTGCCAATTGGCATAACTATCAAAATGGTACATTTTTTATTACCGTTTGTACCAAACATAAACAACATTTTTTTGGTTCAATTTATAATGAAAAAATGCATTTATCTCCATTGGGTATAAAACTTGATGAAATTATTTCCAACACAATAAACATACGCAAATCACAATATATTGAAATTCCGATTTATGTAATTATGCCGAATCATTTTCACATATTGATAACCTTAAACACGGATTTTGATATTTCACAACACCATTTCCACAGTTCCACACAAAATATCTCAGCAATTATTCGCGGAATTAAAGGTGCATTATCCAGTTATGCGAAACAAAACAATATTCCATTTGAATGGCAATCAAAATTTTATGATCGTATTGTTCGCAATGAACAAGAATTTCATAATGTTTATGAATATATCCAAAATAATGTCATAAATTGGAATAATGATGAACTGTTTTAATTATGTTTTTGGGCGTATGCAATACGCCCCTACATATCTATAATCTCCACCATTCTATGGTAATTCCTCGTCTGTAGGGACGTATTGCATACGTCCCAAATTTCTTACAACGGGTCAGATCTTTGGGGAAATTTGCAAAATTACTCTTTGTTTTTAATTATAGGAATTTTATCAATTAATTTTTCTATAATGATTTGATAACTATCGTTATTTTTATTTTTACTTAAATAATCAACAGGATTATCTTTCATTACATCAATAATTGCTTTTAATAGTTCTTCCTGCATTCTGTTTTTGATTTCTAAATCTTTAGAGCCAAAGTCCCGATCATTTAATGCATTCATATAGTTAATATATGATCTTGCAATTACTCTCTTGTGCAGATAAATTTGTGCAAATTTTCTATCCTGTTTGATTTGCCATATTAGAAATAAAATTACAATCAAAAATGGGGCATAAATCACAAATCGGATAAAAAACTGACCATATACATCACTATGATGGTATATAAAAATATATTTTAAAATATCAGAAATAATAAAGATTGATGAAAGTAAAACTACATAAAACAAAAACTGCTTAAAGAAAAGCCAATTAGCAAACCTTTCATATTCATCACTAAATTCCTTATCTAATTTCCCAATTGAAAATACTTGTCTATTTTGTGCGGACTTATCATTTCTTTCTTTTTCTGCTTTTTGAAATTGACTATCAGATTGCTTATATAATTCAACCCAGAAATTAATATTTGGGATGTCATTGAAATAGATATTTAGTCTTTCAAGGTTATCTATTATTCTCCTTGAGTCTGAATAATTAATGAAATTGATATTTTTTTGAAAAATTTCAGATATTTCTTTAGTCTTTAGATAGATTTCTTCATTACTTTCTATTAAAGCCAATATTGGCTTATTAAAAAACTTATCTAATTCATCAATCAAATTGGAAACTTCTTGCTTGTCATCAAAGTGATCAAAATCAAAACTCTCATAGTTATAAAAAATGTATTTCCAACATTCTAAAATTTTGTCATTATCATAAATAATGGTCATAATTCAATCTCCCCACTCAACAACTTCGGTAACAACAAATCCCTAACTTCAATTAAAAATTCATTTTCACCACTATTTTTTAAAATTTTTTCCAATAAGGGGCTAACATACTGTTCAAATGCAATATGTAAATTATCGGTTGCTTTAATAACAGAATAATTTAACAGCTCATTCGTACTTATATTTGCTTGTGCCGAACCTTTGGCATTTGTTTTTGCATATTCTTTAAATTTTTCTTGCCTAACAGTGCAATATAAAAAATTGTAATAGGTATACTTTTCATGGATACTATTAGGGATAAATTTAGCAACGCGTTGATTTAACATTGCTGATTTATGCTGCGGAATGCGTCCAACTTCTCCAACATATCCTGTTAATCCCACTAAAATATCACCTTCTTGCACATAAAAATTAGTGTACCCAACCACTTAAACTGAGAAATTAGGACTTATGTTGAATTAAACGGGATTATGTGGGCGGAAGGCTTATGGAATGGGGGTTAGTGCGATGCTAGCCCCCTTTTTTATTGGTTGGTTTTAAAATGAGAATTTTTTAAAACTTTTTCAAGAAAGTGGCAAATAACCACTTGAAGTGAGAAATTTAAATATGGCTTTAAAAACCATTAAAATAGGTTTAAAAATCTCGATAGCCTCGAACGACTTGCCCTATTACGATAAGTTCGTTGGCTTCTTCGGCGGTTAGTATAATGGGGGAATAGAATTTGTTGTCACTCAATAGCTTAATGCCATTAAAATCAATCTGCACTTTCTTAACCCACATACTGCCTTGGTGGTTAATCACATAAATTCGCCCTTCTCTTAATTCCTTTTTAGAACGGTCAACAATAATCTCTTCACCGTCTTTTAGCGTTGGATACATACTCTCACCGCTAACTAAAAACATCGCGCAATCGTCTGCTTTTAAGCGTCTTGCAGCTAACCAAGAGGCTTCCACCTTGGTTCTTTCAGATGCTTGTTCATCATTAAATACTCCAAAACCTGCTGAAACTTTTACTTCTCTATAATCATCAATCCAAATAAAGTTATCTTCTTTTTCTGGAATAAAATTTATATCAGGCTTTTTTGCTATTTCTATTTGCCGAGCGCTCTGTCCTGTTACTAACCACTGAAGCTCTACATTACCAGCTTCAGCTATTTTGATTAAATTTAGTCGGGATGGATCAGCTTCGCCTTTCCTCCATCTTGCAATAGTTGATAAGGTTACTCCTGTTTTACGAGCAAATTCACTTGGACCATTTAACTTCTCTATAACTAAATCAATTCTTGCTGGAAAATCATCTTCGTAATTATTCATATCTGAATACCTCTACATGCCGTAATAGTTAATGTTTTATATCTATTACGTTTTCTATTAATAAAAAATACTCCGTAATAGATAATTTAACTGCTTGGTTTATCTGTAATAAACCTAACTTGCAGTACGATATTTAAACAAATAGAACTATAACGGCAAATATTTGCTTGTTATTACTAACTATTACGGTTAATATATACCTCAATAGATACAACAACAAAGGTGTATTAAATGAGTGTATTAAGAACATCAAAAAAAACCGTAGAACAAGACTGGCATAGAGCAGATATTCTAGCGGAATTAAAAAAATGTGGTTGGTCGTTACGAGCTTTAGCCAAAGAAGGAAATGTTAGTTATAACACACTGAAATCTGTTTTGGATAAACCCTACCCTAAAATGGAAAGATTGATAGCTAATGCTATAGGAATTTCTCCAGAAATTATTTGGGCAGGGCGTTTCGCTGAACGTAACAAACGACCTATGTTGCACAATAAGTTCTGATTTTAACCATAAAAGTTATAAAAAGGAAACATTTATGGAAAAAATGGCTTTAAAAACTCATTATTCTGTATATGAATTAGCTGATTTTAATTTAACAGCTTTACCTAAAGCACCTAAAAATATTTTAGAAAAAGCCAAAAGAGAAAACTGGCAATCACGCAAACGCAAAGGTAAAGGTGGCGGACTTGAATATGCTCTCATCTCTTTACCTGAAAATGTGCAAGCTGAAATAGCTATCAAACAAAGTCAACAGGTTAAACTTGCTCCTGTCATCGCACAGCCACAGCCGACCTTAGATGCTCAAATACTTTGGCAAAGCTATGAACAAGCCACAACAAAAACACAGAACAAAGCAAAATCCAAACTCAGTGCCATATTGGCGTTAGCTGCTTTAGTTGATGCTGGTATCAACCTCATGGAGGCATTAGCGCTTGTTTGTCACAAACATAACCAATCTTGTGCTGATACAAATGAAAAAACTATTTCAACTGGCTCATTAAAACGCTGGTGGTATCAAGTAAAAGATAGCGACAGAGAACTATGGCTGCCACTGCTTATTACCACGCAAGGTCAAAATGGCGAAAATCGCGAAGCAGAATTCACCCCACAAGCTTGGGCATTTTTCAAAGCGGATTATTTCAGACCTGAACGCCCACAATTTGGCAGTTGTTATGAACGTTTAAAACGCGCAGCTGCAGCAAATGGTTGGACTATCCCTAGTTTATCAAGCATTAAACGCAAAATTGAACGTGAAATTCCTCGCATTCATCAGGTGTATTTACGCAAAGGCGAATATGCCATGAGCCGAATGTATCCCTCATTAATCCGCTCTGTTGAAAGTATTGAGGCAATGGAATGGATCAATGGCGATGGTTATAAACATAACGTCTGGGTGGAATGGCATAACGGCGATATTTTACGCCCGAAAACGTGGCTCTGGCAGGATGTACGTACACGCATGATCTTGGGCTATCGCTGCGATGCCAGTGAAAACACCAATATGATCCGTCTAGCCTTATTAGATGTAATTAACAAATATGGCATACCAAAACATTTAACCATAGATAACACCAAAGCTGCCGCGAACAAGAAAATGACAGGTGGTGTTAAAAATCGTTATCGCTTTAAAGTGCGTGAAGATGAAGTGCAAGGCATTATCCCTGCGTTAGGCATTGAGTTGCACTGGACAACAGTGCGTTATGGCAGAGGTCGCGGTCAAGCAAAACCAATAGAACGTGCGTTTTCACATGGAGGTTTAGGCGAATTAATTGATAAACACCCCGCTTTAGCGGGTTATCACGCAGGTGAAAATGCACTGGATAAACCTGACAACTATCAAGGCAACAAAGCTGGTGCGAAATATGAGGATTTTATTTTAGCACTAGAAGAAGGCATCCAAATGTTTAACGAGCGTCTTAAACGTGAAACAGAAGTTTGTCGCGGTGAATTGAGTTTTAAACAAGCCTTTGAACGCGATTTTGCCTTAGCACAAAAACGCTACGCCACACCAGAACAACTGCGCTTCTTGCTCACATTACATGAAGAAGTCCGCTTAGAAGATAACGGCACATTTGTACTGAAAGCAGGTGGCAAAGTCAACAACCTATACAACCGCTACGAAGCGTATGAATTAATCGGCATAAATCATCGCAAAGTGGTTGTGCGATATGACCCGAACAACCTACACGACAAAGTATGGGTATATAGCCTTGAGGGCGAATATCTCGCCGAAGCGACTTGCTCATTAGATGCCGCATTTGGTGATACCCAAGCAGCGCAAGACCATAGTCGTAAAGAACGCGAATTTGTACGCCATAACAAACGTGCAGCAAAAGCTGCATTGGAAATGGATATACAAGAAGCGGCACGTTATCTACCTGATGTTGAAATTGATGACAGTCCAATTGAGCCAAAAATTTGGGATGAAATACAAACTGTCGGCAATGTATATCGCAAGGTAGAAATCGTTGAAGAGGAAGAAACGGACAATGACGATGCTTTTTACAAAGGATTGGCAATGTTGAAACAAGAAAAAGGGCTTTAAAGGAGTGTTATAGATGAGTTTAGTTGAGCAAATCAAACAAATTATGGTGCAAACAGACATTAGTCAGGCACAGATCGCAAAAGAGATTGGCTACACCTCAGCAGTATTAAGTAGTTATTGTAACGGGCGCTACAAAGGCGACGTACAAGGCGTAGAACGAGCAATCGAAAACTGGTTAAAAAGCCGAGAGCAAAAACAAAAAATCTTTGTGGATGCACCGCACTTTATTGAAACCGAAACCGCGAAAAAAGTCTGGTCTGCGTTAGATATGGCGAGATTACTTAACACCATGGTTACCATTTACGGAGCCAGTGGTGTAGGTAAAACCAAAGCCAGTCAAGAATATGCCAAAACATATAGCAATGTGTGGATGATTACTGCGAGTCCTGCGCGTGCCACCCTAAGCAGTATTTTATATGAGTTAGCCTTAGAGCTAGGCGTTAATGATGCACCACGTCGTAAAGACAAATTAAGCCGCGTGATTTGTAAAAAATTAAAAGGCACACAGGGATTAGTCATTATTGATGAAAGTGACCATCTCCCTTATGACGCGTTAGAAGAAATTCGCATCATTCAAGAAGAATGTGAGGTCGGTATTGCGTTAATAGGCAATGACAAAGTGTACACAAGAATTCAAGGTGGCATCAATCAAGCCCATGAATACGCACGCCTTTGGTCGCGTGTTGGTCGCCACTTCCCTTTTAAACGCACCTTAAAAAATGACATCAAGGCAATTGCTAAGGCTTGGGGATTAGATAACAGCGACAAAGGTTTAATGGACGTCTTATTTGATATTGGTGGTAAAAGTGGCGGTTTGCGTAGCCTCACGCAATGTTTGCGCCTTGCCGCTATTAGCGCAAAAGGACAAGGTAGCCACCTTAATTTAGAGCTGATTTTAAATGCATTAGCGGACTTAAAAGGAGAAGCAAAATGATCTTACTTGACCATCCAAACTCAGTGTTAAGAGGTAATAACAAACTCACAGTGGAATATCTAAATCAAGTGCAAAAATGCGTTGAAAAACTGGATGAAATGGGGCTTACGGTCACCAATATCCACTTTGAAAGAATTAAACCCACAGTGCGAGTTAAAACCTGTACGCAAACGAAAACCTTGCAAAAAAACAAACAAGCCATCTGTTTTATTAAAGGTAACGATGGCGAACGCTTTAACGAATTTCAGATGCTTGTCGAAGGCATCCGCGTTATCTGGCGAGATTATTTACATTAGGAGGAAACATAAAAAAAACAATCGTCATTCTCACCGCATTTTTGTTGATAGGCTGCGGCGATGTAAAAAGTTACATAAAGGAAGTCTGTATTGGTGGTGTCGTTTATTTGGTTTATAACGGCTTTAAACAAGGTGGCATCACCCCGAAAATCAACGCAGATTATTACCCACATACCTGCAACACACAAACAACAGCTATACCACAATAACCAACAGGAGAAAAAACATGGCTAAAAAAGCAACCCGAATTAAAACCGACACCCACGCAGTGCGCCTACAAAGTCGTGACGACGTGGAGTTGGCAATTAAACAAATCGGCGACTTACAGCGTCAACTTGAACAAACCGCCATCGAACAAAACAACGAACTGGCAGCTATCACCGAAAAATATGCCCCCGCATTGACCGCACTTAAAGAGCAAATTGAGCCAGTGCAACAGGCGGTGCAAGCATGGTGCGAAAGCCGACGGGATGAACTTACGCAAAATGGCAAAACCAAAACAGGCGTATTTAACACAGGCGAAGTGCAATGGCGCCAACGTCCACCAAGTGTGGCAGTACGCGGTGCAGACAGCGTGATTGAAAGTTTAAAAACTCTCGGATTAGTGCGTTTTATCCGCACCAAAGAAGAAGTTAACAAAGAAGCCATGCTTAATGAGCCAGAGTTAGCCAGCACAGTGGCAGGCGTCACTATTAAAACTGGCGTGGAAGATTTTGTCATTACCCCGTTTGAGCAGGAAGTTTAAAACCCTTTTCAAAGCCCTTTTAAAAGGGGCTTTTATAAAGTGTTTTAACCAATAAAGGAGCCAACATGAACCCAGAGCAACGACGCCGATTTGATTATTACAGCAGAAATGCAGCAGAAAATGAACGCCAAGGCAGATATATGGACGCCATGCAACAATGGTCATCTGCAGCGCGTATTGCACAAAATCCTGAAAACCGAAACTGGTGCCAAGCGCGTTATGAATGGTGCCACCGAATGATAACCCGACCTTATGAGGACTAATTATGCCTAAGTATGTAGCCAGATTATATTGCGTAGTCGAAGTCACCGTTGAGGCAGAGAGCATTGAACAAGCCATGCGGCAATGCGATCTCAACGACACTGAATTAAACAGCCTACCGCACAATATTTGTGAAGTAGATGATGTGATTGAGTTGGAGGAGCTATGACAAAACATGATATTGCCCAAGAAGTGATTGATATCCAAACTATCTTGGAATGTGCCAAAGACTGCGCCCTCGAAGATAAATTACAAGATGCCAAGCAATTACTCAACACCGCGTTGTTGGAAATAAAAAAACTCGGCATACAAATTAGCGCAAACTAAAAAACGTAGGATAGGCTTTAGCCTATCAATAATCTAAATAAGAACAAATTAACAAGGGGAAAACAAATGACAAAAGATGAATTTTTTGAAAAAAATTCTTTAGCTGGTAGTTTGGCTATATTGGCTTTAGATGAAAATGACGATAGTGCAAACTTTTGTTATAACGGTTTGCTACTTTATAGAGAACTTACATTAGAAGAATGTTTTGAAAAAATGTTCGATGGAGATCCTGGGATAATAGATGATATGACCGAAGACTTTTACTTAGATTGGATTATAAGTGAATTACAAGGAACAATTGCAAGAGCTAAGAGAGCCAAACAATTTGTCAAAGAGTTAAAAAAATCAATAAAGGCTAAATGAGCATGCACTACACCAAACCCAAATTAATCCAGCTCATTCACATTGCTAAGCAACGCTTAGCAATGGATGAATATACTTATCGTACCCTGCTATTGCGCATAACAAATAAAGAAAGCACAAAGGAAATGACAATAACGGAGCTGATGAAAGTTTTTGAGGAAATGAAGAAAAAAGGTTTTAAACCAACCAGCAGACGCCATCATTCACCACGCACACATCAAGCAACAGCGCGTAGCAACATCGCCAGTAAAATTCGTGCAATTTGGATTGATATGGCGAAACAAGGCAAAGTGCGAGATGGTTCAGAACAAGCGCTCAATACTTGGGTGCGTTCTGTCGCCAACCCAATACTGCAGCAACAAAACAGACCGATTGCATTAAATGTCGGGGCGCTAGAAGATGATATAGCAACAATAGTGTTAGAGCGTTTGAAAAAATGGCAAACCAGAGAATAATTCAAATTGATAATAACTTTTTTAACCGTCAGAAATGGCGGTTTTTTATTATAATTCAATATGTTATTTTTAACTATGTTCTAGGTTGTTAAAATATTTCACATCAAGCGGAACAAAAACGATATAATTTTAACCAGTATAAAAGCCATAAGATGAGGGAGGCAAAATGAATGAACAAATTGAAGTGTTTGAGGAAAAAGCCCCTGAAATATTAGCGGATTTAGCCAAACACATTGAAACAGAATTAATCGAAAAAGTAGCAGCAAATGATGATTGCTGGCATGAAAAAGCAAAACAAATTAGTGTAGAAATCGCCCACAAAATAGCACATGCTTGGGGCGGTGAGGTTATTTATATCCCACGCAACCTTGTCCTTATCCTCAGCGAGCGAGACCGACAAATTTGGCGAGAATTTAATGGTTCAAATCATCGTGAGTTAGCGCGCAAATATGATGTGTCTATGGCATGGATTTATCAAATCGTGAAGAAAATGCGCAAAGAAGAAATCGCGAGAAGACAAATAGCGATGTTTCCTGATGAAAATTGACTTTAGTCAAGAAAATACGCCTAAAAGGGCGTTTTTTTATAGGAAAAGTAAACAATAGGTGTAAGATTATTATGTCATTTACTATGGAGAATTAATATGAAGAAATTACTAATAGTTGCATTAAGTTCATTGGCTATTACTGCTTGTGGAGAAAAATAAATTACCACCTCGGATCTTGTTTCAACATTAAAAAGTAGCGGTATTGAAATAAATGACGTAAAAGATCTAAAAGCTGATGAATTTATGGTAAAAGGGTTCAAGGAGCGTTTTGCATTTTCTATTCCAGAAGTTGCCCCTAAAGGAGGGCAAGCTTTTATTTGTGGAGAAAAAATGCATTGTGATCCTGTATATGCTTATTTTAATGCATTAAAAGATTTAGCAGGTCCATATTTATATCAATCGCCTAATGGTAAGGTGGTTATTCAGTTAAATTCAGGATTAACTCCAGAAACAGCTCAAAAACTAGAGCAAGCGATTAAAAAGTATTAGCCATTCTTTAAATCGCTTTAATATTCCAATTTAACTCTCTGTTTTAAACTCCCTTTAAATCAAATTTAAAGGGAGTTTTTTATGGCATTACCTATCAATAAAATCGTCATCCATTGTTCTGCCACTCAAAATGGTAAACAGCTTGGCAGTGCAACAGAGTCCGCCGCACAAGTTATTAACCGATGGCATGCCAAACGAGGCTTTAAACGCCATCCTATCCGAATTAAACAATTCAATGCGCACTTAAAACATATTGGATATCACTTTGTTATCGATACAGATGGCACTCTCACAACGGGTCGTCAAGTTGGCGAAACGGGCGCACATGTACAAGGACATAATCTGAACTCTATCGGGATTTGCCTTGTTGGCGGCATTACTCCTGAAGGTAAAAAACATGGTGAATACACGCCAGCACAATGGCGCACCCTGCATCAATTATTGCGTCATCTCGAAAGCCAATACCCTCATGCACGTATTTGTGGGCATCGTGATCTTAGTCCTGATTTAAATGGCGATGGCACTGTTAGCCCAAATGAATGGTTAAAGGCTTGCCCTTGCTTTGATGTGTGGCAATGGTTAGACAGTGAACAAGTGATTAATTATGAGCATTTATTCGAGGGGTAACATGAAAAAAATGAGCCGTAACGCCAAGCGTAATAAACAATTAAACAAAGGTTTAACTGCAGCAACATACTTCTATCGTATTTGGGGACGATAATAATGAAACTGAAAGAATTAATCACTAATGACAATGGTCGCCTTTCAACTACTGCATTCATCCAATTCTTTGGTGCATTGTTAATGGCGATTATTCTCGCCTACTCGGTTTATTTGGATCGGTCAAATGTATCTGAATTATTTATGACATTCGCTATTTTTTGTGGCGGTGGCGTGGCAACAAAAGGTTTTGCCAATGCCTTAAGTAATCGAGGAAGAGAACAATGAACATCCTGATTATCGTCTTAATAGTTATTGGCATCTTATTTTTCTTATTTTGCTCTTGGAAATTGAAACAAGCCAACCAGCGAATAGATGACTTGTTCAAGGAAAACCAACAATTACAAACCGAAAAAGAGATTGCGGTAACCCAAGTGAAAAATCATCAAGTAAGGAAACAATATGAACAAAACTCACGTCATTCTGACCGCACTTCTGTGCTTGACAGCTTGCACACCGAAGGCGACTTACGTGATTAATAACAGTTGTGCAGGTTTTAGTCTTATTACAGCAAGCCGACAAGATACAACCGAAACATTGCGTCAAATCTTAGTGCATAACCGCACCTATCGTGCCATCTGTGAAGCTGAGGATAAGAAATGACGGAAATACTTGATTTTGTCCAAAAGCATTGGGCGATTGTCATGGCAATTTGTGGTGCAGTATGGACGTATTTTTGGCTAACCATGGACAGTAAGTATGCACGCAAATCGGATGTATCCGAGTTGCGTAGAGCCATAGCAGACAATGAACGGAATTTATCCGAAATTAAAGGGGAATTACGCCACTTGCCCACTACTGCTGATGTGGCTAATTTGCGGTTATCTATATCAGAAATGAAAGGCGAAACTAAAGCATTGAATGCCACAGTGCAAAGTTTGATCCATCAGGTAGAGTTGCTTGTAGAGAAAGAGGTTAATAAAGAATGAGAAAAGATATTTTCGCGCAAGATCAGCGCCTAGTTATATTACGATCATTAGTGGAAGCAGGCTATGATGCCAACGAATCTATCTTAGATGATTGTTTATCTTTATATGGTCATCATATTAGCCGCGATTTAGTTCGTAACCATTTAAATTGGTTAGAAGAACAAGGACTAATTACCATTGAGCGATTGCAGAATGATTTTATGGTCGCAAGAATTACGCAAAGAGGTTTAGATGTCGCCAATGGCGAAGCTCAGGTTGATGGCGTAAAACGCCCTCGCCCTCGAACTTAAACTAGATTTTAAGGAGTTTTAAATGACAAATAAAACAACTCGAGGGCGTGCTAGCAAAGTGGATTTGTTACCACCGAATATCAAAACCCAACTGGCGATGATGTTGCGTGATAAACAATTCTCGCAGGCTCAAATACTTGAAGAGATTAACGACTTGATCCGAGATTGTGGTTTGAATGAAAGTTATTGCTTAAGTAAAACAGGCTTAAATCGTTATGCAAACCGAATGGAACAACTCGGGGCAAAAATCCGCCAAGCACGTGAAGTGGCAGAAGTTTGGACAAAACAATTTGGTGAAATGCCCCAAACCGATATTGGCAAAGCCTTAATGGAAATGGTTAAACAAATTGCCTTTGAAACGTCACTGAAATTAGGTGAGCAAGACGGTGGTATTGAGCCTAAACAGTTGGCATTGCTGTCATCTGCCATTCAGCGCCTAGAGCAAGCGGAAAGTTTGAGTTTTAAACGCGAACAAGCTATTCGTCAGGAAACCATTAAACGTGCGGCGGAAGCAGTTGAAGAAGCAGGAAAACGAACTGGGGCGAATATGGATGATGTAGCCAAAATGGTAAAAGCAGTTTATGGAATCGAATAACACAATCCTCTATGAATATCAACGTCGTTGGCTCCAAGATGAAAGTCGATTTAAGGTTGCCATGTTCTCACGACAATCAGGTAAAACCTTTACCACGACACTAGAGATTGTCTTGGACTGTTTAGAAGCAGAAGCAAAAGGCGAGAAAACCCGTTGGGTTATCCTTTCTCGTGGTGAACGCCAAGCAAAAGAAGCCATGAATGAGGGGGTAAAGCGCCACCTTGAAGCTATGGGGATTGTTTGTGAAGTATTAGAGGTGCCTTTTAAAGAAGATACAACTATCAATGCCCTTGAAGTTACCTTCCCCAATGGCTCAAAAATCACCGCACTACCCGCCAATCCTGATACTGCTCGTGGTTTCTCAGCAAATGTCTTTTTAGATGAATTTGCCTTTCATCAAGATAGTCGCGAAATTTGGAAAGCGCTCTTCCCCGTTATATCTGCTGGTTGGAAATTACGCGTGGTATCCACCCCAAACGGGAAAGGTAATAAATTCTATGAATTGATGACCGATTTACAAAATACCGAATGGTCACGTCATAAAGTGGATATTTATCAAGCTGTAGCAGATGGTTTGCCTCGTAATATTGAGCAGTTGCGCAAAGGCTTAAATGATGAAGACGCATGGGCGCAAGAATTTGAACTCAAATGGTTAGATGAAGCAAGCAGCTGGTTATCTTACGATTTAATTGACGGTGTTGAACATCCTCAAGCAGGTATTCCAGAACACTACACTGGTAACCCCTGTTTTGTGGGAATGGATATTGCCGCGCGCAATGACTTAACGGTGATTTGGGTAATCGAACAAGTAGGCGATGTTTATTGGACTCGTGAAATTATTACCCTAAAACGCACCGCACTTCGTGAGCAACTCAGTGAACTTGAGCGCGTATTTGCCGAATATCATGTTATTTCCGCCTACTTAGACCAAACAGGTATGGGTGAAAAAATGGTGGAAGATGCGCAATATACCCATGGTAAAAACCGCGTACAAGGCATGCTGTTTAATGTAGCAACAAAACTCAATATGGCAACCATCGGCAAAAATGCCTTTGAAGACCGTAAAATCCGTATCCCTCAAGGCGACAATGCCCTACGAGAAGATTTGCACAAGCTCAAAAAAGTGATGGGTTCAACAGGACAGCCACGCTTTATTGCAGAAAGTGATAGTCAAGGACATGCCGATAGAACATGGGCGTGTTTTTTAGCGCTCACAGCGGCGCAAGATGCCGTAGTTACCCCAATAAAAGCGCATAGCCGCAAAGCGAGAACTACTACAAAAATAACAGAAGGTTATTAATATGCCAAAACAACAAGATTTAATCAGCGTTATTGCAACACGTGCCAGTGCTATCGACTTTTGGTCATTTATGCACTATTTGCCCAACCCTGATCCAGTTTTAAAGAAAATGGGTCGTGATATATCCGCTTATCGTGAAATCCTCTCAGATAGTCATGTGGGCGGTTGTGTACGTCGTCGTAAAGCAGCCATTAAAGGCTTAGAATGGCGCATTACGCCAACAGGCAATCAAAAAACAGATGATGTTTTAACCGCGCTTTTTAATCAGTTGCCACTTGCCAATATCATCAATCAAATCCTTGATGCAGCCCTCTTTGGTTATCAAGCGTTGGAAATTATGTGGGAATATGACAATGGTATGTGTTTACCTGTGGATATTGTCGGCAAACCGCAAGAATGGTTTGTGTTTAATCATGACAATGAACTCATGTTGCGAGATAAAGAACATCGCGACGGTAAGCCATTACCTGAAAAGAAATTCCTACTTGTGACCCAACAAGCAGATTACATCAACCCTTATGGTAGAGCCGATCTTGCACTGTGCTTTTGGGCTGCCACCTTTAAAAAGGGCGGGTTTAAGTTCTGGTTGGAGTTTGTAGAAAAGTATGCCACCCCTTATTTACTCGGCAAACACCCTCGCCAAGCACAAGTTCACGAAATTTCAGATCTTTTAGATAGTCTTGAAAATATGGTGGGGACAGCGGTAGGTGCTATCCCTAATGATAGTAGCATTGAAATTTTAGAAAGCGGCTCAAAAAGCGGTAGCTCACAAGTCTTTGATGACTTTTTGAAATACTGCAAGTCAGAAATTGCCATTGCGTTGTTAGGTCAAAACCAAACCACAGAGGCAGAAGCAAATCGTGCCAGCGCAATAGCGGGTTTTGAAGTAACGCGTGATATTCGAAATGATGATGCAAGCCTTGTGGAAAGCACATTTAATCAACTGTTGCAGTGGATTTGTGAACTCAATTTCCACGTGGAAACCTTGCCAAAATTTGAACTCTATGAACAAGAAAGCATTGATAAATTGCAAGCAGAACGCGACCAATTGCTCGCCAATATGGGCGTGCAATTTACCGAACAATATCTCGCGCGGACCTACGGTTTTGAACAAGGTGATATTGTACTTTCCTCTGAAAGTGCGGTGCAAAAGTCCGCACAATTTAACGAACCCCAACTACCACCCAATATTGCAGACGGTATTGTAGAACAGCTTGAGTTAGAAGGCGAACCCTATGTGGAACATTGGATGCAAGCTATCCAAGACAGACTTCAGCAAGCAGAAAGTTTGGAGGATTTCCGCAATCAACTGGATAGCCTGATTCCTGAACTCAGCTTCGCGGAATACGCAGAAGTGTTAGCGTGGGCATCAACCGTCGCAGAGTTAGCAGGTCGATATGCGGTGATTGAGGAGCAAAAATGACATTTCAATTCCAAGAGCAAGCGCGTTATTTTGCCAAGAAAATAAACTTGCCCACAGAAAGCTACCTCGATATTCAAGGCGAAGAGCATGATTATTTTTTCGTGGTCGCAGGTGCAAATCGTAATGAAATCGTGGACGCTTTTAGGCAGGCTGTTGATAACGCCATAGAACAAGGCGCCACTTTGGCACAATTTCGCAAAGACTTTGACGAGATTGTGGACAACACAGGTTGGCAATACAAAGGCGGACGTAATTGGCGCACACGTATCATTTACGATACCAATGTTTATGGGGCATACAATCGCGGTCGCCTCAAACAGCATTTAGAACTAGCGGATGTGCTACCTTATTGGGAATATCAACACAATGACAATGCCCATCCTCGCCAAGCACACGTTGATTTAGATGGCACCATTCGTCCTGCGAGCGATCCATTTTGGAAATATTACTACCCAATCAAAGCTTATGGCTGCCATTGCACCGTCATTGCCCATGATGAAGCAGATTTAAAAAACATGAGCAAAACTGTCAGTCCTCCAGTGGAAATTGAATATCAAGAAAAATGGGTAGGCGTACGTGTTGGCAATCCACGTATAGTGAATTTGCCGAAAGGTTATGATGTAGGCTTTGCGCCGCATAATTTTGAGAATTTAAAGCAAGATCGATTAGATAGCGTGGATAAACTGCTTATGCAAAAACACGTTACTTCTGATCCGAAATTTACCGCAGCAATGGTGGGTGATTTACTTGAGAGAAAGGAAATAGCGCAAATACAAAGTAAATCTGTAAAATCTTGGATTAGTCAAATTGATAGTGCTCAAGATGATAAGGCAATGCGATATGTTGAGAATTTAAAATTACTCGGTGTATTGCCTGTAAAAATCATCGAAAAATTGGAAAAGTTAAACATAGCACCACAATCAGCAATTATTGCAATGGAAAAGGGCGACTTAAAGCACGCATTAAGAGAATTAAAAGATAATTTCAATATTGCTGTACCACTATCTTTTTGGGAACAAATTGCTGATAAATTAAAACATCCAAAAGCAATTCTGCTAGAAAAGCAGCAAGAAACACCAACTTTGCTTTTTATTTATGAAATCGAAAAAACAAAATTGGCAATAAAAATCAACTATGACGCAACCCTATTTGATCGCATTAATGGCAAGCGAAACAATATCAAGTTAAATCGTATAATCACGGGAAGTTTATTTAAGGATACAACTGGGCTGAAAAGCAGTTTATATGAATTATTAGAGGGGAGTTTGTAACGACGAAGGACTCGAACCTTATAATGTAGGTTATTAGCCTACAACCTTTACCAACTAGGAAACTATCGTTACAAACTTTATTAAGGACTATTGCCTGCAATAAACGTCGAATTCGAACAGCATAAAGTGGACTAAGCCACGACCTTTACCATTAGGAAACTATTATTGCAGGCTTTGTAGCTAGACTATACGCCCAAACGATTTTTTAATCAAATACTTTAGTGGCACTTATACCACCGAAAGGATGAAGTTCTCCAACTTTCGCGTGGGTTATCAGTGGATTACCCACAACGGCTGTTTGCAGAATGTCCAAGAAATAATCACCGCTACCGTAAAGTTTGATAAATTGTTCAGGTTTGATTGTGGCTATTTCAACGCCATTTTCAACAAGGGATCGCGCCTCCGTATTCATTTGTAACACGGTTTGTTGAAATTGCTGTTTATCAAAAATCAGACGCAATACGCCATCAAGCTCGCTGTATTCGGGGCTGACTGTCCAACGATAATCCGCGATAGGAATATCCCAATAAATCTCAAACTCTGTAACAGTCTGAGTAAGCGGAGAATAAATAGCGGCATCATCAGGCATTCCACATTCACAAGTGATGGGATAATAGCTCGTATTATTGTTCATTTCTTCAGATAGGGCTAAGAAATCAAATACGGTACATTCGTCCCCTTCTAAGTGATAGCCATTAAACTTAGGTTGTATAGCAATGTCTATTGCAGGCTCATCATCAGCTTGAAAATACCGAATTTGATAACCCAGCTCTGTTTTTAACTCATAAACCATAAGGCAATCTCCAATGATAAAAATTACCCTCAATGATACGCAAGCAGCACAATCCTTGCAACAAATCGCCAACCAACTCAAACACCCTCGCAAGCTCTACGGTGTACTCGGTGAAACCTTAAAGAAAATCCACACTGAACGCTTTAAGTTAGAAGTTGATCCTGATGGCAAAAAATGGCAGCCACTTGCGCCAAAAACATTGGTTGCCAAAGCAAAACGCGGTAAAAGCCGTAAAATTTTGCGCCAAGATGGTAATCTTGCTGATCGGCTGGCTTATAATTTTGATGATCGCGGTGTAGAGTTTGGTTCGGAAATGCCATACGCACGACTGCACCAATTTGGTGGTAAAGCAGGACGAGGACATAAAGTAACTATTCCTGCACGTCCTTGGCTTGGCGTTAATCAACAAGATGGCGAGAAATTATTACAAAAAGCCACCGCACTTTTGCAACAACAAATTAATCAACTTGTGCGCTAATGAATAATTATTAAAATAACGCCACAATCGCTCTCAGTGGCGTTATGTTGTTTTAGATATACAATTTATCATCTAAAAAAATTTAAACGCCATTTAATCCATTTTAACGCCATTTTAACGCTATCCCACTTTCCACTTTAACTGGAATTTTAAAAAGCAGTAAAGAAACAGACTAATCTTTAAAGTGCTTTAAAATTATTCTCATCATTTTTTCGCTACGCTAAACCTTATTAAAGCGAATTGCTTATAGGAGTAAGCGTGGAACTGATCGAAATTTTCCGAGCAGGCGAACACAAGTCTGCCAATGGCAAAACATTCAACATCTCCAGAGATGATCTGCAGTTGGTCGTTGATAACTACACACCTGAATTTCACGAAGCGCCAATGGTTGTTGGTCACCCCAAATTAGATGCCCCAGCTTACGGTTGGATTGAATATCTTGAACTGGATGGCGATACCTTAAAAGCCAAACCAAAAGGAGTGGATGCGGAATTTGCTGAGCTTGTGCGCTCAGGCAAGTTTAAAAAAATTTCAGCCGCGTTTTATTTGCCTAAATCAGATAGCAATCCAAAACCTGAAGGTTATTACTTACGTCATGTCGGCTTTTTAGGTGCCATGCCACCCGCAGTTAAAGGTTTAAAAGATCCTGTATTTAATGATAGCCAAGAGGATGTTGTTGAATTTGGCGAATTAAGTTTATGGGCAAATGCAAACCTTTGGTCACGTATGCGGGATTTTTTTATTGAGAAATTTGGCTTGGAAGAAACTGACCGCGTACTGCCGAGCTGGCAAGTACAGGATTTGCATAATGAAGCCATACGTGAAGATTTAAAACAGACCAATAGTGCCGAAATTGTACCGCACTTTAATGAACCATTTTTAACCCCTGAAGATGACAAGCCACAAGGAGAAACTATGTCGCCTGAAGATCAACAAAAAATGGCTGAGCTAGAAGCCGAAAATGCACGCCTAAAAGCCGAGCAAGCCGAAGCTAAAAAAGCAGCCGAAGCAACAGCAAATGCTGAATTTGCTGAAAACTTAGTCGCCACAGGAAAACTTACACCAAAACAGAAAGATGCAGCTATTGCATTACTGAATACTGATTTTGATGCCCCTGAATTTGGTGAAGCGGATTTTAAAACACAGTTAAAAACCTTTTTAACTGAGTTGCCAAAGTCGGTGGAATTTAACGAAGTGGCAACCAAAGAAAATGCGGTAGAGCCACAAGATGACAGCGTGGAATATGCCGAAGGCACTGATCCAGCCTCCATTGAAGCAGATCAGAAAGTTCGTGCATATATGAAAACGCATAACGTCGATTATGCAACTGCCTTCAACGCAATTTACCAATAAGGAGTAACTTAATGAGCACAGCACATAATTTGCAAAAATTACGCGTTCAAGACCCTGTTTTAACCAATCTGGCACAGGGATACCACAACAATGAACTCGTCGGCGAATTTTTAATGCCGACCGTCGAAATTGAAAAAGAAGCGGGCAAAATTCCGCAATTTGGTCGCCTTGCATTCCGCTTACCAAGTACAGTGCGTACATTACGTGGTGCATCCAACCGTCTTGACCCAGAAGACATCACAGCAATTGATGTTGCGTTAGAAGAGCATGATGTGGAATATGCCATCGACTACCGCGAAGAAAATGAGGCAATTTTCTCTTTACGCCAATTTGCTCTCAACACGACTCAAGATGTGATTGCCCTTGGGCGTGAAAAAGAAATAGCAGCCCTTGCCCTCGATGAAAGCAAATATGCTACGACAAACAAAGTAGTATTAAGTGGTACATCCAAATTCACCTCTGATACAGCAGATATTTTCGGTATCTTCGATACAGGTATCCGCGCAATCAAACGTTCTATTGGTCGCAAACCGAATGTATGTGTGATTGCTGGTGATGTATGGGAAGTTCTAAAAGACCACCCAAAAGTCATTGAAAAACTAAAATATTCTCAAGTAGCGATTATCACACCTGAAGTCTTTGCTAAATTAATTGGCATTGAAGAAGTAAAAATTGGTGAAGCGGTTTATGAGCAAAGCAGTCAACTGAAAGATATTTGGTCTGATGCTGTCGTGCTTGCTTATGTACCAACGCGAGCTAAAGGTAGCAAAGGCACTGTCTATGAACCATCTTATGGCTACACTGTACGTCGTCATAAAGGGTTGTTTGTCGATAAGTACCATGAAAATGGGGGCAAAATTGAGGTGATCCGCACTACAGATATTCATAAGCCACATCTTGTGGGTGCTTCTGCAGGTTACTTAATTAAAAAATGCATAAGTGCATAACTCCATCATTAACACCGCATTTAACCTTGCTTAAACACCCATTAAATGCGGTGTATTTTGTAAAAGAATTTCATTAGGAGAAAAACAATGGAACAAAAACTGGCTTATTTAGTCGTGGCAAGTACGGCGATTTTGCATAACGGGAAACGTTATGAACAAGGCAATAAAATTGAACTGACTGATGACGAAGCAGAAAACTTATCTCTCTATATTGAGCTAGATAAAAGCGAAGTCGAAAAACAAGCGGCAGAACGTAAGACTGCTGAAGATAATGCCGAAAAAGCACGTTTAGCTGCAGAAACAGCTGCTAAGAAAGCAGAGGCTAAAGCTGCAAAAGAGGCAGCAAAAAAAGCTGAACATAACGGAGACGATAAATAATGTACATATCGGTACAAGATTTAAATGAGGTGCTAAGTGAGCGCAGTTTGATTGAATTATCAAATGATAGCTCTCGTGCAACGGATGTTAATCAGCAAGTGTTAGAAAAAGCCTGTTTACATGCAACTGAAATAGTAGATGGCTACTTACGCTCACGCTATATCACCCCATTAAGTCAAGTACCGACTATTGTGCGTAATATCTGTTTGCAACTGGCTCGTTATTGGCTTTACTCGCGTCGCCCAGAAGGCAAGGGATTTCCTGACAATGTGAAGGAAACCTATAACCAAGCCTTAAAAGATTTAGAACGTATCCAAAATGGCAAATTACATCTAGGGTTAATTGAATTAAGCGCCACAGATGATAGTTTGCCAGCAGTGGCGAAGTTCCAAGTGCGTGGCGCAGAAAAGCTTGATTTGTCGGGGTATTAAATGTCAGCAACCTTGCCTATTTTAACCAGTATTCGTGACCATTTGCTTGAGCAGGTAGAGCGTTTTGCGGTAGAGCTTTTTCCTGAAGATGTAGCGAGTTACTACCTCAAAGACGAACTAGGTGCGATTTTGGTGCAATACGCAGGCTCGAAGTTTGAAAGCTTAGATAGCGTGGACATTGTCCAACAACACCGTCTTGTGCATATTGCCCTTACAGTGATTGCGCGTAGTCAACATGATGACAGTGGTGCTTTAGATATCCTCGACAAAGTGCGGTTAAAAATAGTGGGATTTTGCCCTACAAATTGTACTGCATGCCAACTCGTCAGCGAGGAATTTGCAGGCGAAGCAGATGGTCTTTGGCAATATCAACTCATCGTGCGAACGGAAACTTGGCAGGTGCAACAAATTACTGTGCCTGATCTACCTAAGTTTGTCTCTGTACACTTACGTCGTAAAGATCAACCTGTACGTCCCGATTTAATGTTAAAAAAAGAGTAATAAGAGGAGAAATGTATGCCATTTCATCATGGTTCTGAAACCCATCGCGTCAACGGTGGATCTGTCCCTGTACGTGTCGTTGACAGTGCCATTATCGGTATTGTAGGTACTGCCCCGAAAGGTGTTGTCAATGAGTTAACCCCTTGTATGACGCGCAAGGACTTTGCACAATTTGGTACGATTTTAGGACAAGGGTTTACCTTGCCTGATGCCTTCGATATTTTAGCGCGTTATGCGGCTGGGCGTGTATATGTAGTTAATGTACTTGATCCAACAAAGCATAAAAGCACGATTGCGAGCGAAGAATTAACTGTCGATAGTGCCACATTGACTGCGCGTACTAGCAAACAAGGCTTGATTAATTTAACCCTAAGCAGCAATTCAGGCAGCTTAAATGAGGGGGCGGATTATCGCGTCAACCTTGAAACAGGCGAAATCACCCTAAGTGCTGCACAAACTAATCTCACTGCAAATTATGATTATGCCGACCCATCGCGTGTTACCGAAGATGACATCAAAGGCGGTGTAGATAGCTTAACTGGCAAACGCAAAGGTTTTGAATTATTGCGTGATGGTTTTAACCTTTACGGTGCTGATGCCAAAATCCTTATTTGCCCTGAGTTCGATAAAACAGCAAGCTGCGCTGCCGCCTTGGCGACCTTGGCTGACCAATTGCATGCTAAAGCCTATATTCAACTCCCGAAAGGCACAAGCCTTTCTAAAGCAATTCAAGGACGAGGACCTCAAGGCACAATTAACGCTGCAGCAAGCAATGAAAATGTGCGTCATTTCTTCCCTTATGCCATTGGCTCGACCAATAGCTTAGAAAGCTTAGCCACACATGCGGCAGGATTGCGTATGTGGGTGGATGTGGAAAAAGGCTACTGGTTTAGTACGTCTAACCACGAATTACGTGGTGTTATTGGTATGGAATTACCGCTTACTGCTCGCGTGGATGATATCCAGTCGGAAACTAATAACCTAAACGCAGTGGGTATTACGACCATCTTCAATAGTTTTGGTACAGGTTTTCGTTTATGGGGTAACCGTTCATCTAATTACCCAACGGTCACTCATATTAGCAATTTTGAGGTGGCATCACGCACAGGTGATATTATCGACGAAAGTATTCGTCAAGCCGAATTGCAATATATTGATAAACCGATTGATGATGCCTTAATTGATAGTTTTATCGAAACCTTGGATACCTTCCTGCGTTCGCAAAAATCGTTGGTGGGTTATAGTGTCGGACTTGACCATGAATATGATCTCGTCAATGCCTTTAGTGAGGGACAAATCCCGTTGGTTTATGACTACACCCCAAAAATCCCTGGGGAGCGCATTACCAATAAATCGGTGATGACCCGTAAATATCTGGTCAATTTGGTATCACAAAAATAGGAGTGATAAATGAGTACTACAATTAATCAAATCGTCAACGCCAATGTTTATATGGATGGCAACTCCTTACTGGGTAAAGCCAAAGAGTTCAAGTTGCCAGACATTGAATTCGAACAAATTGAACATAAAGGTTTGGGGCTTATTGGTACAATTAAATTGCCAGCTGGCATGAACGCCTTAGAAGGTGAGGTTACTTGGGATAGCTTTTATCCTGAAGTGCGCGCACGTGCTTATAATCCGTTTAAAAACGTGCAATTAATGGCGCGGTCCAACTTGCAGGTCTTCAGTTCGCGTGGATTGGAAGCTGAAGTGCCAATGGTTACGGTAATGAATGTGAGTTTTAATAAAACCACAGGTGGTAGCCTAAAAAATAAAGAGGCAACCGAACATCAAGACAGTTTCCAAATCCATTCTATTAAGCAAATGGTGGATGGTAAAGAAATCTTGTTCTATGATGCGTTTGCTAATATCCTGCGCGTTAATGGCGAAGATGTATTGCGTAAATACCGCACCAATATTGGTCAGTAAATCTTTAAACTGGTTTAAAATCAATTTAACCGCAATTTAATTAAACTCCTTAGTGAAATCTAACAACCACTAAGGAGTTTTTTTATGTCTGAACTAACCAAAGAAATTAATCTCTATCGCAAAATTAAATTGCTTTTCCCTATTCGTGACGGCGAAGGCAAAGAAATTACTGAGTTGAATGTACGCCGAGCCAAAGTGCGCGACATCAAGC
>NZ_JBQSUQ010000015.1:0-224644 GCF_052384575.1 Reella acinonychis | reverse complement strand
TTTTTAGTTAGCAATAAAATGCCAGTCAATACTGGCATTTTTTATGTTTATTTCGTTAGCACTACCATATCATCACGATGAACAGCGGCAGCGCCATATTCATAGCCCAATATCTGTTCGATTTCTTGCGATTTTTTACCTTGAATCTGTAATAGAGCATCGCTATTGTAACGAGGCATACCGAGCGCAATATCTTTACCTGATTGTGTGCGGATTTTTACCACTTCTCCGCGAGAAAAACGCCCTTCCACTTTGCTAATTCCAGCAGGCAATAAGGATTTATGCTGAATAAGCACCGCACTTTCTGCGCCTTCATCAATGGTTAATATACCAGCAGATGGCGCGGCAAATAACCATTGTTTACGACTTTCCAGATGATCTTTGGCGATAGTAAATTTGGTGCCAATGGTTTTTCCATAAGCTAAATCAACAATCACATTTTGTTGATTGCCAGGAGCAATGATGGTTTCAATGCCGGAACGAGTCGCCACATCGGCTGCGGCAATTTTAGTGGACATACCGCCGGTGCCTAAATTTGTGCCACTACCACCTGCAATGCTACGAATATGATCGGTAATTTGTTCCACCACAGGAATTAATTTTGCTTCAGGATTTTTGCGAGGATCACTGTCAAATAAGCCTTGCTGATCGGTCAATAAATAGAGCTGATCTGCTTGGACGAGAATGGCGGCTAAGGCGGATAAATTGTCATTATCACCTACTTTAATTTCTGCAGTCGCCACAGCATCATTTTCATTAATAACAGGAATAATGCGGTTGTCGAGTAAGGCTTGTAAAGTGTCGCGTGCGTTTAAAAAGCGTTCACGATCTTCAATATCAGCACGCGTTAATAAAATTTGCCCAATATGAATATCATAAATGGCGAAAAGCTGTTCCCAAGTTTGAATTAACTGACTTTGTCCTACTGCAGCCAGTAATTGCTTTGAGGCAATAGTGGGTGGTAATTGCGGATGATTTAAATAATCACGACCCGCAGCAATAGCACCAGAGGTAACAATGACAATACGAAAGCCTGCTTGGTGAAGTTGTGATAATTGGCGCACAATTTCAATCATGTGGGGGCGATTAAGTTTTGGTGAACCTTGCGTAAGGGTGCTAGTCCCAAATTTAACAACAATAGTTTTATCCATTATTTTATTGTTTTGCATAGAAAATCTCAGTTAATGTTAAATGAGAATTAAATTAGCATTAAAACGTGAAAAAATCATTAAATTTGTACCGCACTTTTTGTTGATTTAAGACAAATTATGAGCAGCTTAATGGGTATATAATCATCAACCTGATTAAAATTTGTATAAGCAGGACATGAATGATGATGGAACCCGATGAAAACCAGCGCGAAATGACAAGGCTGTGTATGCTGGTGGCGCAGCTTTTGCTGCAACATGGCGTCGAAAGTAGTGTAGTGGTGCAAAGTGCGGTGCGTTTAGGCAAAGCTTTGGGCGCGGAAAATGTACAATGCGGTTTGACTTCAAGTGCAATTATGATCACGACGATTCAAAATGGGCATTGCATAACGACAATTCGCCAAAATGCTGATAAAGGCATTAATATGCAAGTGGTGACCGAAGTGCAGCGTATTGTCGTTGCTGCTGAACATCGCATTTATGATATGCAATTGGTGCGAGAGAAGTTAGAAAAAATTAAAGCACTGAAATACAATCGCTGGTTAGTGGTGTTTATGATTGGATTATCTTGTGCTTGTTTCGCTCATTTGGCAGGCGGCGATCATGTGATTTTTATGCTGACATTTCTGGCTTCTAGCGTGGCAATGTGGGTGCGACAAGAATTGGGGAAACGGCATTTTAATCCGATGATTGTGTTTTGTGTAACGGCATTTGTGGCTTCTTTGATCTCAGGCTTAGCTTTGACCTTTAATTTAGGCAATCATCCGCAAATTGCACAAGCTTCTAGCGTTTTGTTATTGGTACCGGGATTTCCACTCGTCAATGCCTTAGCAGACTGCTTAAAAGGCTATATCAGCATGGGCATTGCGCGCTGGACATTAGCCACTTCACTGACATTTGCTGCTTGTTTAGGCATTGTTCTCGCCTTGAATGTCTTACACTTGGGGCATTGGGGAGGTTGATATGGAATTATTAGGTTTATTATTGGATGACATGATTTTTGCAGCGATTCCAGCGGTGGGATTTGCCCTAATCTTCAATGTACCGCCAAAAGCGTTGATTTATTGCGCAATTTTGGCTGCATTGGGTCATGGTTTGCGCACGCTATTGTTGCATTACCATTATTCCCTTGTACTTTCTACATTATTGGCTTCTTCTTTAATTGGATTTATTGGAGTGCATATTTCACAACGATTTTTAGCACATCCCAAAGTTTTTACGGTTGCGGCAATTATTCCTATGATTCCGGGAATTTATGCTTACAAAGCCATGCTTGCCATTGTTGAAATTCATAATGAAGGTTATTCGGCGGCGCTTGCGGAACAAATGGTCAGCAACTTTTTACAAACAACCTTTATTTTAGGCGCTTTGGTGCTGGGTTTAGCTTTGCCACGTTTGTTGTTCTATCGTAATCAGCCAGTGGTGTAGTGCCATAAAAACAGTATTAATTTTGACCGCACTTTTCTTAAAAAATGGAAAAGTGCGGTTATTTTATTAACCATTTCCAAAGGAAATAACAAATGCACCCCGACAATGGAGGTAGAACCGCTAATATCAATACGCCATAGGTTGTGCCGCCTCCTAATGTTTCGCCTAGTTGGGTGAGGTAGCCAATAAATTGGTCATTAGGCAAGGTAAAGCTAAAGTAGGCGATGAGCGCAAGTACGATTGCACAGGTAATCCCTGCTACACGCATAGCTGAAATCTCGTTTTTCATATTAATTGTCCATAATTGAATTTAAATCTGTCATTGCCCAACGCGGTTTCACCTCAATAGCTAAATCCGATTGTTCGCCATGTTTAAGGCGTAAAAAACCAGTATAAGCGATCATGGCACCGTTGTCGGTGCAAAATTGCGGCGCAGGATAAAATACCTCGCCTTTTAGCTCTTGCATGAGCTCAGCTAAACTTTGGCGTAATTGCTGGTTAGCACTCACACCGCCAGCAATTACCAGTCGATTGTAGCCTGTTTCTTTTAATGCTCGTTTACATTTAATTGCGAGGGTTTCCACTACCGCAGTTTGGAAGGCTAAAGCAATATCCGCTTTAGTTTGTTCTGTTAATTCGCCTTCTTGTTGGATCGCTCGGTTGATTGTATTGGCGGCAAAGGTTTTTAATCCTGAGAAACTAAAATCTAATCCTGGGCGATCTGTCATGGGTTTAGGAAAAGTAAAACGTCCTTTTTGTCCTTGTTGTGCCAAGCGTGCTAGTGCTGCACCGCCTGGATAATCTAAGCCCAATAATTTCGCTGTTTTATCAAATGCCTCGCCAGCCGCGTCATCAATGCTTTCGCCCAATAATTGGTAGTTGCCCACATTTTTTACTTGCACTAATTGCGTGTGTCCACCAGAAACTAGTAAGGCAACGAAAGGAAACTGCGGTCTATTTTCAGCAAGTTCTAACATTGGTGCGAGTAAATGCCCTTCCATATGGTGAACACCAATGGCAGGAATATGCCAAGCATAAGCTAATGAGCGAGCGATCGTCGCACCTACTAATAATGCTCCTACCAAGCCGGGACCAGATGTATAGGCTATCCCGTCAATGTCTTCAGGTTTAAGTTGAGCTTCTTGTAATGCTTGTAGAATGAGCGGAAGTGTTTTGCGAATATGATCACGTGACGCTAATTCAGGTACGACACCGCCATAATCGGCATGCAATGCAATTTGTGTATAAAGCTGATTTGCGATTAAGCCTTGTTTCTCATCATAAATTGCCACACCAGTTTCATCACAGGAGGTTTCAATCCCTAAAATCTTCATTTTATTCTCTTTTATCTGACTATTTCTAAAAAATTGAGCCAGATTTTACCGCACTTTGCGCATTTTGCACAGAAAAGATCAAAATGAGGCTTTACTTTTGGGGCGAAGTTAGATTAAAATTGCGACCCTTATTGAGTAAGTTACTCAGTAATTTTGCAAAATTAACTTAAACTTATTTATTCAATTTTATTAGAGGTGATGGCTTATGCCAGTAATTAAAGTTCGTGAAAACGAATCATTTGACGTAGCATTACGTCGTTTCAAACGCTCTTGTGAAAAAGCAGGTATCTTAGCTGAAGTGCGTGCGCGTGAATTCTATGAAAAACCAACAACTATTCGCAAACGTGAAAATGCAACTCGTGCAAAACGTCACGCTAAACGCGTTGCTCGTGAAAATGCGCGTAATACACGCTTATATTAATTAGAGCTTATTCTGATTAAAACTCGAGTTAAACAAACCGTGAAACCTTTTGGAATCACGGTTTTGTTCATTCTGTTCTGATCTTCGTATAAGGACGCATTATGTCAGGTATGATTCCTCGTTCATTTATTAACGATATTATTGCGAAAGCGGATATTGTTGATGTGGTGAGTTCTCGTATCAAATTGAAAAAAGCAGGTACTCATAATTACCAAGCGTGCTGTCCTTTTCATCATGAAAAAACACCTTCATTTTCCGTAAGTAAAAACAAACAATTTTATCATTGCTTCGGTTGCGGTGCCCATGGCAACGCAATAGGTTTCTTAATGGAATACGATAAATTGGAATTTGTTGAAGCGGTGGAAGAATTAGCTTCCATGCTCGGTTTAGATGTACCAAGAGAAGAAAGTCGCAAAGATGGTAAACCCGCTATTAGTTATCAAACTAAGCGTGATTTATACCAATTAATGCAGGAAATCACCGCACTTTATCAAGCGCAATTACCTAAATATCCAGAGGCACAAGCTTATTTACAACAACGTGGTTTATCATCAGAAATTATTCAGCGTTTTGCTATTGGTTTTGTCCCTGATCGTTTTGATTTAGTTTTACGACAATTTGGACAAAATCAAGAAGAACAAACGCGTTTATTTGCCCTTGGTATGCTAAAACGTAGCGAGCGTGGCAAAGCCTACGATACTTTTCGTCACCGTATTATGTTTCCTATTCGTGATAAACGAGGCCGTGTCATTGCCTTTGGGGGACGAGTTATTGGTGAAGGTACACCAAAATATTTGAATTCATCAGAAACCGTGACTTATCATAAAGGAAATGAGCTTTACGGTTTATTTGAAGTCTTACAATGTAATGATGAACCAGAAAAGTTATTGGTAGTTGAAGGATATATGGATGTGGTGGCTTTGGCGCAATTTGGTGTTGATTATGCGGTTGCTGCTTTGGGAACGGCTACAACACCTGAACAAATTAACCAAATGTTTCGAGTGACAGAACAAGTTGTGTGTTGTTATGATGGCGATAATGCGGGTAGAGCAGCGGCTTGGCGTGCATTAGAAAATGCTTTGCCTTATTTAGAAGATGGGCGACAGTTGAAATTTGTCTTTTTGCCTGATGGGGAAGATCCAGATACTTATATTCGTCAATATGGTAAGCAACAATTTGAAGAATATTTAGAGAATGCGCAATCTTTAAGTGATTTTTTATTTGAACATCTATTATTAGATGTCAAATTGGATAGTAAAGAAGGGAAAACGAAGCTAGCTGCTCTAGCAATTCCTTTAATTTCCCGTATTCCAGGCGAAATGTTACGCATTTATTTACGCAATATTTTGGCAAATAAATTAGGCTTGATCGATCCAAATATGATTGATTCATTATTGCCAAAAGCGCAAGAAACAAAAAGTGCGATTAAAAAAATGCCAGAAGTTAAACGCACACCAATGCGAATTCTGATTGCATTATTATTACAAAAACCCGCATTAGCCAATTTAGAATATGACGTGTCGATTTTCAGTAGTTTAAATGAGCCTGGCTTGGAATTATTTGATAATTTGACCGCACTTTGTCGTGAAAATTTAGGGATAAGCTTAGGGCAGATATTAGAATATTTTCGAGATTCTGAATATTACCAGCCTCTTGAAATTCTTGCGACTTGGGATCATTTAATCAGTGAACAAAATATTGATGAAACCTTTTCTGAAACACTCGCATTTTTGTTTGCCAAAATTGTCAATACCAGAGTGGAGCAATTAATTGCAAAACAGCGAGAACAAGGTTTAGATGAAACAGAAAAATTAGAGCTTGTTCAATTATTAAAGAATCTTCCAAATAAATAATTAGTGAAACTATCACAACAATGATAAAATCCACAAAATTTTATTTTCTATTTTAACGAATTTAATACAAGTAAAGGCGGAGCCATTATGGAGCAAAATCCACAATCACAATTAAAATTGTTAATCGCCCAAGGGAAAGAGCAAGGCTATTTAACCTTTGCTGAAGTAAATGACCATTTGCCAGAAGATTTGGTCGATACGGATCAAATTGAAGATATCATTCAAATGATCAACGACATGGGGATTCAGGTTTTAGATGTCGCCCCAGACGCAGATGATTTGATTTTAAATGAAAATCTTGAAAATATTACGGATGATGATGTTGTAGAAGAAGCGACCCAAGTGCTTTCAAGTGTAGAATCTGAGCTTGGACGTACAACAGATCCTGTGCGTATGTATATGCGTGAAATGGGGAGTGTGGAGTTACTCACACGCGAAGGCGAAATTGATATTGCTAAACGTATTGAAGATGGTATCAATGAAGTGCAAAGTGCAGTTGCAGAATATCCAGAGGCGTTGGTTCATTTACTTGAGCAGTATGAACAAGTGGAAGCAGGTGCAGTACGTTTAGCTGATTTAATTACTGGTTTCGTTGATCCTAATGTGATAGCAGAAGAAGAACTTTCTGATATTGAAGAAATGGAAGATGATGATGAAGAAAGTGATAGCGAGGTTGAATTAGAAGACGATGACGAAAATGAAGAGAGTGAAGAAAGCGAATCTAGCTCTGATGATAGTGATAATGCCATCGATCCTGAAGTTGCTCGTGAGAAATTTACTTTATTAAAAGAACAACATAAAAAAACAACAATTGTTATTGAGAAACATGGACGTACTAATAAAAAAGCGCGTGCAGAAATTCAAGCATTGTCTGATATTTTCACTCAATTCCGTTTAGTTCCTCGTCAATTTGATTTATTGGTGATCTCTATTCGCGATATGATGAAGCGGGTTAGAACAGAAGAACGTAAAATTCAACGTTGGGCAACAGATTATGCAAAAATGCCTAAAGACGATTTTTTGAAAGCTTTTACTGGTAAAGAAACAACAGATAGTTGGTTGGTTAAAATTTTAGATGGCAAGAAACCTTATGCTGAAAAACTAGCGGATTATGCTGATGATATCAGATTATCTATTGCGCGATTACAACAAACGGAAGTAGATACGAAATTAACTATTGCACAAATTCGCGAAATTGGTGAACGTGTTGCACAAGGTGAATTAAAAGCTCGTCGTGCGAAAAAAGAAATGGTCGAAGCCAACTTACGTTTAGTGATCTCAATTGCTAAGAAATACACGAATCGTGGTTTACAATTTCTTGACTTAATTCAAGAAGGTAATATTGGTTTAATGAAAGCGGTGGATAAATTTGAATATCGCCGCGGATATAAATTCTCTACTTATGCAACTTGGTGGATTCGACAAGCTATTACACGTTCTATTGCGGATCAGGCGCGTACTATTCGTATCCCTGTGCATATGATTGAAACTATTAATAAATTAAACCGTATATCACGCCAAATGCTACAAGAAATGGGACGAGAGGCGTCACCTGAAGAATTAGCAGAACGCATGGGTATGCCAGAAGATAAAATTCGTAAAGTGTTAAAAATTGCTAAAGAGCCGATTTCAATGGAAACACCGATTGGCGATGATGATGATTCACATTTAGGAGATTTCATTGAAGATAGCACATTAGAATTGCCATTAGATTCTGCTACGGCACAAAGTTTACGTGCAGCAACGCATGAAGTTTTGGAAGGACTAACTCCTCGCGAAGCGAAAGTATTACGTATGCGTTTTGGTATTGATATGAATACAGATCATACTTTAGAGGAAGTGGGTAAACAATTTGATGTAACTCGTGAGCGTATTCGTCAAATTGAAGCAAAAGCATTGCGTAAGTTACGCCATCCGAGTCGTTCAGAAACATTGCGTAGTTTCTTGGACGAATAATTGCTTAAATTTTATGAAAGAAGTATCAATAAATGTAAAAGCCCTGTATAATAGCGGGGCTTTTTTGTATCCCGTTTTAGCGTGCGGCTATCAAAAGTGTTTTGAAGTAAGCTAAAAGTGCGGTCAAAATTTAGAACATTTTTGCTAGTCGCAAATTGGACGCAAAAAAGAAATGAAATCATTTAGTTAGAAAAGGAAAACATTGTGAATCCAATTGTAAAACAGTTTAAATACGGTCAACATACCGTAACATTAGAAACCGGTGCTATTGCTCGTCAAGCGACAGCTGCAGTTATGGCAAGTATGGATGATACAACGGTATTTGTTACTGTTGTTGCTAAAAAAGATGTGAAAGAAGGTCAAGATTTCTTTCCATTGACAGTTGATTATCAAGAACGTACTTATGCAGCAGGTCGTATCCCAGGCGGTTTCTTTAAACGTGAAGGTCGTCCTTCTGAAGGTGAAACCTTAATTGCGCGTTTAATTGACCGTCCTATTCGCCCATTATTCCCAGAAGGTTTCTTGAACGAAATTCAAATTATTGCCACCGTGGTGTCTGTTAATCCACAAATCAGTCCTGATTTAGTTGCAATGATCGGTGCTTCTGCTGCCCTTTCTTTATCGGGCGTACCATTTAATGGTCCTATTGCTGCAGCACGAGTTGGTTTTATTGATAACCAATTTGTATTAAATCCAACGATGTCAGAACAAAAACTAAGCCGTTTGGACTTAGTGGTTGCTGGTACAGACAAAGCTGTATTAATGGTTGAATCTGAAGCAGATATTTTAAGCGAAGAGCAAATGCTTGCGGCGGTAGTATTTGGTCATCAACAACAACAAGTAGTGATCGAAGCCATTAAAGAATTTGCTGCAGAAGCAGGTAAACCACGTTGGGATTGGGTTGCGCCAGAACCTGATACAGCTTTAATTGGAAAAGTAAAATCAATCGCAGAAACACGTTTAGGTGACGCTTATCGTATCACTGAAAAACAAGTGCGTTATGAGCAAATTGATGCAATTAAAGCCGATGTGATTGCGCAAATTACTGCTGAAAACGAAGAAGTCAGTGAAGGAAAAATTATTGATATTTTCACCGCACTTGAAAGCCAAATTGTACGTGGACGTATTATCGCAGGTGAGCCTCGTATTGATGGCCGTACGGTTGATACAGTGCGTGCATTAGATATTTGCACTGGCGTATTACCTCGTACCCATGGTTCTGCGATTTTCACTCGTGGTGAAACCCAAGCATTAGCCGTTGCAACATTAGGTACTGAGCGTGATGCACAAATTATTGATGAATTAACTGGCGAAAAAGCGGATCATTTCTTATTCCATTATAATTTCCCTCCATATTCTGTGGGCGAAACTGGTCGTATTGGTTCACCAAAACGTCGTGAAATTGGTCACGGTCGCTTAGCTAAACGTGGTGTGGCTGCAGTTATGCCAAGTATCACTGAGTTCCCTTATGTGGTACGTGTGGTGTCTGAAATTACTGAATCAAATGGTTCTTCATCAATGGCATCAGTATGTGGTGCGTCACTTGCATTAATGGATGCTGGTGTACCAATTAAAGCAGCGGTTGCAGGTATTGCAATGGGCTTAGTGAAAGAAGAAGAGAAATTTGTGGTGCTTTCCGATATTTTAGGTGATGAAGATCACTTAGGTGATATGGACTTCAAAGTGGCTGGTACACGTGAAGGGGTAACAGCATTACAAATGGATATCAAAATTGAAGGTATTACACCAGAAATTATGCAAATCGCATTAAATCAAGCTAAAAGCGCACGTATGCATATTTTAGGTGTGATGGAACAAGCAATTGCCGCGCCTCGTGCAGAAATTTCTGATTTTGCACCTCGCATTTACACGATGAAGATTGATCCGAAGAAAATCAAAGATGTAATTGGTAAAGGTGGCGCAGTAATTCGTGCATTAACAGAAGAAACTGGCACATCAATTGATATTGATGATGATGGTACAGTGAAAATTGCTGCTGTTGATGGTAACGCAGTAAAAGCAGTAATGGCTCGTATTGAAGATATTACTGCAGAAGTAGAAGCTGGTGCTATTTATAAAGGTAAAGTAACTCGTTTAGCTGATTTTGGTGCTTTTGTTTCTATCGTTGGCGGCAAAGAAGGTTTAGTTCATATTTCTCAAATTGCTGAAGAACGTGTTGAAAAAGTGAATGATTACCTTGCAGTAGGACAAGAAGTTCAAGTGAAAGTAGTGGAAATTGATCGCCAAGGTCGTATCCGTTTAACCATGAAAGAGCTTGTAGCAAAAGAAAATACTGCACCAGCAACAGAAGAAGTTGCTGAACAAAACGTATTTGTTGAATAAACATAATTTGTAGAAAAAAGACCGCACTTTGTTGTTCTTAAGCAAAGTGCGGTTAATTTGTGGCAAATTATAAAGGTCTAATAAAGGCATTATAGGCAATGATACCGTTAAACTGGTTGATTAGATTAGGTAAATTTGGCTCGGGTTTATTTTTTATTTTATTTTTATCTGGCTGCGTCAGTAGCAATGGGTTTGTGTCTAAAAATAAAATTACCTTAGCCGAACAGTATCCGAATGTGCATTTTGATCAAGAAGTGATGATTGCACGTTTGAGCCAAATGTTAATTATTGGGCAATTGTCAAAAGAAGAACGCGCGAGTTTACATTTTGAACGTGGCGTTCTCTATGACAGTTTAGGGCTTTGGGCATTGGCACGCTACGATTTTACCCAAGCTCTGTCACTGCAGCCGAAAATGGCGGCGGTGTACAATTATTTAGGTTTATATTCATTATTGGATGAAAACTATGATAGTGCATTAGAAGCATTTAATGTGGTGTTTGAATTAGATCCGAATTATGAATATGCGCATTTAAATCGTGGGTTGAATTTTTATTACACTGCTCGCTATGCAGTTGCACAACAGGATTTTATGCAGTTTTATCAAGCAGATAAACAAGATCCTTATCGTGTAATTTGGTTGTATTTAAATGAGCTTAAATTTAAACCCAATGAAGCAGAACAGAATTTAGTGCAGAGAGCCGAAGGGCTTTCCACTGAATATTGGGGCACTTTTGTTGCTCAATATTATTTGGGCAAATTATCACTGCAAGATTTATTAGACAAAGCGAAAAACTTTGTGGATCCGCAATCTCCTCAGTATGCAGAGATTTTAACAGAAACCTATTTTTATCTAGCAAAACAACAACTCAATCAGGATAATTTGGCTGAAGCGGAAACGCTATTCAAATTGGCTGTGGCAAATCAGGTGTATAATTTCGTTGAGTATCGTTTTGCATTGTTTGAGTTAGCAAAATTGAAAAATATTGACGCTAATGATCAAACGGAAGTGGCGAAGCAGCAAGAATAACCCAAATTATTGGGCGTATCGCATAAAAGTGCGGTGTATTTTTGCATAATTATACAACTGGAAGCGATTGAGCTTTCCTTATTTACAATTCGAGTATTTTAATGACTGAAACAAAAATGACTTTTGGCGACTTAGGCTTGCCAGAATTTATCCTTTCTGCTGTTGCAGAAATGGGATTTGAAACCCCTTCTCCAATCCAACAAGCTTGTATTCCCCATTTATTAAATGGACGTGATGTGCTGGGTATGGCGCAAACGGGAAGTGGTAAAACTGCGGCGTTTTCATTGCCTTTATTGGCGCAAATTGATGCCGAAGAAAAATATCCGCAAATGTTGGTCATGGCACCAACACGTGAATTAGCCATTCAGGTGGCAGACGCTTGTGAACAATTTAGTAAAAATGCCAAAGGCATGCGTATTGTGACCTTATATGGTGGTCAACGTTACGACATCCAATTGCGCGCTTTACGTCAAGGTGCACAAGTGGTTGTTGGCACACCAGGACGTATTTTAGATCATATTAATCGTGGAACCTTAGATCTTTCTGCGTTGAAATTTATCGTGCTTGATGAAGCAGATGAAATGTTGCGTATGGGCTTTATCGAAGACGTAGAAACCGTAATGGCTGAGCTACCAGAACAGCATCAAACGGCATTATTCTCGGCAACAATGCCAGAGCCAATTCGTCGCATTACCAAGCGTTTTATGACCGATCCACAAGAGGTAAAAATCCAATCAACTCAGCGCACTAACCCAGACATTAGCCAAAGTTGTTGGTATGTGCGCGGTTTCCGTAAAAATGATGCCTTATTACGTTTCTTAGAAGTAGAAGATTTTGATGCGGCAATCGTGTTTACTCGTACCAAAACAGGCACATTAGATATTACCGAATTATTAGAAAAACATGGCTTCCGAGCGGCAGCATTGAATGGTGATATGACACAACAAGCGCGCGAACAAACGTTAGATCGCTTACGCAATGGTAGCTTGGATATTCTTGTGGCAACAGATGTGGCAGCACGTGGTTTAGATGTTGAGCGTATCAGCTTAGTGGTGAACTATGATATTCCGTTAGATGCGGAAAGCTATGTACACCGCATTGGACGTACGGGACGGGCAGGTCGTTCAGGAAGTGCGATTTTATTTGTTGAGCCAAGAGAACGCCGTTTATTAAGCAATATTGAACGCTTAATGAAAAAGCCAATTGATGAAGTGGATTTACCAAATCATGAACAATTGCAAGAATGTCGTCGTACTAAATTTGTGCGCAACATTACTAAGCAATTAGAACATCATGATTTGGAACAATATCGTGGTTTGATTGAAGATCTTTTCACCGCAGATCAAGATTTAGAAGATATTGCCGCGGCAATGTTAATGTTATTGCAAGGCAAACAAAAACTGATCCTTCCGCCAGATCCTCCAATGGAAAAATCAAGTCGTCGTGAGCGTGGAGAACGTCGTGGTGATAGACGTGAGCGTCGTGAAGAACGTCGTGGCTATGGCAACCCAATTCCAATGGATTTATACCGTATTGAAGTAGGACGTGCAGATGGCGTGGACGTGCGTCACATTGTTGGTGCAATCGCTAACGAAGGTAACATTGACAGCCGCAATATTGGTCATATTAAATTGTATGATGATTATTCCACTATTGAGTTGCCAAAAGGCATGCCGAAAGAGCTATTACAGGTATTCAACAAAACACGTGTTCTAAATAAACAAATTCGTATGACATTTGTAAGTGATGGCGGAGAACGCAGTGGTCGTGGTCGCGATGATCGTCGAAGCGGACGTCGTAATGAGGGTGATTTTAAGGGCGGACGCAAAAACTCCTCAAAAAATGACCGCACTTTTAAAGAAAATGGACGTCGAGAGTTTCGTGAAGACTCGAAAGGAAAACGTCGTAGATAATAAATAAAATAGGCACTGTTTAGTGCCTATTTTTGTTTTAGATTAAAGAATATCTAACAATTCTACTTCAAATACTAATACGCTAAATGGTGGGATTGAGGCGCCTGCGCCACGTTCGCCATAGGCAAGGTTGTGTGGAATGGTTAAGCGCCATTTTGAACCCACTGGCATAAGTTGTAAGGCTTCTGTCCAGCCTGCAATAACGCCACTCACTGGGAATTCAGCTGGTACGCCACGTACAACCGAGCTATCAAATGTCGTACCATCAGTTAATGTACCAGTGTAATGTACGCGTACTTTATCTTGCTTAGTTGGTTTTGCACCGTTTCCTTCCACTAGAACTTCGTATTGTAAGCCGCTTTCAGTCACTTTTACGTTATCTTTTTTCGCATTTTCAACTAAGAAATTTCTGCCTTCTTCTTCAATTTGTTTAAATTTGGCTTGTGCAGCTTCTTCCGCTTTTTGTTGTAATTGTTGTAATGCTTGAGAAACTTCGTTTAAGTCTAAAGCTGGTGGATTTTGGTTTAAGACATCATAGATACCTTTTGCTACCGCTTCAGCTGAAACGCCAAGCCCACTATCAGCAAGCTGTTGACCGATTTGTAAACCGATACCGTAGCCGCCTTTCTGTTCTGTACTTTCTAATTTGATTGAATCAAAAATTGACATAATGTTTCCTTTTATTTTTTATAAGCTAAAATTTCGCCAACACGCGTTTCGCTATCGACAGTTAAATCCTGTGGGAATGTCACACGATCTTGTTGGAACAAGTTGATCACAGTCGAACCCAATTGGAATGCGCCCATTTCTTGTCCTTTGCTCAATTTGATTGAGCCATCGTAATGCCATGTTTGTACGCTATTTGGACGTGGCGGATTGATAACCCCCGCCCAAGCGGTGCTAATACTTGCCGTAATGGTTGCTCCAACTAGAATTTGTACCATTTGACCAAATTCAGTATCGAAGACACAGATAACGCGTTCATTACGCGCCAGTAAATTTGGGATATGTTCATTTAAAAATGGGTTAACGGAGAACAAATCGCCGGGTACATAAATCATTTTGCGTAAGGTCGCATCACAAGGCATGTGTACGCGATGATAATCGCGCGGCGATAAGTATATAGTGGCGAAGTCTCCATTTTTAAAGGCCTGTGTTAATTCTTCGTCGCCAGCTAGCAAATCTTTTAGGCTAAAACTATGCTCTTTGGCTTGTAGCATGGTCTCATCAAAAATATGGCCACATTGGCTGATTTTCCCATCAGCAGGGAAGCAAAGTGCGGTGGAATCTTCATTAATTTTTCGTACACCTTCTTTTAACGGGCGAATAAAAAATTCGTTAAAGGTGGCGTAATCACTAAATTCTGGCTTCGCTGCTTCTTGCATATTAATTTGATATTTTTTAGCAAATAATTTAATGATGAAATGTGTCACAACACCCCATTGCTGTTTTGCCAGCCAACCTGCTGCTTGCGTGAGGTATTTTTGTGGCATAACATATTGAAAGGCAATTTTGACACGCTTCCAATAGCTGAGATTTAAGGTTTTTTCTAATAAATTCATCATGTTCCTTTATTTTGTAATATGAATTGATGGGCGATTATAGCAAGTTATGCTAGGGTTTTTAATAAAGATTTTTCATTTTAGGTCAATTTTAGTGTAAAAAATGATAATTTCCTTTGACTATTTTACTCGCAAAAGGTAATATTGCCGCCCTATGCAAAAGGTAAAACTACCCCTCACTGTTGACCCAGTAAAAGACGCTCAGCGTAGATTAGATTATGAAGGCTATTATGCCGCTGATCAGCTTAAGCGTTTATCTGCGTTAGTAGTAAAAGTGCTCAGCGATGCACAGGTAACATTATCGTTTTTCATTGATCCACAAAAATTAGTTGTGATGAAAGGACGAGCTGTTGTCGATGTTGAACTTGAATGTCAACGTTGTAATCAACCTTTTATTCAAACCTTGGAATGTGAATTTAGTTACAGCCCAGTGGCTAATTTAGATAAGATTGATGAATTGCCAGAAATTTATGAACCCATTGAATTTAATGAATTTGGGGAAATAGATTTAATTGGTACGATTGAAGATGAACTAATTTTATGTTTGCCGATTGTGCCGATGCATGATTCTGAACACTGTGAAGTGTCCGTGGCTGAACAGGTTTTTGGCGAATTGCCAGACGATTTGGCAAAAAAACCGAACCCGTTCGCTGTATTAGCTAGTTTAAAGCAAAAATAACTTAAATTTAGGAGTATAGCCAATGGCTGTTCAACAAAATAAAAAATCTCGTTCACGTCGTGATATGCGTCGTTCACATGATGCGTTAACTACTGCTGCTGTATCTGTAGATAAAGCAAGTGGTGAAACCCATTTACGTCACCACGTTACTGCTGACGGTTTCTACCGCGGTCGTAAAGTGATCAACAAGTAATTCCGATTATAAGGAAATAACTTGAGCCGTCTAACCCTAGCGTTAGATGTGATGGGCGGGGACTTTGGTCCCCGTATTACTATCCCCGCATCCATTCAAGCGTTGGAAAATGATCCAATGCTCACTTTGCTTTTATTCGGCGATAGCCAGCAAATTAATCCCTTACTTGATTCCCTACTGAAAAAGAAATCTCACTTAAAAGAACGTTTAGTGATTTGCCATTGTTCTCGCGTGATTGGTAATGATCAAATGCTTTCCTCTGCTTTACGTCATAGTAAAGGTTCTTCCATGCGTTTAACTATTGAGGCAGTGCAACGTGGTGAAGCTCAAGGTTGTGTAAGCGCAGGCAATACAGGTGCATTAATGGGATTGGCAAAGGTAATTTTACAGCCATTAAAAGGCATTGAACGCCCAGCGTTAATTGCGCTATTGCCTTCTCTGAATGGCGGAAATAGTGTTATGTTGGATTTAGGGGCAAACATTGAATGTAGCGCAGAAAATCTTTATCAATTTGCGTTAATGGGTGCAATTTTTGCAGAAAATCGGCTAAACTTAGTTTATCCTAAAATTGCCTTGCTCAACATTGGCGTAGAAGAGATTAAGGGGCATCAATCTATTCGTGATGCGGCGAAAATGTTAACAAAAGACACCGCACTTAATTATATCGGCTTTATTGAAGGCAATTATTTATTAAATAATAAAGCGGATGTGATTGTAAGTGATGGATTTGCTGGAAATGTGGCGTTAAAAACCTTAGAAGGTGCTGCAATTAATGTGATTAGCCTACTAAAAGGAAAGTCACGCAATTATTTGTTGAAACCTTTGTTTAGTTGGCTAATTCGTCGATTATTTAAGGACAGTTACCAACGGTTAAGAGAAATTAATCCAGATCAATACAATGGTGCATCTTTAATTGGATTGACTGCTGTGGTTGTTAAAAGTCATGGTAGTGCCAATATTGAAGCCTTTGCTAATGCAATTAAAGATGCTGCATTACAAGCCCGTCAGCAGATTCCACAAAAGATTTTGGACGGTTTACAGCGATATTAGAATTTACTGAATTGAATGAAGACGAGAAAGATATGTATAGCAGAATTTTAGCCACAGGAAGTTATTTACCAAGTCAAATTCGTACGAATGCTGATTTGGAAAACATGGTTGATACCTCTGATGAGTGGATTTTTACCCGTTCAGGTATGAAGGAAAGACGCATTGCTGCTCAGGATGAAACTGTTGCAACAATGGGTGCCAATGCTGCGCAAAAAGCCTTACAAATGGCCAATATTGATGCAAATGATATTGATCTCATTGTGGTAGGTACAACTACAAATTCCCATGCTTATCCAAGTGCAGCTTGTCAAATTCAAGGGATTTTAGGCATTAAAGATGCGATAGCTTTCGATGTAGCTGCAGCTTGTACTGGTTTTATTTATGCTCTTTCTGTTGCGGATCAATTTGTGCGTAATGGTCAAGCGAAAAAAGCGCTTGTTGTTGGCTCAGACTTAAATTCTCGTTATTTAGATGAAACCGATCGTAGTACCGTAGTGCTATTTGGTGATGGTGCTGGTGCCGTTATTCTTGAAGCGAGCGAACAACAAGGTATCCTTTCAACACATCTCCATGCTTCCGCTGATATGGACAATATGCTGTCTTTACCACAACAAAAGCGCGGTCAAGAACGTTCAGGTTTTATTGAAATGCAAGGCAATGCCACTTTTAAACTTGCGGTTCGCCAATTATCTAGCGTGGTTGAAGAAACCCTTGAAGCCAATCAGTTACAAAAATCAGATTTGGATTGGTTAGTTCCTCATCAAGCGAATTTACGTATTATTAGTGCAACAGCACAAAAATTAGAAATGGATATGTCACAGGTTGTGATTACTCTTGATCGCTACGGTAATAATAGTGCAGCAACTGTGCCAGTAGCGTTGGATGAAGCTGTTCGTGATGGACGAATTCAACGAGGACAATTATTATTGCTTGAAGCCTTTGGTGGTGGTTGGACTTGGGGTTCAGCATTGGTACGTTTCTAACAAATTAGTTATAATCTTCAAAATTGGTGCGGTAACGCACCATTTTCATCATTAAAAAGGATCAAATATGAAAAAATTTGCAATGGTTTTTCCAGGACAGGGTTCACAAGCAGTTGGTATGTTAGCTGAACTGGCAGATCAATATCCAGTTGTTATTGAGACGTTTAAACAGGCTTCTGATGTATTAGGTTATGATTTATGGGCATTAGTACAACAAGGACCAGCTGAAGAACTCAATAAAACTTGGCAAACTCAACCCGCACTTTTAGCAGCCTCTGTAGCGATTTATCGTGTATGGCAACAAAAATATCCAGAGTTAACACCTTCAATGATGGCAGGCCATAGCTTAGGTGAATATTCTGCGTTAGTTTGTGCGGGTGTATTAGATTTCCAAGATGCAATTAAATTAGTAGAATTACGTGGAAAACTTATGCAGCAAGCGGTACCAGAAGGTACGGGTGCAATGTATGCGATTATTGGTTTAGATAATGATGCTATTATCAAAGCTTGTGCTGAAGCAGAGCAAGGTGAAGTGGTATCTGCAGTGAACTTTAACTCGCCAGGACAAGTGGTTATTGCAGGTGCGAAAGCGGCTGTTGAACGAGCAGCAACAGCTTGTAAAGAAGCGGGTGCAAAACGTGCATTACCACTAGCAGTAAGCGTACCTTCTCATTGTGCGTTAATGAAACCAGCAGCAGATCAATTAGCAGTATCTTTAGAAAATATTGTGATTAAAGCACCTGCATTTGATGTGATCAATAATGTGGATGTGAAAGCGGAAACAGAAAATACTGAAATTCGCACCGCACTTGTACGCCAACTTTATAGCCCAGTTCGTTGGACTGAAACTGTAGAAAAAATGGCAGCGAATGGCGTTGAAGTTTTAGTGGAAATGGGACCGAATAAAGTATTAACTGGTTTAACAAGCCGCATAGTGAAAGAGCTTTCAGCTGTGGCAGTGAATGATATTAAATCATTAGATAATGCACAAGAAGCGTTATCTTAATAGGGCGAAAGAAACAACGATTTAATTTTAAGGACAACATAAGATGAAAGGTAAAATTGCATTAGTAACGGGCGCGACTCGTGGTATTGGCCGAGCAATCGCGGAAGAATTAGCAGCTAAAGGCGCATTTGTTATTGGTACTGCCACTTCTGAAAAAGGAGCAGAAAGCATTTCGGCTTATTTGGCAGAACAGGGCAAAGGTCTTGTATTAAATGTTTCAGATCATGCCTCAATTGAAGCAGTGTTAGAGCAAATTAAGCAAGATCATGGCGATATTGATATTTTAGTTAACAATGCGGGTATTACTCGCGATAACTTATTAATGCGCATGAAAGATGAAGAATGGTTTGATATTCTACAAACTAATTTAACTTCTGTTTTCTATCTTTCAAAAGCTATGTTACGTTCAATGATGAAAAAACGTGCTGGTCGCATTATTACAATTGGCTCTGTTGTTGGTTCAATGGGTAACCCAGGACAATCAAACTATTGTGCAGCTAAAGCAGGCTTAATTGGTTTCAGCAAAGCATTGGCCAAAGAAGTAGCTTCACGTGGAATTACTGTCAACGTAGTGGCGCCAGGTTTTATTGCTACTGATATGACGAATGCATTAACAGAAGAGCAAAAAGCCGCAACCTTGTCAGCTGTACCTGCAGGTCGCTTAGGTGAGCCAAAGGATATCGCAAAAGCAGTGGCATTTTTAGCCTCTGATGATGCAGGATATATTACTGGTACAACATTACATGTTAATGGCGGTATGTATATGGCTTAATCCTTAGGGATAAAGCTAGCCAAAATAAATATGAAGTGTTAGAATTCCAATTACTATGTAACTCAAAGCTGACTTAAGGTTATGTAGTTGGGAACACATAGCAGTATTTTTAATATGTGTTGTTTACAAAAGTGCGGTGTATTTTTTCATAATTTGAGGTTTGACCTTGTGAGAAAACACTTGCAACTTTTATAAAAATACATACACTTATAGCCCTAACCCTTTGGGCAAACTACAATAGGAAACAAACATGAGCATTGAAGAACGCGTAAAAAAAATCATTGTTGAGCAACTAGGTGTTAAAGAAGAAGAAGTAAAATCTGAAGCTTCATTCATTGAAGATTTAGGTGCTGACTCTTTAGATACAGTTGAATTAGTAATGGCTTTAGAAGAAGAATTCGATATCGAAATTCCTGATGAAGAAGCTGAGAAAATTACAACAGTTCAATCAGCGATTGATTACGTTCAAAATAATCAATAATTTCATAATTAGGCGGTGGATTCACCGCCTAATTTTTTATTGAATTAATTTTCCTTTCGGATTAAGTAAATTCCTGTCTTTTTGGCGACTTTTCTCAAATTCTTTGAGGGATTGTCCCTGTTTCAAAATATGTGGTGTGACAAAAATCACTAATTCCCGTTTTTTGTGTTTTTCAATTTCTTTACTAAATAGTTTTTTCACCACTGGGATATCACCGAGTAGAGGGACTTTATCAATGCCTTTTGTCATACTGTCTTGAAATACACCACCTAACACAATGGTTTCCCCATCTTTTGCGAAAACTTGTGTATTAATTTCTTGTTTATCAATGGTAAGTATTTCACCTTCTCCTGAATGAACAAATGGTCCAGGGGAATTTTGACTAACAATCAGATCCAATAAGATCGAATTATCTTGTGAAATATGCGGGGTAACTTCAAGTCCTAAAACCGCTTCACGAAATTCCACACTTTGCGAGCCGCTCTTTTCATTAATTGAAATATAAGGAATTTCAGTACCTTGCTTAATACTGGCGGATTTTTTATTGGTTGTCAGTAATTTAGGACTTGCAATGATTTTGACATTATTTTCTCTTTCGAGTGCTGTCAGTTCTAAATCCAACAATCGACCATTGATTTTAGCTACCTGTAATGCGATAGACCCAGCTGGCGTATTGACAGCACCAAAGTTCACATTCAAATTCTCTGCTATTTGATTAAAGCCATTAGCTACTAAGCCGCCTGATACCTTATGGGCTTGTTCAGTTGGGGTAAATAACCCCCAACGAACACCTAATTCTTGCAAGCTCTCATCGGAAATTGTCACTATTCTTGCTTCAATGGCAATTTGTTCTATGGGTTGATCTAATTGTTTGATAAGTTTACGAATATGCTGGAGTGATGAGAGTTCGTCTTTAATAATAAGCAGATTGCTTCTATCATCAAAAGCGATACTGCCATTAGCGGTCAGTAATGAGCCGTTGCCTGTAGTTAAAGATTTCATCACTTCTGAGGCTTTAGCAAAATGAAGTTTGATGGTTTCTGTTTTCAGATTCGGTTCTGTAGATAAAGGATTCAAAGGGATATTTGGATCGGATGATACTATGGCACTCGATGTCGTGGCGCTTAAATAATAAATACCATTTTCCTTATTCAGTTCCAGATTTTTTATTTTGGCGACTGATTTTAATAATTGCTGCAAGTTCGTTTTTTCTAGCTGCAAGGACAATGTGCCTGTTAGCTCATCATCAATGATCAGATTTGTATTATAATCAGACGCAAGTTGTTGCAATGTTGCCACTAATGGTGCTTGTTTTAATCGAATGGAGAAGCTGTCTTGATCTGATGATTGCGCAGCAAAGGCATAGGTAAAAATACAGAAAAATACACCGCACTTTTTTATAACATTTTTCCACTTCATTGTTTTCTCCTATAATTTTAATTTCATTATTTCGCTATTGATGCAATCTTTTTTCCAGACTTTAAATTGCGCCTCATTTTTATCAATTTTTGCTAACTGATAGCCTTCTGAACCGATAAAATCCTCTATTGTTGCTGTCGTGATAACCTGTTGGTCGTTTAATAATAAAATATGTGATTTCTCCGCTATTAAAATGCCTATCATTTTGAGTTGCTTAAAGTTGGTATCTGCCAACAATGTGTTTTTATCCTGATGGCATTGAGACACAACCTGTGTTTTGACAGTATTTATTGTTGCAGGTAAATCCCTACTATTTTTGTCAAAAGGATCATTGGCGTGCGCTACGAAGGGCAAGAGAGTTAATAGCAAAATACGTATTTTCATTGTGATTCCTTGTTTGGTTGTAGTTGTAATAAGATGTCACTTTCAATTGAATATTCTTTCTCTTCTGTTTGCTGAATTTGTAGAGAAATTAGGCGTAAATTCGGATGTTGAGCTAAAAGTGCGGTCAAAAAATCGCGTAAATTGGGAAAATTACTTTCAATATTCAGCACAAGCTGTGGTGTTTTATCGAAAAACCATTGGTTTGTGTTCAAATGAATTGAAGCGGAGAGTTGTTGTATTGACTGATTAATTGGCAATAATAACTGTGTTAGTTGCGGTGTAATTTGATGTTGTTCCGCTTGTTGTTTAAGGCTTTGTAGTAAGCGTTGCTTATGTTCTAATTCTGAACGAAGTTGTTGCTCATGTCGTTGAGTTTGTTCTGCTGTTTGATAGTTTTTCCAAGCTGTTTTTGCAGGCATATAGCAAATGATCAGGCTTAGCAACAATAATAGACCAATCTGTTTCGCAAGAGAAAGGGCTACCCATTTTCCCCAATGGTTATCTGGATTATTCAATATCGTCTGATTCATCATTCGGCTCCATACCAGTTAAACGTAATTTAAATTCAAAAAGTAAGCTTTCGTTTGTTTGTGGCGAAAACTGAGCCAATTGTAAATGGGGGATACTGGGTTGCTCTTTTAAATAATGGTGAATTTGCTCGAATTCAGTTTGGTTACTTGCCATACCAATCAATGATAATTCCTTTGCAGTAAAGTTTAATGTTGTTAATTCCCCTTGTTGTATTGGAAGGGAAGAGAGTAATTGAAAATGTTGACTGACTACATCAGATGCTATTGCTACGCTATCTTGCGTTTGTTTATGTTGTAAGCGTTGTTGTAACTGTTTTAATTTTTGTTCAGTTTGAGTTAGTTGTTGTGTGAGATTTTGTTGTATTTGTCCTTGGGTTTGTTGCGCTGAAAAATGATGTGAGATTGTCGTGAGTACAAACCAACTGCAGCCCCATATTATGCAGAATAGGAAGAATAAAATGATGCTATGACGACTACGTTTTTTATGTAAACTAAGACGCCAAGGTAAAAGGTTAACTGAGGTTTTCATTCTGAATAACATCCTTCTGCCATAATGCTGCACCTAAAGCGATCAGAGGAAATTTGGTCTCAATGACTTGATAATCTTGTTGCAAATCAATTGGCGTTTGTTGGGTTTGATAAAGTAATATATGACCAATATCTTCTTGATAACGTTGAATAAATTGATGATAAAGTGCGGTTAAATCTGCGTTAGTTTTGTGCATAATTTGCCATTCATAAGATTGATTGCGTGCGATTATACAGTGTTGTTGATCAGAATAAATCACTAGGGATGGTGTGCCTGATTGTTCCAGCTGCAAATAGTGAATGGCTTTAAAGAGACAATGAATAGCTGTATCTAACACCTCAATTTCTAAGGGCGCAAATAGAGCTAAATGCTGTTGTGCAATTTGAATTCTTATGGCGAAGATATCCAATCGCAATCCTTGTTTTAATGGTGTGGTGGTGTAATCAAACCATAATTCATCTAAGGGAACGGGCAACTCTTTTTCTAAGCTATAACGACATTGATGTTCACATTCTTGCTCATTTAGATGATGGGGCAAAATCAGTGACTTTTGCCAAATTTGATGAGGCAGAAGGGCGGTAACAAAGCATAATTTTATTGGCAAGTTGGTAGATAAAGAGGATTGTACTTTTTCAATGATAATTGCTGCAATTCCCTGTTCAATATGCTTATTCAGTAGGCAAAAGTGCGGTTGATTTTTGTCATTAAACCAAACAAATTCAAAATTATCCTCCGTCAACCAAACGCCAACTTGGATTTTTATGAGTTTCTTTATCTTTTTGAGCATGGCTATTCCTCTTGATGTTTTTGCTTTTTTTGCTTTCGCTCAACGCCATTAGTCTTTATACTTATTGCACAGAAAGAAGTATTCCCGAGAATGTTAATTAACACATTTATTTAGAGAGCGTTTTGGAATGAAGATCGCAAAATTGATATTAAGTACCTTACTCACATTGGTTGTGGTAGGATGCGTTGCTGTTGGTTTGTTTTATATGCATATCAAATCTAGCTTGCCAGATGTGGAAAGCTTAAAAACCGTTGAATTACAACAACCTATGCAGATTTTTACTGCTGATGAGAAACTTATTGGTGAAGTGGGGGAACAACGCCGTATTCCAGTCAAATTACAGGATGTGCCGCAACAATTAATTAATGCCATTATTGCAACAGAAGATAGCCGTTTTTATGAACATCATGGTTTAGATCCTGTGGGCATTGCACGAGCTGTGACCGTAGCGATTAGTAATCGAGGTGCTTCACAAGGGGCAAGTACGATAACGCAACAATTGGCACGTAATTTCTTCTTAACACCAGAGAAAACATTGATCCGTAAAGCAAAAGAAGCTTTTTTAGCGGTTGAAATTGAAAATACATTAACAAAAGATGAAATTTTAGAACTCTATCTAAATAAAATCTATTTAGGCTATCGTTCTTATGGTGTTGCAGCTGCAGCGAAAACTTATTTTGGTAAGAATTTACATGATCTTTCGTTATCAGAAATCGCAATTATTGCAGGCTTACCAAAAGCACCATCAACAATGAACCCGTTATATTCTGTAAAACGAGCAGAGAGTCGTCGTAATGTGGTTTTAGGACGTATGTTAGAAATGAAGTTTATTAGCCAAGCGGATTATGATTTGGCGACTAAAGAACCTGTAGTGGCACGCTATCATGGCGCTGCATTGGAATTTAGAGCGGATTATGTAACAGAAATGGTACGTCAAGAAATGGTTCGCCGTTATGGTGAAGATGTGTCTTATAACCGCGGCTATCGTGTTTATACAACTGTACTTTCCAAGGATCAATATGAAGCACAAAAAGCTGTGCGCGATAATATCATTGCCTATGATGTACGCCATGGTTATCGTGGTGGTACGGCATTATGGTCACCATCTGAGAAAGCTTGGGATAGTGAAAAAATTATTGATGAATTGCGTAAGTTACCCAATTCATATCCATTTATTCCAGCAGCAGTGCTAGAGGTTGGAAAAAGTGGTGCTCAATTACTATTAAATAATGGTGAAAATGTCACTTTATCTCATCAAGCAATGGCTTGGGCGGGTAAAAAAGGTGTCAAAAAAGGTGAGCAAATTTGGATTAGAAAAAGAGATAATGGCGAATGGACTTTAGGGCAAATACCAGAAGTTAATTCAGCGTTAGTTTCTCTAAATAGTGATAATGGTGCCATTGAAGCATTGGTTGGTGGTTTTAGTTTTGAACAAAGTAAATTTAATCGCGCAACTCAATCACTGGTACAAGTGGGCTCAACAATTAAGCCATTTATTTATGCGGCTGCTTTAGAAAAAGGTTTAACCTTATCTAGTGTTTTACAAGATTCTCAAATTATCATTAAAAAGCCAGGTCAACCAGAATGGCGACCTAAAAACTCACCTAATGTTTTTGAAGGTGCTATGCGATTACGTGTGGGGTTAGGCAAATCTAAGAATATGATTGCAATTCGTGCAATTCAAATGGCAGGGATTCCTTTTACTGCAGAATTTTTAGAACGTTTTGGCTTTAAACGCGATCAGTATTTTGCCAGTGAAGCTTTAGCATTAGGTGCAGCATCCTTTACACCGCTCGAAATGGCAAGAGCTTATGCGGTATTTGATAATGGTGGTTTCTTAATTGAGCCTTATTTGATTGAGAAAATCTTAGATAATACGGGCAAAGTTATTTTTGAGGCAAATCCAAAAATTGCTTGTATCACTTGTCATGACATCCCAACTATTTATAGCGAAACGGATGAAAAAATTGATGGTTTTGCAGAAAATACCAAGATTGTTGAAAGTGGTGATGTCGCTGTTAACAAAAGTGCGAATATAGAGGAAGAAGTCGAAGCGCTGAACGATGATAACCCGGAATTAAGTGGTAAAGATGGTCAATTAAAAGCAGAAGATCTTAGCGTAATTACCGCAAACAAAATTGAAAATTCAGATGTAATCTATGCACCTCGAGTAATATCTGGTGAGCTTGCTTTTTTAATTCGCAGTGCGTTGAATACGGCTGTCTTCGGTGAAAAAGGTTTGGATTGGAAAGGCACTAGCTGGCGTATGGCGAAAGAATTTAAACGTCGTGATATTGGTGGAAAAACAGGGACAACCAATAATTCAAAAGTCGCTTGGTATGCGGGCTATGGCGCGAATTTAACTACAGCGGTCTATATTGGCTTTGATGATAATAAACGTAACCTAGGTAAAGGTGAAAATGGGGCGAAAAGTGCAATGCCAGCTTGGATTACTTATATGAAAGCCAGTTTAAGTGATTTGCCTGAACGTCAATTAGAGTTACCACCAAATATTGTGGAAAAAAGCATTGATATTGGTTCAGGATTATTATCTTCAGGTGGCAGAGTAGAGTATTTCATCAAAGGCACTGAACCGAAACGGGCATTTGTTCAAGAGAAAGGTTACTATGTGCCACCAGGTTTACCTTCTAGTAGCCCAACACATAGAGAGGAATTATTCTAATGGGATAGAAAGTAAAAAAGTTAGCAGATAAGCTAACTTTTTTATTAATACCTAATAGCTAGGTCAGTCGATTGGATAGAAAAAGTGCGGTAAATTTTACCGCACTTTTTGTTTGAATTAATTGAATAAACGACGTTGTTTTTTAATTCTGCCACCGAAAATTTGGCTTAGTAAAATAATCACTAATAACACAGAATACACAGCGAAAATAAAAACAAGCCACTGTACCATAGTGAAATCTAAAAAACGCCAGCCAATTTCAGTACATAAACCTGTTGGATGAAATACATCAGGTAACCATTTATCCAATGGTAAAGTAGCAGGAAAATCAACGGTAACTGGACACTGATCCCATGGTTTTGGATCTAATTGATATCCAACATGTTTTGTTGATAACAAGAAACCTTGAATAGCACCCCATAATCCTAATGCTAATGCGATAAGTCGCATAATTAGATATCGAGGTGCGATCAATCCCCAAATGCCAGCGATTCCAACGCCAAATAAGGCGACACGTTCATAAATGCACATGACGCAAGGTCTTAATCCCATTCCATGCTGGAAATAAAGTGCGGTAGCTTCTAGGCAAATTACTGAAAAAAGTAATAAGAGCCAAGTTCCACGTTTAGTTGAAAGCACTTTAATTGAGTTGAACATTTGGTTTCCTTTTCTTGTTTTGTTATGCACCTTAATGCGCTACAGTACCAACTGCATTGAGCGGAATATGAGGTTCACTAACCAAACCTAATTCCATGAGCCATTGTGTTACACCAGGTAGAAAATATTCCACTGCTAGCAAGCCAACGATAGATAATACGATAGTATAAGGCAATGCCATATATACCATTCTGCCGTAGGATAAACGAATTAATGGTGCAAGTGAAGAGGTTAATAGGAACAAGAACGCGGCTTGACCGTTTGGCGTTGCAACTGAAGGTAAGTTTGTCCCAGTGTTAATTGCTACTGCTAAAAGTTCAAACTGCTGTGCTGAAATACTGTTGTTGATTAATGCTTGTTTTGCTTCATTAATATAAACCGTTGCAACGAATACGTTATCTGAAATGGCAGAAAGTACACCATTGAAAATATAGAATAACAATAATTGTACGTTTTCCGCTGCATCTAATACGTAAGTAATAATTGGTGCAAATAAATGTTGATCAATAATTACCGCTACCACCGAGAAGAAGACAACGAGTAATGCAGTGAATGGTAAGGATTCTTGGAATGCTTTACCTAATTCATGTTCGCTAGTTACACCACAATAAGCAGTTGTTAAAATGATGACACTTAAACCAATTAAACCAACTGCGGCAAGATGGAATGCTAAACCAATAATTAACCAAACACCCACAAACACCTGTACTAAGAGTTTGACGCGATCTTGGTTTGTCATCTTCATTTCGTTGTTATGATCATATTTGGCTAAGATTGACCAAACTTCACGCGGTAATTTAGCGCCATAACCGAATAAGTGGAATTTTTCTACGACGATACAAGTGAGCAAACCACAAACCAATGTTGGTAAGGTCACAGGCAACATACGTAAGAAGAACTCTTTAAATCCCCAGTTTGCTTGCTCTGCAATAATCAGGTTTTGCGGTTCACCAACTAATGTCATTACGCCGCCTAACGCTGTACCTACAGCCGCGTGCATTAATAAACTACGTAAAAATGCGCGGAACTCTTCCAAAGTTTGTGCATTATTTTTAATTTTGTCATCATTAGTAATATCGGATGGATCTTCAAAGGTTCCACCTGATGCCACCTTATGATAAACACCGTAGAAACCCATACCAACGCTAATAATAACTGCAATCACTGTTAACGCATCTAAGAAAGCAGAAAGGAATGCAGCGCTTAAACAAAATGAAATGGAAAGGACGAGTTTAGAATGGATTTTAAGTAATAATTTGGTAAAGACATAAAGCAATAATTGCTTCATAAAGTAAATACCGGCAACCATGAACATTAATAACAGGATAACTTCAAAGTTTGCCATGATTTCAGCTTTTACGTGTTCTGGGCTGGTCATGCCAATGGTGACTGCTTCAATGGCCAGCATACCACCTGGTTGTAGTGGATAGCATTTTAACGCCATAGCTAATGTAAAAATAAACTCGACGACTAATAACCAACCTGCAATAAAAGGATTCATCCAGAAAATAACAGGGTTGATTAATAAAAATGCAACAATAGTTACTTTGTACCAATTTGGACTTTTACCCAAAAAGTTGTTCATAAATGCTTGAATATAGCTCATATTAATTTACATCCTTAATATATGTTTTGCATATCTATTATTTTAAAGTGATAATATCTTGCTATTTTCACTTGTAAATGAAAAAATTGCCAGCGTATTCACTCATTTTGAGTATTTTTTTGATCTAAATTAAAGAAAAATAAAGATGACAAACCAACAAATTTTGTTAAAAGCACAAAGTCCAGCCGCTTTAGCGGAAGAATATATTGTTCAATGTATTTGGAATAATCATTTCCCAGCAGGCTCTGATTTGCCTGCGGAACGTGAGCTGGCGGATAAAATTGGTGTCACTCGCACAACCTTAAGAGAAGTATTACAACGTTTAGCAAGAGAGGGTTGGTTAAATATTCAACATGGTAAGCCAACTAAAGTGAATCAGATTTGGGAAACGGGTGGCCCAAATATTATTAGTACCCTTATCCAACTTGATCGTAGCCTGATGCCAACCATTATTTCGAATGTGGTGTCGTTGCGTACCAGAATGGCGGAATACTATATTCCAGAAGCGATTCGCACCAATCCTGAGGCTTCGCTGAAATTATTTGAAAATTTGACCGCACTTGAGGACGACGCTCAAGCTTATGCCGAGTTCGATTATCAATTATTCCGTCAATTCACCTTTGTGGGTAACAAACCTGTTTATGGCTTAATTTTAAATAGCTTTAAAGCGATGTATCATCAAGTGGCGAAGTTGTTCTTTTCTAATCCAAAATCACGCCAGCTTACCATGGCTTTTTATCTGTCATTGCTCCAAGCTTGCGAGGCAAAAGATTATGAAAAAGCAGCGGTTTGTATGGCGACAAATCGTGAGAGTAGTACGGCAATATGGCAAGAAATGCTGAAACATTTACCAGATGATTTTGGTTTATAATTCAAAACTAAGATGAAAGACACCGCACTTATTGACTTATTTCTCAATGAACTTTGGTTAGAAAAAGGCTTATCAGATAATACGATTCAGTCTTATCGCCTTGATTTAACCGCGTTGTCTGATTGGTCTGCGCAACAAACCTTAACCTTACTAGAATTAGATAGCATCCATTTACAGCATTTTTTAGGCGAACGTGTAGAAAAAGGCTACAAAGCAACCAGTACCGCGCGTTTATTAAGTGCGATGAGAAAGCTCTTTCAATATTTGTACCGAGAGCAATATCGTCAGGATGATCCCAGTGCTATATTAAGCTCGCCTAAATTGCCTAGTCGTTTACCTAAATATTTGAGCGAAGAACAAGTAGGGGATTTGCTGAATTGCCCCTGCACCGATGAGCCTTTAGAACTGCGTGATAAAGCCATGTTGGAATTATTGTATGCGACAGGGCTGCGCGTCACAGAATTGGTATCTTTAACCATGGACAGTATCAGCTTGCAACAAGGGGTTGTTCGCGTCATTGGTAAAGGTAATAAAGAACGCATTGTGCCTATGGGCGAAGAAGCAGCCTATTGGGTTAATCAGTTCGTTTTATATGGTCGCCCTATTTTATTGAATGGGCAAAGTTCAGATGTGGTTTTCCCTAGCAAGCGCGCAGTACAAATGACAAGGCAAACTTTTTGGCATCGCATAAAACATTATGCCATTTTGGCAGATATTGATAGCGACAGCCTTTCTCCTCACGTACTACGTCATGCATTTGCCACCCATTTAGTCAATCATGGTGCTGATTTGCGAGTTGTGCAAATGTTGTTGGGGCATAGTGATTTATCAACGACACAAATTTATACCCATGTCGCCAAAGAACGATTAAAGCGTTTACACGAAAAATTTCATCCCCGCGGTTAACAAAGTGCGGTGGAATTTGTCTAAGTTTTCGTATTTGGCAGTTTATGCATAAAAATACGGAAAATATTTCCCTTTTAGGTTGAAAAACAGGGCAATTTATTGCGATAATCTCGCAGTTTAGGAGATCTCATTTTATTGAGCTTTGTTGAAGCGATAAGAGATCACATTTTTACTCGAAGAATTTAAAAAAGATAATTAACAATGGCAGAAAAACGTAATATTTTCTTAATTGGACCAATGGGGGCTGGAAAAAGTACCATTGGCCGTCAATTAGCACAACAACTCAGCATGGAATTTATTGATTCTGATACTGAAATTGAAACACGCGCGGGTGCTGATATCAGTTGGATTTTTGATTTAGAAGGCGAAGAAGGATTTCGTAAGCGCGAAGAGCGTATTCTTAATGAGTTGACGCAAAAGCAGGGTATTGTACTTTCAACTGGTGGCGGTGCAGTTGTTTCCAAAGATGCACGTAATTATTTATCTGCACGTGGTATTGTTATTTATTTACAAACAACAGTAGATAAACAATATGAGCGTACTTTGCGTGACAAAAAACGTCCTTTATTGCAAGGCGTGGAAGATACACGTCAAGTATTAGAAGATTTAGCAAAAGTACGTAACCCATTATATGAAGAAATTGCAGACATCACATTACCAACGGATGAGCAAAGTGCAAAAGTGATGGCTAACCAGATTATTGATCTTATTGATAATTTTCATGGCTAATTAAGGATAAAGGTGCCGATAATGCAGTGTGTAAAGGTTGAGTTAAAAGAACGTAGTTATCCAATTTATATTGGTGAGAACTTGCTGACTGATACTTCAGTTTATCCACTGAAATCTGGTGATAAAGTGATGATCGTCACTAACCAGACCATTGCACCTTTATACTTAGAAACTGTTACTCATACCTTGCAACAAATTGGTTGTCAGGTAAGTCATGTGTTGCTTTCTGATGGGGAAAAATATAAAAGTCTTCAATCATTAGAGCAAATTTACACCGCACTTTTAACTGAAAATCATGGACGTGATACCACTATTATTGCTTTAGGTGGTGGTGTTATTGGCGATATAGCAGGTTATGCAGCGGCAAGTTATCAGCGTGGTGTTCGCTTTATTCAAATTCCAACCACATTATTAGCACAAGTAGATTCATCGGTAGGCGGTAAGACAGCAGTAAATCATCCATTAGGTAAAAATATGATTGGTGCTTTCTATCAGCCAGCAGCAGTGATTATTGATACTTTAACGCTTAATAGCTTGGCTAAACGTGAAGTCAATTCGGGACTAGCTGAAGTGATTAAATATGGTGCTATTTTAGATGTGGATTTTTTCCAATGGTTAGAGCAGCATATTGATAGCTTAGTTGCACTAGAACAAACTTCGTTACAATATTGTATTGCCCGCTGTTGCCAAATTAAAGCGGATGTTGTGGCTCGAGATGAAACTGAAAAAGGCGATCGCGCTTTGTTAAATTTAGGTCATACCTTCGGTCATGCCATTGAAACACATCTTGGTTATGGCAATTGGTTGCATGGTGAAGCCATTGCGGCTGGGATGATGATGGCTGCTGCGCTATCGGAAAAATTAGGTCATATTTCTATTGCAGATGTTGGACGCTTAGAAAAATTATTGGCGCGAGCGAATTTGCCAACAGTTAGCCCTGATACCATGCAACCTGAAGATTACTTACCTCATATGATGCGCGATAAAAAAGTATTGGCGGGTAAGTTACGCTTAGTTTTATTACAATCGTTGGGACAAGCTTATGTAGCAACAGACACAGATAAAAACTTGGTGTTAGCCGCTATTGAAGCTTGTTCTCAATTAGATTAGCCCTTATTCAAATGCCAAAATCAGTTAAAGGGAAGGATGTACCAATCGTTAAAAAACATCGCTCATTTTTGAAGTGGGCTGGTGGAAAATTCCGTTTAACTGATGACATTAATCGTTTATTGCCCAAACATAAAAAATGCCTTGTTGAACCTTTTGTTGGCGCAGGTTCTGTTTTTTTAAATAGTCAATTTGAACGCTATGTGCTCGCGGATATCAATCCTGATTTGATCCATCTTTTTAATACGGTTAAACAAGACGTGGATCGCTATATTGACGCATTAAGTCCCATCTTTTTTCATAGCAATGCGAATACAGCGAGCTATTATTACGCGAAAAGAGATGAATTTAATCAATCAACCGATCCTTTCTGGCGTTCTGTATTATTTGTGTATCTCAATCGATTTGGTTTTAATGGGCTTTGTCGTTATAACGCCAAAAATGAATTTAATGTGCCTTTTGGTTCCTATGCAACACATTATTTTCCTGAAAAAGAATTGCGTTTCTTTGCGGAAAAGGCACAAAGTGCGGTGTTTATTTGTGCAGATTTCCACCATACTTTCGCTTTGGCGGATGAAGATTCTGTTATTTATTGTGACCCTCCTTATGCGCCTTTAGAGCAAGATTCCAATTTTACGCAATATTCAGGTCATGATTTTGGCTTACATCACCAGCGAGCATTAGCGGAATTAGCCAAACAAACTCAACAAGAACGCCATATTCCTGTGTTTATATCTAACCATGATACTTCCTTTACGCGTGAGATTTATCGCGATGCTTATTTGCGTAAAATCAGAGTGCAACGCTCAATTAGTCAACGTTCCGATAAACGTATTAAAGTTGGGGAATTGATTGCATGTTTTAAAGTGAAGTAAATGTTACAAATTTTCATTCTATTTTGATTAAAGTTTACACTTTGTGATATATAGCTTTCATTTTTTCTGAAAACTGTTACACTTTCCAAAAAATTATCGATGATAAGGAAAGTGACTATGCAACATAACCCTTCTTCTGCACCTTATGCATTATCTGCAACTGCAATGCCTATTTTGCTATGCGATTTTTATAAAGTTTCTCATCGTGAGCAATATCCTGAACAATCACAGGTTATTTATAGCACCTTCACGCCACGCAGCAATAAACTTGCGCCTCATATTGATCGTGTTGTTTGTTTTGGTTTTCAAGGCTTTATTATTAAGTATCTCATCAATTATTTTAACCAGAACTTTTTTGCTCGCCCTTTAGATGAAATTCTCAATGAATATATTGATTTTATTGACCGCACTTTAGGCATGAAAACAACGGGAGAGCATATTGCCCAATTGCACAAGCTTGGTTATTTGCCTTTGCGCATTAAAGCTATTCCTGAAGGGCAATCTGTGGCGTTAAAAGTGCCAGTAATGACCATTGAAAATACGCATAAAGATTTCTTCTGGTTGACCAACTATATTGAAACGATGATCAATGTTTCTTTATGGCAACCAATGACATCGGCTTCAATTGCCCGTCTTTACCGCAAAACATTATTACAATATGCGCAAGAAACCTGTGATAACCAAGATCATATTCCTTTTCAATCCCATGATTTTTCTATGCGTGGAATGAGTTCGTTAGAAACCACGGAAAGTTCTGGCGCTGCACATTTAACTGCGTTCTTAGGCACTGATACCATTCCTGCGATTTCTTATGTTGAATATTATTATGGCTCAAAAGAACTGATTGGTACTTCCATTCCTGCTAGCGAACATTCTGTGATGAGTTCGCATGGCGTGGATGAATTGCCAACTTTCCGTTATTTAATGAAAAAATTCCCTAACAATATGCTATCGATTGTGGCTGATACAACGGATTTTTGGCATAACATTGGCGTCAATCTCCCTATTTTGAAAGATGAAATTATGGCGCGTCCAGACATGGCAAAAATTGTTATCCGCCCTGATAGTGGTGATGCCATGGATATTTTATGTGGTAATCTCAATGCAGAAACAGAAATTGAACGCAAAGGTTTGATCGAAAGCCTATGGGATATTTTTGGTGGCGTGGTGAATAGCAAAGGCTACAAAGTATTAGATCCACATATCGGTGTTATTTATGGCGACGGTGTGAATTTCGAGAAAATGATCAATATTCTCAATGGACTGAAAACAAAAGGTTTTGCTTCAAGTAATATCGTATTTGGCGTAGGTTCTCGGACTTATCAAAGCAATACGCGAGATACCTTAGGTTTTGCAGTAAAAGCCACTTCCATTATTATTGATGGCAAAGAAAAAGCCATTTTCAAAGCACCAAAAACCGACGATGGTTTGAAAAAATCGCAAAAAGGTCGCGTCAAAGTCTTGGATTGGGATCATTATATTGATGGACTTACCGCAGATGATGATTTCAGTGATGACAAGCTGCAACTCATTTTTGAAAACGGTATGCTACATAATCTCACAGACTTTGACCAAATTCGTCAACGCGTATTCGCTCAATGTTAAAAGTTATACAAAAAGTGCGGTGAAAAAGACCGCACTTTTTTATTGGCAATAGGAACTTTCCTATGTACGAAAAACTCTAAGTGAACGCTTTTTATATGCTTTTATTTTGGAGTTTAGCTATGAAATTGAAAAGACCTGCTGTGTCCTCTTCAATATTAATATTTTGGGTATCACTTTATTTTACTGTGGTACTAAATTATGCCTTTTACCGCAAAGTATTATCAGTCAATCCGCTAACAAATAGTCCAACGGATTATTTTATTTATACCATGCCCTTAGTGATTTTTGTCATTCTTAATGCGGCATTTCAGCTTATTGCAATCCCTGTTCTGCACAAAGTTATCATTCCTTGTTTAATTGTGATTAGCGCTGTTGTTGCTTATAACATGGTCTTTTTCGATATTTACTTTGATGCCACGATGTTGACGAATGTATTGCAAACAAATGCCGCGAAAAGTTTAAGGTTGGTTACCACGAATTTTGTGGTTTGGGTTGTGGGTTTAGGTATTATTCCTGCATTGCTCTATTGCTGGGTGAAAGTGCGCTATCGCCTTTGGTGGAAAGAAAGTGCGGTGCGTTTAGGCTTAATTTTATTATCCGTATTAGTGTTTGCGGGCGTTGCTAAAGTGTTTTATCAAGATTATGCCGCTTTTTTCCGTAACAATAAAAGCATAACCCATTTACTTGTACCTTCTAACTTTATTGGCGCAACCATTAAAAAGAGCAAAGAATGGCGTGAAAACAATATGCCTTATTTGCAACAAGATTTAGCAGTCGCACAAGATAAACCTGATCATTATCGCCATGTTACAGTTCTCATTGTTGGCGAAACGACAAGATCGCAAAACTGGGGATTAAATGGTTATGCTCGTCAAACCACCCCATTGTTAGCGAAACGAGGCGATCAAATCATTAATTTCAAAGATGTATCAAGTTGTGGTACCGCAACCGCGATTTCGGTGCCTTGTATGTTTTCCACATTGGATCGTAAAGATTTTTCTAATACACAAGCAGATCATCAAGACAATTTATTAGATGTGTTGCAACGTGCAAATGTTGATGTGATGTGGTTAGAAAATGATTCGGGTTGTAAAGGCGTGTGTAAGAACGTGCCTAATATGGATGTCACAGAATTAAATTTAGCGGAGTTTTGCCATAATGGCGAATGTTTAGACAATGTTCTATTGACGAAATTTGATGAAATTGTCAATAAAAGCCAACGCGATCTTTTATTAGTGTTACATACGATTGGTAGTCATGGACCAACTTATTATGAGCGTTATTCTCCGGAATATCGCCAGTTTACGCCAACTTGTGATACTAATGAAATTAACAAATGTTCAAATCAAGAGCTTGTCAATACATATGATAATGGAATTTTGTATATTGATCAGTTCATTGACAAAGTTATTGCTAAATTAGAAAAACGTGATGAATGGGAAAGTGCGGTGCTTTATGTGTCAGATCATGGTGAATCCTTGGGCGAAGATGGCGTTTATTTACATTCTGCACCTTATGCGATTGCACCGAAAGAGCAAACAAGCGTTCCTATGGTTATGTGGTTTTCACCAACTTGGCAAAAATATGAAGGCGTTGATTTAGCATGTTTACGTAAAAATGCAGCGGAAAAATCCTATTCTCACGATAATATTTTCAGCACCGTTTTTGGTTTGATGGATATGTCGCATATTAGTGATACTTATCGTCCTGATATGGATATTATTAAGGCTTGCAAGAAATAAAGTAGAAACAAAAAGTGCGGTGAAAAAGACCGCACTTTTTAGCTTAAAGCAGGGTTGATTTTAAACTGGAGGTGTTGGATATGGGGATGACTTTGCTGAATTTGTGTGAGCAATACTTTTTGTTGGAATAAAAAGGCTTGGCGTACCATGGCATTGGCGACTTCAAAATGCAATGTGTCTTCTGTGAAATTAGCAACACGATATAACCCTTTGAATTGACTTGGGAAAACTTTTTGGATATGTTGGTCAAAAGCATAAATTTGTAATCCTTTTTGCATGAGTTGTGCGAAATCGGATTTTTCTAACAACTGTTTCACATTGACTGTTTTTTGATATCTTTTTATGCTCATCGCTTGTTTTCTCGCCAATCATCCCAATATTTAACGACATTGTAACGAATTTTCGCTATAATTTAATTCAATTTTTTTAGGATCCGTAATTTTAATGATGTTAACAAAGGGTAAGCATAGTTTTTGGTCGCAATTATTTATTAGTATGATTGCGATTTTTGCTTTGCCTGATGTGCAAGCCGTTGATAGAACGGAACACTTAAATACCTATCAAAATCAGTCTATTCAGCAACAAACGCTACGAACTATTTATCAAGTTCATCAAGAAAAAGCGCAAGCTGCGCAAATTCAGCAGAGCGGTGTTGTTGCGGTAAAACTCACCGAATTTCAACCGCACTTTGTGGCGGCAATTCATTTCGCACACGCGCCAATTCGTGGTAGCCCTTTGGCATAATTCATCTCATTTTTATCCTTGTGCAATTGCACATTTTATTTTTTATTCAACAGAGAACAGAATTATGTTAAGAACTATTGTGACCAAAATTTTTGGTAGCCGTAACGATCGTATTTTACGTCGTTTAAATAAACAAGTTAAAAAAATCAATGCCTTAGAACCAACTTTTGAAGCATTAAGTGATGAAGAACTGCGGTCAAAAACAGCCGAGTTTCGTGAGCGTTTACAAAATGGCGAAGCCTTAGAGCAGCTCTTGCCAGAAGCTTTTGCGACCGTTAGAGAGGCGAGTAAGCGTACTCTCGGTATGCGCCATTTTGACGTGCAGTTAGTAGGCGGCATGGTGTTGACGCAACGTAACATTGCCGAAATGCGTACTGGTGAAGGGAAAACCTTAACCGCAACCTTGCCTTGTTATTTGAATGCTTTAACAGGTAAAGGTGTTCATGTAGTAACAGTGAATGATTACTTAGCGCGTCGCGATGCGGAAACAAACCGTCCGTTATTTGAATTTTTAGGCATGAGTGTGGCGGTGAACGTGCCAGGCTTGCCACATGATGTGAAACGTGAAGCTTATCAAGCAGATATTACCTATGCGACAAACAGTGAGCTTGGTTTTGACTATTTGCGTGATAATTTGGCACATTCTGCGGCTGAGCGTTTCCAACGTCCGTTACATTATGCCTTAGTGGATGAAGTGGATTCGATTTTGATCGATGAAGCGCGTACCCCGTTGATTATTTCAGGTCCTGCTGAAGACAGTTCAGAATTATATATTGCGATCAATAAATTAATTCCGCTTTTGGTAGAACAAGAGAAAGAAGATAGTGAAGAATTCCAAGGTGAAGGCGACTATTCACTTGATTTAAAACATAAACAAGCGCATATGACAGAACGCGGTCAGGAAAAATGCGAAAAATGGTTAGTTGAACAAGGTTTAATGGGTGAAGATGAAAGCTTGTATTCCCCACAACGTTTAGGCTTGGTGCATCATATTAATGCGGCTTTGCGCGCGCATACCTTATTCCAAAAAGATGTGGATTATGTGGTTAAAGATGGCGAAATCGTGATCGTTGATGAACATACTGGTCGTACAATGGCGGGGCGTCGTTGGTCAGATGGTTTACACCAAGCCATTGAGGCCAAAGAAGGTGTGGAAATTCAAGGTGAAAACCAAACTGTTGCCTCTATTACTTATCAAAACTATTTCCGTTTATACGAGAAATTAGCGGGTATGACGGGGACAGCGGATACGGAAGCTTTTGAATTCCAACAAATTTATGGTTTAGAAACCGTTGTTATTCCAACCAATTTGCCGATGATTCGTGATGATCGCACTGATGTGATGTTTGAAACCGAACAATACAAGTTTGATGCGATTATTGAAGACATCAAAGACTGCGTTGCTCGTCAACAGCCAGTCTTAGTTGGGACCATTTCCATTGAAAAATCGGAATTACTTTCAAATGAATTGAAGAAAGCAGGGATTGCACATAATGTACTGAATGCGAAATTCCATGCGCAAGAAGCAGAAATTGTGGCTAATGCAGGTTATCCAGGTGCAGTAACTATCGCAACTAATATGGCGGGTCGTGGTACGGATATTGTATTGGGTGGTAACTGGCGCGCTGAAATTGCTAAGTTTGAAAATCCAACCGAAGAACAGATCGCACAAATTAAAGCGGACTGGGAAAAACGTCATGAGATCGTAAAACAAGCGGGTGGTTTACATATTATTGGTACGGAACGCCATGAATCTCGTCGTATCGATAACCAGCTACGTGGACGTTCAGGCCGTCAAGGTGACCCAGGTTCTTCTCGTTTCTATCTGTCATTAGATGATGCTTTAATGCGTATTTACTTAAATGAAGGCAAACTAAACATGATGAGAAAAGCCTTCAGTACGCCAGGCGAAGCGATGGAATCTAAGCTATTAGCGAAGGTTATTGCTTCTGCACAAGCAAAAGTAGAAGCGCATAACTTTGATGGTCGTAAAAATCTACTTCAATATGATGATGTGGCGAATGATCAACGTCATGCCATTTATGCTCAACGTAATGAATTATTGGATAATGGCGATGTATCAGAAGCGATCCAGGCTATTCGTGAAGATGTATTTAATGCAGTGATTGATGAATATGTTCCACCACAATCGTTGGAAGAACAATGGGATATCCCAGGATTGACATTGCGCCTACAACAAGATTTTGCGCTTGATTTACCGCTTCAACATTGGTTAGAAGAAGATAACCAATTTGATGAATACAAATTACGTGATCGTATTTTAGAATCAGCGGTAAGTGAATACCAACGTAAAGAACAAATGGTTGGCGAAGAAACCATGCGTAATTTCGAGAAAGGTATTATGTTGCAAACTCTTGATGAATTATGGAAAGAACATTTGGCTTCAATGGATCGCTTACGTCAGGGAATTCATTTGCGTAGCTATGCGCAAAAAGATCCAAGACAAGAATATAAGAAAGAATCTTTTGCCATGTTCACCAATATGTTAGATGCGTTGAAATTTAGTGTGATTAGAACATTAAGTCGTGTTCAGGTTCGTACGCCAGAAGAAGTTGAACAAGCGGAACGTGCTTATCAAGAAGCAGCAGAGCGTCAAGCACAGGCTATGCAATATAATGGTGCTACTGAAGAGCAAAATGAACAAGTCGCCATCGCTGAAAATGAACGCAAGATTGGTCGTAATGAACCTTGTCCTTGTGGTTCGGGCAAAAAATATAAACATTGCCATGGCAATCGCGCGAGAGTATAAAAAAGTGCGGTAGAAAATACCGCACTTTTACTCACAGGATCTAATATGAAGAAAAAAATCGTTCAAGTTGCCGCAGGCATTATTCGTAATGAATTTGGGCAAATTTATCTTACGCAGCGTTTAGAAGGGCAAGATTTTGCACAAGCCTTGGAATTTCCGGGGGGGAAAGTTAATGCTAATGAAACGCCTGAACAAGCGCTAAAACGCGAGTTGGAAGAAGAGATTGGTATCCATGTGATAAGTGCGGTGCTTTTTGAACAATTTTTATTTGAATATCCCAACAAGGTTCTCCATTTTTATTTTTATCTGGTTGAACAATGGGTGGGTGAACCTTTCGGACGAGAAGGACAATCAGGCTTTTGGTTAGATCAAACGGAATTGGACGCAGGGCAATTCCCGCCAGCGAACGCCAAATTAATTCAACGCTTATTAGCAGAAAAAGTGCAGTAAAATCCACTGCACTTTATGCAAAAAATATCCTTAACAAAAGTACGCCAAGGCGTACTTTTGTTTATATGGCTTTAATAGCTTGCAAGGTTTTTTCCATTTCGGACTTTGAGCCAATGGTAATTCTAATACAATTTGCTAATCCTAATGCTTTATGCTGATTGCGTAAGATAATGCCTTGCTCCCAAAGCGTATTGAAGACTTTTTCCCCATCTTTGAATTTCACTAATATGTAATTGCCATCACTGCGATAAACTTTTTCCACAATTGGTAGTACTTCCAGTTGTTCAATAAGTGCGGTGCGATTTTGTAAAATTTCTTCTACTCGCTGTTGCATTGCCTCAATCCCAGCCGATTGCAAGGCTTGGGTGGCAATATCTGCCACTGGCACGGGCAAAGGGTAAGGGGCGATGACTTTTTGTAGCACGTTGATCAACGCTGGGTTAGCAAGGGTAAAACCACAACGCAAACCAGCCAAGGCAAAGGCTTTGGACAGGGTGCGGATAATAGCGAGATGCGGATAATGTTTCAGCTCCGTTGCCATTGTTGCTTGGGGGCAGAATTCGATATAGGCTTCATCCACCACCACAATGGCTTTGTTTTTCGTCATTTCTAATAAGGCTAACAAATCTGCTCGATTGACGAGGGTGCCTGTTGGGTTATTGGGGCTACACACAAACACCACTTTCACGTCCGCCAAATTGCGTTCGATTTCGGCTAAATTCAGTTGGAAATCCGCAGTCAGCGGCACGGTTTTTGAGGTGATACTGCAGGTTTCCGCACTCACGGCATACATTCCGTAGGTTGGTGGGCAATACAGCACGCTGTCGTCGGCCTCACAAAAGGCACGAATAATTAGCTCGATACTTTCATCGCCCCCACGGCTCACCAACACATTGTCCACGCTAACGCCAGCGTATTTGGCATACCCCTCAATCACCGCTTGCGGCTGTGGTTCAGGGTAGCGGTTAAAGGTTCGTTGGGTTAAATCAAAATCTGGCGAGGTTGGATATTCATTGGCATTTAACCAAATATCTCCCTTTCCCCCTAATCGCCGAGCCGATTGATAGGGCGTTAAGGCTTGAATATTTTTGCGTGAAAGTGATGAAATTGACATCAATTACTCCTGTTCCAATTTGGTTAAACGAATTGCCACGGCTTGCTTGTGAGCTTCTAACTGCTCGGCTTCTGCCATTAACATTACGGTTTCTGCAAGGTTTTTAAAGCCTTGTGGCGTGAGTTCTTGCACCGTCATTCGTTTGCTGAAATCGGCTAAACCTAAACTTGAATGAGTGCGGGTGTAGCCGTAGGTCGGCAGAACGTGATTAGTACCGCTGGCGTAGTCGCCCATACTTTCAGGGGAATACGCCCCTAAGAAAATCGAGCCTGCGTTATCTAAAAAAGGCAGTAAATTGCGTGGATTTTCGATTTGCACCACCAAGTGTTCAGGGGCGTAGGCATTGCTAATTCGGGCAGATTGTTGCAAATCATCAGAAATAAAAATGCGACTATGCTCAAGGGCTTTGCGAGCGGTCTCTTGGCGTGGGAGCAAGGCAAGTTGGCGTTCAATCGCTTGTTCGGTTTGCTGGGCAAGGGCTAAGCTGTCCGTCACTAAAATCACTTGGCTATCTGCCCCGTGTTCCGCTTGAGAGAGCAGATCGCTTGCTACAAAATCAGGATCCGAAAATTCATCGGCAATCACTAGCACTTCGGAAGGGCCTGCAGGCATATCAATCGCCGTGCCATTCATCATCACTTGGCGTTTGGCTTCGGTAACAAACGCATTGCCCGGCCCGAAAATTTTATCCACTTTTTGCACTGTTTCAGTACCATTTGCCATCGCAAAAATAGCTTGGGCACCACCAATGGTATAAATGGTTTCTACCCCACATAAATGAGCGGTATAAAGAATTTCATCGGCAATCGGTGGCGGCGAGCACAGCACAATTTGTTTGCAACCTGCAATTTTGGCAGGCACGGCAAGCATCAACACCGTCGAAAAGAGCGGAGCAGAGCCACCTGGGATATACAAGCCCACTTTTTCAATTGGGCGAGTTAGCACTTGGCAACGCACGCCTGCTTGGGTTTCAATATCCACTTCTTGATTTTTCTGCGCTTGGTGGAAGCGTTCAATATTGCCTTTGGCGGTTTGAATCGCTTTGCACAATGTTGGCGAGATCCGCCCCCTTGCAGCGGCAATTTGCTCTTCAGAAATGACAAGGCTGTTCAGTTTTACCTTATCGAAGGTTTCCGTCAGTTCAAACAACGCTTTATCGCCATTCGCCAGCACATTGGCTTTGATCTCATTCACTGCCACGGTAATTTGGTTGCCCACTGTTTGTGCAGGGCGTGAAAGTGCGGTTTGTTTTTCGGTTTCTGTTAAGTTATTCCAAATCAGTGTTTGCATTTTTTAACCCTAAGTTTTTATAACGATCTTTAGAATTTATTTTCCCTTCTGAGTTGCCCGCTTGTGATGAAATTTTTAGGTTAATTTTGAGTGTTTGAGCCAACGGAGTTGGCGAGTTGCAAAATTAGCCGTTAAAAAATTTCATCTAAGAGCGGAATAGCAACGAAGTAGGGTTGCCTTTCTTTTGGTTACTTTTACTCGCCTTGCTCGCCCTTCGGGCTGTTGCCTAAAGGCAACATTCAAATGTTTTCACATTTGTCTTTGGCAACGCAAAGACAAAATCCGTAGGATTTTGAACGTTGGTTTCGCCAACGGCACGTAGTGCGAACTTGTGAGTAAAAGTAACAAGCTATTCCATCATTTTCTCAATCGGCAGTACCAAAATAGAACTTGCCCCAATCTCTTTTAATTTCTCCATTGTCTCCCAAAACAGATTTTCTTGGCTGACAACGTGCATTGCGACTTTTTGCTCGTCTTGGGCTAGCGGTAAAATCGTTGGATTTTCTGCCCCTGGCAGAAGTGCGGTAATTTCCGCTAATTTGTCTTTTGGGGCGTGGAGCATAATGTATTTCGATTCTGCCGCTTGTTGTACCCCTTGAATGCGAGTGAGCAATTTATCCACAAGGGCTTGTTTTTCGGTATCTAAAGCGGTTGCTCGTTGAATTAAGCAAGATTTTGAACGATAAATCACTTCCACTTCTTTTAAACCGTTAGCTTCTAAGGTTGCACCTGAAGACACCAAATCACAAATGGCATCGGCAAGCCCTGCTCGTGGTGCGACTTCCACTGATCCTGTCAGCGAACAGGTTTTAAAATTTACTCCTTGCTGTTGCATATAACGTTTGAGCAAATTCGGGTACGATGTAGCAATACGGGCATTTTGTAAGTCGTTGATATTACGATAATGATCATCTTGTGGCACGGCGATAGACAAACGGCAACCGCCGAAGTCTAAACGGCGGAGCAGTTTATATTCCACCGTTTCGCCACTGGCTTGGCGATCTAATTGTGCTTCTTCCAACACGTTTTCGCCCACAATCCCAAGATCGACCACGCCGTCAAACACTAAACCTGGGATATCATCATCACGCACTCGCAAAATATCGATCGGCATATTTTCTGCGTAAGCGATAAGGCGTTGTTCTTGTAGATTAATTTTGACCCCACATTGTTTGAGTAAGGCTTGGGATTCTTGGCTTAAACGCCCTGATTTTTGCATTGCAATGCGTAATCTTGTTGTATTTGTCATATTTTATCCCTTGTATTATTGTAATTTTAGTTAATAAAAAACCTCTCGAAATCACTTCCGAGAGGTTGATGAATTGGGTTTGCCGCACACTCGGAAGAATTTTATCTTCCAAGCATTACAAAGCGCCTGAAAGATAAATCAGGTTTTGTAATGATGATGAAAAGCGCGGTTAAAAATCATGTTGTTTTCCTAATTGGTTAATTGCTATTCAACTTACTGCAAAAAAATGAGCTTGGCAAGAATTTTTTTGTCTTTTTATTAGTCGTTAAAATTAAAAACGAAAATAAAATAGCTAAGTTGTTCTTTTTTTTGACATTATGTTAGAGTTAAAGAAGTTTGAATTTAAGGAGAACAGTATGAAACTTGTACGAAGTCTAATGATATTTAGCATTATGTGGTATGTGATGTTTGAACTTGGCCTTTATGAAACGTTGGAAAATGCCACTTTTCTAGGTAAATGGTTGCCGATTCTCATCATTGCTATGTTTGGACTTTATGTCGTTTTTCAAGCCATTTGGGCGATTATGAAGAAAGTCATGGAAAATTCAGATGTGAAAGTGCCTTTCCAAATACTGTATACAAAAACGCCAAAATTACTTATCAATAGTGCTAACGAAGAAAAAGCTGTTTTAGCGAGCGTTTTATACGAATCTAGTGATATCGCAATTACGGATAATAAAAATCTTAAAAAATTAGCAGAGAATCCTTATTTTCAACCAGAGCATCGCGTTAAAGCTGGAGAATTCTTCTATATTAATGCGTTAGAGTATGCGACAGATCCATTGCAAAGTGGTGGTTTAAAGGATAGCTTTGAATTATCTTGGGAAATTAAAGATAGTGAATCAGCGATTGAAACTATTGAGGGGCTGTGGGAAGCTGTAAATGATGATCTAAAAGTAATGTTAGCGTCTGCTGATATTGAGGAAATCGATAATCTTATCACTGAATTTGGAATGAATTTTACTCCAAAGGCGAAACAAACCAATGCAGCTGCTTTCCATTTAATCAGATTAATTTGGGTAGCAAGAGCAAGCTATGCCTGTGGATATCTTGATGAAGATGAATTACGAAAACTATTAGCTACAACGGGAGAATGTATCGATGCCAATTATGCTAGCTGGCAAGAATTAGCTTACTCTTATTTAGTTTCTTTTGTGTCTTGGGCGATATCGGCGGAACAAGAAAAATATTTTATAAGAGAAAGAGTACTTTGCGTAAAAGAATGTTTAGAAAATCGAGTTAGTCCATTAGTGAAACATCCGTTCTAAACGCCTCATTAAAATAACCCATTGGATACAATTAGTTATTTTTTCTTTGCTTTCACAAATAATAAAACAGGGCGATGTTGCAGATCCCTAAATTCATTATGCCATTCAGGTTGATCTGCCAACATCGGCTCGACGATTTGTTCAATTTGGAACCCTGTTTGTATCAACTGATTAATAATCGTTGCCATGGTGCGATGATAAGTTTTAAAGGGTTGCTTAAACCAACTGCGATCGCGTTCGCCTTCTTCGCGATAGAAATTCAAACGATAAGCAACTTGTTGTTTATTCTCATCTTTTTCCCAGCGTTCTCCTCCTTGATAAGCGGTCACAATTGGATGTTCTTGGGAAAAAATTAAATATCCATTGGCGGATAATTTTTGATAAATATCCTGCAATAAGGTGGCAAAATCCGGCACATAATGGAAAGCAAAAGAACTTGTGATTAAATCAAACTGATTTTCATCAAGCTGAGAAAGTCTTTCCATTGGCAACTGCTGTAATGCAAAGTGCGGTTGAAAATCGGCAAGATTTTTTTCAGCTTGTTGTAGCATGGATTCTGATAGATCTATGCCCATGACAAATTTTGCTTTTCTTTGCAAATAAAGCTGTAAATGTTCGCCTGTACCACACCCTAAATCGAGCACTTTTTTACCTTGTAAATCAGGCAGTAAGGATAGCATTGTGGGTTTCTCCACAATGTTATTTAAGCTAATGGGATTGGCCCGCAATTTTTGATAAAGCGCAAAGAAATTTTCGCTATCATAAACCGATTTTTGCTGATTATTCATAAATTAAAGGCGCTCTTTTTCACCACCAAAGGCGTCTAATAGATTCTCTGTAAGTTGTGTTAATTCGCTGGTCATTAATAAAAAGTCAGCATCAAAACGTTGGGCGATATCTTCTTTTAAAATATCGTCATTCTTTTCACGAATTTGATCGGCAAATTTTAAGCGTTTTAGACAGCCGTCTTCCGACAATACCACACTTAAATGCTCATCCCAGTCTAGCAATAATTTCGTGACGAATTTTCCTTTTTCCAAGTGAGAAAGGATCTCTTCACTGTCTAAAGGCTGATTTTTACAACGAATAACACTTTGATTGTCCGCTGCTTTTAATTCAGCTTCTTCAAGTGCGGTGAAATAAGGCGGTAAATTGTCTTCACTAAGCCAATTTGTCATAACAACAGCAGGATCATTAGAGAAACTTAATGGCACTACTGGCAAAGAACCGAGGGATTTCCGCAATAATGCCAAAGCATCCTCTGCGCGTTTTGTTGAAGCACTATCCACATAAAGAAGATTTGTTTCTGTGTTGATCCAAATCGCAGTGCATTGATTTTTACTAAATGCACGAGGGAGTAACACTGCAACTACATCATCTTTCAGCGCCTGTTTTTCAGTTTTCTTTAATTTGCGATTTTCTTGCTGTTCAATTTGATTAATACGTTGATCTAATTCCGCTTTTATTACATGGCTAGGCAATATTTTTTCTTCTTTATGTGCGGTTAATAATATTTGTTTTCCATTGTTGAAATAAAGCGCTTCGCTGGTTTTTAATGGTGCTGCCCAACCAAATTTACTCATGTCTGATTGTTGGCAAGGGTGATATTCATGGGCGGCAAGAGCTTGTTGTAAATGTTGTTCTGACCAATCAAGCTGCTTAGTTAAACGGTAAATAAGCGCATTTTTAAACCACATAAAGAATCCTTATAAAATGTTATGAAAGTGCGGTCAATTTTAGCATAGTTTTATGAAAATCATGGTGAATTAATCAAAGTGACGTATAATCAACCACATTGTGTTTTTAGGAACGGGGAAAGTATGGAATATAAATCAATTTGTTTTATTGGCGGCGGCAATATGGCACAAGCGATTGTACTTGGTTTGTTGGCAAAAGGTTATCCATCAAACTTGATTACAGTTTGTGATCCTAACGAAGAAAAGCGTCAATTTTTTGCACAGAAAGGGGTGAATATCAGCGTTGATAATCGGACAGCTGTTGAACAAGCAGAAGTAATGGTATTAGCAGTGAAGCCTCAGGCAGCAGCGGAAGTTTGTTCTTTGTTGGCCGGATTGAATGTTGAGCATAAATTAATTATCTCAATTATGGCAGCGATTTCTGTTCAGCGTTTAACTGCGTTGTTGCCTTCTGCTCAGCATATTGTGCGAGTTATGCCAAATACGCCAGCTTTAGTATCGGAAGGTATGTCAGGATTATATGCTTCGCCACAAACTAGGGTTGAATATAAACAGTTCGCACAGGACTTATTGAATGCGGTAGGGCAAAGTTGTTGGGTGGACGATGAGCAAGATATGCATATTGTTACTGCCGCTTCAGGATCGAGTCCTGCTTATTTTTTCTTGTTTATGCAGGCGATGCAGCAAGCTTTACAAAATATGGATTTTACGGAACAACAAGCACGTTTATTAGTTCAGCAGTCGGCTTTAGGTGCGGCCAAGATGGTGGTGGAGAATCCACAGTTGTCTTTAGTTCAGTTGAGAGAAAATGTGACCTCTAAAGGTGGCACCACCGCTGCCGCCATTGCTGAATTTAACCAGCACCAACTGGATAAAATCGTTGAACAAGCGATGCAAGCTTGCATTGCGCGTTCAAAAGAAATGGAAAAATTGTTTTAGGCTAAGTAAACAAAAGGCACCTTCTGGTGCCTTTCTTTTTATTGACGATAATTTTCTAAGAATCTGGCGAGTTTGTTTAGCGCCTCTTCTATGGTAGAAATATGTGGTAAGGTCACAATACGGAAATGATCTGGGCTATGCCAGTTAAATCCGCGTCCATGCACTAATAAGACTTTTTCTTGACGTAATAAATCTAATACCATTTTTTCATCATCATAGATATTGAATTTTTTTACATCAAGTTTAGGGAACATATAAAGCGCACCTTTGGGTTTCACACAGCTTACACCTGGGATTTGATTAATCAATTCAAAGGCTTTATCTCGTTGCTCCAATAAACGTCCACCTGGCAAAATAAATTCATTAATGCTTTGATAGCCGCCTAATGCTGTTTGAATGGCATGTTGCATTGGATGGTTCGCACATAAACGCATCGAAGCCAGCATATCTAAACCTTCAATATAACCTTTTGCATGATTTTTTGGACCATTCAAAATCATCCAACCTTGGCGGAAACCGGCAACACGATAGGCTTTTGATAATCCATTAAACGTAATAGTTAATAAATCAGGCGCTAATGCCGCAAGATGATGATGTTCTGAGCCATCGTATAAAATTTTGTCGTAAATTTCATCAGCAAAAATAATTAACCCATGTTGACGAGCAACTTCAACGATGTCTTGTAATACTTGTTTGCTGTAAACCGCTCCCGTTGGGTTATTGGGATTAATTACCACGATTGCTTTTGTACGAGAAGTGATTTTACTTTTAATATCTTCTACATCTGGGAACCAATCGGATGATTCATCACAAAGATAGTGAACTGCTTTACCGCCTGCTAAAGTCGCTGCCGCTGTCCATAATGGATAATCAGGCATAGGAATTAAGACTTCATCGCCATTATTTAACAATGCTTGCAATGACATGGTTATTAATTCAGAGACGCCATTGCCAATATACACATCATTAACCGTCGCACCGCGAATATTTTTAGATTGGTAATATTGCACAATCGCTTTGCGTGCAGAATAAATACCTTTTGAATCACAATAGCCTTGTGCAGAAGGTAAGTTGCGCAAAATATCCACAAGCACTTCATCAGGGGCTTCAAAGCCAAATGGGGCAGGATTACCGATGTTGAGTTTTAAGATTTTATGCCCTTCTTCTTCAAGGCGTAGGGCTTCTTTATGTACCGGCCCACGAATGTCATAGCAAACGTGTTCTAATTTGTCAGATTTTGGGAAAAACTCCATACATCGTCCTCAGAAAATAGAAAAAACATAACCGCACTTTACCCCGATTTTTAAGAGAATAAAAGATTTACTAAAAAAATTTTTTTATTTGGGTTAAAATAATTTCATTTTAATTCATCATTTTTATATAAAATTCAATGGAAAATTTGTGTTCGAGCTTAATTGCACAGCTTAAGGATCATCAATTTCAACAAACTACCAGTGGTGTGACGCAATTCCAATCGGAATGTCAAATGTCAGCGCACTTATTATCTTGGTTGAAAGCGCAATCCTTGTATCCACAGTTTTATTTGAATTTCCGCCAATCCGCATTGCGCATGGCGACTATTGGAAAAGTGCGGTCATTTTTTGATGAGAAATCTGCACAAGCCTTTGTGCAAGCACAAAATTTGCAATTAGTTGGCGGCCTAACCTTTGATAAACAAGTGAATTTCTGGTTGCCGAGACTTGTGTTAACACAAGAGGGCGATAAAGTTATCGCTACTTTATATATTGATAATGAAAAAAATATTGTGGCAGAACAAGAAGCCGCATTGACAGCACTAAAAAATATCGCAAAATTCACCGCACTTGAGCCTATCCAACAAAAAGTCCGCTGGATAGGGCAAAAAGCGAATCAACAAACTTGGTGTCATTGGGTCGAACAGGCATTAGATGAGATTGAAAAAGGCACTTTTACTAAAGTTGTGCTGGCAAATGAAAATCAATTTGAAACTGTTCAACCTCTTGATGCAAAAGATTTTATTGCAGAAAGTGAGCAACAAAATACCGGTTGTTATCATTTTTTATTGGCACTCGATGAGCATCAAAGTTTTGTGGGATCAACTCCAGAGCGTTTATACCAACGTCATGGTACAGAACTGAATACTGAAGCATTGGCAGGGACGGCGATGGTGAGTGAAGATCCGCTTCAAACTCAGCAACAAGCCGATTGGTTACTGAATGATCCTAAAAATGATCATGAAAATTTATTAGTGGTGAAAGATATTTGCGATAACTTGGCAAATTATGTTGAGGATATTCATGTTGCACCTGTGGAAGTGAAACGCTTACGCCGAGTTCAACATTTACGACGTGCCATTCAAGGGCAATTAAAGTCTGATTTCAGTGATGTCGCTTGTTTAACTGCAATACATCCTACCGCAGCAGTATCGGGATTGCCACAACAAAGTGCGGTGCAATTTTTACAAAAAACAGAAAATTTTGACCGCAGTTGGTATGCAGGCACGCTTGGCGTAATGAGCCAGTTACAATCTGAGTTTTGTGTCACCATTCGGTCCGCATTTATTGAACAAAATAAAATTCGCGTTTTTGCGGGCGCTGGCATTGTGGCGGGGTCGGTTCCCTTGTTAGAATGGAACGAAATTGAAAGAAAAGCTTCAGGTTTGGTCAGCTTGTTAGCGGTAGAAAAAGAATAATAGAGGGCAGCTTAAGGCTGCCTTCAAGAAATTGGAGAGCAATATGTCATCAGTAAGTACCTTCAACCGTTGTTGGTCAAAAGTGATTTTGGAAAGCCTGATACGTTTCGGTGTAGAGCATATTTGTATTGCGCCGGGTTCTCGTTCAACGCCTTTAACTTTAGAAGCAGTGCGTTTACAAGAACAAGGGAAAGCGCATTGCCATACGCATTTTGATGAACGTGGTTTAGGCTTTTTTGCATTGGGTTTAGCGAAATCCACTTCATCGCCAGTGGCGGTTATTGTTACGTCTGGTACCGCAGCAGCGAATTTGTATCCAGCGATTATTGAAGCGCGCCAAACCGGTGTGAAACTAATGATATTAACGGCAGATCGTCCAATTGAATTATTAGAGTGCGGTGCAAATCAAGCGATTTTACAGGAAAATATGTTCTCTCATTATCCTGTGGCAACCTTGAACTTGCCGCGTCCTAGCCAAGAATACCCAGTGAAATGGTTGGTGTCGAGTTTGGATCAAGTTTGTTTCCAACAAAATCAAAAACCGGGTGTTGTTCATATTAATGTGCCTTTCGCTGAGCCTTTGTATGATGCTCAAGTAGAGGAAATAGATCGCCATCCTTGGCTCGCGCCTGTGCAACGTTGGCTTTCTAAAACGAGCACTTGGGCAAATCATCAAAATGCGCAACATGAAGTGATGACGCATGAACATTGGGATGATTGGCGCACTAAGCGTGGGATTGTTGTGGTTGGACAGCTAACACAGCGACAAGCTATGGGGATGAAACAATGGGCGGATACGTTAGGCTGGGTGCTGATTACTGATATTCAATCAAATGTGGAACCAAGTCTGCCTTATGCTGATATTTGGTTGGCGAATAAAATCGTACGCGATAAATTATTACAAGCAGATATCGTCATCCAATTTGGCACGCGTTTCGTGAGCAAACGCATTAATCAATTTTTGGCGAGTTTTAAAGGCGAATATTGGGTTGTGGATGAAAGCGATCAACGTTTAGATCCTGAACATCATCAACAGACTCGTTATCATGTAAAACCACATCATTGGTTACGTGCCCATCCGCCATTACGCCAGAAAGCTTGGTTGGTTGAGCCTTTAGCATTATCTAATTTTTGCGCAGGATTTATTGAGCAAGCGGTTGGTGGCGGATTGAATGAAGCCTCATTGGCACATCATATCGATCGTATTTTACCGAAGAATTGTACGTTATTCTTAGGCAATAGCTTATTTGTTCGTTTGGTGGATGCTTTAGCCAAATTAACCAATAATTATCCTGTTTATACCAATCGTGGTGCTAGTGGCATTGATGGACTGTTAGCTACGGCTGCTGGCGTGGGTATTGGTTCAAATCAACCTATGGCGATTTTATTAGGGGATTTATCTGCGCTTTATGATATTAATTCGTTGGCATTATTTAAGAAAGTCTCTCAACCAACCATTATTTTTGTGATTAATAATAATGGCGGGGCGATTTTTGATATGCTACCAGTCGATAACCAAGTGAAAAATGCTTTCTATCGATTACCTCATCAAGCAGAATTTTCACAGGCAGCAGCCATGTTTGATTTGAAATATGCGAGACCTTATACATGGGCGGATCTTAGTTCGGTACTAAAACAAGCCTATTCTCGTAAAGAAACGACGGTTATTGAGATAAAAGTCAGTCCAAATGATGGGAGCAATTTGTATAAATATTTACTCGAACAAATTCGAGATGCAATGATTGGTACCAATTCTTGATTCGTGTTGAATAAAAAAGTGCGGTGGAAAATACCGCACTTTTTTGTTATTTTTACATCCAAGCATTGTTGCGGATAATACCTACTGCAATGCCTTCAACTTCAAATACTTCTTCACGTAAATTCACAACGATAGGTTCAAACTCTTCATTCTCTGCATGGAGATAAACAATATCGCCTTTGCGTTCTAAACGTTTTACGGTAACCTCATCTTCAATTCTTGCCACAATGACTTGTCCATTACGCACATCTTTGGTGCTGTGTACCGCAAGTAAATCGCCATCCAGAATACCAATATCTTTCATTGATTGGCCATCAACTTTTAATAAGAAATCAGCCTGTGGTTTAAACATTTCAGGATCCACTTTATAGGTGCCTTCAATATGTTGCTCTGCCAAAATTGGTTCACCCGCAGCAACGCGACCAATAAGTGGTAAACCTTCATATTCCTCTTCTTGTTCTGGTGAGGATAATAATAAGCGAATACCTCGAGACATACCAGGCACCATCTCAATTGCCCCTTTACGCGCAAGGGCTTTTAAATGTTCTTCCGCGGCATTAGGAGAACGAAATCCTAATTCTTGGGAAATTTCAGCTCGAGTCGGGGGAACGCCTGCGGTTTCAATATGATGTTTAAGAAAATCATATACTTGCTGTTGACGAGCGGTTAAGCTCTTACTCAATACTTTCATCGGTATTCCTCTTTTTTATTTGTTTTTCTGTACAGTTTGTATATGAAATTATATACAGACTGTTGAAAGTTGCAATAAAAAAGTGGATAAACATTGTCATTTATACAGTTATAGATGATTTTTACTGAAATATGAATAAATCTTTGTTAAAATTTACTCAAATTTTTAGTTATTGATAGAGGAAATATTATGTCTGTTTTAGGGCGTATTCACTCATTTGAGTCCTGCGGTACCGTTGATGGTCCAGGGATTCGTTTTATCCTATTTATGCAAGGCTGTTTAATGCGTTGTAAATATTGCCATAACCGCGATACTTGGGATCTTGATGGTGGTCGAGAAATCAGTGTTGATGAATTAATGAAAGAAGTGGTGACTTACAAGCATTTTATGAACGCGACTGGTGGCGGTGTAACAGCGTCGGGTGGAGAAGCGATTTTGCAAGCTGAATTTGTGCGTGATTGGTTCAGATCTTGTAAAGCGGAAGGTATTAATACTTGTTTAGATACCAATGGTTTTGTGCGTGCTTATACGCCAGTTATTGATGAATTATTAGATGTCACAGATTTAGTGTTGTTGGATTTAAAACAATTAAATGACAAAATCCATCAGAATTTAATTGGGGTACCTAATAAGCGTACACTTGAATTTGCTAAATATTTACATAAACGTAATCAACGCACGTGGATTCGCTATGTTGTTGTTCCAGGTCATACTGACGCGGATGAAGATATTCATTTGTTAGGCAAATTTATTGAAGGTATGACGAATATCGAAAAAGTGGAATTATTACCTTATCATCGTTTAGGTGCACATAAATGGAAAACCTTAGGTTTAGATTATGAGCTAGAAGATGTGGCACCACCAACTAGAGAAAGCTTAGAACATATTAAGCAAATTTTAGAAAGTTATGGTCATGATATAAAATTCTAATCGAAAAATACCGAGTTTATACTCGGTATTTTATTTTTCGATAAAACTAGAATTTTGTTTGAATACATCAAGGAATAGCCCTAATGGTGGACGCTCAGAAGATATTTTCTGATAACTGTGATCATATTTTTGATAATTCCCTTTGTTATCAATATGATACTGGGTTCCATTTGGTGTAATGATTACATTCCAACGGTGGTTGGAGGCCAATACCCATTCTGTCGCTCGTTCTTGTGAGAGCAGATTATGCCCTTGGCTATAATCAGTTTCCGCATTTTGAATGCCAAATAGCTGACTCATTAAAGTTGGTATAACATCAGCATGGCTGGTCAATCTATTTTCAACCTGAGGCTTGAGGTCTTTCCAATGAATGATCATCGGCACTTTTACCATTTCAGGCGCAAAATAATTCTCTAATTCCTTATCCTTGATATCAAAGGAATAGCCTTGTTCGCCTGTGATAATAAATAATGTATTGTCTAGGCTATTTGTTTCAGTTAGTGTATTGATAACATCCTTTAATAATTTGTCTAACTTGGTAACTTTTTGTAAATAAATGTTTTTTTCTTCATCAGATGATGAATTCTTCTCTACTAGGTTTTCTGTTGCATCTAAGTTTAGGTAACTGAACCAAGGTTGATGAGTTGGCTTTTGCTTAAACCAAACTTGCCATTTTTGCACCGCACTTTCATTGCCTAACGTTTGTTTATTAAGCTTGAATGGCTTGAATAATGCCTGCTTAAAAATACTTTCTTTAAAATTATTGGCAGAGAATAAACCAAATTGGTAGCTTTCTTGGCGTAATTTATCAATGAGAACAGAGGTTTTCTTATTATTTAATAAGCTATCGCTGTAATTTGCATTTAACCCATAGAATAAGCCAGTAATTGCGGCTTTAGTTGTATTTCCCGTTGTGTAATGGTTAGTAAATTGTGTAGATTGCTGAGCAAATTGGCTGAGCAATGGCATTGTTTCTGTTTGAACAGCATCTTGACGTAAACCTGATACGGTAATAATGAAAATATTGGTTAAATTATCCATTTTCATATAGCTAAGCGATTGTTTCGGATAATTAATAATCGGGGTTTCAGGACGTCCTTCTTGATTTAATTTATTAGCATATTCTTCTTTATCCAATAATCCATGTTTTTCTAAGAAGGTGCGCGCCGTCATTGGATAGGACAACGGAAAATTTGATTTTTGCATAGTGATAGGACGATAAATATAAGCATCCGCCCATGCATAAACTAAGTGGGTTGCCACAAATAAACAAGTAAACAAAATCCCTACTGGGCGTAACCATTTTTGGCGCTCTAGGCTACGTAATTTATACCAAGACCAGCGTGAAAACAGCATTTGTGCCAATAGCATCAACGGCATTGGAGCAAAGAAAATTTGCCAATCTCTTGATAACTCACCATTTTCTGGATTCACTAACAAATTCCATACGACACTGGAGAGATGTAAATTAAAGCGGGAGAAAACTTCTGTATCGACTAATAATAAGGTGCTACCAATAGTTGCAATAATCACAGTTACGCCACGAAAAGTGCGTTCATTTTTAATGATAAAACTCAGTGGGAAAATTAATAGTAAATAGGCAGCAAAACAGATGAAACTGAAATGGCCAAGTAGGCTGACGAAGAAATAGGATCTGCCTAATAGAGTATGAGGCCAATCAATTAAGAAAGCGTATCGAGAGCCAATGATGATTGCCCATAGAATATTAAAAAAAGCAAACCAATGCCCCCACGAAATTTTTTGCGAGGTCTGTTCTCGATATTGTCTGCCATTTTTAATCCAAAACATAATGCAGTCTTATTTTTCCACTGAATCCATTAACGCATCCGAAAATGCTTGAGCTAAAGCGATTTGTTGACTCTTGCCAACACTGCTGATCAGTAAATTTGACACCATATTTCCTAAAACAATCAGCGAAAGTTCGGTTGATGCTTGATGTTTTTCTAAAACGGCGATGATGTCGTTAGAAATGACATCAATTTGTTTATCTTGATATTTTGAATTGCTAGCCATAGATGAGAATAGTTTTGTATTTAATTTTTGAATACTACCACATTTTTACTTAAAGTGCGGTTATAATTAACCAGATTTTAAATTTTTGAAAATAGATGTGTAGAAAAAATGAGCATTACTGTTAATCAAGTTGTATTACACCAATTAATTAAACAAACAGATGAAGAAAATAACGTGCGATTAAGCACATTGTTGCGTGAAAATTTGCTAGAAATTAGCAATGATGTGGAACAATTGATGTTGGAATTACATCAAGCTTATCAAACAAAAGCCAAAGGCTATGGCATATTTCAAGAGCATTCCCTTTTTGCTCAGAATTTGAATCGTCTATTAGAAAATGAAACAGAATTTTTGCCGTTTAGTTATGATTCAGCGAAGTTATTGGCAACAGAGTTAGGCAAATATCCTTTTGCCGACAGTGGCACATTTGTTTTGTGTAAATATAATTTTCTGGCGACAGATTATTTGTTTATTTCGTTATTGGATAATCGTGCCAGCATGTTAGTGGATGAAAAATTAGAGATTCAACGTACCCAGTATTTGAATATTAATCAATTTGACATTGCTGCGCGTATCAATTTGACGGAATTACAACTTAACGCAAACTCAAATCGCTATTTGACTTTTATTAAGGGCAGAGTAGGACGCAAAATTGGTGATTTCTTTATGGATTTCTTAGGTGCTGAAGAAGGGTTAAACCCTCGAGTACAGAATCAATGTTTATTGCAAGCGGTGAGTGATTATTGTGATCAAGGCGAATTAGATCAAGTTCAAACCCAAGCAGTGAAAAAGCAAGTGTTTGAATATTGCAAAGGGCAAATTAATCAAGGTGAAGAGATAGCCTTGACGGAACTTTCTGCCGAATTACCTACTCTAAACGAAAGTCCTTTTATTGATTTTGTGCAACAACAAGATTATGCGTTGGAAGACAGTATTCCTCCCGTTAGCACAACATTAAAATCCTTGACGAAATTTTCCGGTTCTGGAAAAGGGGTAACCATTAGTTTTGATGCAGAATTGTTGAATCAGCGTATTATATGGGATGAAAATTCTGACAGTTTGATCATTAAAGGGTTACCTGCAAATTTACGTGACCAATTACAGCGTAATACAAAAAATCAGAATTAATTTGGAAATTTGTTCAACTTTAGGTATTATCACAACAGTTTCGACAGAATAGAAAGGTAGAAAAATGCAATTAAAACCTGTTATGGCAGTAATCGCACTTGCGTTAAGTGTGTCAGCTTGTTCTAGTGTGAACAAAATTGTTTATCGTATTGATGTGCCTCAGGGTAACTATTTGGAAGCCGCTAGCGTACAAAAAGTACAACCAGGTATGAATCATCAGCAAGTACAATATTTATTAGGTACGCCTGTATTAATTGATCCTTTTAGCAGACAAACTTGGTACTATGTGTATTTACAACAACATGCGTACGAAGATCCTGTACAACATACTTTCATTGTTAATTTTGATAACAATGGAATTGTGACTAGTACGGATTTAGATAAACCGCTGCCAGATGTAGAAAAACAAGAAGTCAACAATGCCATTATTGAGGCACCAGAAGCAACAAAATCTTGGTGGAAATTCTGGTAAAACAAATCATAAAAATACCCTGATGATTCAGGGTATTTTTCATTATTCACTTTTAATTTTTTCTAAGGCTTGATGTAATGAGGCCATTCTTTCGTCGGCGATAGCAAATCTTTCATTGCTATATTTTTCATTTACAATAAAGGTTCTCACATTTGCTGCTTTGGCGGCGATTAATCCCGTTACACTATCCTCGATAATAATACATTCTTTAGGAGTCGCTTTTAAGGCTTTGATCGCACTTAAATAAACCGCTGGATGCGGTTTAGCTAATTCTTCATCAGCAGCAGAGCATTGAATTGGGAAATAATCCCAGAGATTTAATCGATCAAATACCGCTTTAATCACTTGTCTATTGGAAGAGGTTGCTAGTGCGGTTGAAATTTGCTGAGTTTTTAGAAAATCGAGCAACTCAAATAAGCCTGGCATAGCTTGGCCTTGCTGACTGATCTTAGTGCAAACATTTTCTAAAATTTGCTGTTTTAATATCGCATTATCAACATCAATTTGGAACATATCGATCCAAATTTGCACCAATTCTTCTATTCTTGTTCCTCTGGTGTATTTTTCACAATCCGGCTCAGTGATGCTGACGCCATATTGCGCTAAACTTTCTATTTGAGCAGCAGCCCAAAAAGGCTCACTATCAATGAGAACGCCATCCATATCAAAAATAACGTTTTTTATTGCCATATCTTAATCCTTCTTCATTAAACTAAAATAATAATGCCAGTCAAAATATTGACCGGGATCGATTTTCCTGCCTGGTGATATATCTGAATGTCCAACAATATTGGCTAAAGTGATGGCAGGATATTCAGCCCTAATTTGATCTGTTACTTTGGCTAAAGTTTCATATTGTAATAGGGTAAAAGGTTTATTATTACTGCCTTCTAATTCAATGCCAATAGAAAAATCATTGCATTTTTCGCGTCCTTGAAAGCAAGATAAACCCGCATGCCAAGCACGATCATTGAAATTAACATATTGTGTAATTTCGCCATTTCGATTGATTAAACAATGGGCGGAAACACGAAGGTGTTGAATCTCTTGGAAATAAGGGTGCGCATTAGGATCTAATTTTCCTAAGAAAAAATCATCAATAAAATGTTGTCCAAACTGTTCGGGCGGCAAGCTAATGTAGTGAATTACTAATAGCGATATATCTTGCACATCAGGGCGCTGATCATAATGAGGTGAAGGGCATATTCGAGCCTGCTCGAGCCATCCAGAAGGTTTTTGGGTTGATGATTTTGTCATAAAAAATCTGTGTTTTGTGATGTTAATTCCAAAAATAAATGCATATTTTTGACGCTATAAGTTTCTTCCCACAAAGTAATCACAGTTTTTACTACTTGAGGAAAATAGGATGAAATTTAACCGCACTTCTTTATCTATTGTTGTTCAAAAAGGTTTCACTTTAATTGAACTGATGATTGTGATTGCCATCATTGCTATTTTAGCAACCATTGCCATTCCGTCTTATCAAAATTATACCAAAAAGGCTGCTGTATCAGAATTACTGCAAGCGTCCGCACCTTATCGTTCCGATGTGGAACTTTGTGTTTATAATCTTGGTGCTGTTACTGATTGTACGGCAGGTCAAAATGGGATTCAAGGAAATATCACTAGCCAAACGGGTAAATATGTGAAGTCAGTTAATGTGGCTTCTGGTGTAATTACCGTACAGGGTGCTGGTGCATTAGATGGCGTAAGTTATACCTTAACTGCATCAGGCACTGCGAAAACGGGGGTAACTTGGGCAGCGGCTTGTGGAACAAATGCGGATTTATTCCCTGCGGGTTTTTGTAGTGCTAGTAAGTAATTATGATGTCAGAGCAGAACTACTCAGTGGTTGCTGTTGATGGAAAAGTCTTTGAAATTCCACCGCACTTATGGTTGCAAAATCAACAGCAGCAAGCCTTATTACTGCGTTATTTAGCTTGTCCTTTGCAAGAAAATGAGCAGCAGTTATGGCTAGGTATTGATAATCTCAACAATTTGGCAGCCTGTGAAACCTTCTCTTTTTTAACTGGAAAAGTGATTGAGCCCATATTGTTGCAAACGGAAGCGTTGAAATCCTTATTGCAGCAATTATCTCCACAAGCGAATCAAATTGAAGAAAATGCCTTTATGTATTCAAGGTTGCCACATACGGAGAATACACAGGATACGGATATTGCCCAAAAAAGTGATGAGCCCATTATTCAATTGCTTGATAATATTTTTGAACAAGCATTAGTTTTAAAAGCCTCTGATATTCACTTTGAACCTCAGCCACAATGCTTGCAAGTGCGTTTTCGCATTGATGGTGTGTTACAAGTACAGCCATCAATTTCCTCTCGCTTTGCTAATCGGGTAGTTTCTCGTTTGAAACTCTTAGCTAAATTGGATATTAGCGAAACGCGTTTGCCTCAAGATGGGCGATTTCATTTTAAGACCACTTTTTCGGATCTATTAGATCTTCGTCTTTCAACCTTACCCACACCTTTGGGCGAAAAAGCGGTATTGCGTGTGCAACAAAATAAGCCCGTACAATTTTCTTTTGCCGAGTTGGGTATGAATGAGCGACAACTGCATCATTTTGAAAATGCCCTTAATCAACCGCAAGGATTAATTCTGGTTACAGGTCCAACGGGGAGTGGAAAAAGTATCTCACTTTACACCGCACTTTCTTATTTAAATCGCCCTGAAAAGCACATTATGACCGCAGAAGATCCTATCGAAATTGAATTGTCCGGCATTATTCAAACGCAAATTAATCCTCATATTGGCTTAGACTTCAGTCGTTTATTAAGAACATTTTTACGACAAGATCCCGATATTATTATGCTCGGCGAAATTCGTGATGAAGAGAGTGCCGAAATGGCACTACGCGCAGCACAAACAGGACATTTGGTGCTTTCAACTCTACATACCAATGATGCGCCTTCTGCAATTTCACGTTTATTGCAATTAGGCATCAAGCAACATGAAATTGATCATTCCTTATTATTAGTGATAGCTCAACGTTTAGTGCGGAAATGTTGCACTAAGTGCGGTGCAAAAAACGAGAGTTTTTGTGATTGTTATCAAGGTTATCGGGGACGGATTGGTTTATATCAATTCTTACGTCCAATAAAACAGGATGAAACTTGGCATTATGAATTGGACTTTCAAACCTTACACCAAGCGGGTTTAGAAAAAGTGCGGCAGGGGATAACAGATTTAGAAGAAGTGGAACGTGTATTGGGGCGGGAGGAATAATGACATTGAAAATGTATCGCTGGAAAGGTGTTAATTCATTCCAACAAGCTCAAAAAGGCATTTTAATTGGTGAAAATGAACATATTGTTAGACAACAATTGCTACAAAAAGGAATAAAACAACTTAAAATTCAACAGAATTGGCAATTGTCAACCAGGCCTCGTTCTAAGGAAATCTATGAGTTGTTATTACAGCTTTCTATTTTGCTCAAATCCTCACTTCCATTAAAGAATAGTTTATTAATATTATTAGAGAATTGTCATAATTTACAATTAAATCAATGGATAAGGAATTTATTACAAAGCATAGAAGCAGGGTTGTCTTTGTCTCAGGCTACGGAGCATTACCCGCAATTTTTGTCTTTTCAGGAAAGACAATTGATTTATGTGGGTGAGTTGAGTGGGAAACTAGTTGATGTGATGGCACAGATCGCGGCAAATCGTCAAAAGAGCATTGAGTTACAACAAAAGCTACAAAAAATTATGCTTTATCCCGCTATGGTGCTAGTCGTTTCTTTGTCGTTAACAGTGTTGCTATTGATTTTCGTGGTACCACAATTTGCCGAAATGTATGCCAATAATCAAGCAGAATTGCCATTTTTTACTCAAGTTTTATTAACTGCTTCTGATATTTTACGCCATTATTTTATTTTTATGTTTTTCTGCGTATTCATTTTTTTCATTGGCTTGAAATATCTGATGAATTCTTCTCCATGGCTCTATAAACAAAAAATTAAATTAAGCCAGCGTATGCCTGTATTAGGAAATGTAGTGTTTTTAGCAAGATTAGTGAATTTTAGTCGTGGATTACATGTCATGTTGTATTCTGGGGTTCCTTTAAATCAGGCATTGCAATCCTTTATTCCGCAAAAGAAAAGTTGGCAAAAGAAAACGAAGCAACAAGGCGATCCCGTATTAATTCAAGAAGTTCAGCAAATGCTACATTGGCTTACGCAAGGTTATCCTTTTTCTGTTGCAGTGGGCGCGACTTTATTTCCTGTACAAGCTCAACAAATGTTGCAAGTTGGCGAACAATCTGGGCAACTGACACAAATGCTCAAATACATTGAAGAAACTTATCAGCAACAGCTAGAGCATAAAATTGACTTACTTTCCCAAATGCTTGAGCCAATGTTAATGGTTATTATCGGTGGATTAATTGGCTTAATTATGCTTGGGATGTATATGCCAATTTTTAATATGGGAGCAGTGATTCAATGATTTGGGTGCTTGGGGCTATTTTGTCAGGTATTGGAGCGGTTGCTATTCGTTTCTATTTATTGCATTTTTCAAAAAATCTTGAGCAACAGGTTTATCACAATTTCTGTGAAATTTTCCCTCAAAATGCACCGCACTTTGCGCAGCTTCAATCCAGTTTGCAGCCTATAAAGTGCGGTCATTTTTCTTATTATTTTGTTGCTGGCGCATTTTATACGCTGCTTTGTTGTTATCTCATTGCTGATCCCACACTATTATTTTATTGGCTTTTGGTTAGTGGATTATTATTAGTTATTGCGAAAATCGACTGGCATTATCAACTGATTCCAATGGAATGTTGTCAGCTACTCTGCGCTTGTGGTGTTGCAAGCGCCTATTTCCAACTTTCTTCTCTTTCCTTGCCACAAAGTTTACAAAGTGCTTGCTGCGGTTTTATTGTCTTTTGGTTGATTTTTCAATTAGCAAAATATTATTACCGGCAAGAAGCGTTGGGGCGTGGCGATTATTGGCTAGTAGGCGCATTAGCCAGTTTTCATCCTTGGCAACGTTTGCCCTTAATGATTTTTTTAGCTTGTTTAAGTGCGCTAATTTTTACTTCCTTTCAGTATAAGAACAAACCTAAAATGTTGCCATTTGGCCCTTTTTTAATTATCGGACATATTTCGACTTTTATGTTAAACGTGCTAGCATAACGCCATAACCCATAGAATGAAGATAAATTATGACTTATGTTGTCGGTTTAACTGGTGGAATTGGCAGTGGTAAAAGCACAGTTGCCAATTTATTTGCCGAATTAGGCGTGCCTATTGTTGATGCGGATCTTGTCGCGCGTGAAGTGGTTGAAAAAGGTTCGCCATTACTTGAAAAAATCGCCGAACATTTTGGCAAGCAGATATTGAATGAAAGCGGAGAATTAAATCGAGCAGCCTTACGAGAAAAAGTGTTTAATCAAAAAGAAGAGAAAGCTTGGTTAGACGCTTTGCTCCATCCAGCCATTCGCGAAAGAATGTTAGCGCAACTTCATAAACAAACTGCACCTTACACTTTATTTGTCGTTCCCTTACTTATTGAAAACAACCTCACCACACTTTGTGATCGCATTTTGGTGGTGGATGTTTTACCAAAAACTCAATTATTACGTGCTAGTCAGCGTGATAGTAATAAAATTGAATTAATTCAACAGATTATGAATAACCAAGTGAGTCGAGAGCAACGTTTAGCTGCTGCGGATGATGTTATTAATAATGATCAAGATTTTAGTCAAAATTTAGTTGAACTGCGTGAAAAAGTGTTAAAATTGCACCGCACTTATTTAATGCTGAGTGAGAAAAAATATGAGTGAAATTTTTAGTGTTGCTTGCCCAACTTGCCAAAAAACAGTGGTTTGGTCGCCAGAAAGTCCATTTCGTCCTTTTTGTTGTGAACGCTGTAAATTAATTGATCTAGGCGAATGGGCAGCTGAAGAAAAAGCCATTCCTTGTGAAACTGCCGATTTTGCACAGGATCCTTTATTAGCAGAAGATTGGAGCCGTTAACATCATGAATATTCAACATCAACAAGATGAACATCAAGGTGAATTTTTTATTTTGGATGAAACAGGTAATAAAATTGCCAAATTAACCTACTTTTTTGTGGATGAAAATACCATTAATGCCAATCATACCTATGTTTCTGAAACTCTGAGAGGTCAAGGCGTGGCGGATAAACTGTATCAAGCCCTAGTTGAGTTAATTAAACAGCATAATCTCAAACTTATTCCAAGTTGTAGCTATATTGAAAGAAAATGGCAACGTAGTGGCATGTAATATATTAAAAAGTGCGGTTGAATTTTCATAAAACTTTGTTAAAATTGACCGCACTTTTTATCTGTATTTTATTATAAAAAGTCAAGTTCGGTTGAAGCTAGTTGGAGAATGGGGAATTGACTCCATACCGACGAGGTAAAATCTTTCAGGTGCAGAGCTAATCTGCGAGGACTGCTAGTGGACGAACCCTTGGAGAGATCCAATACATCATGTAATTGGACGCCGAAGGCGAAAGAGCGAGAAATTCGCTTCAAACGCTCAGGCAAAAGGACAGGGGCAGGGAGCATATTCGGTTTACGCTTTTGGCGTATTTTTCTTTTTTCCGTAACTCTTTTCGCCTCCTTGTAAATTTTATGTATTACGAGGAATCAATATGTCATTAACGGCAATTTTATCATCAATCGATTCGTTTATTTGGGGCCCGCCACTTCTTATTTTGTTATCGGGAACTGGATTATATTTAACTATTCGTCTTGGATTTATTCAATTTGCGCATTTGCCTTTGGCGTTACGCTATATGTTCAAACGTGAACAAAGCAATGGTCAAATGGGCGATGTATCAGCTTTTGCAGCACTTTGTACCGCACTTTCCGCAACCATTGGTACGGGGAATATTGTTGGGGTGGCGACAGCTATTCAAGCAGGCGGTCCTGGAGCGATGTTCTGGATGTGGCTTGTTGCGTTATTAGGAATGGCGACCAAATATGCTGAAGGCTTGCTTGCGGTCAAATACCGCGTTCGCGATAAAAACGGCTTTATGGCTGGTGGGCCAATGTACTATATCGAGCGAGGTTTAGGCATTAAATGGCTAGCCAAATTATTTGCTATCTTTGGTATTTTAGTGGCTTTCTTTGGTATTGGTACCTTTCCACAAATTAACGCTATTACGCAAGCTATGCACGATACATTCAATGTGCCAGTAATGATTTCTGCAGCAGTGGTCACCATTTTAGTAGCAGCGATTGTATTGGGTGGTGTAAAACGTATTGCGACGGTGTCCACATTTATTGTGCCTTTCATGGCTGTGTTATATGTGCTTACTTCTGCCATTATTTTATTATTAAATTTCGACAAAGTGCCTGCCGCGGTGGTGTTGATTGTGCATAGTGCTTTTGATCCGCAAGCCGCATTAGGTGGTGCTTTGGGGATTGGTGTGATGAAAGCCATTCAATCAGGTGTCGCTCGAGGCATTTTCTCTAATGAATCAGGTTTGGGTTCAGCGCCAATCGCAGCGGCTGCTGCACAAACGAAAGAGCCTGTTCGCCAAGGTTTAATCTCAATGACGGGGACGTTCCTAGATACTATTATCGTTTGTTCTATGACGGGATTAGTGCTTGTGATTACAGGCGTTTGGAGCGGTCCAGAAACGGGTGCTGCCGCAACAAACTTAGCATTTTCGCAAGGTTTAGGCACTAGCTTAGGGGCAACCATTGTTACCGTTGGGTTATTATTTTTCGCGTTTACCACCATTTTAGGTTGGTGCTATTATGGCGAGCGTTGTTTTGTTTACCTCTTTGATATTCGTGGCATTAAATTATACCGTAGCATTTTCATTCTGCTTGTCGCTTGTGGATCTTTCTTAAAATTAGATTTAATTTGGATTTTAGCGGATATTGTGAATGGTTTAATGGCTTTCCCAAATCTCGTTGCCTTAGTGGGATTACGTCACATTATTCTTAATGAAACGCGCGATTATTTCGCTCGTTTACGCAATGGCGAATTAGATGCTGACGAGGCAGAACATCGTCAAAGTGCGGTGAAATAATCATTAATTTTTACCTTAAACCACGCTATGATAGGCGTGGTTTTTTTATGGAGTGTATATGCCTATTTTGATTTTTTTACATGGCTTGCTAGGTACAAAAAATGATTGGCTAAAAGTCATGGAAAAATTACCGCACTTTAATTGTGTGGCGATTGATTTACCTTTTCATGGCGAAAATAAAGCGCTTTCAGTAGAGGATTTTTCGCAGACGACGCAATATCTGTCGCAAAAAATAGCAGAAATTACTAATGATAATCCCTATATTTTGATTGGCTATTCGCTGGGTGGGCGTTTGGCTTTGCACTATGCATTATCGCAACATGTGCGCAAAGGCAAGCTACAACGCCTGATTTTAGAAGGAGCCAATTTAGGATTGCAAACCGAGCAAGAACGACAACAGCGTTGGCAGAATGATTTACAATGGGCGCAGCGTTTTGCTAATGAAGATATTGAAAATGTGTTGCAAGATTGGTATCGCCAGCCGGTATTCTCTCATCTTTCACAACAACAAACAGCTGAGATCATTGCTCAACGTTCGTTAAATAGTGGGGAAAGTGTGGCTAAAATGTTGCTGGCCACTTCTTTAGCAAAACAACCTGATTTCCGCCCGTTGCTTGCACAGAATAAAGTGCCGATTGATTATGTCGTGGGCGAAAAAGATAAAAAATTTACCGCAATGGCAAAGCAATCCGCACTGAATTTTTACCAAATCGCTAACGCAGGGCATAATGCGCATAATGAAAACCCTGAGTCATTTGCCGAACTATTGGCGCAGATTTGTGTTTAAAAGTGGGAAAGCGCAAAAACTTTCGTTATAATGACCGCACTTTTTGCTTATTTGAAGGAATTTATCATGCAAAATCCAAAAGATGATGTACTTTATGCCCCAGTTGAATGGGCAGATCATAGCGCAGGCTATACGGATATTCTTTACCATAAATCTGCTGACGGCATTGCTAAAATTACCATTAACCGTCCAGAAGTGAGAAATGCCTTCCGTCCACAAACGGTAAAAGAAATGATCCAAGCTTTTTCAGATGCGCGTTTTGATGAAAAAATCGGCGTGATCGTGCTAACAGGACAAGGTGAAAAAGCCTTCTGTTCAGGTGGTGACCAAAAAGTGCGCGGTGATTACGGTGGCTATAAAGATGAAAGCGGTGTTCATCACTTAAATGTATTGGATTTCCAACGTGATATTCGCAGCTGTCCAAAACCTGTAGTGGCAATGGTGGCAGGTTATGCGATTGGTGGTGGTCATGTTCTTCATATGTTATGTGACTTAACCATTGCGGCAGAAAATGCGATTTTTGGTCAAACAGGTCCAAAAGTAGGCTCATTTGATGGTGGCTGGGGCGCAAGCTACATGGCTCGTATTGTTGGTCAGAAAAAAGCGCGCGAAATTTGGTTCCTATGTCGCCAATATGATGCTAAAGAAGCATTAGAAATGGGCTTAGTGAATACAGTTGTGCCTTATGCAGATTTAGAAAAAGAAACGGTACGTTGGTGTCGTGAAATGTTACGCAACAGTCCAATTGCATTACGTTGTTTGAAAGCAGCGTTAAATGCGGATTGTGATGGCCAAGCGGGTTTGCAAGAACTTGCAGGTAACGCGACCATGTTGTTCTATATGACAGAGGAAGGGCAGGAAGGTCGCAATGCGTTCAACGAAAAACGCGCACCAGACTTCAGCAAATTTAAGCGTAACCCTTAATTAATCAATTAAAGTGCGGTTAAAATCATAAAAGTTTTCACCGCACTTTTCATTTCTATAAGGACATTGTGATGATATCTTGGAAAAAGGGATTTATGGGTTTTCTGATGGTTTTACTGCTCATCACATTAATTTTATGTGCCGCTGTCTTTTTTATTTTTGATGCCAAAGATACCTGTTTAGATTATGGTGGCAGCTATAATGAAATCACCCAACAATGTGAAAAATAGCGATGACAATAAGAACCTTTCATTTATATCAATATAGTATTCCTGTCGATAGCCAATTGATTTTGCGTAATCGTTTTTTGAAAAAACGAGAAGGTCTTTTGGTGCAAATTCGTTGTGGTGAATCTGAAGGTTGGGGCGAAATTGCCCCTTTACCTGAGTTTAGTCAAGAAACCCTAGAACAAGCGAAAGAACAAGCAATAGCGTGGCTACAACAATGGGATGTGACACGCGCGCAAAATAAAAAGCTCAGTTTAGATGGGCTTTATCCATCTGTTGCTTTTGGTTTAAGTTGTGCTTTTGCTGAAATGAAAGGATTACTTGGAGAACAAGGTAATTATCAAGTTGCGCCCTTGTGTTATGGCGATCCTGATGAACTTTATGAGCCTTTAAGCCAAATGCAAGGCGAAAAAGTGGCCAAAATTAAAGTAGGCATGTACGAAGCTAATCGTGATGGCCTGATTGCTGATATGCTATTAGAAGCCATTCCTGATTTGCAGTTACGTCTTGACGCAAACCGTAGTTGGTCGCTTGAAAAAGCAGCTATGTTTGCTAAATATGTGAAACCAGAACATCGCGCTCGAATTCAATTTTTAGAAGAACCTTGCAAAACACCAGAACAAAGCTTGCAGTTTGCACAAGAAACCGAAATTGCAATTGCTTGGGATGAAACTGTTAGAGATGCGGGTTTTCAAGTTCAGCAACAACCGCATTTAGCAGCAATTGTCATTAAGCCAACACTAGTGGGCTCATTAGAAAAATGTGTGGATTTAATTCAGCAAGCCCATCAACTTGGTTTGAAGGCGGTGATTAGTTCTTCTATTGAAAGTAGTTTTGGACTGACACAATTAGCGCGTATTGCTCAACAATATACGCCGAATACGGTGCCAGGTTTGGATACCTTAGATTTGATGGATTATCAGGTTGTTCGTGCTTGGCAAGGTTCCTCATTGCCAATTGCGGAGTTAGATTCTGAATTTATTCAGCAAATTCGTTAATGGTTAGACCACCCATAAATTTAAAATACCGCATAATAGCGAGCCAAAAGGATAGCCTATGAAAATATTGCTTTTGAATGGTCCAAATCTCAATATGCTTGGCGCTCGTGAGCCTAAGCATTATGGCAGTTTGACCTTAGCAGAAATTGAGAAAAATTTAACCGCACTTGCAAGCCAAAAAGGGATAAAGTTAACTTGTTTCCAATCCAATAGCGAAGAAAAATTAATTGATAAAATTCATCAAAGTTTTCAACAAGTTGATTTTATTATTATCAATCCCGGAGCATTCACACATACGAGTGTCGCTTTGCGCGATGCTTTGCTTGCTGTGGCGATTCCCTTTGTTGAAGTGCATTTGTCTAATGTGCATAAACGTGAGCCATTTCGTCACCATTCGTATTTTAGTGATGTTGCTGAAGGGGTAATTTGTGGTTTTGGTGCAAAAGGCTATGAATATGCGTTAGATTTTGCACAACAATATTTAGCTAAATAGACGAAAAAGCATAAATTTGTATCAATTTTGCATAAAATTATCGCCAAAACACTGTTTTTCGGGTAATCTTGTGCAAACTTAAAAAATCCATTTTTTTAACCGCACTTTTGTGTAAATTTGTCGTCTAATAAAGTGTGATCTCATCTTTACTATTTAGGAAAACCAAATTATGGCAATGGATATTCGTAAAATTAAAAAACTTATCGAATTAGTTGAAGAATCAGGCATTATGGAATTAGAAATTTCTGAAGGAGAAGAGTCTGTTCGCATTAGTCGTGGTTCTGCAGCACCTAGTTCTGTTCAATATAATATTCCAGCAGCACCTGCGCCAGTTCAAGTTGCTGCTCCAGTTGCAACACCAGCAGCTGCGCCTGCTGCTCCTGCGCCAGCAGCTGATGATTTATCGGGACATGTGATTCGTTCGCCAATGGTTGGTACGTTCTACCGTAGTCCAAGCCCTGATGCAAAAGCGTTCGTTGAAGTTGGCCAATCCGTTAAAGTAGGCGATGCCCTTTGTATTGTTGAAGCAATGAAAATGATGAACCGCATTGAAGCAGATAAAGCTGGCGTTGTTAAAGCAATTTTAATCAACGATGGTAATGCGGTAGAGTTTGATGAACCATTAATTATCATCGAATAATTTGTTTCTATTTTGTAGTGGGGAATTTTCCCCACTCTTTCTATCTTATTAAATTGCAAAAAATTGGAATAATCTTATGTTAGAAAAAGTGGTTATTGCTAACCGAGGCGAAATTGCATTGCGTATTTTACGCGCTTGTAAAGAGCTTGGCATTAAAACCGTTGCCGTACATTCCACCGCAGATCGTGAATTGAAACACGTTTTATTAGCGGATGAAACCATTTGTATTGGTCCTGCACCTTCCGCAAAAAGTTATTTAAACATCCCTGCTATTATTGCAGCTGCAGAAGTAACTGGTGCTGATGCTATTCATCCTGGTTATGGCTTTTTATCTGAAAATGCAGATTTTGCGGAGCAAGTTGAACGTTCAGGTTTTATCTTTATTGGGCCTACTGCTGATGTTATTCGTTTAATGGGTGATAAAGTTTCAGCAATCCATGCAATGAAGAAAGCGGGAGTACCCTGTGTACCAGGTTCTGATGGTCCATTGGGCTCAGATATGGCGAAAAATAAAGAAATCGCAAAACGCATCGGTTTCCCTGTATTAATTAAAGCTTCAGGCGGCGGCGGTGGTCGTGGTATGCGTGTTGTGCGTAATGTTGAGACTTTAGAAGATAGCATTGCGATGACAAAAGCCGAAGCAAAAGCTGCTTTTAATAATGATATGGTGTATATGGAAAAATATTTGGAGAATCCACGTCATGTGGAGATCCAAGTATTAGCGGATACGCATGGTAATGCAGTTTATCTAGCAGAGCGTGATTGTTCTATGCAACGTCGTCACCAAAAAGTTGTCGAGGAAGCGCCTGCACCGGGAATTACTGAAGAAGTGCGTCGTGATATCGGTGAACGCTGTGCCAAAGCCTGTGTAGAAATTGGTTATCGTGGCGCGGGTACATTTGAATTCCTCTATGAAAATGGTGAATTCTACTTTATTGAAATGAATACACGTATTCAAGTTGAACACCCAATCACAGAAATGATTACAGGTGTTGACTTAGTAAAAGAGCAGTTACGTATTGCAGCGGGTTTACCGCTTTCAATTAAACAAGAAGATATTAAAGTGAAAGGTCATGCTATTGAATGTCGTATTAACGCAGAAGATCCTAAAACTTTCTTACCTTCTCCTGGAAAAGTGAGTCATTTACATTCTCCGGGTGGGTTAGGTGTTCGTTGGGATTCCCATGTTTACGCGGGCTATACAGTACCTCCACATTATGATTCTATGATTGCGAAATTAATTACCTATGCTGACAATCGTGAAGGGGCTATTCGTCGTATGCAAAATGCATTATCTGAGACGATTATTGATGGCATTAAGACCAACATACCATTGCATAATCTGATCTTGGAAGACGAAAATTTCCAAAAAGGCGGAACCAATATCCATTATTTAGAGAAAAAATTGGGTATCAGTTAATAGCCAAAAATCAAAATTTAAAGTGGATGATTATAATCCACTTTTTTTATAACTTTACTCGGAGGCTTATATGAACTTACAACAACGCTATAAACAAGCGACGAAAGAAGCGCGCTGGGCTTTGGGACTTACCATTCTATATATGCTCGGCTGGGCGATCTGCGCTTATTTACCAAAAGACAGCGTGGGTCCACTCGGTTTCCCACTTTGGTTTGAACTATCTTGTATTTATTTGCCAATCCTTTTTATCGTGGTGGCTTATTGGCTTATAAAAATTGTTTTTCAGGATATTGATTTGAATACAAAGTAGGAGTTGTAACATGAACCTTGGTATTTTAGTTCCCTTAGTTATTTATTTAGTCTTTGTTTTTGGTGCTGCTTTTTATGCCTACACTAAACGTCAAAAAGGTGATTTCCTCACTGAATACTATGTAGGTAATCGCTCAATGACGGGGTTTGTGCTAGCAATGACAACGGCAGCAACCTATGCTAGTGCTAGCTCTTTTGTGGGCGGTCCTGGTGCTGCTTATAAATTTGGATTAGGCTGGGTATTGTTAGCCATGATCCAAGTGCCAGCAGTTTGGTTAGCATTAGGGGCGTTAGGTAAAAAATTCGCCTTGCTTTCTCGTGAAAGTAAAGCTTTAACTATCAATGATTTATTGTTACATCGTTACAAAAATAAATATTTGGTTTGGATCGCCAGTATCGCATTATTAATCGCCTTTTTTGCCGCCATGATGACACAATTTATTGGTGGCGCGCGTTTATTAGAAACCACCATTGGCATTTCTTATACCAAAGCCTTATTAATTTTTGCAGTAACCGTAGGAATTTACACCTTCATCGGAGGCTTCAGAGCAGTGGTCTTGACAGATACCATCCAAGGAACTGTTATGATGATTGGTACGGTAATCCTACTAGGTGGCGTTATTTATGCGGCTGGCGGTGTTGAAAGTGCGGTGCAAAAACTCACAGAAATTGATCCGCACTTAGTGAGTCCGTACGGTCCTAATGATATGTTAGGTTTTCAATTTATGGCATCTTTCTGGGTGTTGGTTTGTTTTGGCGTAGTTGGTTTGCCGCACACCGCAGTACGTTGCATGGCATTCAAAGATACCAAAGCGCTGCATAGAGGTATGTTAATCGGTACGGTTATTTTAACAGTTGTTATGCTTGGCATGCATTTATCTGGTGCTTTAGGTCGCGCCATTTTACCAACCTTAACGGTACCAGATCAGGTCATTCCAACCTTAATGTTACAAGTGCTACCGCCAATTGTTGCAGGGATTTTCTTAGCTGCACCAATGTCAGCGATTATGTCGACTATCGATGCGCAGCTCATTCAATCTTCCTCTATTTTTGTGAAAGATTTGTACTTGTCAGTCAAACCAGAAATGGCAGATAACCAAAAGAAAATTAGTCTATTTTCATCCTTAATTACCCTGATTATTACTGTACTTTTAATTTGGGCAGCATTGAATCCACCGGATATGATCATTTGGCTTAATCTATTTGCTTTTGGTGGTTTAGAAGCGGCTTTCCTTTGGGTCATTGTGTTGGGTATTTATTGGGATAAAGCCAATGCTTATGGTGCAATCAGCTCAATGCTCGTTGGTTTAGGCTGCTATATTTTCCTTGTACAAATGAAAGGCGTTGATTTAAATACCTTAGCGCAACCGCTCAATTATTTGGTACAAACAGTTAAATTATTTAGCAAATTCCATGAAATTGTACCTTCATTAGTATGGGGATTAATCGCCTTTTTAGTCGGAAATAAATTTGGCGAAAAGGCGTAATTGAAGTCTTGTCTTAATATAAAAAGTGCGGTGAAAAATACCGCACTTTTTTTGCATTGAATTTGCTACGCAAACGTTTTCGTTTTCTGCTGATTTCCTTTATAATAAGCGCATTCATTTTCCCTATTTTTATTAAACAAGGTAGAATTCAATGTTACAAACTTTCCGTGGCTCACCTGCCCTTTCTGACTTCCGTTTATCTCAATTTCAACAAAAATTCGAACAAAATCAATTACCTGTTAAATCAGTCTATGCCGAATATGTGCATTTTATTGACCTAAACGCGGCTCTTTCAGCCGATCAAGAAAGCAAATTAAAAGAGCTTTTACATTATGGTCCAACCCTTGCGGAACACGATCCAGTGGGCTTTTGCTTAATAGTCACACCACGCCTTGGCACCATTTCTTCTTGGTCATCTAAAGCGACAGACATCGCCCACAACTGCGGTTTGAACGAAGTGAACCGCATTGAGCGTGGTTTGGCGTATTACTTTGAGTTTTCTGCCGAATTAACCGCTGAGCAATTAGCGACACTCAAAGGCTTATTGCACGACAGAATGTTAGAAACCGTATTAGATAATGCGGAGCAAGCCGATAAATTATTCGCTCAACAGGATCCGAAAGAATTTACCGTGGTGGACGTACTAGGTGGCGGTCGTAAAGCGTTAGAAGTCGCAAACGTGGAGTTAGGCTTGGCATTGGCGGAAGATGAAATCGACTATTTGGTGGAAAATTTCACCGCACTTGGTCGCAATCCGCACGATATTGAGTTGTATATGTTCGCCCAAGCGAACTCAGAACACTGTCGTCATAAAATTTTCAACGCCGACTGGACGATTGATGGCGAAAAACAGGACAAATCCTTGTTTAAAATGATCAAAAACACCTTCGAGAAAACCCCTGATTACGTGCTTTCTGCTTATAAAGATAATGCAGCGGTAATGGTGGGGTCTGAAGTGGGGCGTTTCTTCCCAGACCAAGACGGGCAATATCGCTATCACCAAGAAGATGCCCACATTTTAATGAAAGTGGAAACCCACAACCACCCGACTGCCATTTCGCCATTCCCTGGGGCGGCAACGGGTTCAGGCGGTGAAATCCGTGACGAAGGGGCAACAGGACGTGGGGCAAAACCAAAAGCAGGTTTAACGGGCTTTTCCGTGTCGAACTTGGTGATTCCGAACTTTGAACAGCCTTGGGAAAATCCACTTTCTAAGCCAAACCGTATTGCCTCGGCGTTAGATATTATGATTGAAGGCCCTCTCGGCGGTGCAGCGTTTAATAACGAATTTGGTCGCCCTGCGTTGTTGGGTTATTTCCGTACTTATGAAGAAAAAGTAAACAGTTTTGCAGGCGTCGAGACCCGTGGTTACCACAAACCGATTATGTTGGCAGGCGGTATCGGTAACATTCGTGGCGAACACGTGCAAAAAGGCGAAATTCCAGTGGGAGCTAAGTTGATCGTGCTGGGTGGCCCTGCGATGAACATCGGTTTGGGGGGCGGTGCGGCATCGTCAATGGCATCAGGCAAATCGAAAGAAGATTTGGATTTTGCCTCCGTTCAACGTGAAAACCCAGAAATGGAACGCCGTTGCCAAGAAGTGATCGACCGTTGCTGGCAGTTGGGCGAAGAGAACCCAATTTTATTTATTCACGACGTGGGGGCTGGCGGTTTATCGAACGCAATGCCTGAATTGGTACACGACGGTGACCGTGGCGGTAAGTTCGATTTGCGTTCGATTTTGTGCGATGAAAAAGGAATGTCCCCCCTTGAGATTTGGTGTAACGAATCGCAAGAGCGTTATGTGTTAGCGGTTGCACCTGAAAAACTCGAATTATTCACCGCACTTTGTGAGCGTGAGCGCGCACCGTTTGCGGTAATCGGTGAAGCCACCGAAGAGAAACATTTAACCTTGCACGACAGCCATTTCGACAATAACCCAATCGACTTGCCGATGAACGTGTTGCTCGGCAAAACCCCGAAAATGAGTCGCAATGCGGTGTCAAAAACCGTACAAAACCCACCGCTTGCCCAAGACGGCATTGAGTTAAAAGAAGCCTTGCACCGTGTGCTTCGCTTGCCAGCGGTTGCAGAAAAAACCTTCTTAATTACCATTGGCGACCGCTCGGTAACCGCAATGGTGGCGCGTGATCAAATGGTCGGCCCGTGGCAAATTCCTGTGGCTGACTGTGCGGTGACCACTGCAAGTTTAGACAGCTACCACGGCGAAGCGATGTCAATGGGCGAACGCACCCCAACTGCGTTATTAGATTTCGGGGCATCTGCTCGCTTGGCTGTTGCCGAAGCCATTACCAACATCGCCGCCACCGACATCGGCGACATCAAACGCATTAAACTGTCTGCCAACTGGATGTCCGCAGCCGGTCACGAAGGCGAAGACGCAGGCTTGTACGAAGCGGTGAAAGCCGTGGGCGAAGAACTCTGCCCAGCCTTAGGTATCACCATTCCAGTGGGCAAAGACTCAATGTCAATGAAAACCACTTGGGACGAAAATGGCGAACAAAAAACCGTTACCGCACCGCTTTCCTTGATTATTTCAGCCTTTGCTCGTGTGGAAGATGTTCGCAAAACCGTGACCCCACAACTTCGCACCGACAAAGGTCACTCACGCTTATTGCTTATCGACTTAGGCGAAGGCAAAAATCGCTTGGGGGCAACCGCACTGGCTCAAGTTTACAAACAACTGGGCGACAAACCAGCAGACGTTGTAAACGTTGAACAGTTGAAAAATTTCTTCAACGCAATGCAAGCCCTTGTTTCACAAGGAAAATTGTTGGCGTACCACGACCGTTCAGACGGTGGTTTAATCACGACCTTGGCGGAAATGGCGTTTGCAGGAAACTGTGGCGTGAACGTGGACATCAGTGCCTTGGGCGACAACGATTTAGCGGTGTTGTTCAACGAAGAATTGGGTGCAGTGATCCAAGTTGCCGACAGCGATTTCAACCAAGTGCGTGACATCTTAAACGCTCACGGCTTGCTCGGCTTAACCAAAGAACTTGGCTCTGTGGTGGACGGCGATTTATTTGAAATCAGCCGTGGCACACGCAAATTGCTCAGCGAAAAACGCTCTGAATTGCGTGGTATTTGGGCAGAACTCACACATCAAATCCAACGTTTGCGTGACAACCCAGCCTGTGCCGATCAAGAGTTTGAAACTAAAAAAGATCCAAATAACAAAGGCTTATCGGTTCATTTAACTTACGACATCAACGAAGACATCGCCGCACCGTTCATCAACAAAGGCGTGAAACCGAGTGTTGCTATCTTGCGTGAACAAGGCGTAAACAGCCATTACGAAATGGCGGCAGCCTTCGACCGTGCAGGCTTCAACGCCATTGACGTGCATATGAGTGATTTAATGTCAGGTCGCAGAAACTTGAAAGATTTCAATGCCTTAGTGGCGTGTGGCGGCTTCTCTTACGGTGACGTATTAGGTGCAGGCGGCGGCTGGGCGAAATCGATCCTATTCAACCCAATGTTGCGTGATCAATTCAGCCAATTCTTCGCCAACCCGAATACTCTCGCCCTTGGTGTGTGTAACGGTTGCCAAATGGTCTCTAACTTAGCGGAAATTATCCCAGGCACTGAAAACTGGCCTCGTTTCGTTCGCAACAAATCCGAACGCTTTGAAGCCCGTGTAGGCTTGGTGAAAATCAACGACACCAACAACCACTGGTTCGCTGGAATGGCAGGCTCTCATATGCCGATTGCCGTTTCCCACGGCGAAGGACAAGCGGAGTTCAAGGGGGCAGATCAGCTCCAAAATCTGCAAAATCAGAATTTGGTGATTGTTCAATACATCGACAACAACCTGCAACCAACGGAAGTCTACCCAGCCAACCCGAACGGCTCCCCATTTGGCATCACAGCTATCGGCAACGCCGACGGACGTGTGGCGATTATGATGCCACACCCAGAGCGTGTATTCCGAGCTGTCAGCAACTCGTGGTATCCAGAAGAGTGGCAAGAAGACGGCGCTTGGATGAGAATGTTTAGGAATGCACGTGTTACGTTGAAATAATTTAATACTCGCTTTAACTAAAGGCACTTGTATGAACACAAGTGCCTTTCTCATATCTCATTCAGTAAAGTGCTCATCATAGATGAGAGCTATCCTTTATTTTGGTTCTTAAAATTTTTATTTTTGTGAACTGTATCGAGAAATAAAATAAGATAACTATACAACTCAATATTTTTTGCTAAAGCCTCTTTATTTTCAGGCAAGAGAAATAAGATGAGCTGAAAATATAAAATGAATAATCTTGGTGGTGCTTATTTTGTGAGCTTTACAACGGTTTACTGGATAGATGTTTTTACACAAGAAATCTATTTTGAATCAATAATTCAATCTTTAGCATTTTGTCGTAAAGAAAAAGGAAAGGCAGGTATAGGGGGATATTATATTAATAGCGTCAATCCTTGACATATATTTAAATCACTCCAGAATTAAACGTGAATTCGCTATACCTGCGCAGTCAGTCTATAAAATAGATAAATATTTTTCAAGTTATTTAGATATTGAAGATATTTACCTTTAGTCCAATATTCCTATTTCTCTTAGAAGATAAAACCAGATCAACTTTGGTCTGAAATAAGGGCTGTATTTAACTATAAAAAAATCTGCTCCCCAATGAGTTGGTTGTTTAGTCCAACTTTGGGGTGGCAGATCACAGATAAGACTTTTTATTTGTTAAATGTTATGAACGTTTCATCACTTCAAAAAATTCTTCATTGGTTTTCGCAACCATTAATTTATCAATGAGGAATTCCATGGCTTCCACTTCGCCCATTGGGTTGAGGATTTTACGTAAAATCCACATTTTCTGTAGCTCGTCTGGCGTGGTGAGTAAGTCTTCTTTACGTGTACCAGAACGGTTAAAGTCAATGGCTGGGAACACGCGGCGTTCTGCAATTTTACGTGAAAGATGAAGTTCCATATTACCGGTACCTTTGAATTCCTCAAAAATAACTTCATCCATTTTTGATCCCGTATCCACAAGGGCTGTGGCGATGATGGTTAAGCTACCGCCTTCTTCTACGTTACGGGCTGCACCGAAGAAGCGTTTTGGACGATGTAATGCATTGGCGTCCACACCACCAGAAAGAATTTTACCTGAGGCAGGTGTCACCGTATTGTAAGCACGTGCTAAACGCGTAATAGAATCTAATAAAATCACGACGTCTTTTTTGTGTTCTACTAAACGTTTTGCTTTTTCAATAACCATTTCTGCCACTTGAACATGGCGTGTTGCTGGCTCATCAAATGTAGAAGCAATTACTTCGCCACGTACGGTACGTTGCATTTCCGTTACTTCTTCAGGGCGTTCATCAATTAAGAGAACAATGAGTTCACATTCTGGATAGTTATAAGTAATGCTTTGTGCAATATTTTGTAATAAAACCGTTTTCCCCGCTTTTGGTGGTGCGACGATCAAACCACGCTGTCCTTTACCAATTGGTGAGGCTAAATCAAGAATACGTGCAGTTAAATCTTCGGTTGAGCCATTGCCACGTTCCATACGTAAACGAGAGTTGGCATGTAATGGAGTTAAGTTTTCGAAAAGAATTTTACTGCGGGAAACTTCAGGACGGTCGTCATTGACTTGATCTACTTTTAATAAAGCAAAATAGCGTTCGCCTTCTTTTGGTGGTCGAATCTTGCCTTCTACTTTGTCCCCTGTTTGTAAGTTAAAACGACGAATTTGGCTTGGTGAAACATAAATATCGTCAGGGCCGGCTAAATAAGAACTATCTGCGGAACGTAAGAAGCCGAAACCATCAGGTAGAATTTCTAATACGCCGCCGCCGAAAATGTCTTCACCGCTTTTGGCGTGCTGTTTAAGAATAGCAAATACAATGTCTTGTTTACGCAAACGAGCAAGATTTTCTAAGCCCATTTGACCTTCGCCAAGCTCAACTAAGGTTGATACAGGCGTGTTTTTCAGTTCTGTTAAATGCATAGTTTATTTAGATTGGATAAATGAATTGTTAGACGTTGACTTGTGGTCTTTAGAATGGGCGTAAAGTTACCATTAATCCAAGGCTTTGTCTAGTTTTTGCTTGAAAAACCTTATAAAGTGCGGTGGATTTTTGGAAATTTTTCAGATTATGGTATGCTAAGCTGAATTTTATTAATAATGATCAATATATGAGCAATAACCATTTATCTCAGCAACGTTTTGCTGATCTTCCGCTTAATCCCAAAGTTTTATCTGCCTTACAAAGCAAAGGCTTTGAATATTGCACGCCGATTCAAGCGCTTTCCTTACCTATTTCTTTGCAAGGAAAAGATGTAGCGGGGCAAGCGCAAACTGGCACAGGGAAAACGATGGCGTTTTTAACGGCAACTTTTCATCATTTATTAGAGTATCCTCGTCCATTTGCCCATAATCAACCGCGCGCCTTAATTTTAGCGCCTACGCGAGAACTGGCGGTGCAAATTGCAAAAGATGCGGACATGCTCGTAAAAACAACGGGATTACGCACCGCACTTGCTTATGGTGGCGATGGTTATGATAAACAAATTAAAGCTATTGAGGCGGGTGTTGATATTCTTATTGGCACCACAGGGCGTGTGATTGATTATGTTAAGCAAAATGTGATTAATTTAAATGCGATTCAAGTTGTGGTGTTAGACGAAGCGGATCGCATGTTTGATTTAGGCTTTATCAAGGATATTCGTTATTTACTACGCAAATCGCCAAGTCCACAACAGCGCTTAACTATGCTATTTTCCGCTACTTTATCTTATAAAGTGCGAGAGCTTGCTTTTGAGGATATGAATGATCCTGAATATGTGGAAATTGAGCCTTTGCAAAAAACAGGGCACCGCATTAAAGAAGAATTATTTTACCCCTCCAATCAAGATAAAATGGCATTATTGCTGACATTATTGGAAGAAGAATGGCCAGAACGTTGCATTGTATTTGCTAATACGAAACATAAATGCGAAGAAATTTGGGGATATTTAGCTGCAGATGGACATCGTGTCGGCTTATTGACTGGCGATGTGGCTCAGAAAAAACGTCTTGCGTTATTGAAGCAATTCACTGATGGTGATCTTGATATTTTGGTTGCTACGGATGTTGCGGCACGAGGGTTACATATCTCAGACGTAACACATGTTTTTAACTATGATTTACCGGATGATCGTGAAGACTATGTACATCGTATTGGACGTACAGGGCGAGCTGGCGAAAGTGGTGTTTCCATTAGCTTTGCTTGTGAGCAATACGCGATGAATTTACCTGCTATTGAAGAATATATTGGTCATAGTATTCCGGTAAGCCAATATGATCCGAATGCATTAATAGATGAATTACCGAAACCAATGCGATTAAAAAACACCAATTTACACGCACAACGAACAACGCGTAAACCTTTTAAAAAAGCATATTAATTCAATTATCGAGGCGCAATTTGCGCCTTTAATTTTTTCTGCGTAGCGCCAGAATACAGCCTAAAACTACAATGATTGCGCCAATAGCTTGGCTGAAATTGATGGTTTCGCCTAATGTAAAATAGCCAATAACTGCGGTGGATAATGGCACAATTAATTGAATCAAATTAAACACAACAACGCCCTGTTTTTGCACAATATAGAACGCCATTAACATTCCCGTTAACATACCGTAAATACCCGCTAATGCTAAGCCAAAGAGTAAATTCAATTCAATATGTTGAAGTTGTGTGATTTTCCCTGTATAGCAAGCCAAGCTTAAATAGAGAATCCCAGATAGAGTAGCTGTAGAAGCACTAATCACAATGGCGTGCAATTTTTGTGCCACTTTTTTAACGATAAGATTTTGAATCGATTGGATAAAAATAGCGATAAATAAGAAAAAGGCACCTATTAAAAAATGGTCACTACCACTTGACTTATCACTATATAAAACGAACATTAAGGAACCAATAATCGCTAATAAACTGCCTAGGTAGAAATGTTTTTGTGTCGCTTTTGCTCTTTCATCAGGGAAGAAAATCGCCGCCATAATAACAGCCAGAGGCATAGCTAATATGCCAAAAATACTGCCAGCAAGTGCCGAAGTATATTGTAATCCCTTGATAAAGAAGTACATATTTACTGTCATAAATATGGCAAGGACAAGTAAATAAACCAGAAGCTGAGGCTCTGCGATAATTTTTTGTACTTCTGTTCTATATTTAATGGCACAAATTAAAATAAATAACAAACCTCCAGAAATAAAACGCACTGCATTATTATTTAGCGTTTCAAAGTGTAAACTCATAAAACGCATAATAGGAAATCCAAATCCCATCAATAATACATAGAGAATACGCGTGATTAATTCATTGTTCATTTCTATCGAAGAAAAGGTTGGTTAGCATTCAATAATGATACAAGAACTGTGATGAAAAGGAATAAAAAGTTGAAAAACTAAGGATGGCGGTGAGAGGGGGATTCGAACCCCCGATGCAGTTTCCCACATACACGCTTTCCAGGCGTGCTCCTTCAACCACTCGGACATCTCACCAACTTGATAAATGTATTGTACAATTTATCGACAATTGCTTTCCAGTTTGGAAAGTGGGCGTGATTATAAGAATTAACTTGCTTTTCGTCTAGTCTTTTTTCTATTTAATTGCGAAAACGCAAAGTATTTTGCCAAAATTCTATTTAAAATAACCGCACTTTTGTTTTCTAAGATCGATTTGAGTTATTGATATGTTAAATAAATGGTTTTTGACCAAACATGCTTTACTTGCTGTAAAACCTTTTAGCGCGTTGAAAGACAGTTTCCGTTTAGGTTATAGCAAGCAGCATTTGTTAAAAGATATTATTTCTGGTTTAACCGTTGGGATGATTGCCATTCCGCTTTCTATGGCTTTGGCCATTGCAAGTGGTGTTGCGCCCCAACATGGTTTATATACTGCGATTATTGCGGGCATTGTGATTGCATTGACGGGCGGTTCTCGTTTTAATATTTCAGGACCAACTGCCGCTTTTGTGGTGATTTTATATCCCGTTACCCAGCAGTTTGGTTTAAGCGGTTTGTTGATGGCGACCTTATTATCAGGATTGATCTTGGTTTTAATGGCGTTTTGCCGTTTAGGTCGTTTGATTGAATACATTCCTTTGCCCGTAACGCTAGGCTTCACTTGCGGTATTGGCATTACGATTGCTACTTTGCAGATTAAAGATTTCTTCGGCTTGCAAATTGAACAAATGCCAGCGCATTTCCTCGACAAAATTCAAGTGATTTTCACTGCACTTCCGACTGCAAACTGGGCTGATACCTTAGTTGGTGTAGTGACTTTAGTTGTGTTGTCGCAATGGTATCGTTTACGTTTGCCTTTTCCGGGTCATTTACCTGCGGTGATGATAGGCACTTTGCTTTCTTTATTGTTAATTCAGTTCGACTATTCAGTGCAGACAATTGGTTCTGCCTTTCAATATGCATTGCCTGATGGAAGTATAGGTCAGGGGATTCCCAATATTTTGCCTGAATTTGTGTTGCCTTGGACTTTGCTTGATGCCCAAGGGCATACATTGTCGTGGGATTTTGAAACCTTACGCGCGCTATTGCCAGCGGCTTTTTCTATGGCAATGTTAGGCGCAATTGAATCTTTATTATGTGCGGTGGTGTTGGATAATATGACTAACACAAAGCACCATTCAAATAATGAATTATTAGCACAAGGTTTAGGGAATATTATTGCACCGTTCTTTGGGGGGATTACCGCGACAGCAGCGATTGCACGTTCTGCAGCGAATGTTAAATCAGGGGCAGTTTCGCCTATTTCAAGTGTGGTGCATGGTCTTTTAGTGCTTTGTGCCTTGCTTTTCTTTGCAGGAATTTTGTCCTATTTGCCTCTTGCTTCCATGGCAGCATTGCTCTTTATGGTGGCATGGAATATGCTTGATTTACATAACATTATTTCCCTTGTGCGTCGTTCGGGTAAAAATGAAATCGCGGTGTTAATTACCTGTATTTTATTAACAGTGATTTTTGATATGGTGATTGCTATTACCGTTGGTGTGTTATTAGCGAGTTTGTTGTTTATCCGAACAATTGCGGAAATGACCAAGTCTATTGAACAATCTCATCCGGCAGATTTAGATGATGTCTTAGTGTATCGCATTAGCGGACCGCTATTCTTTGCTGCGGCAGATAATGTGTTTGCGGAGCTGCATGATAAAACTGTGCATACAGATCATGAAATTAAACATATTGTCTTACAATGCGATACGGTCACTGTGTTAGACACTGGGGGAATTCATGCTTTAACGCGTTTTGTACAGCATATGTTGCCTCATCAACAACTCTATATGTGCAATATGCAATTTCAGCCTTTGCGCATGATTGTCAAATCAAATGCTGTACCAGAATTGAAAAAAATTAATTTTAGTTCTGATCTTGAAGATGTTTATCACAAAATTCGCCATTTCCAACAGGTTTCAACCAATTAATAGTTGAATTTTAATCATTTTATTGCTAAAAAGTAAACGATTGCCTAGGTAAATGCCTAGGCAAAGTTTTCAGAATCTCGCCCAAAATCCACCGCACTTTTTTCGCAATGGAGATGATTATGCAACCAACCCTTTTTATCGACCGTGACGGCACTTTAATTGACGAACCGAAGACGGATTTTCAAATCGACAGCTTAGAAAAATTGCAATTTGAACCGAATGTGATCCCCGCATTGTTGAAACTCAAACCCTTTTACCGCTTTGTGATGGTCAGTAACCAAGATGGCTTGGGCACGCCATCTTTTCCGCAAGAAGATTTTGACAAACCGCACAATGCGATGATGGCATTATTTAAGTCACAGGGCATTGAGTTTGACGAAGTGTTAATTTGCCCACACAAACCCGAAGACGAGTGCGATTGCCGTAAGCCGAAAATCAAATTATTGAAAAAATACATTGATAAAAAATTGTTCGATCCTGACACCAGTTTTGTGATTGGCGATCGTGCCACTGATGTGCAACTGGCAGAAAATCTCGGCATTCGAGCCTTGCAATACGACCGAGAAAAACTTAACTGGGATCTGATTGCGGAAAAATTATTGCCAAAACAGACCGCACTTTTAGACCGTAAACCACGCTATGCGGAAGTGGTTCGCACCACCAAAGAAACGGACATTAAAGTGCAAGTGTGGCTAGACGAAACAGGGATGAATGACATCAAAACGGGGGTGGGCTTTTTCGATCATATGCTCGATCAAATCGCTACCCACGGCGGTTTTAGAATGAATGTGTACTGCAAAGGCGATTTGTGGATCGACGAACACCACACCGTGGAAGACACCGCCCTTGCCCTCGGCACTGCATTAAAACAAGCCCTCGGCGACAAACGGGGCATTCAACGCTTCGGCTTTGTGTTGCCGATGGACGAGTGCAAAGCAGAATGCACAATGGATTTATCGGGTCGCCCCTATTTCAAATTCAAAGCCAAATTTAAACGTGAAAAAGTGGGCGATTTCAGCACCGAAATGACGGAGCATTTTTTCCAATCACTCGCCTACACGCTCATGGCAACGCTACACCTGAAAACTAAAGGCGACAACGACCACCACAAAATCGAAAGCCTGTTTAAAGTGTTTGGACGGACGTTGAGACAGTGTATTAAAGTGGAAGGGAATGAATTGCCGAGTTCGAAAGGGGTGTTGTAACGATTATGTTTACATAACAAAGAGCGGTTGGATTTTGCTATTTTTTTGCGAAATGTAACCGATTGAAAATAAGGAGATAAAGAATGCAGATTTTCCATAAAAATAAAACGCATTTAACGAGTTTAACTGAAATTCCATTTAAATTAGAGCGAGATATACAACGTTTATTGGAAAATAATCTCACACTTACCACGGGATTAGTGTTGGTGAAATCTGAATTTTCCGTACAAAATCAACGAATTGATACGCTGGCGTTTGATCCTGAAAATAATGCCTTTGTGATTATTGAATATAAACGAAATCATAATTACAGTGTATTTGATCAAGGCGTGAGTTATTTAAATACGCTATTAAAACATAAAGCAGATTTTGTGCTGGAATATAATGAACAATTAGGTCGAAACCTGAGAAAGAACGAGGTGGATTGGTCTCAAAGCAAAGTGGTGTTTGTTGCACCTGTTTTTAACCAAACACAGAAACAAGCCGTTGATTTTAAAGATCTGAATATTGAACTTTGGGAAATAAAACAATTTGAAAAAGACATTATTGTGATCAACGGATTAAAAAAATCTGCTTATCAACCAAGTATTAAATATGCAGATGAAAAACAGAATGAAAATTTATCTGAAATCACCAAAATAATTAAAACCTACAGTGAAGAAGATCATTTAGCAGGTAAATCTGACGAAATCATAGAGCTTTATCAAGCCTTTAAATTGGCATTGTTAAACTTAAGCCCAGAAATTAGTTGTACTGCTAAAAAATTATATGTTTCATTTAAATTAAATCGCACAATTGCGGATATTGAAATTCAGAAATCAGGTTTGAAAATTGGGATCAATTTAAGAAAAGGACAACTTGATGATCCTAAAAATTTAACGAAAGATGTTTCTCAATTAGGGCATTGGGGAAATGGGGATTATCAAATTATTGTGAAAGATACTCAACATTTGGAATATATAATGAGCCTGATTAAACAAGCCCTATAAATAGGAAAATAAATGACCAACTTAATCATCATCAACACAGGCTGTGCAAACCTGTCATCTGTAAAATTTGCATTCGACCGTTTGGGCGTTCAGGCGGAAATTAGCCGTGATTTAGACCAAATTCAGTCCGCCGATAAGCTGATTTTACCCGGTGTGGGTACAGCGAGTGCGGCGATGAAAAATCTGGCGGAGTTAGGGTTAATCGACACCATTCGTAACCTGAAACAGCCTGTGTTAGGCATCTGTTTGGGTATGCAGCTGATGACTGAGTATTCCGAAGAAGGCAATGTGGAGCTACTGAAATTGATGTCGGGCAGAACAGAAAAACTGCCTGTGTGCGATTTGCCGTTGCCACATATGGGCTGGAATAAGGTGCATTATGCCGCCGATCACCCGTTATTTTCAGGCATTGAGCAAGATAGCTATTTCTATTTTGTGCATAGCTACGGTGTATTGCCCAATCCGCACACCGTCGCCACCTGCGATTACGGCGTGCCATTTTCCGCAGTCATTCAGCATAACAACTTCTACGGCGTACAATTCCACCCCGAGCGTTCTGGCAAGGCTGGAGAAAAGTTGTTGCGGAATTTTGTGGAGAATATTTAGTGCAGGCTGAAATTTTAGTGATCAAAATCGGCGGAATTGAAACTTTAACCTTTAACGACGGATCTATGTTAGAAACTGCCATACGCAAAAAGCCGGTGCCAATGGTAAAAGTGAATCAACTTGGTGCTGAAGGTAATGACGTGAGCTTAAAAGCGCATCATGGTGGCATAGATAAGGCATTATTTTTTATGTCCGATAAATCTTTCCAAAAATTAACCGCACTTATTGGCAAAGAATTTGATTATCAAGGCATTGCTACTTATGGGGAAAATTTTATTGTGTCTGGTTGGGATGAAAATAATGTTTGCGTAGGAGATCGTTATCAAATTGGCACTGCAATTGTGGAAGTTTCCCAGCCTCGTAAGCCTTGCGATCGCTTATCGAAAAATACAGGCAATAAAGATACCCATCATATTGTGCGACATTCAGGGTTATCTGGCTGGTATGTGCGAGTCATCAAAGAAGGGGTGATTCACGTTAAAGATTCAGTGCAACGGATTCAATGCCCTTATCCACAATTAACGATTCATCATTTAAATAGGCTACTTGCGAGTTCTGCAGAAGATCTCACGCAAGAGGTATTAGAAGCTGCAATCTGCTGTGATGCCTTAGCAGAGGCATTTAAACGCAGTTTGCGAAGTCAGTTACAACGGATTGCGAAAGTGCAAAAACCGTGATTTTTAACCGCACTTTTAACATAAATAATAGGAAACACTATGCAAACCTCTCAAATTATCCCTGCCCTTGATCTGATTGACGGTCAAGTGGTGCGTCTTTATCAAGGCGATTACGGCCAGAAAACCCTTTATTCCGACAACCCCATTGCACAATTTCAAGAGTATGTGGCACAGGGGGCGAAGCAGTTACACTTGGTGGATCTCACGGGGGCGAAAGATCCGAATAAACGCCAAACCCAACTGATTGGGGAGATGATTCGTGGGGTGAATTGCCCAGTTCAAGTGGGCGGTGGCATTCGTTGCGAGCAAGATGTGGCGGATTTATTGGCGGTGGGGGCAAATCGTGTGGTGATTGGTTCCACTGCGGTCAAACAGCCTGAAATGCTGAAAGGTTGGTTTAACAAATACGGTGCGGAAAAATTTGTGCTGGCATTAGATGTGAATATCAATGCACAAGGTGAAAAACACATTGCCATCAGTGGCTGGCAAGAAACTAGCTCCGTGACTTTAGAGCAAGTACTACAATCTTTCGAAACCGTCGGCTTACAACACGTTTTATGTACCGACATTTCCAAAGACGGCACTTTACAAGGCTCGAATGTGGCGTTGTATCAAGAAATATGCATCCAATTCCCAACCATTCAGTTCCAATCATCAGGCGGCATCGGCTCGCTTTCGGATATTCAAGCCTTAAAAGGCTCTGGCGTGGCTGGCGTGATTGTGGGGCGAGCATTGTTAGAAGGCAAATTTAACGTAGCGGAGGCGATCGAATGTTGGCAAAACGGATAATTCCTTGCTTAGACGTGCGAGACGGACAAGTAGTTAAAGGCGTGCAATTTCGCAATCACGAAATTATCGGCGACATCGTACCGCTTGCGGCACGTTATGCCCAAGAGGGGGCGGATGAACTGGTGTTCTACGATATTACGGCGTCCTCTGACGGCAGAACCATTGATAAAAGCTGGGTGGAACGTGTAGCACAAGTGATCGATATTCCATTCTGTGTGGCAGGCGGCATTAAAAGCGTGGAAGATGCGGAAAAATTGTTCGCTTTTGGGGCAGATAAAATCTCGATCAATTCCCCTGCCCTTGCGGATCCGAATTTAATCAATCGCTTAGCAGATCGCTTTGGCGTGCAAGCTATCGTGGTGGGCATAGATAGTTGGTTTGAAAAAGAAACAGGCAAATATTGGGTCAATCAATATACAGGCGATGAAAGCCGCACTCGCCAAACCAACTGGCAATTACTTGACTGGGTGGAAGAAGTGCAACGTCGTGGTGCGGGCGAAATTGTTCTGAATATGATGAACCAAGACGGCGTTCGTCAAGGCTACGACATCGCCCAATTAAAGCTCGTGCGTGAAGTGTGCAAGTTACCATTGATTGCCTCGGGTGGCGCAGGAGAAATGGTGCATTTCAGAGATGCTTTTGCTGAAGCTAATGTGGATGGCGCGTTAGCTGCTAGCGTGTTCCATAAACGGATCATTGATATTGGTGAATTAAAAGTCTACTTAAAACAAGAAAATATTGAGGTGAGATTGTGATACAACTAACCCAAATCAACTGGCAAAAAGTGGATAATTTACTGCCTGTGATTATTCAAAATGCAAGTACTTGCGAAGTGTTAATGCTGGGTTATATGAACCAAGAAGCCCTTGAAAAAACCGTAGCGGAAAAACGTGTGACCTTTTTTTCTCGCACCAAAAAACGCTTGTGGACGAAAGGCGAAACGTCGGGACATTTTTTAAACGTGGTGGATATGAGTCTGGATTGCGATAATGACACTTTGCTTATTTTAGCGAATCCCATTGGTGAAACTTGTCATACGGGAGCAGAAAGCTGTTTTCATCAATTTGAATATAATACTGAGCCTGATTGGATTTTCTTTAGTAAATTAGAACGCTTGATTGCAAATCGTAAAGGTGCAGATCCACAAAGTTCTTACACTGCAAAATTGTATGCTCAGGGAACAAAACGTATTGCACAAAAAGTGGGAGAAGAAGGGGTAGAAACAGTTTTAGCTGCAATGGCAAAGGATTCAGAAGAATTAGTTTCGGAGGCTGCTGACTTACTTTATCATTTAGGTGTGCTATTGCATGATGCGGATTTAGGTTGGTCTGACGTCATCGAAAAATTAAAGTTACGTCATCAAGGCATTGGGTTGCATCCAGAGGGTTCCAATAAGAAGTAATAGATATAAAAAAGTGCGGTGAAATTCACCGCACTTTTTTTACTGTTCCGTTTTCTTAAATAATAAGGCTAGGATATAACCTAATACTAACCCACCCAGAGCGAATGGCGCCCATTCCATTGAATAATCTTTTAATGGTAGGCCTGACATCGATTCTAAACCTAACACAGACAGAATGGATACAACGGTTACTAATGCTACTGAAATGCGTTGAGCAAGTAGTGGTAGTTTGACAAATAAATTCACTAATAAAAGGAAAATAATCGTCATTGAAATTGGATAAAGGACTAATAAAACAGGAACTGATTTACTGATTACCGCCCCTAAACCTTGGTTTGCGATCGCAAAACTAATGATGATAAATAAGAATACATAAGTTTTGTACGCAATTTTAGGGAAAATTTCATTGAAATATTCGCTGACAGATACGGCAAGACCAACAGTAGTGGTTAGACAAGCTAAGGATACGATTAAGCCTAATACAATGCGACCAGCTTCACCAAAGAATTGGCGTGTTGCATCGTTTAGAATGTAAGTACCGATATTTTGTCCTTTTGCATTGAGGTCTGCTAGTGTTTCAGGTGTAATCGGTAAATTATTACCAATCCAACCTAATGCAACATAGATCAGCCCTAATGCAATAGCTGCTACGAATCCAGCAAGGATGGTTTCTTTGATTAACGCAGATTGTTGTTTTACTTTGGATTTGATCGCATTTAACACAATAACTGAGAATGCAAGAGAGGCGAGAGCATCCATGGTTAAATAACCTTCCAAGATACCATTCACAAAGTAGTTTTTACTTGTATCAATTTGTTGATGAACTGGATTATCTGAGAGTGTGAAGTAAGCTGAAATAACCAATGCCGCAATAGCGATTAGCAATGCAGGTGTGAGAATTGAGCCAATACGGTCAACCATTTTGGACGGATTTAAGCTTAACCATAGTGCGATAGAAAAATAAATAGCAGTGAAAATTAATAAAGATAAGCTACTTGATTCATCTAAAAACGGTACGATTGCCATTTCATAAGCGGTTGCGCCTGTACGTGGACCCGCAAAGAAAGGACCGATAGCAAGATAAATCACCATTAAAAAGATCACAGAAAACCAAGGATGAATACGATTTAATGCCTGTTTATAACCGCCTTCATAGAAAGAGGCGACGATAATACCTAATAATGGCAATCCAACGCCGGTAACCACAAAGCCTGAAATTGCAGACCAGAATTCTGTTCCACTGTCTAAGCCTAATTTCGGTGGGAAAATGAGGTTTCCTGCGCCAAAAAAGATAGCAAATAGCATAAAGCCAACAATAAAAGTGTTTTTATTCATTATTATTTTTTTCCTTGATGAAATAAAAAGTTAAAGTTTATTTGAGTAAGTCTTCATTTTTAGCATGATTCCATTTGCCACGTTTTTTATCCATATATTGAAAATATTCATTTGTGAAGGAGCCTTGAATACAAGTGAGTTTATCTGATCTTGTATTTACCGTTTTGCCTTCAAGGGCTCTATTTAAACAAACAGGGCCTGTTAATGTGAATACTCCTTGATCAACCCGACGTTGTTCAATGTTATCAATGATGATATCTAATGTATCCTGTAGAAATTGATTGCCTTTTTCCGAGGCTAAGAAGAAGTTGGTATATAAATTGCGACGAGTAATAACGACTTCGCTATCTTCAGGTTGAATAATATGAGATAAATTCCATACGATATGCCCGTCAATATCAAGGTAAACACCGCCTTCATTATATAGGGTGAAAATGCGCCAAAAATCTGCTTGTGCAGCACCATCTGTTAATTGGCTGTAGGCTTTGAATGTACGTTCATCCGCATGTGTTTTGATATATTCTTCGCGTTGTTCTGTACTGACATAACGATAATTATATTCAGGGGAAAGCAGTCTATTGACTAAGTAATTACAGTACACAGGCAAGGTAACAAGATTACTATAATTAGTTTGCCAAATAGTGCGGTTAATTTTTTGATTGTTTTGGGCTACTTTCCTTGCTGGACTAAATTCAGGAATAACAAAGCGCTTTTTAGGGAAAATAGCATGGAATGGGTAACTTAAGGTTTTGACGATATTGCCAGTCAAACGTAATAAAATGACAGATAGTTTAATAAGTATTGGACTATTCATAATAAATTTTTACAAAAATGAAAACCGGACATACTCTACCATTTTATTTGTTAAGAATAAAATAGAATTAATCATTTAATTGATGAAAGTGGTGGGCGATACCGGTCTCGAACCAGTGACCCCCTCCTTGTAAGGGAGGTGCTCTCCCAACTGAGCTAATCGCCCTACGATACAGTATTAACTGTTTGTAGATTGGGTTGTTTAAGTGGTGGGCGATACCGGTCTCGAACCAGTGACCCCCTCCTTGTAAGGGAGGTGCTCTCCCAACTGAGCTAATCGCCCACTTAAACAATAGGAGAACACATAAACGAGGACAAGATACTTATCAATGTTGAAAAGTGGTGGGCGATACCGGTCTCGAACCAGTGACCCCCTCCTTGTAAGGGAGGTGCTCTCCCAACTGAGCTAATCGCCCTTGTCATCGCTGTTTGCGTTGTGGAGTGCATTATAATTATTCTTCTCTTTCAGTCAACTTATTTTTGCAAAAATAAACTTGATTGGTCTAAAAATAAGCATAAAAAGGAAAATTTAGTTAAGAAAAAGCAGAAAAAAAGGTACAATGGAGCACAATTTTTTGTGATAGAGAAAAGGTTATCCGATGAAAATCGATGCATTATTTAATTTAGATCCTAATGTTAAAGTTCGTACGCGTTTTGCACCTAGCCCAACAGGTTATTTACATGTGGGAGGCGCGAGAACAGCCTTATATTCTTGGTTATATGCAAAACATAATCAAGGCGAATTTGTGTTACGTATTGAAGATACAGATTTAGAACGTTCCACGCCAGAAGCGACACAAGCTATTTTAGAAGGAATGGAATGGTTAAATTTAGCTTGGGAACATGGCCCTTATTTCCAAACCAAACGTTTCGATCGTTATAATCAAGTGATTGATCAAATGATTGAGCAAGGTTTGGCTTATCGTTGTTATTGTTCAAAAGAACGCTTAGAAGAACTACGTCATACACAAGAACAAAATAAAGAAAAACCACGCTATGATCGCCATTGTTTACATCATCATGATCATACGCCAGACCAACCTCATGTTGTACGTTTTAAAAATCCAACAGAAGGTTCAGTTGTATTTGATGATGCGGTGCGTGGTCGAATTGAAATCAGTAATAGCGAATTAGATGATTTAATTATTCGCCGTACAGATGGTTCTCCTACTTATAATTTCTGTGTAGTGGTGGATGACTGGGATATGGGCATTACGCATGTGGTGCGTGGCGAAGATCACATTAATAACACTCCTCGTCAAATTAATATCTTAAAAGCACTTGGTGCGCCGATTCCTGAATATGCTCATGTGTCTATGATTAATGGTGATGATGGTCAGAAATTATCTAAACGTCATGGTGCAGTAAGTGTGATGCAATATCGTGATGATGGTTATTTACCTGAAGCATTAATTAATTATTTAGTGCGTCTAGGCTGGGGGCATGGCGACCAAGAAATTTTCTCACGTGAAGAAATGATTGAATTATTTGATATTCATTCAGTAAGTAAGTCAGCGAGTGCATTTAATACGGATAAATTGCAATGGTTGAACCAACATTATATCCGTACGTTGCCAGCAAGCCATGTAGCCAAATATCTTGACTGGCATATGAAAGACCAAGGCATTGATTATAGCCAAGGGCCTTCATTAGAAGAGATTATTCCTGTTTTAGGTGAACGAGCTAAAACCTTGAAAGAACTTGCGGCTCAAAGTCGTTATTTTTATGAAGAATTTAGTGGTTACGATGAAAAAGCGGCAGCTAAAAATTTCAAAGTGGAAGCGGCTGAACCATTAGCAAAATTATTAGAAAAATTAACCGCACTTTCTGATTGGTCTGTGGAAAATATTCATGATGCGATGAATCAAACTGCCGCTGATCTTGAAATTGGTATGGGTAAAGTGGGCATGCCTTTCCGTTTGGCTGTCACTGGTTCAGGGCAATCACCATCAATGGATATTACTGCTAAATTAGTGGGTAAAACACGCACTTTAGCACGTATTGAAAAAGCCATTGCATTTATTAAAGCGCAAGCCTAAGCAAAAGTGCGGTAATTTTCACCGCACTTTTATGTCGGCTAAATAATTACTTGACAGCTAATTTTGCTGAATTTATTATAGCCAACGCAAACGGGGATATAGCTCAGTTGGGAGAGCGCTTGAATGGCATTCAAGAGGTCGTCGGTTCGATCCCGATTATCTCCACCAAATTTATTAGCCTTATCAATCAGTTAGTGATTGGTAAGGCTTTCTTGTTTTTGGTGTTGTGCCAATTTTGTGCCAAATAATTGCACATTGTCAGCATAAGTTTTGAGGTGTTTAGATGATAAGTGAGCATATTTGCGGACGGTGTCTGCCTTGCTCCATCCTCCAAGCTCTTGTAACACATATAAAGGCGTGTCAGACATTACGTGTCTTGTAGCCCAAGTGTGCCGCAAGTCGTGAAAGCGGAAGTTTTCAATTCCGGCTCTTTTTAATGCCGATCTAAATTCCCTTTTTGTTTTCTTAGATTGGATTAATCTAATTAAATTCTGATCTATCTCAATTAATTTCTTATCACCAAGATATTTACCCAGTCAATGTAGGCCATATATCATCACAAAATAAAAGCTGATGCTCTATCCTTATAAATTTATCATCCATAGTAAACGAAGCAAAAAATTCACAAACTCAGTTTGCTTAAAATTGAGAAGGAAGTATTATTTAAATCAAATATTCAATTTTGCATACTTGAGCGTAAATAGGTGAACAATGAAATCCACATTACGATGGAGGAAATTTAAAATGCCAGATCTTATAAACCCTTATGCAGATCTAGGGAGACCACTAACTAAGATAGAGGTTGTTGAAGGGTGGTTATGGGAACTGAAACATAATCCTGCAACTGAAGCTGTAATGTATCGAATCAGAAAACGTTACGGTCAAGATTGCACAACAAAGGAACAAGGTCTTGCCAAACTTGAACAAGAACTTGAAAAACTTAAAAAAGAGGAATAAGGAACCCAAAAATGACAATGCGATACGATCGCCTTGAATTTAAGGCAAAGAAAGATCAAAACGGGTTTATTCGTGATACCCCTGTTCTAACAAGAACGGGGGTTTTTATTTATCAGCAACCTGATGGCACATCAAGACGTGAATATCGTCCACCTGATGAGGTGTTTAAAGCGGACAGTTTGAATGCGTTTAAGGGCATTCCGATTACCGATGAACATCATGGCAAAATTAGTGGTAATACAACCCAAACCATTATATTTAATGGCTCAAATCAAAAAGAATGAAGAGGTAGGTGGTTGTATTTTATAGTTTTTGAAAAATCCATCAAATATAGCATTCAAGAGGTCGTCGGTTCGATCCCGATTATCTCCACCAAATCTTCTTTTAAGCTCCAAAATTTGGAGCTTTATTTTTTATATAAAAAATAAAGCTTTTCATTGTATTTTATTTAAATATAGCAAAATTATTTGTGTTTTCTTTTATAAAATATTGTGAAAAGCTGGCTGTTTATCTATTATTTCTGACCTAATTTAAACATTTGATGTATTCATGGAGAATTGCAATGCAATTTAGAGAAATTAATCCTTCCCCTCGTTTATTAATGTGTCCTGGTCCAACAGATGCTGATCCGCGCGTATTACGTGCGATGTCTGCTCCAATTTTAGGACAGTTTGATCCTGAGTTTACTTCTTTAATGAATGAAACCATGGAAATGGAACGTCGCTTATTCCAAACTAAAAATGAGCAAACCTATATTGTTGATACGACTTCTCGTGGTGGTATTGAAACTGTTTTAACTGCGGCAATTTGCCCTGGTGATAAAGTACTTATTCCTGCTTTTGGTCGTTTTGGTTATTTATTAAATGAAATTCTATCTCGTAGTGGTGCAGAAATTGTGTTACTTGAGAGAGAATGGGGAACTGTTTTTGAGCCAGAAGAAATCGAAGCGGAATTGAAAAAAGGTGGCTATAAAGCCGTTGCGATTATTCATGGTGAAACCTCAACATCAATGATGCAGCCATTAGATGAAATTGGCAAAATCTGTAAACAATATGATGCGATGTTGTTAGTGGATACTGTTGCAACACTTGGTGGTGTTGATATTCGTGTTGATGAGTGGGGAATTGATGCTTGTATCGCTGGTACACAAAAATGTATTTCTGCGCCTTCAGGCTCAGCCTTAATTACTTATAATAAACGCATTGAAGATATTATTGCCAAACGTAAACGCGTAGAGAAAGGTATTCGTGCAGAGTCTGATGTAGATGGTTTATTACCACCAATTCCAAGTAACTATTTGGATTTAGCCCAGTTACAAGACTATTGGAGTCCACGTCGTTTAAATCACCATACAGAAGCTACAAGCAACCAATATGGTGTGCACGAAGCATTACGTTGCATCCTTATGGAAGGATTAGAAAATCGTTTTGCTCGTCATATTTTGAACGATAAAGCGCTTTGTGCTGGTTTAGAAGCAATGGGACTATCTATTTTTGGTGATAGAAAACATAAAGCGCCAGTTGTGACTGCATTTAATATTCCACAAGGCGTATCAGGCCCTGCATTAAGAAGTGATTTATTAAATGACTTTGGTATTGAATTGGCAACTTCATTTGGTCCGTTAGATGGTAAAGTTATCCGTATTGGTAATATGGGTTATTCAAGTCAGAAACGTAACGTGTTGTTAACCTTAGGTGCATTAGAAGCCGTATTATTACAACATGGCGTCAAATTACCTGCCGGTGATGCGGTTGCAGCTGCATTAGCTGTTTATAAAGAAGCGGGTAAATAATTTATTCCATATAAATAAAAAAACTGCGGTAGAAAATGCCGCAGTTTTTTTATTATGTGCTATTTATTCATCTAATAATGCTTCAGCAAGTTCCAATTGTAATACGGCTGCTTTGGCAAAATAATGATATTCTGTAAATTCTACTGGCGTATGGCTGCGTCCATCTTTACTTGGTACGAAAATCATCACGGTTGGAATTTTCTGACCAATTTCTAATGAGTCATGACCTGCGCCACTTGGTAAACGTTTATAGCTGAAATGATGTGTTTTTGTTGAGTTTTCTAAAATGTTTAGCATTTTTTCAGAAAGCGCAACAGGTTGAATAATCAACTTGGTTTCTTTATCAAATTTAGAGCCAATTTTACTGGTTTCTTCAATGAGCGCCGCTTCAATTTTTGCAGCAATATCTTCAATGTTTGCCATATTTAATGAACGCACATCAACACTGAATTCGACTTTTTCTGCCACGATATTAATGCCACCTGGTTCCACATTCATAAAGCCTACAGTAGCAACGGTACCATCGCCTTTTTCACGTGCCCAATCTGGAATTTTTGAAATTACTTTGGTTGCAGCATCCACTGCGTCTAAACGCATATCCATTGGTGTTGTACCCGCGTGATCTGCACGGCCATAAACGGTAAACATATAACGGTGTAAACCAACAATACCAGTGACTAAGCCAATTTCAAGGCCTAAAGTATCTAACACTGGACCTTGCTCAATATGTGTTTCAATGAAGTGACCAATTGAGCCGTCAGCCCATTTTGCATTTTCAATTTTTTCTGGATTTAATCCATAAGATTTCATTGCATCGTAGATCGAAATATTGTCTTTATCTTTGAATTTACGGCAATATTCAGGTGTACGCAGACCTAACATTGCGCCTGAACCGAAATAACCAGTGCCAAAACGCATTCCTTCTTCATCATTGAAACCAGCTACAACAAAGTTGCGTTTAAATTTTTTGCCAGTTTGTTTTAATAAACGTGCAGTTTCTAAAGCAACGATAACGCCAGCGATACCATCGTAGTTACCACCATGTAGCACGCTGTCGTAATGTGAACCTGACATTACGCAAGGTAAGTTGGCATCTTCACCAGCTAAGGTACCAAAAATATTACCCGCTTCATCTTCATGTACAGTTAAACCTGCTTCAACCATTAAATCTCTTAAATAATTCACCGCACTTCTTGCTTCTTTAGAGAACGGAAGGCGAGTGCAACCATTGCCGGGCGTAGCGGTAAATTGTTTTAAATGTTCTAAATTTTGCGTAATGCGTTGTGTAATTTTTTCCATGATTATGTCCTATTTTTTCTTTTTACTTAGGATAAATACATCAATTGGTGAATAGAGCATTGCGGCAACCATTAATGTAAAACCAATATAAATTAAACCATTGCTCACTTGTGATATGCCGAGCATGATACAAGCAAAAGCAATCATAATTACAATAAAAGCAAGCGTCATTTTTCCAGCTTTTGTTTTAAAAAAAGAATTTTCCATTCGCTCACCTTATAACGAAGCAAAGTAAGAAACAATACCAATTAATAGGGTTGGTAAAAGAGTAATGAAAATAATGGTTTTTAATACATCCCCTTCTTTACCTAAAATATTGGCGGTTGTTGTACCTAAAATGATTTTACTTGGGCTAATAGCGCTACCAATTGCACCACCTGTTGTTTGTGCGCCAAGGATAGCTGCCGAGTTCGCATTGAGTAATTTAGCGGTTGTCATTTGGAAGTCACCAAATAGAATATTCGAACTCATGTTGCTCCCCGTCATAAATGATCCTAGCAAACCAATAAATGGCGCTAAAATTACATAGGTTTTGCCAAGAACAGCGGCCATGCCATCAGCAAGAACTGCGGTTTGTCCTGTTCCGCCCATGATTTTGGACATAATGACTAATCCCACAACCGCAATGCCTGAAGGCATGGTCATGGCTATTGATTTTGCAAAAATGGTTTTGGTGCCACCTTTTGCGATCCAACCTTTGCTTTGGTAGTAGAATAAGCCAATGATCGAAGAAATGAACAAGAACATGCTTGCATGTGTAAAGAGCGCGATAGGGGAGTAAGAGCTATAAGCTTTATTGACAAATCCATATCCAGTCACAGTTTCAGGGAAAGCAAAACCAATCTTAAATTGTGATAAGAACTGATTGACTGGGGAGATGACAAGAATTCCCAAAGTCAACACTGATAAAACAATATAAGGAATGAAAGCTTGAAGTAAACTCATATTTGGTAAGCTTTCATTGCTTGAGGTCGTTTTACTTCTATCCATAATTGGACTATCTTCAATTCGCCAAACATCCTTATACATTTTCATTTTGCTCATAAAGATGATAGCAATAATTGAAATACAAGCAGGAATAAAGGCGGCAATGGTTGTATTAATTTGGCTAAGGATTAGCTCGCCACCACCTTGAATAGTCGCAATGATGAGGGTAGCGATAAGCCCTTTTTTCAATGCTTTACCTCGACCATAGAACCAAGAGATCGCTAGGCCTGTTACCACAATCCACATCCAAAGGAATGCTGAAGTCCAAAGTGCGGTTAAAAAATAATGAGAACTGCCCACTTCAATGCCTGCTGATCCTGCAAGTGCATCCCAAGCTGCCGCCAGAGTACCAAATGTGTTCCCCCAAGCTTGTCCTAATAAAGGTAATACGACGGCCCATAATGGACGAACACCGATTCCGATCAACAACGGGGCGCCTACGGCAACGGGCACACCAAAACCAGTGATCCCTTGTAGGAAACTTTCAAAAATCCATCCCATTGTCATGACAAGTAATAATTCATTTGGGAATAATTTACTCATGCCTTCGCGGATCACTAAGAATGCGCGAGCGCCTTCACTCACTTGGTACATTAATACTGCGGTCCAAACAATGAGTAAAATCACAATTGCATACCAAATACCTTTAGCAGATTCAATTGCGATCAAAGAAATGTCGGCTTTATAGAAAAATAAGCCGGTAAATATAGCGATAAGCAATCCAACTGGTGCGGCTTCTGTTGCACCCCATTTGAATTTCACCATCAAAATGACTAATGCGATAATTGGCAAAAATGCCATGATCCACATGAAAAAATTAACTGGAATTTCCATTTTTACACCTTAAGAAAGCCGAAAACAGAGAATAGAACGAGATTTCTCTTCTGACCCTTAAATTGATTATAAGGTAGAAGTGGGCTTTATAGCCCACTTTTAACCCAAACTAAGAGTGAATGACAGTACCGGTTTCCCCTGCAATACCTTCTGCTGCTTTATCCAATAACGTAATTAATGCTTTGCGCCCTTTGCCGCTTTCTGCAAATCGCAATGCTGCCTCAACTTTTGGTAACATTGAGCCTTTGGCAAATTGTTCTTCGGCAATATATTGACGAGCTTGTTCTGTACTTAAATCTGATAACCATTCTTGGTTTGGTTTACCAAAATTAATGGCGACTTTTTCCACCGCAGTTAAGATGACTAGATAATCAGCATTTAATTTTTCAGCCAATAATGCACTAGCATTATCTTTATCGATAACCGCATTAGTACCCACTAAGCGACCTTGCTCATCAGAAATAACAGGGATACCGCCACCACCACAAGTGATCACGATATGACCCGCATTAACAAGAGTTCTAATGGTTTCTAATTCGCGAATACGTTTTGGTTTTGGAGATGGAACCACGATACGATAACCACGTCCTGCATCTTCCATGCAACGAATACCTTTTGCTTCCAACACACCAGCTTCTTCTTTCGTCATAAAACGACCAATTGGTTTGTCTGGATTTTGGAAAGCTTGATCGGCAGGATCGACTTCAACTTGCGATAAGATGGTGCTGACTTTTTGATCAACGAGACCGCGTTTTACTAATTCGTATTTGATCGCATTTTGTAAATCAATGCCAATGTATCCTTGGCTCATCGCTACACTAGTAGGTAAAGGGATTTCATCGCCAGTACTTTTTGCAAAGTCATCCATTGCACGTTGAATCATACCTACTTGAGGGCCATTACCATGGGTAATAACAATATTTTTACCCTGTAATAAAATATCAACAATCACCTGTGCAGTTTTAGCAACAGCTTCACGTTGTTCTTTTAAATTGTTGCCAAGGGCGTTTCCACCCAAGGCAAGTACAATAGTTTCTTTTGTCATTTATTTCAATCCTTATTATGCGTCAAAACCTAATTTCTTCGCATAAGCGAGAATCGCTTTCTCAAAACAAGCAGCAGGTGGACGAACTGTACCTGCACCAATTTGACCAAAGCCAGCCACTTTATGTGCAATACCTGTGTTGATTACTGGTGTAATACCTTTTTCAACAACAAGGCGAGCGTCGATACCCAAACAAGCACCTTGGAAGTTCCAGTTTGGCACAATGTAATTTGGGTTACGATCGATACAGATTTCCATCATATCGTTACTGGTACGTAATGCATCTTCATAACCACCCGCACCAACAAAACGTGTTACCGCTGGTGCGGCAATCATTGCCATACCACCAACGCCCATGGTTTCTGTAATTGCTGAGTCACCAATATCAGGGCAAGCGTCTTCACCGTCATAACCTGTGAAGTATAAACCTTGAGGGGTATTAACAGGACCTACAAACCACTCATCGCCCATACCTGCAATACGGATACCAAAATGTACACCATTACGACACATAGCTGTAACAATGGTACCCTCTGTTAATGTTCTGGCGCCATCCATGATTGCTTTACCTGTTGCCATCATGATATTTAGGAAGAACTGATCGGTATCAGCTAAGAATTTCATGACAGAATAACGATCTTCTTCGCTGAGATCTTTCATGTCTGTAATAATTGGAGCGACTTCTTTAAAGAACGCTAAAGAAGCAGCGATATTACGTTGGTGGAATTCATCGCCCATTGCGATTGCTTTAGCAACTAAAGGATTAACCGCTAAACCATTTTCCATTGAACGAATGGCTTTACCTAATGTTGGACCTAATACATCACGCATCCATTCAAGGCGTTTCACTACTTCATCAGAGTAGGCACCGAAGCGTAATACCTTACCGATACCTTCATTCATTGTACAGTAAGCAAAATTACCATCAGTTGCATTTTCAACCACCCAAACTGGCATATTAGCCGTTGTGATACCACCCATTGGACCCACTGCACGTACATGGTGGCAAGGAATGAATTTGATTTCGCCTGATTCCAATAATTGACGCGCTGAAGCTTCATCTTCGGCCCATTTTTCAAATAACACTGCACCTACACAAGAGCCTTGTACGGTATTTGGCATATCTTTATATTGAATTGGTGGTCCCGCGTGTAAAATGACTTTGCCTTCATTTAATTCTTTAATAACAGTTTTTGCAGGCACATTATCACGAATGATAGGTGCAGCAGCCACAACTTTAGCAATCACTTTACGGTTTGCTTCATCAATATCAAAGCCTTCGTAATTTCTTAAGAAGTTTAATACTTTGATTAACTGTACGTTTCCTCCAGCAGGTGGTGTCCAGTCATATTGCACCACATCGCAGCCAAATTTTTCAGCCACTTCAGCAAAACTTTTCAAACCAATATTGATGATGGTTGGTTTTTCTGACAGTAAACGAAGTAATTGTGCTGAAGGTTGATGTTTTTCTGTTGGTAAAACAGTTTTCGCTTTTACCGGTTTAACTTGTTCTACAAAATCTAAACCAATGGCGTTCATTGCAACTTTTACGGCGATTTTGTTTGTTTCACAGACAATCACACCCGCATCAGTTAATTTCTGTACTGCAGCATCATAGCTTTGGAAATCTTTGCGTGTGCCACATACTGTTGCTACAAAGAATACTTTACGATTTTCTGCTTCGGCTTTTGCTTTTAATGTGTTAATGGTTGGAATGAGCGCGCTTGCCATATCTTCATGTGAGCCATAACCTAATACCACATCAAATAAGATCGCACCAGTTGTGGCATCATCAACAGCTTCTTGCATACATTCAATACGTTTTGCAGGGTCGATCATTGGGTGAGGTTTACCCTGTGTATACACGTCGTCCCCTAAGTCCACTACAATATGGCCATCTTGTTTGAACATAAATCCATCTGCTTTGGCGCCTGAACCACTAATTGCTAATCCATCTTTTAATAGCATTGCCGCTTCGCCAGCTAAGGTTCCGCCAGAGTAGTAAGCTTTTAAGGTTTTGCCATCTGCTTTGTTGTAGAATTGGCTTGCGTCAACAGAAAAGTGCGGTACATTTTCTAATGATTTTTCGATATTTTCACCACGAACAAGTGCCACAGCTAAACGCGCAGCTTCATCTAATGTATAAGCATGGTAGAACCCTTCTTCATGGAATTCAGGTTTTTCGCCTAAGAACAAGGTAATCACAGGTTTGCTGAAATTACTTAAACGTGCTGAAATTTTCTCGCGTACTGCTTTTGCTGGTGGTTTAGAAATAACAATTAATACTTTCACGTTGTCATTTTGTTCCATGCCTTCAATGGCATCCAACATGGTCACGCCGCCGATATCTTCATAAAGGTCACGACCACCCGTACCAATTGCATTTTCTACACCTTCGCCTAAACGGTCGATGATTGTAGTTAGTTCTTGAATACCTGTACCTGAAGCACCGATAATACCGATTGAACCTGGGGTTACACTATTGGTGAAAGCTACTGGTACACCTTGGATAATGCCCGTACCGCAGTCAGGACCCATCACAACTAAGCCTTTTTCATGTGCTTTTTGTTTTAAGTGACATTCATCTTCAACACTCACGTTATCACTAAACATAAAGACGTTTAAGCCTTCATCTAAGGCACGTTCTGCTTCTAATGCAGCATAAGCACCAGGAATAGAGATAACAGCTAGGTTTGCTTCTGGTAATTTTGTTAATGCTTTATCCCAAGATTTTACGGATTCTGCACCAGCTTTAGCTGAGCTTGCTTGTGCTTTTTGTTTGAGGAATTTTTCGACTTCTTCCATAATCACATCAAGCAATTCTTCTTTTTCAATATCTGCAACCACCACCATATCATTGGCACTTGCTTCTAATAATTCAGGTGTGTCTAATCCACTTTGTGCAAAAATATCTTTATTCGCTGGTGTTGCCATCATAATAGACACTTTTTTCACGCCTTCTAAGCCTGAAATGGCGTTAGTTAATAGCATGAGAACAACGGAATCATGATAGCTTCCTTTTTTTACAACAGTCTTCAACATATTGTTCTTTTCCTTGTATTAATAGAGGGTGTATTTGGTACACCCTTTAATGAGATTATGTAGTTGATTAGTCTGCAAATCGGTTTTTGTGATCATAACGATCAAAGTGAATATCATCGCTAATTAAATATTCATAAACTGAATCTGCAATATCAATACCGCCTGTTGCATATTGTTCTTCTTTACGAATTTCTGCTCGTTCACCTGGATAGTAAACACGATCAAAACCATCGGCTGGTTTCATACCAACTAATTCATTAATTGATTGTGTCATATTTTTACGGAATTCTTCAGTACCACAGAAACGAGCTGGATCAATAACAATATGCATTTGGCCTAATCGACGACCTTCAGATAAATCGTGATACATTGATGAAACATGTTTACCAAATGGGACACCTAATAAAATACCAGAGAAAACATCCACCATCATCATTAAACCGTAACCTTTAGCACCAGAAATTGGTACTAATGCATTTACTTTATGCGGATCTGTCACTGGGTTACCATTCACATCTACAGCCCAAGTGTCAGGAATACTTTGACCACGAGAACGTTTATCTAAAATTTTGCCCCAAGCTTGAACTGTTGTAGCCATATCAAATACCACATTGCGTTCATCTGCTGGTGCGGCGAAAGAAATTGGGTTTGTACCATAATAAGGTTCAGAACCGCCGTATGGTACAGCCATTGGGTCAGATTGACAGAATGAAATAGCTAATAAGCCTTTTTGTGCAGCCATTTCTGTGTAGTAGCCAATTGCACCACTGTGAGAAATGTTGCGGATACCTACAACGGCAATACCTGATTTTTGTGCCATTTCAATGGCTTTTTCCATCGCTTCTGTTGCAGCGACATAACCACAACCGTTATCGCCTTCAAAAATAGCTGAAGCAGGGCCAGTTTCTTTCCACTCAAATTTAGGATCGTGTGTGATACCACCTTTAAAGATACGCTCACAGTAGTATTCCATACGAACTGCACCATGAGAATGGTAACCGCGTTCATCAGACCAAGTTAAAATTTCTGCCGTAATGTCAGCATGTTTTTCATTTAAACCTGCTTTCATTAATTTATTCTTCATTAAACCTTTTAGTTCTTCTCTTGTTAATTTCATTCGTTTTCTCCTTTTTTATAATTAAAGTTCAATATCGCGATTACATTCTTTTGAATAAATGTAAACAAAATCTTCGTCGCCAACAGCATAACAAGCTTGTGGGCAATAAGAATCCATAAAGACGTAGTCGTCTTTTTTCACTGGAATCCATTCATCATCTAAACGGTACATACCTTTACCTGATAAGAATAACATACCATGTTCTTGGAAATGGGTTTCAATGTAACCATGAGATGCACCTGGTTTGAAAAGCAAAATGTGCATATTCATATCAAAACCAAAGTCTTGTGCAGCAGGTAATAAATCTTTGATTAAGCAAGTTTCCATACCTTCATATTGAACATATTCAATCTCATTTACATTACCCACAACTGTTTTGGCTTTTTGATCTTTAAGTGGGGTGTAACGGCGACGATGAATATAAATTTTTGTATCTTCAGATGAATTATTCACAAAACTTAAAACTTGATCTGCAGTTGAGAAAATATAGCCGCCAGTCGTTAATTCCGCTTGTGTTTCTTGGTTTTTAACGGAAAGTTGACCTTTTACACAATACACAAACACTTCAATGCCATCGCCACCTACTTGCGTGCAACCGCCTGTAGGATGAACAACAGCAATATAATCAGCAAAAGATGCGCCTAAAGCTGGTGACGATAAAAAGCTAATATCACAATTATGGTAATAAGGAATACTATTTCTTACTAAACCATCAGTTTCTAAGATAACAAAATTATTTTTACGGATGACAGAACGAGTTGTGAGCAAATCTTCTCTATAACCCAACTGTCCATTTAAATAACCCATAATAACCTCCATAGTGACATGAATTTGTATTTATACGATTAGGCTTTATAATGAGCCTCTTTTTTAATTCTTAATAAGTTGGTGATATGTTACAAACAACCCATATTTTAATTGATACGATACAAGTTGTGAACTCAACATTACCGATTTACGCAACCCATTATATTGACGATAAAGTGCCACCTAAAGCCACCTTGGTTTATTTACATGGCGGTGGTTTGTTGTGCGGCTCTCGCCAAGATTTACCTGACTTGCATAAAACTTTTTTTACCCAAGCAGGTATTCAAATTATTGCATTAGATTATCCACTGGCACCTCATGCTCAAGTGGAGCAAATTTTATCAACAGTGGTTCATTCCCTAAAACTATTAAAAAAACAACCGCACTTTAAGGATTTGCCTTATTTTTTATGGGGCAGATCTGCGGGCGCGTATTTGGCTTTATTAACTGCCTCAATCATTAAAGCAGATGAAACATTGCCTCAGCCAAAAGGCGTATTGTCTTTTTATGGTTATGGTTTTCTTACTGATGATTGGTATGATAAGCCGAGTGCCTATTATACCAAATTACCAATCGTTGATGAATGCACATTCCGTCAACTGACTGAACAACCCATGGTAACGGCTGAAAGTCAATATTTTGGCGTGTATATTTATGCTCGCCAAACAGGATTGTGGAAATCATTAATTTATCAAGGACGAGATAAATTCTTTTACCTTGATTATAGCTTGCGAGCGAAAGACTTAACCTTGCCTTTATTTTTCGCGCATTCTACGGGAGATTCTGATGTGCCTTTCGCTGAGTTCAATGCCCTTTGTGCAAAATATCCAGCGGAACGTTTTGTTGCTGCGATTGATGCACATGATTTTGACCGCGATGAACAATCTAATACAACCCAAGAATTATTACATGCCAGTCTTAACTTTATTCAAAAAGTTAATGATTAATCAATCGAAAGTGCGGTGTAAAAATCCTTCGTTTTTCACCGCGCTTTTTGCGATTATTTGTCTTCTAAAATAGTTCCTTCTCTGAAGCGTTTGCTTGAAGGTAAGAATTTCATACCAAAATAGTAAACCAAACCAGTTGGAATGGTTGCAGTTAAGAATGAAATATCGGCGTTGAATAAACCGATGATCGCACCCACTACAATCGCAAGGATCGCCGCCCAGTTCACACCGTTGCGATTACCTTTCTCATCATATAATTCGTCCACATTGATTTTTTGTTTACGTAAAATGTAGTAATCAACCACTAACACCGCAAAGATTGGACCGAAGAATACAGTGTAAATTAGCACGAATAAGTCAACGCCAGCAGAAGATTCATCTGAAGTGATTAACCATGGGCAAGTAGCAATGGCAACAAGACCGATTAATACGACCGCTGTTTTATGCTTGATTTTGAAAGCATCCATTAAAGCATAAGCTGGTGGTACCACATTACTTGCAAGGTTTGTTGTCATTTGTGCAAATAAGATGAAGATTAATGTGATGATCACTAAGAATTGGTTGTCAGCCGCTTGTGCGAACGCATTGATTGGGTTGGCGATGCCTGTTGCAGAAGAAATCATTAAGCCGATTAAACCCATGAATACCGTTGTTGGCACCATTGCTAAGAAGTAAACCACACTGCGTTTTGCGGTAGAATAGCCCGGTTTTAATTCACGTACATAGTCGCCCACGTTAAGCATAACTAATACGTTTACGCCAAAGAATGCCACGATTGCACTAATAAATGGCACGCCCCAAGTTCCTTCCTTGTCGATTAAGTTGGTGTGAATTTCACCACCAAATTTTGTCATACAAATATAGAACATATATACAAGAGAAGCCATGATGACACAGGCACCGATATTTTCTAACCATTTTAAGCCATGGAAACCTGTGGTTGAGATCCAAATTTGTAATGCTTGGAATAATAAGAAGAAGAGTACCGTATTGCTATAATCGAATAATGAAATTGAAATTTGGTTAATCGCCGAACCACCTAACCAACTTTGTACACCGTACCATACAATCGCTGGCAACCCACGCAACATGGCAGGTAAAATGTTACCTTTTGTACCGAATGCACTTTTTAGTTGTACGGCATAAGGGATACCCGTTTTATAGCTAAGTTGGTCATTGATACCTAGACATAAAATAAGTAGTAAGGAACCAATTACCATGGCTGTAAAAGCTTGAGTGAGGTTTAAGCCTTTTTCTAATTGACCAGATCCCAAGGCGAATGTACCGATAGATACGCAGCCGCCAAGCCACAAGAATAAATATGAGGTTAATCCCATAATCCGTTTATTTTCTGGGATAGGTTGTAAGTTTGTTTTTTCAGACATATGGTTCTCCTATGTTGAGAATTTTATTATTGTTTTTAGTAAATTGTTTAAGGTTTTACTGGACGAATAAAGGCACCGTGTCCCACCGCATCTTGTTTATACATACCATTTTCAGCCACTAAACGACCACGTATAAAGGTATGTGTTGGTGCCCCTTTTCCTTCTAGTCCATTAAAACAAGTAACATGACCTTTGGTAAATAATTTTTCTTGTTCCACTTTCCAAGGTTTATTTGGATCAACAATGACAATATCTGCATCAAATCCAATTTCAAATGCCCCTTTGCGTCCATATAAACCAAATAATTTCGCTGGATTAATGCCCATTACTTTCGCAATCAGGCTTGGGCTGAGATTACGTTGATGAACAACCATGTTGAACATCATCGGGAAGAAAAATTGAATACAGTTTAAACCACCCCAAGCTTCCCAAATATCTTTTGTTTGGTTATCTTTTTCATGATCAGCCGCAGGCGAGTGGTCACTACCTACACAAGAAAGAGTACCGTCAAGGACATAATCCCATAATTTTTCCATGTCTTCTTTTTTACGTAGTGGTGGTGTGCATTTTGCTGGACCACCTTTTTCAAACACGAAATCTTCTGTAAAACCTAAATAATGCGCACAGGTTTCACCAGATACAGGCAAACCTTCATAAATCGCGTCTTTTACCAATTGTGCAACCATTGGGTGCGTAACATGACAAATATGCACTCGACCACCAGTTGCGCGAGACATATCAATCATATTTTTAGTTGCAACATATTCAACCCATACATCGTGCGCATCTAAGAATTCACGAATTTTTTGTTGATTGGTTAACCCTGTTTTTGCTTTTGCTTCTTTTACACGTTCTTTTACTTGACCATATTCTTCACAATGGAAACCTGAAAGGGCGTTATATGGTTTGAGAATTTCTAATGCTTTACGCACATTGCCTAAATTAACGGTTGGGAATAGTTCACCATTTGGACAAGTAAAGCCTTTGAACGCAGCAACGCCACATTCTTGTAATCCCACTAATTCATTGGAATTGGATTTAATTGAATCAAGACTGTCATCGTAATCTCCAACAATACCGCCCCATAGCGCAAAGTCCACATAAGAATGTTGGCTGATACGATCATGTTTTAAGTTGAAAATTTCTTTGTTAATGAGTGACGGATCATTATTCAATGGCATATCAATAAGGGTTGTACAACCTGCCACAACTGCTGCTCTTGAACCTGTTTCAAAGTCTTCTCGGTAATCGAAACCTGGTTCATTTAAATGCGCATGGCAGTCAATAATGCCTGGAAAAATAAGATGACCTTTAGCGTCCACTATTTCTTTTGCTTCAGCTTCTGCTTCAGGCGATAAAAATGCGGCAAATTTGCCATCTTTTACCGCAACCGTTGCAGGATAGATACGATCAGGAGTCACTAACTGTCCATTTTTTACAATTAAATCATACATAGAAATACTCTCTTATTGACAGATAACGGAACTAAATGGAAAAATTCGATCTTGGATGAAAAGGGAATTTTTCCTTAAATTCTAATACATAGTTACTTTTAAGTAAAAAGATAACTAGGATAAATAACACTTCTTATAGGTGATAGATTCATGAAAATATCGCTAGTTGGGACATCGGACTATGTTACAACATTTTTAAATTCGCCTACAATAGCTCAAGTACATAGTATTTTTGCTAAAACGGTTAACCTCTCATTTTTGAAAAAAATTTTTGCATTACAAACAAAAAATAGTTATTTGTCTCCTTTGAGTTTGTTGACGAATTATACAGAAGAGGAATTACAGCAATTAGCTCAGCAGTGGAATGGGGATAAACATGGCGTGGTGAAGATTGAATTTGACCTATCACAAGCCCATATTTATGACTCAAGGCTAACCAGTGTGCCTTTTGAACTCTCCATTTGCAAATATTATAGACAACTGGCAGTGCAGCTATTAAATCAATCCAATAAAGCTGGATTGCGCCATTTGTTGTTATGGGATAAAGCAGATGATTTTGTTTTCCAATCTGTAGGGAAAGTGTTAGCACAAGCAAAATGTGCATTTTTACAACAAAATGAACGAGAATTTGCGCATTATTTGGCAAAATTAATAGGAGTCGGCATAGGATTGACGCCAAGTGGTGATGATTTTTTATCTGGTGTTTTAGCGCTGCTACATAAAATTGGGCTAAAACAGACCGCACTTTTTGCTGAACTTCAATTGGCGATTCAACAAAATTTAGCCAGAACCAATGAGATTAGCGCGGCATTTTTAACCTGTGCATTGGAAAATCATTTCTCGCAACCTGTGATTCATTTTTTTGAACAAAATTCTCCGCAAAATTCCACCGCACTTTTTCAGGAATTTGACCAAATTGGTCATTCGTCGGGAATGGATACCATATGCGGCATTTATTTTATGTCCAAGCTATTAGCGGAAACCACTCTTGATTTAAAATCATAAACAGATTGTGACATAGCTCTCAATAATGAAAATACTTGATTGATTTGATGAAATTAATTAAATATACTCAACCCGATTTGTGCTTAGGTATGACTTTGTACAATTTAACTCACTTATTTTAATATTTCTAAGGAGATCTAGAGATGTATGATCTAGTATTAAAAAATGGAAAAATAGTGTTATCTGATGCTGTATTTGAAGGAACTATTGCCGTTAATAATGGAAAAATTGCAGCAATATTAGACGAATATTCAGAAGTGGATGCGAAAGAAGTTATTGATGTAAAAGGAAATTATATTTTCCCTGGTGCGATTGACACTCATGCACACTTAAATGATCCAGGTTATGAATGGCGTGAAGATTATGCACATGGAACCGCTGCAGCAGCTGTAGGTGGCTATACAACAATTATTGATATGCCATTACAAAATGAACCTGCACTGACAACCGCTGCTATTTTTGATAAGAAAATTGCCAAAGTATCGCCAAGCGCTTATGTAGATTATTGTTTCTGGGGCGGTTTAGTGCCAGATAATTTTGATCATTTAGCTGATTTAGATAAAAAAGGCTGCGTAGCACTTAAATCATTTATTGGTCCTGTTTCGCCTGATTATGCTTCTTTAAACTATGGTCAAACTTATGAAGCCATGCAACGTATCCAAAAATTTGGTGGACGTGCAGGCTTCCATTGTGAAGATTTCTCTACCATTAAATGGCAAGAACAGCGCATGAAAAATGAAGGTCGTTTAGACTGGAAAGCTTTCCTTGATTCTCGCCCGCTTATCGCAGAACTGCTTGCAACCGTTGATATTATTGAAATTGCCAAAGCAACAGGGTGTAAAGCGCATATTTGTCATGTAAGCCATCCTGATGTGGCACAAAAAATTAAAGAAGCACAACAAGAAGGCTATGATATTACCGCTGAAACCTGCGCGCATTATTTAGTGTTTACCGAAGATGACGTGATTGAAAAAGGGCCATTATTTAAATGTGCACCGCCATTACGTTCTAAAGCTGATGTGGATCGTTTGTGGGAATATGTGATTGATGGTACCTTTAGCGGTATTGGTAGTGACCATTCACCTTGTACCTATGAGGAAAAACACACTGAAATTCTTGGTCAAAAAATTGAAAATGTATTTGATGTATGGGGCGGTATCAGCGGTATTCAAAGCTGTGTTCAAGTTGCCTTCTCTGAGGGTTGTGTAAAACGTGGTATCTGCCCAACTGTATTAGCAAACTCAATGGCGAAATTACCAGCAAAAGCTTTCGGCATTTATGGACAAAAAGGGGATATTCGCGTTGGATTTGATGCAGATTTCACTATTATCGATCCTAACCAAGAATGGGAAATCAAAGCAGAAGATTTACAATATGTGAATAAAATGTCTGCTTATGTTGGATTAAAAGGTAAAGGTCTACCTGTTTGCACCATTGTTCGTGGTCAAGTGGTTGCTCAAGATGGAAAAGTTGTCGGAACCAAAGGTTTCGGTAAATTTGTTATGAAAGGAGAATAAAAATGATTGATAACAAAGTACTTAGCCCAGAGTTGGCGAAAGGGATCAATGAAGATCTGCAGCCAACCAAAACACGTATTATGGATAACTTCTCTTATTGGGCAAGTTTCTTAGGTGGCTGTGTGTCTATTGGTACATTCTCAATGGGCGCAAGCTTAATTGGTGCTTTAACTGTGACGCAAGCCATTTTGGCTATGTCAATTGGTTGTGTTGTTATTGCTATTGGCTTAGTGTTAATTGGTAATATGGGGCACAAATATGGTGTGCCATTCACCGTTCAATTGAGAAGTAGCTTTGGTACGACTGGCGTTAAGATCCCGGGGATTTTACGTGGTGTGCCTGCAATCGTATGGTTCGGCTTCCAAAGCTGGGTGGGCGCTGGCGCGATCAATATGTGTTTAAAACTTTTGTTTGGTTTTGATAATTTACCAATTGTTTATGTGCTATTCACTTTATTACAAGTTGGTTTATCAATCGGTGGCTTTAAAGGTATTAAATGGTTAGAAAACGTTTCTTGCGTATTCTTGATTGGTATCTTGGCTTATATGCTTTATGTGGTAAACACACAATTCTCTACAGAAATTGGTAACCGTTTCTCAAGCATTGAAGGTTCTTGGGGGATGCCATTCTGGGCTGCAACCACAGCATTCCTTGGTATTTACTCAACAATGATCTTAAACGCCTCTGACTATTCTCGTCATGTGAAAGAAAAAACAAGTGGCGTGACAACAGGTGTGATCTATGTGCTTTCAATTTTACCTGTTACCTTATTTATGGGATTAATCGGTTTATTAGTGACTGCAGCAACAGGTAATAGTGATCCAATCGAAGTATTTGCTACTGCAATGGATAACAAAGCATTAACTATCATCACATTATTATTTATTGCTTTCGCTCAAGTAACTACTAACGTATTAAACAACATTGTTCCACCATCTTACATTTTAATGGACTCATTCAAAATGAAATGGTCACACGCAACAATTTTGGTGGGTTTACTTTCAATGTGTGTAATGCCTTGGAAACTGGTTACCGCAGAATCAGCAGAAGGTTTATCATTATTCATTAAAATCTACTCTGCATTCTTAGGTCCTATCTTCGCTGTAATGGTAGTTGATTACTATATTTTAAGAAAACAAACCATTAACGTGAATGATATCTATGACAAACAAGGTATCTTCAAAGGCGTTAACTGGGCAGGTATCATTGCCATTGGTGTTGGTTCACTTTGCTCATTAATCGTTGTTGATTTATCTTGGTATGTGAGTTTAATTCCATCTGGTTTAACTTACTTCATTTTAATGAAAGCCCTGCCAAGCTCGGCAAACTTCCGTAAAGGAACGACCTTTGAATAATTAACAAAAAGTGCGGTGTAAAAACAATAAGTTTTGCACCGCACTTTTTTTATCACTCATGTTACATAGGAGCGTTTTATGAAGATAAAAGGTAATACCACATTACAAATTTTTCTTGCGATGGTTTTAGGGATTATTGCTGGATTTATATTCCCTAAATTACTGGTGGAATTTAAATTTATTGGTGATATTTTCTTACGATTAATCCAAATGGGGATTATCTTGCTTGTCATGGGCTCAGTAATTGAAGCTGTTGGTTCATTAAAACGTCAAGAAATAGGCTCTCTTGGCTTGAAAGCGGTCATTGGCTTTGCTATTACGACAACTGTTGCAGCTGTTGTTGGCATTGTGATTGGCAATTTAATTCAACCGGGTGTTGGCATTGATATGTCAAGAGAATTGGTTTCTAGTATCAAGGGAACGGATAAAACAATTACACAAATCATCGTTGACTTTTTCCCAACAAATTTAATCGCTTCTATTTCTTCAGGTAATACAATTCAAGTTATTGTATTTGCGATCTTAGCTGGTGTGGCGGCAAGTATTATTTCGGAAAGTAAGACAGATAATAACTTTTTGCTTTCCATAAAAAGCTTTAATGAAGTGCTATTAGGTGTGATCAAATTGATCATGAAAATTGCCCCATTAGGTATCTTCTGTTTACTTGGCTGGGTAATTGGTAACTATGGGGTGGAAATTATTATCCCACTAGTGAAATTTTTAGCAGCATTTGCGGTATCTACCATCATTATTCTAACGATTTTTATTTCACTAACTTGTGCGATTGTAAAAGTCAGCCCTGCTAAATTAATCCGTAAATTGTTACGCATGGGGATCATGGCATTTACAACGACCTCATCCGCAGTAACTTTACCAGTGAAAATGGAAGATGCAGAAAAGCGTATTGGGGTAAGTAAACGAGTTTCTCGCTTAATCAACCCGTTAGGTATGTCATTAAATAGTGATGGTTTAGCTATTTATTTAGCCTTAGCTTGCATTACTGTTGCGCAATTCTTTGGGGTTGATATGTCCATTAAACAACAATTTATTGTTGTTATTATGTCAACCCTAGCCACATTAGGGACAGTAACTGTACCAGGTGGCGGTTTAGTGGCATTAGCCATTGTCCTACCAACAGTAGGTTTACCAATTGAAGGTGTTGCGTTACTGGCAGGGATTGACTGGTTCTCTGGTATGTTCAGAACTGTATTAAATGTTGTTGATGATGCATTAGTGGCGACAGTTGTTGCTCATACAGAGGGAGAACTTGATCGTAACATTTTTGATAATACACCTTAATTATTTGTAAAAGTGAAAAACGCAGCCTTGAGCTGCGTTTTTTTATAAAGTGCGGTGTATTTTTGCTTTATTTTAATGGATCTAAGCCTAACACTTTACGCCCGTTAATACTTGCAATGTTCACCATTTCTTCTAAATTAGGGAAACGGCAGCCCGCTGCTAATAAACTCAACTCTTGCCACATATCGCCTTCACATAATGGCACCATATAGTCACAGATGTTATCTGTTCCAATTGCCACCGTAATGCCTTCAGGAATCATTTCATCCGCTGGTGTTAAGGCATTGTGGAATGGCATAAGCTCTTCTTTACGGTTACTATCAATCCATGCCATAGGGCAGGCGATCATCATTAATTGCGCTTCACGCATTTTTTTATACAAATTGTAACGATATTCTTTAGAATGTGCACCGATAGAAATACCATGGATCGCCACAACGCGTCCTTGCATGCCATGCTCAATAATTTTGTCGCATAATTGCTCGGTTTCTTTTTCTTTTGGCGTGTTAAATTGGTCAACATGCACATGACACATAATGCCTAGGGACTTGGCTTTATCTAATAAAATATCCATTGCTTCAAGACCACGTCCAAAATCCAACTCATCACGATAAGGCAAGCCACCAATCATATCCACCATTTCAGAACCAATATCAAACCATTTTTTGGCGGTTGGCTCGATAACGCCTTTTAATGTTTGGTTAGCAAATTTCAGTACAATATCACTTTTATAAATTTCACGCGCTTTATGTGCAGCAATGATAGCGCGGTCTTCACAAACAGGGTCAATATCCACAAATGTACCAAATGCCGTAACCCCTTGAGAAATCATTAACTCAATAGCTTGGCAAAAACGCGCATAATAGTCTTCCACAGTAGATGTACGTTTTACTTCATCCACTAAATCCCATTTTTGTTGTAGGTTACAGTTTTGATAAATACTGATTTTCTCTGGTGTCATTGTGAAAGCGCGGTCAGCATGAGCATGCGCATTTACCCAGCCCCCTTTCTTAATAATTTCATCTCGAATAAAGGTTTTAAAACTACGAACGTGGTTTTTCATAAGTGCTCCATAATGATTGAATAGGTGCGGATAGAATGAGCAAGTTTGAATACATGCCTAATAGGGACGTGGTATTAATAGAAAATACGAATGGAATCAATGAGAAAGCATTGATTGATTGAGTTGACATGTTATAAAAAATTCGCTGATTTTTCATTAATAACATTGCTGTCTAGTCCGAGTTGATACTAGAGGCATAGTATAAAACTTTCAGTTTGAAAAGACTAGTCTATCAATAGAAAAAGTGCGGTGAAAATACACCGCACTTTTTGTGTTTACCTCAAAAACGCAGGAATATTTTTTTCGTATTCCGCGATTTTATCTTCATGTTGTAAGGTTAAGCCGATGTTATCCAAGCCGTTTAATAGGCAGTGGCGACGGAATTCATCGAGTTCAAAATGATAGACTTTGTCGCCTGTGGTGACGGTCATTTTTTCTAAATCCACATGAATTTGTTTTCCTTCATTTGCCCAAACCCATTGGAAGATTTCTTCCACTTCTTCTTCGCTTAAACGAATAGGCAACATATGGTTGTTGAGGCTGTTGTTGTAGAAAATATCTGCAAAACTTGGGGCGATCATGACTTTGAAACCATAATCAGCTAACGCCCAAGGCGCGTGTTCACGAGAAGAACCACAACCTAAATTTTTACGTGCTAACAAAATAGTTGCGCCTTGGTATTGAGGATAATTCAACACAAAATTAGGATTTTCCTGTGTGCCTTCTGCGTCGGAATATCGCCATTCGTGGAATAAATGCTTACCAAACCCTACGCGCGTGATAGCTTGCAAAAATTGTTTTGGAATGATGGCATCTGTGTCCACATTTGCCACATCAAGAGGCACCACTAAGCCTGAATGTTGTTTAAAACCTGCCATGTGTTCCTCCTAATTTAATTCTACTTGGCGAATATCAACAAATTTACCAAACATCGCAGCAGCGGCTGCCATCGCTGGGCTGACAAGATGGGTACGTCCATTTCGACCTTGGCGACCTTCAAAATTACGGTTAGATGTAGAGGCGCAGCGTTCCCATTCGCCTAATTGGTCATCGTTCATACCTAAGCACATTGAGCAACCTGGGTTACGCCATTCTGCGCCAGCTTCGATGAAAATTTTATCCAAGCCTTCTTTTTCGGCTTGTTCTTTTACTAATCCAGAGCCGGGCACCACTAAAATGCGTTTTACATTAGCGGCTTTTTTACGGCCTTTCATCACCGCAGCGGCAGCACGTAAATCTTCAATGCGAGAGTTGGTGCAAGATCCAATAAAGACTTGATCAACAGGGATTTCTTTCAGATCTGTATTCGCTTCTAAACCGATATAGGCAAGGGCTTTTTCTGCTGAGGCGCGCACAACAGGATCGACCATTTCTGCTGGATTTGGTACAAGTTGGTCAATGCCGATCACTTGACCTGGATTGGTTCCCCAAGTGACTTGTGGCGCAATATCTTTAGCTTCTAATACAACGACGGTATCGAAATGCGCGCCTTCGTCAGTTTGTAAAGTTTTCCAATATTCCACCGCACTTTCCCAATCCTTACCTTTTGGTGCATGAGGTTTGTCTTTTAAATAAGCAAAAGTGGTTTCATCTGGCGCGATTAAACCGGCTTTAGCGCCAAGTTCAATTGCCATATTACATACTGTCATGCGTCCTTCCATTGAAAGATCGCGAATAGCTTCACCACAGAATTCCACAACATGTCCTGTTCCGCCTGCCATGGTGGTTTTGCCGATAATGGCTAACACAATATCTTTAGCAGTAATACCTGGGTTGACTTTGCCACGCACTTCAATTTTCATATTTTTTGCACGAGCTTGTTTTAATGTTTGCGTGGCAAGAACGTGTTCTACTTCGGAGGTACCGATCCCGAATGCTAACGCGCCAAATGCCCCATGGGTAGCAGTGTGTGAGTCACCACAAACAATGGTCATGCCAGGGAGTGTCAAGCCTTGTTCGGGTCCCATAACATGAACAATACCTTGTTCTTTACTGTTCATATCAAACAAGGAAATCCCCGTTGCTTTACAGTTTTTATCCAACTCAAGTACTTGGATTTTTGCTCGTCCTTGTAATTGTTCTACATCACGCACTTGAGTAGAAATACTATGGTCCATTGTACCGAATGTTTTACCCACTTGGCGTACTTGGCGACCTGCAACTCGCAAACCATCAAAGGCTTGTGGTGAAGTCACTTCATGAATAAGGTGACGGTTGATGTATAAAATTGGGGTTTCACCGTCTGCTTCGTGGACGATGTGGGAGTCGAAGAGTTTTTCGTAGAGGGTTCGTTTCATGGTAGTTACCTGAGTAATTAAGTAGGGACGCGATGTTCGCGTCCGTATCAGTGTTAAAATAATCGTTTTATATGTTTGTTATAAGAATAGCTTTGGTTTCAAAGTAGGCGCCAGCGTGGCGCCTCTACATTCATATTTTTATTCGATTGCTTGAGCGATTAGGTTGCCCATTTCTGCGGTTGAAATTGGTTTTCCTTCATCTGCTAAGTCGGCGGTGCGGTGTCCTTCGGCTAGCACTTTTCTTACTGCATTTTCGATAGCATTAGCAGCGTCGTTTAAGTTGAAACTGTGACGTAGCATCATTGCAGCTGATAAAATTTGGGCAATTGGGTTGGCGATGCCTTTGCCTGCAATATCAGGTGCTGATCCGCCAGCAGGTTCGTATAGACCAAAGCCTTTTTCGTTTAAGCTCGCAGAAGGTAGCATGCCCATTGAACCAGTGATCATTGCACATTCGTCGGAAATGATGTCACCAAAAATATTAGAACAAAGCAACACGTCAAAGAATTCAGGTTGTTTAATAAGCTGCATGGTAGCATTGTCAATGTAAATGTGATCTAATTTCACTTCTGGATAATCTTTTGCCACTTCGCATACTACTTCACGCCATAAAACAGAACTGATTAATACGTTGGCTTTGTCCACAGAGGTAACGTGCTTATTACGTTTCATTGCGGTTTCAAAAGCAACTTTAGCAATACGTTCAATTTCGTAGCGATGATAGACTTCGGTATCGAATGCTTTTTCATTGGCACCTTCGCCTTCACGACCTTTCGGCTGACCAAAATAAATACCACCAGTGAGTTCTCGTACGGTTACCATATCAAAGCCTTTGGCGGAAATGTCTGAACGCAATGGACAGAATTTTTCTAGGCCTTTATAAAGGGTTGCAGGGCGTAAGTTACAAAACAAAGCGAAATGTTTGCGTAAAGGAAGCAATGCACCTCGTTCAGGTTGTTGAGCTGGAGGTAAATTTTCCCATTTTGGTCCTCCCACTGAGCCAAATAGGATCGCATCACTTTCTTCACAGCCTTTTAAGGTGCTTTCTGGTAATGGTGTTCCATGGTTGTCAATTGCAATGCCACCTACATCAAAAGTGCGATAGTTTAATTTGAATTGATATTTTTGTTGTACAACATCTAAAACTTTGATGGCTTCCGCCATAATTTCAGGACCGATGCCGTCACCACTGAGAACTGCGATATTATATGTTTGCATTGTTTTTCCTTTTAAATATTTATTAAATTCTATTTTGTTACTTGCTTACCACATAAAAGTGCGGTGCGTTTTTTGCAAGTTTTATACGCCAGTAATTTTATGTAATTTTAAATCGGCCACTTTTTGTGAACGATAAATGGCGTTTATCGCATGGATCAAGGCTCTTGCCGAAGATTCCACAATATCTGTTGCTAAACCAACACCATGGAAACGTCTGCCTTCGTGCTCGACTACAATATCCACCTGTCCTAATGCTTCCGCACCTTCGCCTTTAGCGGTTAAGTTGTAGTTTAACATTTGAACTTGCATGCCTGTAATAGATAAAATCGCACTATAAACAGCATCTACCGGGCCATTACCACTACTTGCCACTTGGCTGATTTTTTTGTTGTCCAATTCCACTTGCACGAAAGCGGAGGCGGGTAAATGGCTGATACATTGAGACGTAATCACATCTAAGGCTAAGCGATCTTCATCGCCTTGCTGCATATCAATAAAGGCAAGGGCTTCTAAATCATAATCGAAAACTTGTCCTTTTTTATCGGCAAGTTTCAAGAAGGCGGTATAAAGTTTATCCAAATCATAATCTGCTTCGGTATAACCCATATCGTTCATATGCCCTTTCACTGCTGCGCGTCCAGAACGTGCGGTTAAATTCAATTTTTCTTTTTTCAAGCCAATACTTTCTGGTGACATGATTTCATAGGTATTTTTATTTTTTAACACGCCGTCTTGGTGAATACCAGAAGAATGAGCAAAGGCATTTGATCCCACAATAGCTTTGTTTGGTTGAATTGGCATATTACAAAGTTGGCTGACCATTTGGCTAACACGATGAATTTCTTGTGTATTAATACGCGTATCCAAACCATTAAACATATCTTGGCGCGTTTTAATTGCCATTACGACTTCTTCCAATGCAGTGTTACCAGCTCGTTCGCCAATACCATTAATGGTACATTCAATTTGTCTTGCACCATTTAAAACCGCGGTTAAAGAATTTGCTGTTGCCATGCCCAAATCATTGTGGCAATGCACAGATATAATGGCTTTATCAATATTTGGTACGCGGTTGACGACGTCTGCAATAATGCTGCCATATTGAGTTGGCAAGCAGTAACCTACGGTGTCAGGGATATTTACTGTTGTCGCTCCTGCATTGATAGCGGCTTCTACAATTCGGCAAATATTGTCAATCCCTGTGCGGCCTGCATCTTCACAAGAAAATTCTACATCATCTGTATAGCCTCTGGCGCGTTTTACTGCAGCAACAGCCATTTCAACCACATCATCAAAACTACGTTTTAATTTGGCTTCAACATGTAATGCAGAACTAGCAATAAAGGTGTGGATGCGGAAAGCTTCAGCCACTTTGAGCGCTTCATAAGCAGCATCAATATCTTTGTCAACAGCACGAGACAGGGCGCAAACACGACTATTTTTTATATTTTCAGCAATGGTACGAACAGATAAAAAGTCGCCCTCTGAGGAAATAGGAAAACCGACTTCCATAACATCTACGCCTAATCGCTCTAAAGCAAAAGCAATTTGTAATTTTTCTTTTACAGTTAAGCTCGCTTTTAAAGCCTGTTCGCCGTCGCGCAATGTGGTATCGAAGATAATAATGTTGTTTGCCATATGATTGTCCTTTCAAAAGCAGTTAGACGTTAATATTAAGGTTCATTAGGTATAAAAAAACCCGAACTTTGTTATAAAGTGCGGGTTTATGAATTTTATGCTTTTTCTTTCATCCACAACTTAACCGCACAAGGAATGTGATAATCGTAAGTTGAGGAGAAGAGAAATAAAGTTAAACATAAAAATCAGCTAATAAAATAAATGAAGTGGTTTTTATATTACTGGTAAAAATATTGCTGTCAAATGTTTTTTTAGATAAATATCTTGGTTTTTGTTGCTTGAGTTTGCCTTAAATTATACATAAATCTATTTTGTTTGTTTATTTTGGTATTTTATTTTGTGATTTGTTGTTGTTTAATTTTTATGTTTTATGATTTTATCAAATTCAAGTATCTGATTTTTTTTTCACGTTAATGTTAAAAACTTGTGCTAAATCAATAAACACTATAATCCACCTCTAAAGAGGTATGCTTTGCGAGGCGATAGAATTATACGTTACGCAAGGCTTATGATAGAATTGCGACGCTTAATTAATGTTAGGGACAGTAAAATGGTGAATAGCCTAGAAATTGAACAACTTGCTTGCCAACGTGGTAGTCAAATTCTTTTTACCGATTTGACATTGCGCTTTCAATCAGGCGATTTTGTGCAAATAGAAGGGCATAATGGTATTGGTAAAACCAGTTTACTGCGTATTTTAACGGGATTGGCTCAGCCTTTGGCCGGAAAAGTGCGGTGGAATTCTGAACAGATTTCCCATTGTCGAGAAGAATATTATCATCAATTATTGTATTTGGGCCATTCCGCTGGGGTGAAACCTGAATTAACCGCTTGGGAAAATTTGAAATTTTATCAAGGGGTTAGTCATTGTCATCAAGGTGATGAGATTGTATGGCAAGTCTTAGAAAAAGTAGGATTACTAGGACGAGATGATATTGTGGCAAGTCAGCTTTCCGCAGGGCAACAAAAACGCATTGCCTTAGCAAGATTATGGCTTTCTAAAGCGCCACTATGGATTTTGGACGAACCTTTTAATGCTATTGATAAAAATGGTGTTAAGACATTAACAGAATATTTTGAACAACACTGCGAACAGGGTGGAATGGTGATTTTAACCAGCCATCAAGAAGTGCCGAGCGATAAATTACAAAAAGTGCGGTTAGATTTATATAAGTTTTTAGAACAATGATATTTATTGAAATAATCCAACGCGAATTGCGTATCGCAATGAGAAAACAGGCAGAGATTTTAAATCCGCTTTGGTTTTTTTTAATTGTTATTACGCTTTTTCCGTTAGTGATTGGCCCAGATCCGAAATTATTAGCGAAAATTGCACCAGGAGTGGCTTGGGTGGCTGCGTTGCTTTCTGCATTGTTGTCATTTGAACGTTTGTTTCGTGATGATTTTGTAGATGGTTCCTTAGAGCAACTATTGTTATTAGCGCAGCCGTTGCCTTTAACGGCTTTAGCGAAAGTGATTGCTCATTGGTTATTAACGGGGCTGCCTTTGATTTTATTATCACCTATTGCTGCCTTATTATTATCTTTGGAGCAGCATATTTGGTGGGCATTGGTACTAACCTTATTGATTGGTACGCCAGTGTTGAGCTGTTTAGGGGCGATTGGTGTTGCCTTAACCGTTGGGTTGCGTAAAGGCGGTGTGTTACTGAGCCTTATCGTATTACCTTTATTTATCCCAGTATTAATTTTTTCTGCCGCAGTATTAGATGCGGCAACCTTGAATTTACCCTATGATGGTCAATTGGCTATTTTAGGGGCAATTTTAGCGGTAGCAGTAACATTATCACCTTTTGCCATTGCTGCGGCGTTACGTATTAGTTTAGATCAATAATAAAAGGAACTTGAGTATGTGGAAGTGGTTACACCCTTACGCTAAACCTGAAACACAATATCATTTATGTGGCAAATTTGTTCCCTTTTTTGCGTTCTTAACCCTTGTGTTATTAGGTGTTGGTACGGTTTGGGGATTGGCTTATGCGCCAGCAGATTACCAGCAAGGTAATAGTTTCCGCATTATGTATATCCATGTGCCAGCAGCGATTTGGTCCATGAGTTTATATGTATCCATGGCGATTGCTGGGGTTATCGGTTTGGTATGGCAAATTAAACAAGCGCATTTGTCAATCATCGCCATGGCGCCGATTGGAGCAGTATTTAACTTTTTAGCCTTAGCAACAGGTGCCATTTGGGGTAAACCAATGTGGGGAACTTGGTGGGTTTGGGATGCTCGCTTAACCTCGTCGTTAATTTTATTCTTCCTTTATTTAGGTGTTATGGCACTTTATTCCGCTTTCCAAGATCGTAGCACAGGTATGAAAGCTGCAGCGATTTTAAGCATTGTTGGTGTGATCAATATTCCAATTATTCACTTCTCAGTGGAATGGTGGAATACCTTGCACCAAGGCGCAAGCATCACAAAATTTGAGAAACCTTCTATTGCGACACCTATGTTAATTCCGCTGATTTTCAATATTTTTGGTTTTATGGCAATGAGTATTTGGTTGACTCTAGTACGCTATCGCAATGCCTTATTGCAAGAAGATATGAAACGCCCTTGGGTAAAAGATTTGGCGAAATAAAAGGTAAAAGTGCGGTGAAAATTTGAATCGTTTTTGGAGATAAAAATGTTTTTTGAAACTTGGGCAGATTTTTTAGATATGGGGGGCTACGGTTTTTACGTGTGGTTATCCTATGGCATTTCTTTTGTTGCTATCGCATTTTTGGCGGTGCAAAGTTATCGTGGGAAAAATGCAATTTTACGTGAAGTTCGTCGTGAACAAGCACGTGAACAGCGTTTACAATCAAATAAAAGTGGGAGTGGATTATGAACCCAAGACGTAAATCAAGATTAACTGTTATTTTATTTGTGCTTTTTGGCGTAGCGATTGCGACAGGATTAGTAACCTATGCTTTACGTTCAAATATTGACTTATTCTATACGCCTTCTGAAATTGTAAATGGTAAAAATGATGATCCAAGCCAAAAACCAGAAGTGGGACAACGTATTCGTGTTGGCGGTATGGTTGTGGAAGGAACGGTTGAACGTGATGCGAAAAGTTTGAAAGTTAAATTTGACTTAAATGATGTTGGTCCTTCCATTACTGTTGAATATGAAGGCATTTTGCCGGATTTATTCCGCGAAGGGCAAGGCATTGTGGCGCAAGGCGTGTTAAAAGCTCCTACTTTGCTGGAAGCAACAGAAGTGTTAGCAAAACATGATGAAAATTATGTGCCGCCTGAACTAGGTGATCAAATGAAAAAAGCACATCAACCTATGGGCATTTCAGATGCGGATCTGAAAGGTGAAAGCGATCGCGATAGAAATGATAAAGCGATGCAAGAGGGTAACAAATGATTCCTGAACTAGGTAATTATGCTTTAGCCTTAAGTTTAGCTGTAGCAATCTTACTTGCGATTTTTCCATTATGGGGCGCAGAAAAAGGTCACACACAATTAATGTCTTTGGCTCGTCCAATGACGTATGCCTTATTTATTGCATTAACTGTGGCATTTTTAGCCTTATTTTATGCTTTTGCTGTCAATGATTTTACAGTGCAATATGTGGTAAATAACTCTAATAGCCAATTGCCTTTGCGTTATCGTTTGTCTGCGGTTTGGGGATCTCATGAAGGTTCTCTCTTGTTGTGGATTTGGTTATTAACTTTTTGGGGTGCTGCAGTTGCTGCTTTCAGTAAACAATTACCACAAGAGGCTGTTGCTCGTGTATTGGGTATTATGGGCATTGTGAGTATCGGCTTTCTTGTTTTTGTGCTCTTTACCTCAAATCCATTTACCCGTACTTTCCCTAATTTCCCCGTCGATGGACGTGAACTTAATCCTTTATTACAAGATGTAGGCTTAATTTTCCATCCGCCTTTACTGTACATGGGCTATGTGGGTTTTTCAGTGTCTTTTGCCTTTTCTATTGCTTCTTTAATGACAGGAAAATTAGATACAGCTTGGGCGCGTTGGTCACGTCCTTGGACAATGGCTGCTTGGGTATTCTTAACTCTTGGTATTGTATTAGGCTCTTGGTGGGCATATTACGAACTCGGCTGGGGTGGCTGGTGGTTCTGGGATCCCGTTGAAAATGCTTCATTAATGCCTTGGCTTGCTGGTACCGCATTATTACATAGCTTAGCGGTCACTGAAAAACGTGGTTCTTTCAAAGCTTGGACGGTTTTATTATCCATTCTTGCTTTTTCCTTATGTTTATTAGGCACATTCTTAGTGCGTTCAGGCATTTTAGTATCGGTGCATGCTTTTGCTTCTGATCCTACGCGTGGTTTATATATTTTAGCGTACTTAATTGTCGTAATTGGTGGCTCTTTAACGTTATATGCGATTAAAGGTAGCCAAATTCGTTCGCGAGATAATGCTGAACGTTATTCACGCGAAACCATGTTACTTCTAAATAATATCTTATTAATGACCGCACTTGCGGTGGTATTTTTAGGCACGCTATTACCATTAGTGCATAAGCAATTAGGTCTGGGCTCAATTTCTATTGGAGCACCATTTTTTGATCAAATGTTTTTGATTATTTGTACGCCATTTGCTTTATTATTGGGTATCGGCCCTTTAGTTAAATGGCGCAGAGATCAATTTTCAGCTATTCGCATGCCCGTAGTGATTAGTGTCATCCTGATGGCAATCGCTGGATTTGTATTGCCGCTGTTGTTGCAAGATAAACTCACTGTGAGTGCAATTCTTGGTGTCATGATGTCAGTAATTATCTGCGTTTTAGCATTATATGAATTGAAATTACGCACAACGGAACGTCATTCATTCTTTGTGGGAATCAGCAAATTATCTCGTTCTCAATGGGGCATGACGTTGGCGCATTTAGGTGTTGCCATGACAATCTGGGGCATTGCATTCAGCCAAAATTACAGCATTGAACGTGATGTGCGCATGAATGTGGGCGATAGTGTTCAAATTGAAGATTATCGATTCCAATTCCAAGGCATCAGCGATGCCAATGGTCCAAACTATGCGGGCGGTAAAGCACAAGTGGATATCTATTTGCATGATAAATTGGAAACAACCTTATATGCAGAGAAACGTTTTTATACTGTCAGCAAAATGACTATGACTGAAGCTGCAATTGATTGGGGATTTAGTCGAGATCTCTATGTGGCTTTAGGCGAAAGTCTTGGTGATGGTTCTTGGGCATTACGCTTATATTACAAACCTTTTATTCGTTGGATTTGGTTTGGTGGTTTATTTATGGCATTAGGTGGCTTGCTCTGTATGTTCGATCGCCGTTATCGTTTTAGTAAACTCATTAAAGCGTAAGGCTGACAATTGGCTTACATATTGATAATTGGATATGAATGAGTATGAATAAAAAATTATATCTTCCTCTTATTATTTTCTTTGGATTGATTATTGCTTTCTTTGTGCAGTTACAACGCAATGCACAAGGTGAAGATCCTAAGGCTTTGGAAAGTGCGTTAATCGGTAAAACGGTGCCAAGTAAAACGCTGTACGATTTATTTGAGAATAAAGCGGTGGGCAATGAGATTTTTCAACAAGGTCAACCTATTTTATTAAATGTATGGGCGACTTGGTGCCCAACTTGTTATGCGGAACATCAATACTTAAATCAACTTGCACAACAAGGCATTGTGATTATTGGTTTAGATTATAAAGATAACAATGAAAAAGCGATTAAATGGTTGAAAGACTTAAAAAATCCGTACCAAATCGTACTAAAAGATGAAAAAGGCTCTTTTGGTTTGGATTTAGGTGTCTATGGTGCGCCAGAAACCTTCATTATTGATGGAAAAGGCGTTATTCATTATCGTCATGCTGGTGATGTGAACGAAAAAGTCTGGAACAATGTCTTAAAACCGATTTATGACAAATTGGCGGAGCAAAAATAATGAAAAAATGGACCGCACTTTTTACTTTGTTTATTAGTGTTTCTGCTTTTTCGGCCATTGATGCGCTAAATTTCCAATCTACGCAGCAAGAGGAAGACTATCATTCATTAACTCAGCAGTTACGTTGTCCACAATGTCAAAACAATAATATTGCGGATAGTAATGCCACGATCGCTGTTGATATGCGTGGCAAGGTGTTTGAATTATTGCAGGAAGGGAAAAGCAAACAAGATATTGTGGATTACATGGTTGAGCGCTATGGCAATTTTGTCACCTATAATCCACCGATTACGGCTGCCAGCATTTTGTTATGGATTGTGCCTGCTATTTTAGTGTTATTGGGTTTGTTTATGGTATTGCGCCGTCAGCCTAAAAAACGTAATGCTAATATCCAAACAGATACTTCCTTAAGCGAGAGTGAAAGTCAACGCTTACAATCCATTTTAAATGATAAGGAATCATTATGATGTTATGGTTAAGTATTGGATTACTGACCTTAGTAATTGCCTTAATTTGTTTCTATCCTTTGTTGAGAAAGGCACAGCCACAGCAACAAACAGAGCGTGATCAACTCAACAAAGCGTTTTATTTAGATCGTTTAAAAGAAATTGAACGAGATCAACAACAGGGTTTAATTGAAAATAGCGAGCAGATCAAAACGGAATTGCAGCAAACCTTATTGCAAGATATTCCTGCTCAATCTGAACTGAAAAATGCCACAAAATCAGTGAGTAAGCTTTGGTTTGTTACAGGATTATTTAGCCTAGCCATTATCGCGGGCGTGACCTATTTCAAATTAGGCGCTTGGCAAGCGCAAGATATGTTGGCGAAATCCTACGAAAAATTGCCTTATTTTTATGAGCGAGTGAAGGAAGAAGAAACAAATCCACTTTCTGAACAAGAAATGCAGCAATTTTCCACCGCACTTCGTATGAAAGTGCAAAAAGAGCCAAATGATGCGAAAAGTTGGTTTTTATTGGGACAACTTGGCATGGCAATGGATAATGGCCAATTGGCATTGGACAGCTACGCAAAGGCACATCGCTTAGATCAAGAAAATACCCAATATAAATTGGCTTATGCTCGAATTTTAATGTTTTCTACTGATGAAAGTGAACGTAGTCAGGGGGAAGAATTGCTCAAACAAGTAATTCGTCAGGATCATACCAATATGGATGCTTTAAGCTTGCTGGCGTTTCGTTATTTTGAGCAAGAAGATTACAAAATGGCGATTGTTAGTTGGGCGATGATGTTGAAATTTATGCCAGAAGATGATCGCCGACGTGCATTAATCGAGAAATCTATTCGTTCAGCACGTGATGCCTTAGAAGAGCAGCAAGAAGAAAAGAAAAAAACGATCACACCACAATAGTTTTGTGATCAACATTCCAAAAAGTGCGGTGTATTTTTGCATTATTTTGTGAAATTGATAGATTAAAAGGGCGGAAATCGGTAGAATGTCGCCCTTTTATTATGTATAAACAATGCCGTAAGGTGTAATAACGGGGCAAAAATGTCAGACAAAATTAACTTAATGAATCTCACTCGCCAACAAATGCGCGAGTTTTTTAAAGAATTAGGCGAAAAACCGTTTCGTGCAGACCAATTAGTCAAATGGATTTATCATTTTGGTGAAGATAATTTCGATAATATGACTAATTTAAACAAACAGTTACGCGAAAAATTGAAATCTGTGGCGGAAATTGTTGCGCCAGAAGTTGCGGTAGAACAGCGTTCTTCTGATGGTACGATCAAATGGGCAATGCAAGTGGGTAACCAACAGGTTGAAACTGTGTATATTCCAGAAGGCGATCGTGCGACTTTATGTGTTTCTTCACAAGTGGGCTGTGCATTGGCTTGTACTTTCTGTTCAACGGCACAACAAGGATTTAACCGAAACTTAACGGTCTCTGAAATTATTGGTCAAGTATGGCGTGCGTCTAAGATTCTAGGTAATTTTGGTGTGACAGGCGTAAGACCGATTACTAATGTTGTTATGATGGGAATGGGCGAGCCATTACTCAATGTGGCGAACGTCGTGCCTGCAATGGAATTAATGTTAGATGATTTTGCTTATGGTTTATCAAAACGTCGTGTCACTTTATCTACGTCAGGAGTTGTGCCTGCGCTAGATAAATTAAGTGAAATGATTGATGTGGCATTAGCGATTTCATTACATGCACCAAATGATGAACTGCGTGATGTGTTAGTACCAATTAACAAAAAATACAACATTAAAATGTTAATTGATAGCGTAAATCGTTATTTAAGTGTTTCTAATGCGAATCATGGCAAGGTAACCATTGAATATGTTTTGCTCGATCATGTGAATGATGGAACGGAACATGCGCATCAGTTAGCAGAAGTGCTTAAAAATACTCCTTGTAAAATTAACTTGATTCCTTGGAATCCGTTCCCTGAAGCGCCTTATGCAAAAAGTTCTAACTCTCGTATTGATCGCTTCCAAAAAACATTGATGGAATATGGTTTAACTGTGATTGTTCGCAAAACGCGTGGTGATGATATTGACGCAGCTTGTGGGCAATTAGCGGGCGATGTGATTGATAGAACAAAACGTACTGCTGCTAAGAAACAGTTTGGTGAAAGTATTGATATAAAGGTTCAATAAACCCAGAATGAAGGCGGTTTATTGAGTTATTCACTCCATTTAAAGTAGAGAAAATAATGAAATTTAGACCGCACTTTTTATGCTCATTTCTATTGCTTGGCTGTGTATCACAGGTGCCACAAGTGGACTTTGATACGCAACAAGCGGCAAAAGCTCGAGTGGAATTAGCCTTAGGTTATTTAGCTCAACATCATTATGAACAAGCCAAACAGAACTTGGACAAAGCCCTTAACTATGCACCAAATTATTACTTAGTGCATTCCGCATTAGCGTATTTTTATCAACAACAAGGGAATATTCAGCAAGCGAGAGCTTCTTATATTAAAGCCATTGATTTAGATGACAAGCAAGGCGATGTGCATAATAATTATGGGGCTTTTTTATGTTCTCAAGCAGAATTTCAAGAGGCATATCAACAATTTGAATTGGCATTAAATTCACCAAATTATTATCGCCAAGCCGATAGTTATGAAAATAAGGCATTATGTGCTTTAGCGGCAAAAGACCAAGCCCTTTATCAACAAAGTTTATCGGAACTTGCTAGAATTGATCCGAAAAGAGCAGATAAAATTAGACAGTAGCCTAGTTGAACTAGGCTATTTTTTTATAAGCTCAGATCGGTATTAGATCGAGGAATGATATCTTTCCCCTGACTACCATTGATTTCCGTTGAAACTGCGGTGGAATTTTGAGTTGTTTTTGTGTTTCTTTGATATAGCGTTGGGCGGTAAGTTTCGACCCACATTGCTGTTGCACCGCAAACAGCAATAGGAATTACCACTAAATTGATAATGGGGACAAGGGTGCAAAGCGAAACCAAGCCGCCAAAGGTTAAACTTTGAATTCGGTTTTCTTTTAATTTTGCGTGCATGGTCGGAAAAGCAATTTTGTGGTTATCAAAGGGATAGTCACAATATTGAATTGCCATCATCCAAGCGGCAAATACGAAGCCTAAAATGGGAACGATTGTTTGTCCTAAAATCGGCATAAAACCAAATAAAAAAAGCGCAATATAGATCGGTAAACTATAAAGTAATTTTTGCCATTCTCGTTTCAACATTCTAGGAATATCTCGGACAAAATCCGCCATAGTGACATCAGCGAGATTTTCGCCTGTGAGCATTTTTTCTACTTTTTCTGCTAATAAGCCGTTAAAAGGTGCAGCAATAAAGCCGGATAGCATGGTAAATGAAAAATAGAAAAACACGAGAATCATGCCTAAGGACATGATAAACATAATGGAACTAAGCCATTCCAACCAAGAAGGTAAAAATCCCATTACCCAATCGATCATGCCACTGATTTGAGTGATGAATAGCCAAAATAAGCCAATCATTAATAGGATATTCAGCAGAATCGGCATAATGACGAATCGGCGTAGCCCTTTTTGTTTAATCAAATTGTAGCCCATTAGAAAATAATGAACTCCCGATTTGATTTGCTGTTGATCTAACATAAGTGTCCTTTTCAATAAATGCGAAGATGACTTATAAAGTGCGGTTAAAAAAAGCAAATTTCAAGATCCATAACATGAATAAATATGGTAAGCTAACGATTATTTTAGCTGCAATGAAGTAGGGCATTTTGCAATGGATCTTAATACAATTTTAATTATCTTAGGTATTTTGGCGTTAATCGGGTTAGTCGCACATGGTATTTGGGCGAATCGTCGAGAAAAATCGCAATATTTTGATAATGCAAATAATTTTAATCGTGGCAATGTGCCTGCTCAAGCTACCGCAACACCTGATTTTCCTGTTAAGGAAGAAGTTCAGCCGGTTCAATCTATGCCTTTTCAGCAACCAGAAGTTGCGTCTCAACCATCTCCGATGCCTGTTGCTGAGTCTGCAGATCAAATAAAAATTACGTTGCCTAAGGCAGATCATAATACAAGAAGCCAAGCAACAGAGACCTATGTGTACGAGCCAGAAATTAAGAAGCCATCGGCAAATATTGCAGAACGAACCTTAGCAGAAATGGCAGAATATGCGGACTCTGAAGAAGGTATTGATATGTCTAATGAACAGTTGCGCGTTGAATTAAGGGAGTCCTCGCAATCAATGTCTTCGCCTATTTCGAATGCCAAATTACAACAACCCGTTGAAAATGAATGGTCTGTGCAACAGGAAGAACCTGTACAAGAAACCGTAGCGAAAGAGTTTATTATGCTGTATGTGGTGGCGGCAGAAAATAGCCAATTCCAAGGCCATACTCTTGCTCATTGTTTAGATAATTTTGGCTTTGTGTTTGGTAAAGGTGATTTGTATCATCGTCATGTGGATACGGTGGCAAGTCCCGTTATTTTTAGTGTAGCAAATATTAATCAGCCAGGTACTTTCAATCCTTATGGTATGCAAGATTTTACCACAGTGGGCATTGCGCTATTTATGCAAGTGCCTTCATTGGTTGGAGATGAACGCACGAATTTACGCATGATGATTCAAACAGCGAAGAATCTTGCTGCTGAGTTAGGTGGCTTTGTCTTAACGGAGCAACAAGAATTATTAGATGAAAGTGCAGAACAACTTTATTTATCTCGTGTTTAATTCGCGATAAAATAAGCCAAAATTTAACCGCACTTTAATTTAAAGTGCGGTTTATTTATTCAAGTTTAGGAAAAAGAATGACAGATATAGCTCAACAAATTGCTTCATTGCGTGAACAACTTCGTTATCATGAATATCAATACCATGTTTTAGATGATCCTAAAATTCCTGATAGCGAGTATGATCGACTTTTCCATCAATTAAAGCATTTAGAACAACAACATCCTGAATTAATTACGGAAAATTCGCCTACGCAACGAGTTGGTGCCAAACCATTAACGAACTTTGCACAAATCACCCATGAAATTCCCATGCTTTCTTTAGACAATGCGTTTTCTGATGAAGATTTCCATGCTTTCGTGAAACGTATTCAGGAGCGTTTGTCGGGGCAAACTAAAACATTAGCATTTTGTTGTGAGCCAAAATTAGATGGTTTGGCTGTAAGTATTTTATATGTTAATGGTATTTTAACTCAGGCAGCAACGAGGGGAGATGGTACGACTGGAGAAGATATTACTGCTAATATTCGTACGATCCGCAATATTCCATTACAGCTTCTCACCGATAATCCGCCTATACGTTTAGAGGTGCGGGGCGAGGTCTTTATGCCGCAGGCTGGGTTTGAAAAATTAAACCAACAAGCCTTAAGTAAAGGGGAAAAAACATTTGCGAATCCGCGTAATGCAGCAGCAGGATCATTACGTCAGTTAGACCCTCGCATTACCAGTCTGCGTCCATTACAATTAAATGCTTACAGTATTGGTGTAGCGGAAGGGGTTGAATTGCCAAATACCCAGTATGAGCGTTTGCAGTGGTTAAAATCATTAGGAATTCCTGTAAATAACGAAATTCAATTGTGTGATGGTGTTGAAAATGTCTTGAATTTCTACCGCACTATTCAGCAAAAACGCCCAACGTTAGGTTATGACATTGATGGTACGGTGTTAAAAATCAATGATATTGCGTTACAACAGGAATTGGGATTTATTTCAAAAGCGCCACGTTGGGCTATTGCCTACAAATTCCCTGCGCAGGAGGAAATGACTGTACTAAATGACGTTGAATTCCAAGTGGGACGAACAGGGGCAATAACGCCAGTGGCGAAATTAGAGCCTGTTTTTGTTGCGGGTGTAACTGTAAGCAATGCAACCTTACATAATGGCGATGAAATTGAGCGTTTGGATATTGCCATTGGCGATACGGTCATTATTCGTCGAGCTGGCGATGTGATTCCTCAAATTGTTGGTGTTGTGCATGAACGTCGCCCCGCGGATGCGAAAAAAATCCAATTCCCAACCCATTGCCCTGTTTGTGATTCCGCTGTTGTGCGTATTGAAGGAGAAGCCGTTGCGCGTTGTACTGGCGGTTTATTTTGTGATGCGCAACGTAAAGAATCTCTCAAGCATTTTGTTTCTCGTAAAGCTATGGATATTGATGGTGTGGGCGCCAAATTGATTGAACAATTAGTAGAGCGAGAACTTATTCACACGCCTGCAGATTTATTCAAATTGGATTTGTTTGCCCTTATGCGTTTGGAACGGATGGGGCAAAAATCAGCACAAAATGCCTTGGATAGTTTGGATAAATCGAAGAAAACTACGCTTGCTCGTTTTATTTTTGCTTTAGGTATTCGTGAAGTTGGCGAAGCAACCGCATTGAATTTAGCGAATTTCTTCAAAAATTTAACCGCGCTTCAGCAGGCTGATATTGAACAATTACAAGCGGTGCCAGACGTTGGGCAAGTTGTTGCAAATCATATTTATGTCTTCTGGCGTGAGGAACATAATTTAGCGGTGGTGAATGATCTCATTGCGCAAGGGGTGCATTGGGATGATGTGGAAGTCAAAGAAACGCAGCAAAATCCATTGTTAAATAAAACCGTTGTTTTAACGGGAACCTTAACAAAAATGGGGCGTTCTGAAGCGAAAGAATTATTGCAATCTTTTGGTTGTAAAGTGAGCGGTAGTGTATCTGCGAAAACAGATTTAGTGATTGCTGGTGAGGCTGCCGGTTCAAAATTAAGTAAAGCACAAGAATTAGGGATCGAAGTGTGGGATGAAGGGCGTTTCTTAGACTTTGTTCAACAATATTCTGCCTAAAGTGCGGTGAAAATTAGGATATTTTTATGGGATTATTTGAAGCAATTTTAATTATTTTCGGACTAATTGTTATTAGTGCGGTGATTTCTTCTGCGGAAATTTCCTTGGCGGGTGCGCGTAAAATAAAGTTACAAACCTTAGCTAATGAAGGAAATCAGAAAGCGGAAGAGGTGCTGAAGTTACAACAAAAACCAGGGCGTTTTATTACTGTAGTGCAAATTGGCTTAAATATGGTGGCGATCCTCGGTGGTATGATTGGGGAAAGTGCGATTAATCCTTATTTATCGCAATTCTTGCAACAATATTGGCAAGCGGATTGGGTTGATAGTGCAGCGTCTTGGTTAGCATTTACTGTCGTGACTTTCCTTTTTATTTTGGTGGCGGATCTTATTCCTAAACGCTTAGCCATGACCTATCCAGAGAAGATTGCGATTAAAACTGTTAGCATTATGCAATTCTGTATTTTTATTTTTAAACCATTGGTGTGGTTTATTGATAGCATTGCAAATTTAGTTTTTCGTTTATTCCGCATTTCTACGGTACGAGAAGAAAATATGACTTCGGAAGATATTGTGGCGTTAGTTGAGGCTGGTGCTGAATCTGGTGTGTTGAAGGCACAAGAGCAATATCTTATCGAAAATATTTTTGATATGCAGTCCAGAACTGTCACTTCTACCATGACGACGCGTGAAAATATCGTATTTTTAGACCGCACTTTTTCGCGTCAGGATGTATTAAATACTTTAGTGCAAGATTCTCATTCCAAATTACCAATTTGTGATGGTGGCTTGGATAAAATCTTAGGTTATGTGGAATCTCATACTTTGTTGACTTGCTATTTAAACGGCAACGATGTATCGCTAACGGATAACCGTTTATTACGCAAGGCCTTGTTTGTGCCAGATACGTTGTCTTTGTATGAAGTGTTAGAACTTTTTAAATCCACAGGGGAAGATTTTGCCTTAATCATCAATGAATATGCGTTAGTTGTAGGGATTGTCACCTTAAATGATGTGATGAGCATTGTGATGGGCGAATTGGTTTCCAATGAAGAAGAACAAATTGTACGTCGAGATGAAGATTCTTGGTTAATCGACGGTATTACGCCTCTAGAAGATGTGATGCGCGCCTTAGATATTGTGGAATTCCCCGCAGCAGAAAATTATGAGACTATCGGTGGTTTTATGATGTATATGTTGCGAAAAATTCCGAAGAAAACCGATTTTGTGTTATATGATAAATACAAATTTGAGATCATTGATACAGAGAATTTCAAAATTGATCAGTTGATGGTTTCTCTGCGTAAAGATTTGAAAGAGGATTAACAAAAAAGCAGGTTTAACCTGCTTTTTCTATTTTTCTTTGCGTGTCAAAATTAAGAAACGGCAGTCGTAAGCATTATTCTCGTCCGCAGGGCGATATTGCTCAAATTCAATTTGCCATTCATCCCAATTTAATTCAGGAAAAAAAGTATCGCCGTCAATTTCTGTTTGAATTTGCGTGAAATAAAGCTTGCTTGCCTGTGGTAAATATTGTTTGAACAGCTGACCGCCGCCAATAAGCATAATTTCTGCAGAATCTTTGACAAAATTGACCGCACTTTCAAAATCAGGCTGCCAAATAACCCCTTCATGTACAAATTCTTGGCGTGATAGCACAATATTTGTGCGTTTTGGCAATGGGCGACCAATACTTTCAAAAGTCTTTCTGCCCATAATCACTGGTTTGCCTTGAGTGTTTTGTCTAAACCAAGCTAAGTCAGCAGGCAAATGCCATGGCATTTGATTATCTTTGCCAATAACCCAATTTTTCGTTGCTGCAACAATTATGCTAAACGACATGGTTAAGCCTCGCTATCAAACCAACCGCGAATAAATTGGATTGATAAAAATAGGGTAATCAATCCTAAGAAATAGAAAATATAACTTAGAACAGGGTGCGATTTCTCATCTGGTGAGGCAATTTCTTTGATCGACACAACATTGCGGAATTCATCAAACATGGTTAAGCGCCAGCCATAATATTTCATTTCGACCCAGCTTTGACGTTCAGCAAAATCTTGCGCTTTGGCTTGTAAATTGGCTGATTCAAATTTGAAATAGAATGGAAAACCCCAGCGTGTATCTTCATTGCGATACACCATCGGTTGCGTTTCTTCTGGGCGTTTGGTGTTAATAAAGTAAACATCTCTTGTGGTGAGATTGTCAGCAGGGTTGGCTTTTGTAATTAATCCATCTTTATCCATACGTTTAACGTCAGTGTTGATGACTTTAGTTACTTCATATTGCGGAAAAATAAAGTTAATGCCAGCAAAGAGAACGGTATGGAATGCAAATACGATAAATAATAAAAAATATTTGATAATTTTGCGCATAATTTGTCCTTTTAAATCTAGTTTGCCCGATTATAGCACGTTAATTTTAAATAAACGCTCAAAATTTTGGCTGCTGATTTGTGCAAATTCTTCTAATGACAATCCTTTCAAGCTAGCAACATATTCACAAACTTCACGCGTATATGCTGGTTGATTTTGTTTGCCACGATAAGGTACGGGCGCTAAATAAGGGCTATCTGTTTCAACAAGCAAACGATCTAGCGGCACATAGCGAGCCACTTCACGAATTTCTTCGGCATTTTTGAACGTCACAATGCCGGAAAAAGAAATATAAAAATCTAAGTCTAAGGCTTTTTTTGCGAATTCCATGGTTTCCGTAAAACAATGAATCACTCCACCGCACTTTTCAGCCTGATTATCTTGCAAAATCTGAATAGTATCATCGCCAGCAGCTCTTGTGTGGATAATGACAGGTTTATTTAATTGATTTGCCACATCAATTTGGCTGGCAAAAATCTGTTGCTGCAGCTCTTTATTATCTGCACTGTAATAATAATCCAAACCAATTTCGCCAATGGAAACGACTTTAGGATGTTGTGCCAATTTGATTAAGCGGGCTTGATCATAGGGTTCATCTTCTAAATCAAGAGGATGAACGCCACAAGCAAAGGAAATATCTTGGCGATGTGCAAGAGCATCTCGCTGTTTTTCAAATCGGCTGAGGGTAACGCCAATGGTGAGCAAATGTTGAACGTCGCGCGCTTTGGCTTTTTCAACAACATCATCTATATCTTTGTGTAGATTGTCGTAATCTAGAGCATCTAAATGACAATGACTGTCAACGATAAACATAAAATTCCTTTATAAAATAATTAATTAGTTTTGAGTGAAAACCTCGGTGATGAGACGCGTTAATCCATCAAGCAAGATTAATTCTTGGTTGACGGCATTAATTTCGCTTAAATCAGACCGCACTTTTTGCATAATTTGATTGGCTTTTAATAAGCTTTCTGCTTGCTGTTTCTGGCTGAATTGTTGGACGCCTTTGATGAGATCCGCATTAATCCAACCCGTTTGAATTCCCAGTTTGTCTTTTAAAGCGTCACTAATAAAAGAGGCAATCCAATCAATTTGATGAAAGATTAACGTTTTATCAAATAATGGTAACAGCTCCAATGGCGATTTACGTTGGTAATATAACCAAAAAGCACGCATAAATTCGCGTCTTTTTTCTAGTAAACCTTGTTCTAAACAATTTAGCGCTAATAAGGGACGTCCATAGTTAATACAAAGTGCGGTTGAAATTTGTTCTGTTTCTGCTTGATATTGTGATTGCAACCATTCCATTGCAACATCGGTATCAGGCGAAGGAATGACTCGCACTTGGCAACGGCTATAAATTGTCGGCATGAGAGCTGAAGTTAAATCTGCTTGTAGTAAAAAATAGGTTTGAGGGCGAGGCTCTTCTAATGTCTTTAATAGTGCGTTTGAGGCAGCTTCAGTAAGGCGTTCAACGCCTTGGATAAACACTACTTTGTTGCCATTTTGTTGAGCAAATTGCTGTACTTTTTCATTAATATCACGCACTTGATCAACACCGATATCCTTGTTATCAATAGGTGCAAGCACATGATAATCAGGATGATTGCCTGATTTAGCTAAGTTGCAACTATGACAATTGTCGCAAGGTGCATGGGGTTCGGTACAAAGTAGGAACTGGCTAAGTGCGCTGATTAACTGTTCAATGCCTAATCCTTGCTCCGTCCGAAACAGCAACGCATGATGACCATGCCCTTGTGCAAAAGCGGAGGTTACTTGCTGATAAATAGGAGTAAGCCAAGGATAAAGCATTGCCATTATGTTAACTTTCCTGTTGAGAAATCACGAATTTTTGCACCGCACTTTTTATATCTGCAGTGACTTGTTCAATTGGCTGCTCTGCATTGATGATGGCAGCTTTGGGATTGTTTTCCACTAATTCAAGATAACGTTGACGAGTGCGGTGGAAAAAATCTAAGTTTTGTTGCTCAATGCGATCCAATTCGCCACGTCCTCTGGCTCGAGCTAATCCAATTGCAGGATCGATATCTAAATAAAGGGTAAAATCGGGTTCAAACTCGCCAAGTACCGTTTGTTTTAGATTATTCAATAATGCCAAATCGAGCTGACGACCACCGCCTTGGTAAGCTTGGGATGACATATCATGTCTATCACCGATAACCCATTTCCCTTCAGCAAGTGCAGGCTTGATCACATTTTCAACCAATTGAATACGTGCTGCGTAAAGCATTAATAATTCTGCTTTGTCGCTAACGGGTTCTTCCATTTCATGCTTAATTAATTGGCGCAATTTTTCTGCTAAGGGCGTGCCACCAGGCTCGCGAGTAAATACTAAATTCGTAATGCCAAGTTGATGTAATTGTTCAATAACAGCTTCGCGAGCAGTGGTTTTGCCAGCACCTTCTAAGCCTTCTAAGACGATAAATTTTCCGTTCATATTATTTTTTCTTATTGTTTTCGCGGTACCAACGTAAATATTCTTGCACTGCTTTATTATGTTCATTTAGGGTGCGACTAAATTTGTGTCCACCCGTACCATCTGCCACAAAATAAATAAAATCATGTTTTTCAGGGTGTGCCACCGCTAAAATTGCACTCTCGCTTGGATTGGCAATCGGCGTTGGCGGTAATCCATCAATAATATAAGTATTATATGGTGTTGGTGTTTCTAAATCTTTTTTACGAATATTGCCATTATAATTATCGCCCATGCCATAAATCACTGTTGGATCCGTTTGTAGTTTAATTTTAGCTTTTAAGCGATTAACAAATACGCCAGCAATACGGCTGCGTTCTGCTTGTAAAGCGCTTTCTTTCTCTACAATAGAAGCCAAAATGAGCATTTCATAGGGATTATTTAATGGCAGATCTTTATCTCTATTTTGCCAAGCATTTTCTAGGACTTTGCTTGTACGCTCGATAGCTCGTTTAAGGAGCGCCTTGTCGCTAGAATTTGGCGTGTAATGATAGGTATCAGGATAAACCCAGCCATCAATATTCTGATATTCCGCGATAGATTTACTGAAGGCAGGAATCAGTTTATCCGTATTAGAAAAGTATTCAAGCACGTTGGCATTCATGCGTGATGATTGATAATCAAATTCGTGCTTTAAGTGCGGTGCATTTTCAAGGGATTTTTGTACTTGTTGCCAAGTTTCACCTTCGCCAAAACGAATGGCAAATTGTGCTTCTTTGCCTTCATTAAGCACTTTCAACAAATCACTCAGTGTTTGCACATTGTTTAAAGCGTAAGTACCCGCTTTAATTTTATTGAGTTGAGGATTTAATTTTAGCGCCCATGGTAACCAGTTAGCTTGCTGAATTTGAAATTCCTGTTGCAATAATGTCACCAGTTTTTGCCCAGTTGTACCTCGTTCAATGGTAATTAATTGATCTTGTTTTACTTCAATAGACTGTGCAATAACCTGCTGAATTTGTTGATAACCCCAAAATCCAACTGCTGCACAAATAATTAAAATGATTGCAAAAAAAGAGAGTAGTTTCTTCATGGTAATTTCTTAAATTTCGACCAAACTTTGTCTTCTTGGCCACGCCATAAGCGTTGAATATTTGAATGGTGGCGATAAATCAATAAACAGCACACTAATGCTACCGGGAAAGTAAACTCAGGTTTAAACCACCATACATAAAATGGTGTGAGCAATGCAGCAACAACGGCGCTTAATGAGGAATAACCGCTGATTAAAAAAACAATCAACCAAGTACCAACCATTGTACCAGCAACCCCCCAAGCAATAGGTGCGATAGCACCAAAGGCAGTTGCTACGCCTTTTCCGCCCCGGAATTTAAAAAATACAGGGAAGATGTGACCTAAACAAGCCGCTAATGCAACCATGCCAAGTTGAAAATGGGTTAAGCCTAAATAATAACCAATCCAAACGGGCGCCATGCCTTTGATAATATCAAACAGTAGCACAAATAAGGCTGCCCAGCGTCCACCAAGGCGTAAAACATTTGTCGCACCTGGGTTTTGTGAACCTTCTTCACGAGGATCTGGGAGACCTTTTAAGCGACAAATGACAATTGCACCAGAGATAGAACCTAATAAATAGGTGAGCAACATATAAAAAAGGGAAAATAAGCTCATTGTGCATCTCTCAATAAAAAACTATGACTATTCTACCTAAACTTGATAGGATTAAGCCAATAGTATTTTATTAAAAAGGGATGGAAAATGACTGATCGGATTTTTATTGAAGGATTAACGGTATTTGCACAAATTGGCGTTTATGATTGGGAGCAACAAATTAAACAAAAGTTAATATTTGATATTGAAATGGCGTGGGATTGCGAACAAGCGGCACGCAGCGATGATGTAAAATATTGTTTAAATTATGCTGAAGTCAGCCAATTTATTATTGATTATGTGCAGTCTCAACCGTTTTTATTAATTGAACGTGTGGCTTATGAAGTGGCTGATCAGCTACAAAACCAATTTAAGTTGCAAGCTTTGCGCCTAAAACTAAGCAAACCAACTGCAGTACCACAAGCAAAAAATGTGGGTGTCATTGTGCAACGTGGTGATTTATAAAACGCGTGAAAAATTCACCGCACTTTGAGATAAAAATAAAAATCCCCAATTTTCTTAATATAAAATTGGGGATTTTTTCAACTTATTCGTTTCTTAATTAAAAGTATTACATTGTGCTGGATTGCCTGTTTGTAATCCGCGACGGAACCATTCTAAACGCTGAGCAGAGGTGCCATGGGTAAAACTGTCAGGGACTGCATAACCTTGGCTGCGTTTTTGTAAACGGTCATCACCAACCGCTTCTGCCGCATTAAAGGCTTCTTCAAGATCACCTTGTTCAAATAATCCTTGTTTTGAAGCTTGATGCCCCCAAACGCCAGCGAAGCAGTCAGCTTGTAATTCAGCTCGAACAGATAACTGGTTGGCTTGCGCGCGGTTTTGTTGTTGTAACATATGTACTTTAGGCAAAATGCCCATCAAATTTTGGACGTGGTGCCCCACTTCATGCGCAATCACATAAGCAAAAGCGGTATCACCGGCTGCCCCCAATTTATTTTTCATATCCGCATAGAAAGACAGATCTAAATACACTTTGTTATCACTCGGGCAGTAAAATGGTCCCATTGCCGCTAATCCATTACCACAAGCGGTACGAGTGGAGCCCGTATAAAGCACCATTGTTGGTGCTATATAACGTTGTCCTTGTTGGGCAAAGTAATTTTGCCAAGTGACTTCAGTATCGCGCAATACTACGCGAGAAAGCTCATTCAGCATTTGTTCATCTTTTTCTGAAAGTTTGGACGAGGATTGTGTCACAGAACTAAACCCCGGCAATTCTCCGCCCACTAAGCCTGAGAGGTCAACCCCATAATAAGCGCCTACCAATAATATAATAAAGCCAAGGATACCTGTTTTACGTCCTCCGCCCATTCGCATACCACCGGAAGAACGACGATCTTCCACATTTGAACTCTGTTGTCTGCCTTGCCAACGCATAATTTTTTTCCTTTATGTGATGTAATAAATTTGTTGCCTATTGTACTCGAAAATTGCAAAAAGTGCGGTGAAATTTTTACAAGATTTTATAGACATTGTGATGATATTTCGTTATTTTAGACCCAGTTTATTAGCAATGATAAACTGGTTCATATTTTGATTCATCTTTTAAAAGGAAAAAACAAATGGGTTTATTTGATTTTGTGGGTAGTATTGGCAGAAAATTATTTGGTAAGGATGATGATCCTTCAAAAGCAATAACAAAACATATTGCTGAAGACAATCCAGGTATCGAAAATGTATCTGTAACTGTTGAAAATGGTGTAGCAAAAATTAGTGGTACAGCAGCTTCTGCACAAGCGCTAGAAAAAGCAATTTTAATGGCGGGTAATGTTGAAGGTGTTGAAAGCGTAAATGTTGATGCAGTAACCATTGCAAATGGTGAAACCTTAGCAACGGAAGAAGAATTCTACGTGATTCAAAAAGGCGATACTTTATGGGCGATTGCTGAGAAAGCATATGGTAACGGTACTAAATACAAAGCTATCGTTGAAGCAAATAAAGAAGTGATCAAAGACGAAAATAAAATTTTCCCTGGTCAAAAAATTCGTTTACCGAAAGCACTTTAATTTTTCGTTTTATATTAAAAATCCCGTATTCAGCGGGATTTTTTATCGCTAAAATTTTCCTCGACTGAATTATAATCTTTCGCTATAATTTGCCAGTTTATTTTTATCTAAATTCAGCGTTTGCTGGGTTTTTCATTCAATATTAAAGGAAAAGAACAATGTCAACTATTGAAACAACTCAAGGTTTAGAGCGTCGTGTTAGCATTACTGTCCCAGCAGAAACAGTAACAACTGCAGTGCGTGAAGAATTAAAACGTGCAGCAAAAAATGTACGCGTTGATGGTTTCCGTAAAGGTAAAGTGCCTGCGCAAATCGTAGAAAAACGCTTTGGTGCATCAATTCGTCAAGATGTGTTAAATGATTTATTACCTCGCCATTTCTTTGATTTAATGTTCAAAGAAAAAGTAAATTTAGCGGGTCGTCCAACATTTGCGGTTGAAAGCTTTGAAGATGGTAAAGATTTAGTATTTACCGCAACATTTGAAGTTTATCCAGAAGTTAAATTACAAGGTTTAGAAAACATTAAAGTTGAGAAACCAGTTGTTGAAATTACAGATGCTGATGTTGATAACATGGTAAATGTATTACGTAAACAACAATCAACTTGGGCTGAAACTCAAGAAGCTGCAAAAGCAGATGATCGTGTAACTATTGACTTTGTTGGTTCAGTAGATGGCGAAGAATTTGAAGGTGGTAAAGCGACTGACTTCGCATTAGCGATGGGACAAGGTCGTATGATTCCTGGTTTTGAAGAAGGTATCGTTGGTCATAAAGCTGGCGAACAATTTGATATTGATGTGACTTTCCCTGCTGAATATCATTCTGAAAACTTAAAAGGTAAAGCAGCTAAATTTGCTATTACCTTGAAAAAAGTTGAAAACCAAGTGTTACCTGAATTAACAGATGAATTTGTAGCAAAATTTGGTCCAAATACAAAAACAGTTGAAGATTTACGTGTAGAAATTCGTAAAAATATGCAACGTGAATTGAAAAACGCTCTTGTTGCACGTGTGAAGCAACAAGTTATTGAAGGCTTAATCGCTGAAAACCAAATTGATGTACCAACAGCTGCAGTAGAACAAGAAATTGAAGTATTACGTGGTCAAGCTGCACAACGTTTTGGTGGTAATGCTCAACAAGCTGCACAATTACCACGCGAATTATTTGAAGAGCAAGCGAAACGTCGCGTATTAGTTGGCTTGTTATTCTCTGAAGTCATTGCATCAAATGAATTAAAAGCAGATGAAGATCGCGTTAAAGCAATGATCGAAGAAATCGCTTCAGCTTATGAGCAACCTGCAGAAGTTGTTGAATACTATGGTAAAAACAACGAGTTAATGAATAATCTTCGTAACGTTGTATTAGAAGAGCAAGCGGTTGAAGCTGTACTTGCAAAAGCGCAAGTTACAGAAAAAGCTTCATCTTTCGATGAGATCATGAATCCACAAGCTTAATCTTTTATTTATTAACATTAAAGTGCGGTTATATTTTGCGATGTTTTAAAACTCGCCCAAAATAGACCGCACTTTTGTTTTATATTTAGGTAAAACCTGAGTTTTCGGGTAGAATAGCTCGGTTATGATGAAAATGAATTTATGGGGGGACATTATGTCAGTCATTCCTATGGTCGTAGAACAGACTTCAAGAGGGGAGCGTTCTTATGACATTTATTCACGTTTATTAAAAGAGCGTGTGATCTTTTTAAGCGGTGAAGTTGAAGACCGTATGGCAAATTTAATTGTTGCGCAGTTATTATTCCTTGAGTCTGAAAATCCAGATAAAGACATTAATATTTATATTAATAGCCCTGGTGGTTCAGTAACTGCGGGCATGGCGATTTATGACACCATGCAATTTATTAAACCTGATGTGCGTACGCTTTGTATTGGTCAAGCTTGTTCAATGGGCGCTTTTTTATTAGCGGGTGGTACAGCAGGTAAACGTGCAGCATTGCCTCATGCGCGCGTGATGATTCATCAACCATTAGGCGGTTTTCGTGGTCAAGCATCAGATATCCAAATTCATGCGCAAGAAATTCTAAAAATCAAACAGACATTAAATGAACGCTTAGCCTTCCATACAGGACAAGCGATTGAGCGAATTGAACGTGATACGGATAGAGATAATTTTATGTCTGCAGAAGAAGCGAAAAATTACGGTTTAGTCGATAGCGTATTAGTGAAACGCTAATCAGAAATGGGAAGATAAAATGGCGAATGAAAACGAAACCCATTGTTCATTTTGTGGTAAATCACAGGATGAAGTGGGGAAATTAATTGCAGGAACATCAGGTTATATTTGTGGTGATTGTATTGAGCTTTGCCATAGCTTATTACAACAAGAAGCGGAAGAAGTAGAAGAAACGGAAGCAGAGGTTGTTGAGACAAAATTACCTACACCACATGAAATTCGCGCGAATTTAGATGATTATGTAATTGGTCAAGATTATGCGAAAAAGGTGATGGCAGTTGCCTTATATAACCATTACAAACGCTTACGTTCAAATCATCAAACCGATGAAGTGGAATTAAGTAAAAGTAATGTGTTATTAATTGGTCCAACAGGAAGCGGTAAAACCCTTTTAGCACAGACTTTGGCAAGAATGTTGAATGTTCCTTTTGCAATGGCGGATGCGACTACATTAACAGAAGCTGGCTATGTGGGTGAAGACGTTGAGAATGTCATTCAGAAATTATTGCAAAATTGTGATTACGATACCGAAAAAGCAGAGCAAGGCATTATTTACATTGATGAAATTGATAAGATTACGCGTAAATCTGAAAATCCATCGATTACGCGTGATGTATCAGGTGAAGGTGTTCAGCAAGCTTTATTAAAATTAATTGAAGGTACCGTTGCTTCTGTACCTCCGCAAGGTGGACGCAAACATCCACAACAAGATATGTTACGTGTTGATACATCGAAAATTTTATTTATTTGCGGTGGTGCTTTCGCCGGCTTAGATAAAATTGTACAAAAACGCGTTCATGTTGGTAGTGGAATTGGTTTCGATGCGGAAGTTAAAGGCGAACAGGATGAATTAAGCTTAACTGAATTATTCAAACAAATTGAAACAGAAGATTTGATTAAATTCGGTATGATTCCTGAGTTTGTTGGTCGTTTGCCTGTAGTGGCACCATTGAGTGAATTGGATGAAGAGGCATTGATTCAGATTTTAACAGAGCCAAAAAATGCGTTAATTAAACAATATCAAGCCTTATTTAGTTTAGAAGACGTGGAGCTGGAATTTACGCCAGAAGCATTGCAAGCAATGGCGAAAAAAGCACTTGCTCGCAAAACAGGTGCTCGTGGTTTACGTTCGATTGTTGAGTCAGTATTGTTAGACACCATGTATGATTTACCTTCTATTGAAAATTTAGCCAAAGTGGTGGTGGATGAGAAGGTTATCAACGAAGATAAAGCCCCGACTTTGTTGTATAAATAAATGAGTAAAACAAAGTGCGGTTAAATTAACCGCACTTTTGGTTTCTAGGCTTGAAGTTTAGTTTTTTGCCTATATATTGGCTAGTATTATCCCGAATTTGTAATGATAGAGAAAGAAAATGAGTGTAAAAAAAAGCGAAACACATGAAATCCCCGTCTTGCCATTGCGAGATGTGGTTGTTTTTCCTTACATGGTCATGCCATTGTTTGTTGGTCGTGATAAATCAATTCGTAGCTTAGATGCGGCGATGGAAAATGGAAAGCAATTATTACTCGTTGCTCAAAAACAAGCTGATATTGAAGAACCTCAGGTTGAAGATCTCTTTTCAGTGGGTACGCTGGTCAATATTATTCAGTTATTAAAACTGCCAGATGGCACAGTAAAAGTGCTAGTGGAAGGTCAACAACGTGTCAATGTGAAACATATCACTGATGAAGGCTATTTCTCTGCAACAGTCGATTTAATTGAAACGACTTATGCGGATGAAAAAGAAATGTTGGTTCTGCGTGATATGACGTTGAAAGAATTTGATAATTTTGCCAAACAGAATAAGAAAGTTCAGCCTGAAATTTATAAAGCATTGGAGGCTATTTTAGAGCCTGATCGTTTTGCTGATACTTTGGCAGCTCATTTACCGCTAGCTTTACGTCACAAACAAGAAGTGTTAGAACGTGCGAATGTGTCTGACAGACTTGAATATTTACTTGGTGCAATGGAAAGTGAAAATGACTTATTGCAGGTGGAAAAACGTATTCGCGCGAAAGTCAAAGAGCAAATGGAAAAAACGCAGCGTGATTATTACCTCAATGAGCAAATGAAAGCGATTCGTAAAGAATTGGGGCATCAAGATGAGAATCCAGATGAAAATGAAATTGATCAATTATATAAAAAGTTAGAAGAAGCAAAATTACCGCAAGAAGCTAAAGAAAAAGTTGAATCAGAACTGAAAAAACTCAAAATGATGTCCCCAATGTCTTCAGAAGCGACAGTGGTGCGTGGTTACATTGATTGGATGTTGCAGATTCCTTGGCATAAAACTACCAAGGTGAAGAAAGATTTAGCCAAGGCTCAGGTTGTTTTGGATGCAGATCATTATGGTTTAGAACGCGTTAAAGAACGTATTTTGGAATATCTCGCGGTACAAAATCGTCTAAATAAAATTAAAGGACCTATTTTGTGCTTAGTTGGACCGCCAGGCGTGGGTAAAACGTCTTTGGGACAATCTATCGCCAATGCAACAGGACGTAAATACGTGCGTATGGCATTAGGTGGGGTACGAGATGAAGCTGAAATCAGAGGTCATCGTAAAACCTATATCGGTTCATTACCGGGTAAATTAATTCAGAAAATGGCAAAAGTAGGTGTCAAAAACCCACTATTCTTGCTAGATGAAATTGACAAAATGGCGATGGATCATCGAGGAGACCCGGCTTCTGCCCTATTAGAAGTGCTTGATCCTGAACAAAATACGAAGTTCAACGACCATTATTTAGAAGTGGATTATGATTTGTCTGATGTGATGTTTGTGGCGACTTCAAATTCCATGAATATTCCAGGGCCGTTGCTTGATCGTATGGAAGTGATTCGTCTTGCTGGTTATACCGAAGATGAGAAATTAAATATCGCTACTCAGCATTTGTTGAACAAACAAATTGAACGTAATGGTTTAAAAGCGGGTGAATTAACCATCGAAGAAAACGCGATTTTAGATATTATCCGTTATTATACGCGTGAAGCCGGTGTGCGTGGATTAGAACGTGAAATTTCTAAAATTTGCCGTAAAGCAGTAAAAAATCTGCTGCTCAATAAGAAATTGAAAGCTATTGTGGTCAATTCCGCGAACTTACAAGAATATTTGGGCGTGAAACGTTTTGATTTCGGCTTGGCGGATACCCAAAATCGAGTTGGTGAAGTTACCGGCTTAGCTTGGACTGAAGTAGGCGGTGATTTACTGACTATTGAAACCGCTTCTGTTATCGGTAAAGGTAAATTAACCTATACTGGCTCATTGGGTGATGTCATGAAAGAAAGTATCCAAGCCGCGATGACAGTTGTTCGTTCTCGTGCGGAGAAATTGGGTATTGCTTCTGATTTCCATGAAAAGCGAGATATTCACATTCATGTGCCTGATGGAGCAACACCAAAAGATGGTCCGAGTGCTGGTATTGCAATGTGTACAGCCCTTGTTTCTTGTTTAACTGGAAACCCAGTTCGTGCGGATGTGGCTATGACGGGTGAGATTAGTTTACGAGGAAAAGTGCTGCCAATTGGTGGTTTAAAAGAAAAACTATTGGCCGCTTATCGTGGTGGTATTAAAACGGTGTTAATTCCAAAAGATAATGTGAAAGATTTGGAAGAAATTCCAGATAATGCCAAAGCGGGTCTAGCGATTCATGCAGTTGAAACCATTGATGAGGTACTCAGTCTTGCTTTAGAAAATCCACCTGAAGGTGTGGAAATGGTGAAGATGACACCGGTCAATGCAGTTAAAGTAGTGAGAGCTCGTAAAAGCCGTAAAATTGCGCCAACAGTGAATTAATCATCAATATTAAGTGCGGTGGAAAAAACGGAAGTTTTAAAAACTTGCTGATTTTTCACCGCACTTTCGTTTATAATTTGCAAAATTTTTAGATTTATAGATTAGGAATGTGCCCATGTTTATGGAAAAAATGCACCACGCATCAAATAGTGGTATTGCCAAAGCCGTCTTAGCATTAATCGGGGTATCCTTTGTGATTACGGGGATGTATGGTTATTTAGGCCGTAGCGCAGATACCTTTGCTGTTAAGATTAATGGTGAGGAAGTCTCTCAAGCGGAATTTCAGCAACAATACAACAATGAATATCAGCGTAGTAGCCAGTTATTAGGGGCAAAATTTGCAGAGGTAGCTAATACACCTGAATTTACAAAAGGTATTCGTGCTTCTGTATTAAATCGCATGATTGAACAAAAATTGCTGACTCAATATATTACCGATTTAAAATTGGGTGTCAGTGATGAACGTATTAAGCAAGAAATTGTTAGAACGCCAATGTTCCAAATGGATGGCAAATTTAGTAATGAAGCTTATCAGCAAGTGTTGCGCAATAATAATATGACTGCGGATATGTATGCGGCTTATGTGCGTGAAGCCTTGCGTTTTGAGCAATTACAATCGGGTTTGAATAATTCCGTCTTTCTATTACCAACAAGCCAAGAGGAATTTGCTAAGTTATTTTTCCAACAACGCAAAGTGCGCTTTGCTCAATTGCCTTTAGCAGATGAAATCGCAAAACAGCAAGTGTCAGAACAGGAAATCAAAGCCTATTATGATGCCAATAGCAATGCTTTCATTGTGCCTGAATTGGTAAAAGTACAATATCTTGATTTAAATAAAGAAATCGTTAATAAATCGATTACAGTCGATGACACGAAAATTCAGCAATATTATCAAGATAATAAGAGCCAATTTATGTCTAAAGGGCAACAAAATATTGCACATATTCAGTTTGCAAATGAAACTGATGCTTTAGATGCTTATCAAGCCTTACAAAATGGTGCAGATTTCGCTGAATTAGCGAAAACGAAATCTACTGATAAGCTATCAGGAGATAAAGGTGGTGAATTAGGTTGGTTTAGCAATGGTGATTTACCAAAAGATTTTGAAGACGCCGCAATTTTAGTGGAAGTGGGAAAATTTAGCACACCAGTAAAAATTGATGGCAGTTACCATATTATTTTAGTGAAAGATCGTAAAGGGGCAACAGTCTTGCCATTTGAACAAGTGAAAACGCAAATTGCGCAACAAGTTCGTCAAGATTTAACCCATACGCAGTTCTATACTATTGAGAAAAAAGCGGCAGAAAAAGCATTTGAAGATCAATCTTCATTAAAAGCAGCGGCAGATGCAGCAGGTGTGGAAGTGAAAGAAACGGGGTATTTCTCTCGTGATGACATTCCGGTTGAACTGAATTTCCCAAATGTAGTACATGCTATGTTTGATGGCGATGTATCACAAGGCAATATGAATTCAGAGCCAATGAATGTGGAAGAACAACATTCAATTGTGGTGCGTGTTCTAGAGCATAAGCCGCAAGCGAAGAAAACATTAGATGAAGCTAAAGCGGAAATTGAAACGTTACTCAAACGCCAAAAAGCAGAAGTGGCTGTGTTAGCAAAAGCCAACGAGTTGGCGAAATCATTGGCTTCAAATAAAGAAGCGAAAGTCGATGGGGTTAATTTCGGTAAGCAAGAAACTTGGGTTTATGCGCAAAATAAAGATCCTGTGTTAAATAACGTGATTTTTGCTATGAAACCTGAGCAAGATCATCATGTTTACCAAGTTGCGCAGACCAACAGCGGTGATGTAGTTATTATTGCTTTGGATGGTATTGAAAATGTGGCTGTTGAACAAGCCGCGAAAGAGCAATTTGCAGCGAAGATTATGCAAGGTAAAGCCTTTGATTTACAAGCGAATTTATTGAAATCATTACGCGCTAAAGCGAAAATTGAAGTGAATGATGAATTTATGAATCAAAGTGCAGAATAATTGTTGATCTAAATTTGCTAAGCCCGCGTAAATCGCGGGTTTAGTTTTTTGGTAAAAAATAAAAAATTAGCTAGTTTTTAACCGCACTTTATGGTATAAAATGCCCCGTTATTTTGTCTTAGCAGAATAACAATTTTTTATTTATTAACAACACACACATATCATAAAAGTAAATCGGGGTGCCAAACGGTCGGTTTGCTGGTATGTGGAGGCTCAACCCCAATTAAAAGGAAAATATTATGGCACAAGTTTCAATGCGCGACATGATTAATGCAGGCGTACATTTCGGTCACCAAACTCGTTACTGGAACCCAAAAATGAAACCATTCATTTTCGGTGCTCGTAACGGTGTTCATATCGTTAACTTAGAAAAAACGCTTCCATTATTCAATGAAGCATTAGCTGAATTAACTCGTATCGCAAGTAACAACGGTAAAATCTTATTCGTTGGTACAAAACGTGCAGCTTCAGAAGCAGTTAAAGCAGCAGCATTAGATTGTCAACAATATTATGTAAATCACCGTTGGTTAGGTGGTATGTTGACTAACTGGAAAACAGTTCGTCAATCAATCAAACGTTTAAAAGATTTTGAAGTTCAATCTCAAGACGGTACATTTGATAAATTAACCAAAAAAGAAGCATTAGATCGTACTCGTGAAATGCAAAAACTTGAATTAAGCCTTGGCGGTATCAAAGATATGGCAGGTCTTCCAGATGCGATTTTCGTTATCGGTGCAGATTACGAACACATTGCAGTAAAAGAAGCAAACAATCTAGGTATTCCAGTATTTGCAGTAGTTGATACTAACGCTAGCCCAGATGGCGTTGATTTCTTAATCCCTGGTAACGATGATGCAACTCGCGCGATTCAATTATATTTAACAGCTGCAGCAGCGGCAGTTAAAGAAGGTCGCCAAGCTGAAGTGGCTGTAGAAGAAAAATTCGCAGCAGAATCTGCTGAGTAATCAGGTTGAATAAGGCGAAAGCCCTATTATCAGCAGGGGGCAAATTGTTCCCTGCTTTTATATCAAATTCCCAAAAGTGCGGTGTTTTTTTATTAAATTTTGAAACAGCGTATTTCCATTCAAGAATATTAGAGGACAACAAAAATGGCTGAAATCACAGCAGCATTAGTAAAAGAACTTCGTGAGCGTACTGGCGCAGGCATGATGGAATGTAAAAAAGCGTTAGTTGAAGCAAACGGTGATATTGAATTAGCAATCGACAATATGCGTAAATCAGGTCAAGCGAAAGCGGCTAAAAAAGCGGGTCGTATTGCGGCAGAAGGTGTTATCCTTGCTCGTATTGGTGCAGGTTTTGGCGTATTAGTTGAAATGAACTGCGAAACTGACTTCGTAGCGAAAGATGCAGGTTTCTTAGGTTTAGCAAATGAAGTTGCTGACTATGCATTAGCAAACAAAGGCACCACAATTGAAACATTAGCAGCACAATTTGAAGAAAAACGTGCAGCATTAGTTGCTAAAATCGGTGAAAACATGACAATCCGTCGTGTTCAATACTTAGATGGTCAAGTGATTGCACAATACTTACATGGTGCGAAAATCGGTGTGTTAGTTGCAGGTGCTGGTTCAGAAGATGAACTTAAAAAAGTAGCAATGCACGTTGCAGCATCTAAACCAGAATTCGTAAACCCAGAAGATGTTTCTGCTGAAGTTGTTGCTCATGAGCGTCAAATTCAAATCGACATCGCAATCAACTCTGGTAAACCAAAAGAAATCGCAGAGAAAATGGTTGAAGGTCGTATGAAGAAATTCACTGGTGAAGTATCATTAACGGGTCAAGCATTCGTTATGGATCCTTCACAAACTGTGGGTGACTACTTAAAATCAGTAGGTACTTCAGTTTCTAACTTTATCCGTTTAGAAGTGGGTGAAGGTATCGAGAAAGTGGAAGAAGATTTCGCAGCAGAAGTTGCTAAAATCACTGGTAATGCTTAATTATCTAAACTGATTGATTTAAAAAACACCTACAAGAAATTGTAGGTGTTTTTTTTGTTTTATGGTTTAAATGGAATGACTACTGCAGGATCTTCTTCTGAAGGAATAGTCTTAATTTTCTCAGCTAATCCGTAATCATCAGGATCATTTTCAGGACTGAATAAATCTTCGTTTTTTAATAATGGGTTATGAATTCCTATCCAATGTGCAATGCCCGCAGTGAAATTTAGCCCTGACTTGAAGGCTTGATATTCTTTCCGTTCATTATCATCACTAGAAATTTTAAATAGTGGAACATTGAAATGTAATTTACTTTGTTTGCTGTTCATAATATGGATTGTTTTATCATCCATTTCATGTTTCAAACCATGATCAGAAAAATAAACCATTGAAAAAGTGCGGTGTGTTTTTTCATAGTTTTTTACTAAACGCTGATGCACTTGTTGTAGTAACTCATCGGTTTTTTTAATGGAAGAAATATAGCAATTCACATTGAAATATTTATTATCAATTTGGTTGTCGTCAAAAATTTTCGGATAATCATCCAGTCGATCACAGCTTATTGGATGGGAGCCATAAAGGTGTAACACAATAAATCGCTTGCTTGAGAATGGCTGTTCGATAACTTGATCAAATTTAGGTAATAATTTGAAATCACTGACATTAGTATTCAGCGAGTCGCCATATTTTAAAAAGATTTTTTCATCACTTTTATTGGCGATTGCTGAAATTGGTGTGTCAAAATCGCCCAAGTAACCTTGGTTAGAAATCCAATAGATTTTTATTCCTGCTGATTTTATTAAATCCACCAAATTTAAACTGTAATCACCTTCCCAATTTTGCGTATCAGGCTGCGTGAGCATTAATTTTAAGGAGGCGATTGTGTTTGTACCGCCAGAGGCTAAGCCATTAATTAATGTGCCTTTTGCTGTTGACATAAAAGGCGTATTTTCTATTGGATAGCCATACGCATGATGATAATCACGTCGAGCGCTTTCACCAATAATCAACACATAATCATCATATTGGCTGTGATTGAGTGTCGATTTCCCCCAACGGCTTTCAATGCTGAACCCATTAAGACGTGATAATTCTTGTTGTACTTTTAGAATGGATTGACTGCCTTCCTGAATAAATTTGAGTGCGGGGGTATTGAGTAACATGATAGTCGCAGAAAGTGCTAAAAACACTTTATTTTTATGAAAATGCAGGGCAAATTTTTGTGTTACAAATCGGAAGACTAGTATTAAGCCGATGATAGCAAAACCATAAGCAATATGACTGAAAGAAAGTTGAGCCAAGAATTCTTTACTTTCTTGTAAGTCCGTTGCAAAGATTGAGGCGACATATTGATAAGAGGGCGGCCCAAATACTAATCCAACGGGTGCATATAATGCTTGCATGCTCACAAAGGGCAAAAGCACCCAATAAAACAGTTTTTTTGAGGCAGTAAAGAAAATGATCAATAAGGATAATGAAAAAATGGCTTGCTGTTCAGGCTGTGGGAAAAAACCGCTCGCAGCCAATAACCCTTGGCTTGCAAAGTAAAGGCATATCAATGAGATAACCATTGCGACGATTTGTTTTATACCGAATTTGTGGGATTTCATTACGTCTTCCATATTGCGTTATAAAAAGTGCGGTGAAATTTTACCTAATTTTAAATTGATCTGCTATGCCTATTTCCTGTTGAAAAATGTTGGATTATAATACGATGGATTTTATGTCAACACTTCAAGGGGAAACGAGATGAGCAAACCAATTTATAAACGTATTTTATTAAAATTGAGCGGTGAAGCTTTACAAGGCGATGAAGGTTTTGGTATTGATCCAACGATTTTGGATCGAATGGCATTAGAAATTAAAGATGTTTTAGCAATGGGTGTTGAAGTTGGGGTCGTTCTTGGTGGTGGTAATTTATTCCGCGGTGCAAAATTAGCCAAAGCGGGAATGAATCGTGTTGTTGGTGACCATATGGGGATGTTAGCGACAGTAATGAATGGTTTAGCTATGCGTGATGCATTACACCGAGCGGATGTGAATGCCAAACTTATGTCTGCGTTTCAACTTAATGGGATTTGCGATACGTATAACTGGTCAGAAGCGATCAAAATGTTGCGTGAAGGTCGCGTAGTGATTTTCTCTGCAGGGACGGGGAGTCCTTTCTTTACTACTGATTCTGCAGCTTGTTTACGTGGTATTGAAATTGAAGCAGATGTTGTTTTAAAAGCAACGAAAGTGGATGGCGTGTACGATTGCGATCCGGCTAAAAACCCGGATGCAAAATTATATAACAAATTAACCTTTGCAGAAGTGATTGAAAAAGAATTACAAGTGATGGATTTAGCCGCATTTACGCTTGCGCGTGACCATGGTATTCCAATTCGTGTATTTAATATGGGTAAACCTGGCGCATTACGCAATGTGATTTTAGGTGAAGCGGAAGGCACAACAATTGTTGGTTAATCATCAGAGGTAAGGTTGACACCTTACCTTTCTTTTTATCTTTTTCTTTTAGTTTGGATTGATAACTAAATCTTTTATTTAAAAAAATGTAAAAATCCAGTACAATTCCATTGTTTTTATCTCAACATAGATTAAAGGATACACGAATGATTAATGAAATTAGAAAAGATGCACAAGATCGTATGGAAAAAAGTCTTGAGGCGTTAAAAGGTCATATTTCTAAGATCCGCACAGGTCGTGCACAACCTTCATTATTAGATGCTATTCAAGTGGATTATTATGGTGCTGCAACTCCATTACGCCAATTAGCGAACGTAGTCGCTGAAGATGCACGCACATTAGCGGTAACTGTTTTTGATCGTAGCCTAATTGGTGCGGTAGAAAAAGCCATTTTAACTTCTGATTTAGGTTTAAACCCGTCTTCAGCAGGGACAACCATTCGTGTTCCATTACCACCATTAACAGAAGAACGTCGTCGTGATCTAATTAAATTAGTGAAAGCCGAAGGCGAGCAAGGTAAAGTGGCGGTCCGTAACGTACGTCGTGATGCTAATGACAAAATTAAACAATTATTAAAAGACAAAGAAATTAGCGAAAACGAGCAACACAAAGCGGAAGCTGAAATTCAAAAAATCACAGATGATTTTGTGAAGAAAGTGGATGCAGTATTGGCGGAAAAAGAAAAAGAATTATTGGATTTCTAATTGAAGTGTACTCGCTGTAGTATAGTGATTTAATAAAAACATTGGAGAATAGCTTCATTTCAAATACTGAACAATTACCTAAAAATCCTAAATTAGCTATTCTTATGAGCATCATTATTGGCTGCGCAATGCTCTATGGGGCTTTCTATATTTATCAAGATATTCTTGAATGGGAAGCAATGGGTGGTACAAAACGTATGCATTGGATGATTTATATGGCTTACGAATTATTAGGTGCTATAGGTGTTTCAGCATTAGTTGCGATAGTCGGATTATTCTTTTTCTATCATGCGTACCGTTTATATGGAAAGCTGAAAGGCTAATCTTTATTTAGGGCGTCAAACGCCCTATTTTTATATGTATTTAAAATGAAAAAACAAAAACTTGTCATTCTTGGTTCTACGGGTTCTATTGGAACCAGCACCTTATCTGTTATTGAACACAATCCAAAACAATATGAAGCCTTTGCCCTTGTAGGTGGGCGCAATGTGGATTTAATGTTCGAACAATGTGTCAAATTTCAGCCTCAATTTGTGGCATTAGCAGATGAAACTGCTGCTCAGAAATTACGTGAAAAATTAACCGCACTTCATAGCAAAACACAGGTTCTAAGTGGTCAACAAGCAATTTGTGAATTAGCTGCTCATCCTGATGTAGATCAAGTGATGGCTGCAATTGTGGGCGCAGCGGGTTTATTACCAACCCTTGCGGCGATTAAAGCTGGCAAGCGTATTTTGTTGGCTAACAAAGAAGCATTGGTGACTTGTGGTCAGCTATTTCTTGATGAAGTGCGTAAAAATAAAGCGCAACTTTTGCCCGTCGATAGTGAACATAATGCGATTTTTCAATCCTTACCGCCACAGGCACAACAACAAATCGGTTTCTGTCCACTTGCTGAATTGGGTATTAGTAAAATTGTATTAACAGGATCGGGCGGGCCTTTCCGTTACACTGATTTAAGCGAATTCGAACATATTACGCCTGCGCAAGCTGTTGCTCATCCTAATTGGTCAATGGGGAAAAAGATCTCTGTGGATTCAGCGACCATGATGAACAAAGGTTTAGAATATATTGAAGCGCGTTGGTTATTTAATGCCAGTGAAGATGAAATGGAAGTGATCATTCATCCTCAATCAATTATTCATTCCATGGTGCGTTATATTGATGGTTCAGTGATTGCCCAAATGGGCAATCCAGATATGCGTACGCCAATTGCAGAAACCATGGCTTATCCACAACGTATTTTTGCGGGTGTTGCTCCATTAGATTTCTATCAACTTAATGGTTTGACGTTCTTACAACCCGATTATCAGCGTTATCCTTGCTTAAAATTGGCTATTGATGCTTTCGCTGCAGGGCAATATGCGACAACCGCTTTAAATGCAGCCAATGAAATTGCAGTAGAAGCCTTTTTAAATGAGCAAATTAAATTTACGGATATTGCGAAGGTGAATTTGGCTGTGGTCGAAAAAATGCCATCACAACAGATTATTTGTGTTGAAGATGTGTTGGAAGTGGATCGTAAAGCAAGAGAATTGGCATTGCAGTTAATTTCATCAAAATAACACCGCACTTTTAGCCTAGAATAAAAGCTCATAGCGCAAGTTAGTGAGTTATGCTATATTCAGGCACAAATTTAGATGAAGCAATAATATTGATTTTTAATGAAAGAATTAGATCCAAATAATATTCCTCAACATATTGCAATTATTATGGATGGCAATGGCCGTTGGGCAAAACAGAAAGGCAAAATGCGTGTGTTTGGACATACCAATGGCGTAAAGGCTGTACGTCGTTCCGTCGCCTATGCGAGAGAAATTGGGGTGAAATCCTTAACGCTTTATGCCTTTAGTAGCGAAAATTGGAATCGTCCAGCAGAAGAAGTATCAGCTTTAATGAGTTTATTTATGCAAGCGCTTGATCGAGAAGTGAAAAAATTGCATAAAAATAATATCAAACTCAATATCTTAGGGGATGTTTCTAAATTCAGCCCAAGTTTACAAGCAAAGATTGCTGCCGCAGAAAAAACAACCGAAAATAACACCGCACTTACTCTCAATATTGCTGCCAATTATGGTGGCTGTTGGGATATTGTGCAGGCAACGCAACAGATTGCAACTCAGGTGAAACAAGGGGATTTGTTAATTGAACAGATTAATGAAGAACTTTTCCAACAAAATTTGGTCACAAAACAGCAGCCGCCAGTAGATTTATTGATTCGTACCAGTGGCGAGCAACGCATTAGTAATTTCTTATTATGGCAAATCGCTTATGCGGAATTATTTTTTTCCGAAGTGTTATGGCCTGATTTTGATGAACAAGAATTTAATCGTGCCATTTGGGCATATCAACAACGTGAGCGCCGCTTTGGCGGTTCAGAATAGAGGTAAAAAAACGTGCTTAAAGAACGAGTTATTTCAGCTATTTTTATGATTGCCATTGTTTGTGTTGCGTTACTTTTCTTTTCTCCTTTCTATTTTACTTTAGCGCTTGGCGTTGTTGTAACCCTTGGCATATGGGAATGGACACAGTTTCCTAAATTAAAATTCGTTTGGCGTTTTGTGGTTACTGCATTAGCAGCCGCTTTTTTATTTTTATGGATTTTTACTTACGCCGATTATTTAAATGCGGGGCGTGTGTTTGAAGATTATGCAGAGCCGTTATTGTTAGTGTCTGTTATTTGGTGGTTGGCGGCAACAGGACTCGTGATGAGTTATCCAAATTCTGCAAAATTATGGAGTAAATCTTTAATTCTTCAGTTGATTTTTGCGTTTAATACGTTAGTCCCTTTCTTAGTTGCTGTTGCTAGCTTACGTTTAGAAAACTATGTTGTCGATTCAATTCATGGCGTTCAGTTATTGCTTTATGTCTTTATTCTAGTTTGGGCGGCAGATAGTGGTGCTTATTTTGCTGGACGTAAATTCGGTAAACATAAATTAGCACCCAAAGTGTCACCTGGAAAAACATGGCAAGGTGTGATTGGCGGCGTGATTTCTGCTGGTGTGCTGGCGATGCTCTTTATTCATTTTGCCGGCGAAAGTTTGTTTATGCATGGCAATCTGCTTTCTTTAACCCTATTATCTGTTGCAACCATCGTTATTTCAGTATTGGGCGATTTAACCGAAAGTATGTTCAAGCGTGAAAGTGGTATTAAAGACAGTAGCAATTTGATTCCAGGACATGGTGGCATTTTAGATCGTATTGATAGCTTAACCGCTGCAACCCCGTTTTTTGCCTATTTTTACTTTTTCTGGCTATAGGAATTTTGAATGTCGTTTTTGTGGTCATTAGCTTCTTTTATTGTTGTTATTGGTATCTTGGTTTCCGTACATGAATTTGGGCATTTCTGGGCGGCGAGAAAGTGCGGTATAAAAGTTCATCGTTTTTCTATTGGCTTTGGCAAAGTTTTGTGGTCAAAAAAGGATAAAAAAGGAACGGAATTTGCGGTTTCAGTTATTCCGCTTGGCGGCTATGTGAAAATGCTGGATGAACGTAATGAAGAAGTGCCTGCACATTTACGATCAGAAAGTTTTAATCATAAAACTGTATTACAACGCGCTTTTGTCATTGTCGCAGGGCCTTTAGCTAATTTTATTTTTGCTATTTTCGCATATTGGGTTATTTTTTCTGTTGGTATTCCAAGTGTTAAACCGGTAATTGCAGACGTGAAAACGGATAGCATTGCTGCATTAGCGGGTATTCAACCTGATAGTCAAATTTTAGCTATTGATGGTACGGATACTGCAGATTGGGAAAGCATCAATATGCTATTGGCAACCAAATTAGGTAATCAGCAAGTCGCCATAACTGTTACGCCTTTTGGCGAAGACCGTCCACAACAAAAAACATTGGATATTTCTGGTTGGTCTTTTGAACCGGATAAACAAACGGCATTCCGTTCTTTAGGAATTTCGCCTGTAAGCAATCAAATTGAGATGAAAATTTCAAAGGTTGCAGAAAATTCGCCTGCTGAAAAAGCGGGTTTGCAAGTTGGTGATGAAATTTATCAATTAAATCAGCAATCTTTTGTTTGGCAAGATTTTGTCAGCGAAGTACAAAGAGGACAAGCTTTGCACCTAACAGTATTACGCAATGGAGAAATGTTTACTTTACAGGTGATGCCAGAGCAAAAAGAGGGGCGTTATTTTGTGGGGATTTCACCAACCGTTAAGCCACTAGCTGAGCAGTATCGCACAGAATTAAAATATGATATGCTTGATGCTCTGTGGAAAGGCGTAGAGAAAACTGGTCAATTGGCTTGGTTAACAATCAAAGTTATTGGAAAATTGTTTACCGGCGATCTTTCCCTGAATAATTTAAGTGGTCCAATTTCCATTGCACAGGGGGCTGGCGTATCTTCCCAAATTGGATTTATTTATTATTTGAGCTTTATGGCATTAATTAGTGTCAATTTGGGCATTATGAATTTATTTCCGTTGCCAGTATTAGATGGTGGTCATCTTGTTTTCTTGGCGGCGGAAGGCATTCGAGGCAAACCTATTTCTGAACGAATCCAACATATTTGTTATCGAGTAGGTGCAGTGTTGTTATTAACCCTAACTGCTTTCGCTTTATTTAATGATTTTTTACGTTTATAAAACGTTGTAAAATTTAACCGCACTTTAATTTAATAAGGTCATCAGAAAATGAAAAAACTTTTAATTGCTAGTTTATTATTTGGCTCTGCTAGCGTTTATGCTGCACCATTTGTGGTGAAGGATGTTCGCGTTGACGGCGTTCAAGCTGGGGCAGAAGGAAATGTATTAGCGGGTTTACCTATAAATGTGGGTAAAACCATTACTGATAATCAGATCGCGCATATTGTAAAAACACTCTATGCAAGAGGCTATGATGACGTAAGAGCTGGTCGTGAAGGAAACACATTAGTGATTTCTGTATTTCAACAACCAGTCATCACAGAAGTAACATTAGATGGTAACAGCACCATTCCAGATGAAGCTTTAAAAGCAAATTTAGAAAGTAATGGCTTTAAAAGCGGTGAAGTTCTTAATCGTGAAAAATTAGAAGCTTTCCGTCAAAGTTTATTAGACCATTATCAAAATACAGGTCGTTATAATGCGAAAGTGGAAGCTATCGTAAATAATTTGCCGAATAACCGCGCGGAAGTGAAGTTACAGATTAAAGAAGATGATGTTGCTTTATTAAAAGGCATTACTTTTGAAGGTAATAATCATATTGATAGTGACACTTTACAAGAGCAAATGGAATTACAACCAGATGCATGGTGGAAATTATTTGGTAATAAATTTGCACCAGACCAATTTGGTAAAGATATCAATGCGATTCAAGATTATTATGCAGAAAATGGTTATGCCAAGGCACGAGTAACAGGCACTGATGTTCAGTTAAATGAAGCAAAAACAGAAGCGCAAGTGAAAGTGATGGTTGATGAAGGCGATGTGTATACCGTTAATCATGCTCGAATTATCGGGGATGTGGGTGGTATGCAAGACGAATTAGCGCCTTTATTGAAAGGTATTCGTTTAAATGATGAATTCCGCCGTAGCGAAATTTCAGCAGTTGAAAATGATATTAAAGCGAAATTAGCTGAACAAGGCTATGCGACTGCACAGGTAAATATTCACCCAGAATTTGATGAAACCAATAAAACCATTGCAATTACTTACATTGTTGAAGCTGGACGTCGTTATTCTGTTCGCCAAATTCGTTTTGAAGGAAACACAGTAAGTGCAGATAGCACATTACGTCAAGAAATGCGTCAACAAGAAGGTACTTGGTTATCTTCCCAATTAGTTGAATTGGGTAAAATTCGCTTAGAGCGTACAGGTTTCTTTGAAACAGTTGAACAACGCAATGAAGTGGTTCCAGGAACAGATGACCTTTTAGATGTTGTTTATAATGTGAAAGAGCGTAATACAGGGAGTATTAACTTCGGTATTGGTTATGGTACAGAAAGTGGTTTTAGCTACCAATCAAGTATTAAGCAAGATAACTTCTTAGGAACAGGCGCTGCAGTTAGCCTTGGTGGTCGAAAAGATAAGTATTCCACAAGTATTAATTTAGGTTATACCGAACCTTACTTCACAAAAGATGGTGTAAGCCTAGGTGGAAATGTCTTCTATGAAAAATATGACAACTCAGATGATAAGAATGCAGCAAGTTTCTCTCGTACTACTTATGGTGCCGATGTAACCTTAGGTTTCCCTGTGAACGAGAACAACTCTTATTATTTAGGTTTAGGCTATGCTTACAATAAATTGAAAAATGTGGCACCTGAATATTCACGCCAAAAATATTTGGATTCAATGAAATATGAAGGTCGTTCATTCAAGTCAAATGACTTCTTCTTTAAAGCTGGCTGGAACTACAATAGTTTAAACCGCGGTTATTTCCCAACTAAAGGTGTGAAAGCAGGTATTGGTGGTTCTGTTACTATTCCGGGATCTGATAATAAATTCTATGCATTAACAGCGGATTTTGCAGGTTTCTATCCATTAGATCGTGATCATGCTTGGGTTATTTCGGCGAAAGCTGGAGCGGCTTATGCGAATGGGTTTGGTGGAAAACGTGTTCCGTTCTACCGTAACTATAGCGCTGGTGGTATCGGTTCATTACGCGGCTTTGCTTCAGGTGCGATTGGACCAAATGCGATATATGCAACAAACAAACCAGGACAGTATCAGCCAAGTACCGATATTATCGGTGGTAATGCAATGGTTAATGCAAGTTTAGAATTAATCGTACCTACACCATTTGTTGCAGAAAAAAATCAACACAGCGTAAGAACATCTGTATTCTTTGATGCTGCGAGTGTATGGGATACAAAATGGAAAAAAGAAGGTAAGAAAGACTTCCCGTCATTACCTGATTATGGTGATCCAACTCGAGTACGTACCTCTGCTGGCGTAGCATTCCAATGGCAATCGCCAATTGGACCATTGGTATTCTCTTATGCAAAACCAATCAAAAAATATAAAAATGATGATGTTGAGCGTTTCCAATTTAGCATTGGTGGTACATTCTAATATTATTTAATGAACTAATTCTGAGTTTGCAAGTCTAAGCCTAGGCTTGCACTCAGAAATATCTGAGTTCTTTGAAAAATGATTAATTACAAGGAAATTAAACAAATGAAAAAAATCGTAAAAGTAACCGCACTTTCTTTAGCTTTAGGTTTTGCTTCTGCTGCAATGGCTGCTGAAAATATTGCATTTATCAATGCGGGTTTCTTATTCCAACATCATCCAGAACGTGAAGCAATTGCACAAAAATTAGATAAAGAATTTAAAGGCAAAGCAGATCAATTAGCGGCAGCTAAGAAAAAAATTGAAGGTAAAATTGCTGCATTGAAAAAAGAAGCGCCAAATTTACGTAGTGCTGATATTAAGAAACGTGAAGATGAAATTAATAAATTAATGAAAGATCACGATGCGCAAGCACAAAAATTCCAACAAAATGCACAAGCATTGGAAAATGAAGAACGTGCTAAATTATTAGAATCAATCCAAACTGCAACAAATAATTTAGCAAAAGAAAAAGGTTATACTTACGTGCTTGATGCAAATTCTGTAGTTTTCGCTGTTGATGGTAAAGATATTACTGAAGATGTCTTAAAAGCAATGGGTGGTAAATTACCAGAAGCGCCAAAAGCGGAAGAAAAACCAGCAGAACCAGCGAAAAAATAATTCCTGAATAGGTAAATAAATAATGCGTTCTTATACATTAAAAGAATTAGCAGAACATATCGGCGGTGCCATTCGTGGCAACGCCGATGTTATTGTTACGGCTATTGCGCCTTTAGATAAAGCAACTAGTCAACAACTCACCTTCATTTCAAACGTTAAATATCGTCCTTATCTTGCTTTATCCCAAGCAGGAATTTTAGTTGTCTCTGAGGCAGATGTTGAGTTTTGTGCCGCTGATGCTAACTTATTGATCGTTAAAAATCCTTATGTGGCTTATGCTTTATTAGCGCAATATATGGATGGCACGCCTAAAGCAGCTTATGATATTGCTTCAAGTGCGGTGATTTCTAGCACAGTTTCTTTAGGGCAAAATGTTTCTATTGGTGCAAATGCGGTTGTTGAAGATGGCGCTGTCATTGGTGATAACGCGATTATTGGCTCGGGTTGTTTTATTGGTAAAAATGCCACTATTGGTGCCAATACACAACTTTGGGCAAATGTGTCGATTTATCATGATGTTCAGATTGGCGAGCATTGTTTAATTCAATCTGGTGCAGTGATTGGCAGTGATGGTTTCGGTTACGCTAATGAGCGTGGTCGTTGGATTAAAATTCCTCAAACGGGTTCTGTGATTATTGGTAATCATGTTGAAATTGGTGCTTGCACTTGTATTGACCGTGGTGCTTTAGATAATACAGTGATTGAAGATAATGTGATTATCGATAACCTATGCCAAATTGCACATAATGTACACATTGGTACAGGCACAGCGGTTGCAGGTGGCGTGATTATGGCAGGAAGTCTAAAAGTAGGACGTTATTGCCAAATTGGTGGCGCAAGTGTGATCAATGGTCATATGGAAATTTGTGATCAAGCAGTGATTACTGGGATGGGTATGGTCATGCGTCCAATTACTGAGCCGGGTATTTATTCTTCAGGTATTCCATTGCAAACTAATAAACAATGGCGCAAAACAGCGGCATTAACAATGGATATTGATAATATGAATAAACGTCTCAAAGCATTAGAAAAGAAATTAGCTGAGTAATAAAAAGGCCTACGAAAGTAGGCTTTATTTATTTTGGCATTTATCTTGTCTAACCTCAATAGACTGTAAATTTTGATCCAAATAACGTATAATTAGCTAAAATTAATTTAGTATAAGTTAAAAGATAAGGTACTTATTGTGACAACGGAAAGAACTCCTCGTATCATTGAAGCAAGTGAAATCATGACATTATTGCCACACCGCTATCCTTTTTTATTAGTGGATCGCGTAGTGGATTATCAAGAAGGCGAATGGTTAAAAGCCGTAAAAAATATTAGCGTGAACGAGCCTTGTTTTACTGGTCATTTCCCTGAAAATCCAGTGTTTCCAGGCGTGTTAATTTTAGAAGCGATGGCACAAGCAACAGGCGTGTTAGCTTGTAAAACCTATCGTCCGTTAGAGAATGAACTCTATTATTTCGCGGCGATTGACAGCGCTCGTTTCCGTCGCCCTGTTTTACCTGGCGATCGTATGGAATTAGAAGTTCGCTTTGTTGCGGAACGTCGTGGTGTAACTAAATTTACAGGCGTTGCTACAGTAGATGGCAAAGTCGTCTGTGAAGCAGAATTGATGTGCGCACGCAGAGCCGCATCATAAGGAGAAATTATGACTCAGCACGATAATAAAAATATTCATCCAACGGCGAAAATTCACCCAACTTCTATTGTGGAACAAGGCGCAAAAATTGGCGAAAATGTGGTGATTGGTCCGTTTTGTGTGATTGGCGCTCAAGTTGAGATTGGTAAAGGAACTGTGCTTCATTCTCATGTTGTGGTAAATGGTGTCACGACTATCGGGGAAGATAACCAAATTTTCCAAGGGGCAAGTATTGGTGAAGTCAATCAAGATTTAAAATATCAGGGTGAGCCAACAAAAACTATTATTGGTGATCGCAACCGTATTCGTGAGAATGTAACCATCCATCGTGGAACAGTACAAGGTGGTGGTGTTACTCGTGTTGGTAGCGATAACTTATTCATGGTAAATGCTCATATTGCCCATGACTGTCGCATTAAAAACCGCTGTATTTTAGCCAATAATGCAACCCTAGCAGGACATGTTGAGCTGGATGATTTTGTGATCGTGGGTGGAATGTCAGCTATTCATCAATTTGTTATTGTTGGTGCTCATGTTATGCTGGGTGGCGGTTCTATGGTCAGCCAAGATGTACCACCTTATGTGATGGCGCAAGGCAATCATGCACGTCCATTTGGTGTCAACATTGAAGGATTAAAACGTCGTGGGTTTGATAAACCAACACTGCATGCCATTCGCAATGTTTATAAATTAATTTATCGTAGTGATAAAACTTTAGAAGAAGTGATGCCAGAAATTGAACATTATGCCAAAACAGAAACCGCAATTAGTTTCTTTTTAGAATTCTTTAAACGCTCCACGCGTGGCATTATTCGTTAATTAAAAACTCACTAAAAATAGACCGCACTTTTTAAGTGCGGTTATTTTTCATTAAGGATTGTGAAATGGAACAAAATAATCCAACTATTGCAATTGTAGCAGGGGAAGTTTCCGGTGATATTTTAGGCGCTGGTCTTATCCGCAGTTTGAAAATTCGTTATCCAAATGCTCGTTTTGTTGGCATTGCAGGGGATAGAATGATTGCTGAAGGCTGCGAAACCTTAGTGGATATGGAAGAAATTGCGGTAATGGGGTTAGCCGAAATTGTGAAGCATTTACCTCGTTTATTGCGAATTCGTAAAAATACGGTTCAGCAGTTATTGGCGCTAAAACCAGATATTTTTATTGGTATTGATTCGCCAGAATTTAATTTGTATGTAGAAGAAAAGCTTAAAGCACAGGGTATCAAAACCATTCATTATGTCAGCCCTTCTGTTTGGGCTTGGCGGCAAAATCGTATTCATCAAATTGCCAATGCAGTGGATTTGGTTTTAGCATTTTTACCTTTTGAGAAAGCCTTTTATGATCGTTTTAATGTGCCTTGCCGTTTTATTGGGCATACCATGGCGGATCAAATTGCCTTAAAACCAAATCGTTCAGAAGCCTGTCAATTACTTAATATTGATCCGAACCAACGCTATGTAGCGATTCTAGTTGGTAGCCGAGGTTCAGAAGTGGAATTCTTAGCGGAACCTTTTTTACAAACAGCACAAAAACTTAAACAACAATTCCCTGATGTGCAATTTTTGTTGCCTTTAATTAACCGCAAACGCCGAGAGCAATTTGAGCAAATCAAAGCGCAGGTTGCCCCTGAATTAGAAATGATCTTATTAGATGGTCAAGCTAGACAAGCGATGATTGCAGCAGAAGCCACTTTATTAGCTTCCGGAACTGCCGCATTAGAATGTATGCTCTGCAAATCACCAATGGTAGTGGGTTATCGAATGAAAAGCACCACTTATTTCCTTGCCAAACGCTTGGTGAAAACGGATTATATTGCTTTGCCTAATTTATTAGCCAATGAAATGCTGGTGCCAGAAATGATTCAGCAAGATTGCACAGCGGAGAAACTGGCTGAGAAATTGAGTTTGTATTTAGAACAAACGGAAAGTGCGGTGCAAAATCGTTATGTTTTAATTCAACGCTTTATGGATTTACACAAGCAAATTCAATGCGATGCAGATAAACAAGCGGCTGAAGCAGTGATTGAGTTACTTGAAACGAGATAATAGAACAATGGCATTTATTTATCCAGATGTAGATTTGATTGCTGGCGTTGATGAAGTGGGGCGTGGACCTTTAGTGGGCGCGGTCGTAACTGCAGCAGTCATTTTAGATCCAAACAATCCTATCCAAGGGTTAGCGGATAGTAAAAAATTATCTGAAAAGAAACGTTTGTTATTAGCGGAAGAAATTAAGCAAAAAGCGCTCGCTTGGGCATTAGGACGCGCAGAGCCGGAAGAAATAAATCAATTAAATATTTTGTACGCAACCATGTTAGCGATGCAACGAGCTGTAAAAAATCTGAAAATTCAACCGCACTTTGTGCTGGTGGATGGCAATCGCATTCCTGATTTAGCTATGCCTGCCCAGGCTGTTGTGAAAGGGGATAGTTTAGTAGCTGAAATTAGTGCCGCATCGATTTTAGCGAAGGTTGCTCGCGATCAAGAAATGGCGGAATTAGATCTGTTACATCCTGAATATGCATTTGCACAGCATAAAGGTTATCCAACTAAACTGCATTTAGAAAAATTAGCACAATTTGGACCTTTGCCCCAACATCGCCGCAGTTTTGCTCCGGTTAAAAAACTATTAACTAATAGATAAATGGACTTGAATGAGGAGAATTCACCAATGGATAAACTGACGATGCTTGAATTTCAATCCCCGCTGTTATGGACGGTGGGATTGCTTGTTATCGCCGTTTTTTTGTTTATTCAAAACAAATTACGCATGGATGTCATTGCGTTATTAGTGATGTTAGCTTTTTGTTTAACAGGGATTCTCAGTGTACAAGAAGTATTTGCGGGATTTAGTGATCCCAATATCATTTTGATCGCACTACTTTTTATTGTAGGAGAAGCACTTGTCCGGACTGGCGTGGCTTATCAAGTGAGCGAATGGCTAATGAAAGCGGCAAAAAATAGTGAAACGCGAGTGCTTATTTTGCTGATGTTAGCGGTCGCTGGCTTAGGTTCATTTATGAGTTCTACGGGCGTTGTGGCTATTTTCATTCCTGTGGTGTTAGTAATTTGTCAGCAAATGAATATTTCACCTAAGCGTTTAATGATGCCACTCAGTGTTGCAGGTTTAATTAGTGGTATGATGACATTAATTGCGACAGCGCCAAACCTAGTAGTGAATGCGGAATTAGTGCGTACATCAGCAGGTCGTTTTAGTTTCTTCTCTTTTACGCCTATTGGTTTAATTGTTTTGGTCATTGGCATTTTGTATATGTTGATTGCACGCCGTTGGCTTGCAAATGCTGATGAGCAATATACACAATTGGCGGATCGCCATTCCATTAAAGATCTAATTGAAAGCTATCAATTAAATCATCGAATTAAACGTTTTGTTGTCTTAGCTGATTCGGATTTTATTGGTAGTAGCGTGGCGGATTTGAATTTGCGTTCTACTTATGGCTTTAATATTTTAGCAATTGAACGTTGGAAGCGCTTTCGCCCTATGTTTATGGCAGTGTATTTGGGAAAATTAGAGATTAGAGCCAAAGATATCCTTATGATTGATATTGGTGATCCGGATCTTGATCTCACAGACTTTTGTTTACAACATCATTTAGAACCTACGGAAATTCGTGAAAAGAGTTTTAATGAACAAACGAAATCCATTGGTATGGCAGAAATAACGCCGATCCCTGATGCAAGCGCGGTAGGAAAAAGTGCGGTGGAATTACACTTTAGATCCAATTATGGTTTGAATATCATTGGTATTAAACGCAACGGTGAATTACTCAAAGGACCTATTGCTGAAGAAGCGTTAAAAGTGGGCGACTTGTTGTTGGTTGTGGGCGATTGGAAACTCTTGCACCAATTACGCGAACGAACAAAATCCTTTTTCTTATTAAATTATCCTAGCGAAGTGGAAAAGGCAGTGCCCGCTCGAAGCCAAGCCATACATGCCATATTATCCATTGCAGTGATGGTTGCTCTAATGGTTAGTGGAGTCGTTCCCAATGTGATTGCCGCATTAATCGCTTGTTTAATGCTTGGTAAATTCCGTTGTATTGATGCTAAAAGTGCTTATAGTAGCATTCATTGGTCAAGTCTCATTTTGATTATCGGTATGATGCCATTTTCTATTGCATTACAAAAAACGGGTGGTGTTTCTTTAGTAGTTGATTTTATGATTCATACCGTCGGTACCATGGGTAAACATTGGATGCTCATTAGTTTATTCTTATTGTGTGCAGTGGTAGGGCTTTTTATTTCCAATACGGCAACCGCAATTTTAATGGCACCTATTGCAATTACTATGGCACAACAGTTACATTTATCCCCAATGCCATTTGCAATGACGGTTGCGATTGCTTCATCCGCCGCATTTATGACACCAATTTCTTCGCCAGTGAATACGATGGTATTAGGTCCAGGTGGCTATAAATTTGCTGATTTTGTCAAAATAGGCGTTCCTTTTACCTTATTGGTAATGTTAGCGACTATTTTCTGTATTCCCGTATTATTCCCATTCTAAAGCGCGGTGAAAAAATGCCGAGTTTTAGTGGGAAAACACTAAATAAAATAAGGAAAAATATGACCGCACTTTTAGATGATTTTTTAAAAATTGGTTTAGTTTCTGTTTCCGATCGTGCTTCAGCAGGCGTGTATCAGGATCAAGGTATTCCTGAATTACAAGCTTGGTTAGAAAAAGCACTAATTGCGCCTTTTTCAATAGAAACACGTTTAATTCCTGATGAACAGAAACATATTGAGCAAACCTTAATTGAATTGGTGGATCAACATAAATGCCACCTGATTTTGACTACGGGCGGAACGGGGCCAGCTAAACGAGATGTGACACCTGATGCAACGCTTGCGATTGCAGAACGAGAGCTTCCTGGTTTTGGCGAACAAATGCGTCGCGTGAGTTTGCATTTTGTACCAACCGCGATTTTATCTCGTCAAGTTGCAGTAACTCGTCATGAAAGTTTGATTTTAAATTTACCCGGTCAACCTAAATCCATTAAACAAACATTGGAAGGGGTAAAAGATGAAAAAGGAAATGCAATCGTAGATGGTGTATTTGCCGCAGTACCTTATTGTTTGCAGTTACTCAGTGGTATTTATATTGATACACATCCAGAAGTTGTAAAAAGTTTTAGACCTGCCGCAGCAAAAAGAGAATAACCCCTATGTTTTTATCTTTTATCATTATCGCTTTATGTGCGGGTGCAGCGTTGGCAATTCAGTCGGCAATTAATAGCCAGTTAGCTGGTGCCATGGGGGGACAACCTGTTGTTGCGGCTTTTATTTCTTTCTTTACTGGGGCGGTCGTATTATTTAGCATTTGTTTATGGAAAGCGGATCTCGGGATTGCATGGCAACATTTGCCCAAGCAACCTTGGTGGCGTTTTATTGGCGGTGCACTAGGTGCATTGGTGGTTTATACCACGATTTTCCTCGCGCCTAAAATTGGTATTACCAATATGCTGTTTTTTATTATTGTTGGGCAGCTTATTACTGCTGCAATTATTGATCATTTTGGTTTGCTTGGTATGGCAGAGCGGCCTACCCATATTTGGCAATTAATTGGTTTTGTGATTATCGCTTGTGGATTAACAATTTTCTTTTTTGGCAAAAAATTATTTGGTTAGAAGGATAAAAAATGAAAAAAATAGAAGCCATTATTAAACCTTTTAAATTAGATGATGTGCGTGAAGCGTTGTCTGATATTGGTATTGCTGGTATGACAGTGACTGAAGTGAGAGGCTTTGGACGACAAAAAGGGCATACGGAATTATATCGTGGTGCCGAGTATGCAGTCGATTTCCTTCCTAAAGTAAAAATTGAATTAATTGTGCCAGCGGACTTGGTTGAACAATGTATTGAAGCCATTATGGATACCGCACAAACAGGCAAAATTGGTGATGGCAAGATTTTTGTTTACGATGTGGAGCGAGTTATTCGTATTCGTACAGGTGAAGAGAACGAAGACGCCATTTAAAGTGCGGTGTATTTTATGACAAAAAGAATTTCTTTAACCCAAGCTCTTGTGGTATTAGCCGCTTTGGTCGTGATTTTTGCAGGGATAAAATTAGCATCAGAGATTGTGGTGCCTTTTCTACTTTCTCTATTTATCGCTATTATTTGTTCGCCGCTGATTCGATTTATGACTAACCGAAAAGTACCACATTGGTTGGCTATTACAGGATTATTTCTGCTGATTTTATTGGTCTTTTTCTTTTTAATTGGATTGATTAATAGCTCAGTGCGTGAGTTTTCACATTCTATGCCGCAATATCGAGAGCTATTGACTCAACGTATCAATGATATTCAGCTAGTGGCAGCAAAATGGAATATTCCTTTAACAATCAAACGAGAAGCTGTGTTAGAACATTTCGACCCGAATTCAATTATGAATTTTGTCAGCAGCTTATTACTCAACTTTTCTAACGTAGTTTCCAATGCTTTTGTGTTAATTTTAGTTGTTGTCTTTATGTTGTTAGAAGCACCTTACGCAAAACGTAAATTTGCTATCGCCTTTAGTCATAATTTGCAAGAACAAGGACAAGAAGAGCGCCATCTTGATTTAGTACTACAAAGTATTATTAGTTATTTAGGTATTAAAACCACAGTGAGCTTAATGACGGGGATCGCAGTTTGGCTTCTATTAGAAATTGCTGGTGTGCAATATTCTGTTTTGTGGGCAACGTTGAGTTTTCTTTTTAACTATATCCCTAACATTGGATCTGTCATTGCCGCAGTACCTATTGTTATACAAACTCTCTTATTAAACGGTTTCCCAACAGGGTTTGGCGTGGCTATTGGCGTGATTATGATAAATGTCATCATTGGTAATGTGATTGAGCCTAAAATGATGGGACAGCGTTTAGGATTATCCACTTTAGTGATTTTCCTTTCACTTTTATTTTGGGGATGGTTATTAGGAACTGTGGGTATGCTACTATCTGTTCCATTAACAATGGCGTTAAAAATTGCACTAGAATCCAGCCCAAGTACAGCACGCTATGCCGTATTATTGAGTGATCGATTACCTAATAAATACCAATAAATAATTTTTAATTCTATTTCGTTATAAAATAGAAGAAATGGCTATTTTTACTACAAATATAAATAGGTTTAAAATAACGCTATTGAAAAGCCATAGTTAAGGAGATAACAATGACAATTTTTGCAGATAATGCTTATTCTATCGGTAATACACCATTAGTGCGTTTAAAGCATTTTGGTCAGAATGGAAATGTTGTAGTTAAAATTGAAGGACGTAACCCAAGTTTTAGCGTGAAATGTCGTATCGGCGCCAATATGATTTGGCAAGCGGAAAAAGATGGATTATTACAAAAGGGTAAAGAAATCGTTGATGCGACAAGTGGAAATACTGGAATTGCTTTAGCCTATGTTGCTGCAGCGAGAGGATATAAACTGATTTTAACCATGCCTGAAACTATGAGTGCTGAGCGTAAGCGTTTATTACGTGGATTAGGTGTGAATTTAGTATTGACAGAAGGCGCAAAAGGCATGAAAGGCGCTATTGCTAAGGCTGAGGAAATCGTCGCGAGTGATCCAAATCGTTACATTATGTTAAAACAGTTTGAAAATCCAGCAAACCCAGCAATTCATCAACAAACAACAGGCCCTGAAATTTGGAAAGATACGGAAGGAAAAGTGGATGTTATTGTTGCGGGCGTGGGTACTGGCGGTACAATCACAGGGATTAGTCGTTACTTAAAACAGGATCAAGGAAAAGCAATTATTTCTGTTGCTGTTGAGCCAGAAGAAAGTCCGGTTATTACTCAAACATTAAATGGTGAAGAAATTAAGCCTGCACCACATAAAATTCAAGGTATTGGAGCCGGATTTATTCCTAAAAATTTAGATTTAAGCTTAATTGACCGAGTGGAAAAAGTAGATAGTGAAACGGCAATTGCTACTGCCAAACGACTTATGGCAGAGGAAGGTATTTTAGGCGGTATTTCATCGGGTGCCGCAGTAGCTGCAGCAGATCGTATTGCAAAATTACCTGAATTTAAGGATAAATTAATTGTTGCGATTTTACCTTCTGCTTCAGAGCGTTATTTAAGTACCGCCCTGTTTGAAGGGATTGAACCTTAATCACACACATAAAAGCCAATCTTTGATTGGCTTTTTTACTATTTGACTTAAAGTGCGGTGAAATTTTACTGAGTTTTAAATGAGCTGAAGTAACTCATCTATATGATGAATTTCTAATGTAGGATGGGTTGCGGATTGAGGTAGCTTGTCATTAAAACAATTGAACCATACTGACTGACAGCCCGCTTGAATAGCACCTTCTACATCCGTAATCAGATGATCGCCAATATGCAAAATTTGTTGGGACGAAACCTGATATTGCTTAGCGACTTGATGAAATAAATCACAATGCGGTTTTGCTCTGCCTTGCTCTCCACCTCGTAATATTAACTCAAACTGATTTAAGCCAATTCTCATAGGATCTACATTTCCATTAGTAATTGCGACTAAAGGAAAATGCGATTTGAGCTGATTTAATACAGTTATCGTTGAAGATGGTACTTCAATTTTATGTCGCCACAACACAAATTCCTGCATAACGATTTGACTAATTTGTTGAATTTGTAGTGCATTTTTACCTTGATCTTGTAAATATTGCTCAATTGTACGAATACGCCAAGCCACCACATCTTCACAAAAAATCGGATCTTGCTGCTGAACTTGTTGTTTATAAGCTTGCCATTGCTCAGGTTGAATATTGCATTGACTTGTTTTCTGTAAGCAGGATAAAAATTGCTGTTCTGCGAGGTTTATGACTTCTCGGTTATCATATAGGGTGTCATCCAAATCGAAACTTAGAAGTTTAAAAGGCTGTAAAGTGCGGTGAAATTTCATGTATTTTCTCTATTTTTTACGTTTGGCTCTTGGATGCGCTGCATCATATACTTCCGCCAAATGTTGAAAATTTAAATGCGTATATATCTGCGTGGTGGAAAGATTGCTATGCCCCAATAATTCTTGCACAGCCCGTAGATCAGAGCTGGCTTCTAACATATGGGTTGCAAAAGAATGACGTAATTTATGTGGATTTAAATGCGCATTTAAACCTTGGCGAATTCCCCATGTTTCCATGCGTTTTTGGATAGATCGGTGAGACATACGATTCCCCAAGGAACTTACAAATAATGCCTCATCTTTTGGGTTAAATAATAACCGCACTTTTAACCAATCTTGTAAGGCATGATGGGCGTGATGGCCAAAAGGCAAAATACGTTCTTTATTACCTTTCCCTAACACTCTAACTTCTTTTGTGCGCATATTTAGGCTATTCAAACTCAGCCCTTGTAGTTCTGATAAACGTAATCCTGAACTATACATCAGCTCTAACATGGCACGATCTCGAATATCGATGGGCTCTTGGCTCTGATTATTGAGTAGCTTGCTGACTTGTTCCTGATCCATATTTTTCGGCAAATGTTTACCCTGTTTAGGCGCAGAAATGCCCACTGCTGGATTGACTTTGAGTTCACCTTGAACCACTAAATAATGCAGAAATTGACGTAGGGCAGAGAGACGTAATGCGAGGCTTTTTTCATTTAGGCCTGCTTTTTTGCTGCTCGCTAGCACAAAACGTACCATGCTTGGACTAATTTGTTTCCAATCATGCACGCCTTGCTGTTGCAAGAGTTCAACAACAGCAGATAATTGTCGCTGGTAATTTGTCAGCGTATGAGGGCTGAGTTGCCGTTCGATACGCAAGTAGTCGTAGTATTTTTGAAGTAAATTCAGCATAAAATGTTATTAAAAAGCACCGCACTTTATGGATAACAATCCGTTATTTTTGATAAGCCAATAGCCAGCGGTGTAAGTGAATATCAACTATATTGACTAAATGTTTTAAAAAAGCGGTGTCTTGTCCATTGTGGAAGTGTAGAGTATCGTGGGCAGCGAAAATCAACAACGCTTGACCTTGTTGCTGTGATTTTCCTCCTACTAAACAGCAAGCAACTGAGCCTATCGGGAATTCTTCAGGCAAAAAGAGTAAGGATTTTTCACGATTAGTCAGCTCGCCTAAATAAAAACGTCGCAAACCAAAGCGTTCTAAGCGGATTAATTCAAAGCCTTTTCGATCTAACCAAAAATTTTCGGATAAATGCGGAATATGGTTCCATTTATCTCGAAAAAGCAGCAATTTAGCTTGTTGCAACTCAAATTTCTTCGCCCATTGGTTGAGCACTGCAATGCCTTGTTCAAGATTTTCAACCGTTGAAAGCTGTTTTTGTAATGGCATAAGAGCTAAGAAAATATCTTGTTCCTGATGAACAAGTTGCTGCAAGAGGGCGAGTTCTTGTTCCAAGCTTTTAATGCGTTCACGCTGACTTTCTAGTTGCATCTCAACTAAGGATAAGGTGCCTTTCTGGCTATGGGGAATGGTTAAATGATTTAATAATTCTAAATGTTGAGCAAAAAAGTGCGGTGAATTTTGCAAGAATTTTACTACCTGTTCTTCGGTTAACTCATTGTTTGAATTATTCATTTTAACCACCGCAAGACCTTATAATTTAATTACACCATCGTAAATATGAGTGGCATCGCCTGTCATATAAAGTGGGCTCTCACCACCTTTCCATTCAATGATTAAACTACCGCCGGGAAGATCAACCTGTACTCGTTGATCCAGCAGCCCTTGCATAATCCCGACAGCAACCGCTGCACAAGCACCACTACCGCAAGCTTGGGTTTCGCCCGCACCTCTTTCGTAGACGCGCAATTTGATGTGTCCACGATGCATAACTTGCATAAATCCGACATTCACTCTTTCAGGGAAACGCTCATGGCTTTCGAGTAGTGGTCCTAATTGATCGACATTGGCGGTTTGGATATTGTCAACTTGCACCACACAATGTGGATTTCCCATTGAAACAGCACCACATAATACAGTTTGGATTGGGGTGCGCAGAATATAATTTTTTTCAAATTTGTTCGCGGTAAATGGGATTTTTGCCGGTTCCCAAATGGGTTTACCCATATTGACGCGAATCATGCCATCGTCTTTAATGGTTAAAATCATTTTTCCATTTTGCGTACTAACGGCAATCTCTTTTTTATTGGTTAAGCCTTTTAATGTAACAAAACGGGCAAAACAACGCGCACCATTGCCACATTGAGCTACTTCGCTACCATCTGCGTTAAAAATGCGATAATGAAAATCAAGATCAGGATCATAAGGTGGCTCAACTACTAATAGTTGATCAAAGCCAATACCGCGGTGTCGATCCGCCAGTTTTTTAATGATTTCTTCTGGGAAATAGGCATTTTGCGTCACCGTATCGACAACAACGAAATCATTTCCTAATCCATGCATTTTGGAAAATTGCATTTTTCCATCCTTAAAACGATATCTCATTGTTGGCATTATAATTGGCAAAGGTCATTGAGTAAATCATACAAATTTAATTTAACATAATACTTGAAATTTTATTTTTGAGAGCCATATTAAAATCACGAAAGATAGAAAGAACAACCGTTCAAAACTTATTTTGTGAGAGATAAAACATGAATATTGAAAAATTTACAACTAAATTCCAACAAGCCCTTGCTGAAGCACAGTCTTTGGCAATTGGCAAAGATAATCAATTTATTGAACCTACGCATTTATTAACCGCACTTTTAAACCAACAAGATGGCTCAATTATGCCAATCTTGACAAGTAGCGGCGCCAATATTAGTCAATTACGCCAAGCATTAAATGCGGAATTAAATAAATTACCGCAAGTATCAGGCAAGGGTGGCGATGTGCAGATTTCTCGCCAATTACTAAGCCTGTTGAATTTATGCGATAAAATAGCACAACGTCAGAATGATAAATTTATTTCTTCGGAAGTCTTTTTATTAGCCGCCTTAGAGGAAAAAAGTGCATTAGGCGATTTGTTAATAAAGTGCGGTGTAAATAAAGCAAGTTTACAGCAGGCAATTCAGAAACTTCGAGGAGGGGAGAGTGTGAACGATCAAAATCAAGAAGAAAGCCGTCAAGCGTTAGAAAAATATACGATTGATTTAACCGCGCGGGCGGAAAGTGGCAAATTGGATCCTGTCATTGGACGTGATGAAGAAATCCGTCGTGCCATTCAGGTGTTACAACGCCGTACCAAAAACAACCCTGTGTTAATTGGTGAACCGGGTGTAGGGAAAACGGCGATTGTGGAAGGCTTGGCACAACGTATTGTTAACGGTGAAGTACCTGAAGGCTTGAAAAATAAACGGGTGCTTTCCCTTGATATGGGGGCGTTGATTGCAGGGGCGAAATACCGTGGGGAATTTGAAGAACGTTTAAAAGCGGTATTAAATGAATTGGCGAAAGAAGAAGGTCGAGTGATTTTATTCATCGACGAAATTCACACCATGGTGGGGGCAGGCAAAACTGATGGGGCGATGGATGCAGGTAATCTGCTTAAACCAAGTTTGGCTCGTGGGGAATTGCACTGCGTTGGCGCCACCACCCTTGATGAATATCGCCAATATATTGAGAAAGATGCCGCACTTGAACGTCGCTTCCAAAAAGTGTTTGTAGGCGAGCCAACAGTGGAAGACACCATTGCCATTTTGCGTGGTTTGAAAGAACGTTATGAAATTCACCACCATGTGCAAATTACCGACCCCGCCATTGTGGCGGCGGCGACCCTGTCTCATCGCTATATTTCCGATCGTCAATTGCCAGATAAAGCCATTGACTTGATTGATGAGGCGGCGTCAAGTATTCGTATGGAAATTGATTCCAAACCACAACCTTTGGATCGGTTAGAACGTCGTATTATCCAATTAAAATTGGAACAACAAGCTTTACAAAAAGAAGACGATGACGCCAGCCGCAAACGTTTAGAGATGCTGGAAAAAGAATTAAGCGACAAAGAACGTGAATATGCGGAATTAGAAGAGGTGTGGAAAGCGGAAAAAGCCGCCCTTTCAGGCACGCAACATATTAAGGCAGAATTAGACAGTGCGAAAACCCAAATGGAACAAGCACGCCGTGTGAGTGATTTTGCCAAAATGTCTGAGTTGCAATACGGGGTGATTCCTGCCCTTGAAAAACAATTAGCCCAAGCGGAATCGGCGGAAGGTAAAGAAATGACCTTACTTCGCTATCGTGTAACCGATGAAGAAATCGCTGAAGTGCTTTCTCGTGCAACGGGGATCCCTGTGGCGAAAATGATGGAAGGGGAAAAAGAAAAACTCTTGCGTATGGAAGAGGAATTACACAAACGGGTCATCGGGCAAAATGAGGCCATTGAAGCGGTGGCAAATGCCATTCGTCGTAGCCGAGCGGGGTTATCCGATCCAAATCGTCCAATTGGTTCTTTCTTATTCTTAGGACCGACTGGGGTAGGGAAAACCGAATTGTGTAAAACCCTTGCTAACTTCCTGTTTGACGATGAAAACGCCATGGTGCGTATTGATATGTCAGAATTTATGGAAAAACACAGTGTGTCTCGTTTAGTGGGGGCACCTCCGGGCTATGTGGGCTATGAAGAGGGTGGTTATTTAACGGAAGCGGTACGTCGTCGTCCTTATTCTGTGATTTTGTTAGATGAAGTGGAAAAAGCACATCATGATGTGTTTAACATTTTGTTACAAGTGTTAGATGACGGTCGTTTAACGGATGGTCAGGGGCGCACTGTAGATTTCCGCAATACGGTAGTGATTATGACCTCAAATTTGGGATCACACTTAATCCAAGAAAACCAAAGCGCCGATTACGACAGCATGAAAGCCTTGGTGATGACGGTGGTGGGACAACATTTCCGCCCAGAATTTATCAACCGTATTGATGAAACCGTGGTCTTCCACCCATTAGGTAAAGAAAATATTCGTGCCATTGCGACGATTCAGTTACAACGTTTAATCAAACGCATGGAAAGTCATGGTTATCAATTACACTTTACCGATGCTTGCTTAGATTTTATTGGCGAGGTGGGTTACGATCCTGTGTATGGTGCACGTCCGTTAAAACGTGCTATTCAACAAGAAATCGAAAACCCATTGGCACAACAAATTCTGTCAGGAAAATTGTTGCCAGATCAGTTGGTGACCATTGATTATGTAGATGGAAACATCGTGGCGAAACAATAGAAAACTAAGCAAAAACTGCGGTGAAATTCACCGCAGTTTTTTTGTCTTTCTTGTCTACTTTCAATTTATTTAAATTTATTTTCCTCTTTTTTATCCTTAGGGCTTTTGCTAGAATTGTTCTCTTTGATATTAATTCTCAATTAGATTGACACTTAAGGATTTTATATGCTAGCGTTGTTTCATTTTTTAAAACAGTATAGTGATTATATTATTATTGGTTTGCTCTGTTTTATGAGCTTTATTATGCTGTGGTTTGTTATTGAACGTTATTTATTTTTAGGTCGTGTTAAAGTTTCGCAATATAGTAATATTCATGAATTAGATATTGATCTTAACCGCCATTTAACCATTATTTCTACTATTGGTGCAAACGCGCCTTATATTGGTTTATTGGGAACCGTTATTGGTATCTTATTAACTTTCTATGATTTAGGGAATTCTTCCGGTGACATTGATGCTGCTTCTATTATGCTTCATCTTTCTCTTGCTTTAAAAGCAACAGCTGTGGGGATTTTGGTAGCGATTCCATCTATGGTGTTTTACAGTGCATTAGGACGTAAAGTTGAAGTGAATCGTTTGAAATGGAAGGCCTTAAATAGTGAGAAAAATGTTGGGGCCTAATTCATGAAAAAATTTGATGAAATCAATATTATCCCCTTTATTGACATTATGTTAGTGCTATTGGCGATTGTTTTGATTACGGCTTCTTTTATTTCACAGGGCAAGATTCAAGTCAATGTACCAAAAGCCTCTCAAACAGTAGCATTTAAGTCGGATGATTTAGCTAAATTATTAACTGTGACAGAAAATGGTGAGGTTTTCTTGAATGATAAACCCATTGATATGGTTAATTTGGAGCAAGAGATTTCTAGCTGGGATAAAGCGCAAAAAGTCACATTAAAAGTAGATGCGAAAGCCTCTTTCCAAGACTTTGTTTCGATCACTGATTTAATGGCAAAAAATCAAATTACGAATGTTGCGATTGTAACAATGAAAGACAAAGGCAAGTAGTATGCCGAAAAATTCATGGTTAGGTTTTACAGGATCCTTCGTTTTTCATTTGGGATTGGCTGCACTTATTATTTTTGGATTGAGAGACGATAATAGTGCTAGTACTCAATCGAATGAGTTGGCTAATACGGCAATTTCTATGCAAATGATGATGGCGACAATGGTTGAACAAGCTTCAGAGCCAGAACCTGAAGTGGAAAGTGAGCAACCTGTCATCGAGGAAAAAAAGGAAATTGTTGCGGATCCAATGATAAAAAAAATAGAGGAAAAACCAAAAGAGAAGCCGAAAGAAAAACCTAAGGAAAAACCAAAGAAAAAAGAAAAGCCAAAGGTTAAAACAGAAATCAAAGCTAAAGCTGTAGAACAAAAAGATGCGGTAAAAGCAGATCAAGTGAGAGAAGGTAACTCAAATGTCAATTCTCAAGCAAGTTCGGTAAAAGGAAATACGAATGCTGCAAATTTAGCAGGAAATGGTACAAACACATCAGAAATTAGTGCATATAAAAGCGCATTACGTCGTGAAATTGAACGGCATAAAAAATATTCACAGCGTGCTAAAATGATGCGTAAACAAGGGATGGTAATTGTTAAATTTAATCTTGCTGCTGATGGTTCGATTAATAGTGCGAGTATTAGCAAATCCTCTGGTAGTGATGATTTAGATAACTCGGCATTGCAAGCAGTACAAAGCGCAAGATCTGTTGGTGCAAGACCAATAGGAATGCCGGCTTCTTTAGAAGTGCCAATTCAGTTTAGGTTACAATAAGGGTATAATAAAGTGCGGTGGAAAATATGAGCGTTTTCACCGCACTTTTAATTTTTAGATGACGTATTTATAAGGAAGTGATCGATATTATATGAGAGCAGTTTATATTTTATTGGCTTTTTTCAGTATAGGATTGGGTATTATAGGAATTCCAACACCAGGTTTACCGACAACGCCTTTCTTGCTATTAGCACTTTATTTCTTTGGTAAAAGCTCACCAAGGTTGAAACATTGGTTTATGACTACACAATTATACGACAAATATTTGAAAGACTATGATCAACATAAATCAATGACAATGAAGCAAAAAATCAGCATTTTGGCAATTTCGGCACCTTTTTGCTTGTTAGCCTTTTTTATGCTACCAAATATTTGGGGAAAACTGACGTTAGGTTTGGTTATTGTTGCTCAATATTATTATTTCTTCTTTAAAATTAAAACCTTACCTAAATAATCTTCTCTATTATTCTTATAACAAAATATATAATCAGAAGCTGATTTTTCGATTGAGATCACATTTTTGTAAATTAGTTGCGGGTTTCGTTATAAATGACTTGAAATGTTTGGCTGAAGGGCATATTTTGTAGTTAAGATGTAAACAAGAGTAATCAAACTCACTAACAAAAGAGGTAAATGCTATGACACTTAATATTGCAAGTAAACAAATGGACATTACACCGGCAATTCGTGCTCACATTGAGGATAGACTCGCTAAATTAGAGAAATGGCAAACCCAGTTAATTAATCCGCATTTTATATTAAATAAGGTGCCACAAGGTTTTTCCGTCGAGGCATCAATTGGTACACCTCATGGTAATTTGTTCGCAAGTGCTGAAGCCGATGATATGTACAAAGCCATTAATGAGGTTGAGGAAAAACTCGAACGTCAATTAAATAAACTTCAGCATAAAGGCGAAGCGCGTCGTGCTGATGAACGATTGAAAGATTCATTTCAATAATAAAGAATAGCAATTTATATTCCTGCCCCAGATAATATCGTCTGGGGTATTTTTTGTATAAAATTGAGAAAAATAGCACTTCACTTATTTAGACGAAATATGGTAATAATTTTGTTTATTTAGGTAAGATAGATAAATAATAAATAAGTTAAATGTTTATAAGTTGTTAAATTATGTAATTAAAATGTTAATAAGTGATTTTATTTAAGTGCTTTTATGTGACCTAAGTCAAGTTTAAGTAAAATTTGTACGATTTTCTCTTGATAAATGTCAAATATTGTTGAAATCATCAAATTTTTTGATAAAATTTCGCACAATTCAAACCAATTAATAACCGCCAATTATAGGAGGCAGAAAAATGATTAAAGGTATTCAAATTACCCAAGCAGCAAACGACAATTTATTAAATTCATTCTGGTTATTAGACAGCGACAAAGGTGAAGCGCGTTGTTTATGTGCAAAAGGTGAATTCGTGGAAGATCAAATCGTTGCAATCAACGAATTAGGTCAAATCGAATATCGTGAATTACCAGTTGATGTTGCACCAACAGTAAAAGTTGAAGGTGGTCAACACTTAAACGTAAACGTTTTACGTCGTGAAACTTTAGAAGATGCAGTAAAAAATCCAGAAAAATACCCACAATTAACAATTCGTGTTTCTGGTTATGCTGTACGTTTCAACTCATTAACGCCAGAACAACAACGTGATGTAATCACTCGTACTTTCACTGAAAGCCTATAATTTGTTGTTTTAGTATAAAAGAAAACCCTGAGTTTCACTCAGGGTTTTTTATTGCCAGTAAATAAGATGTTGTGAAAAGTTTGTGAATTTTCACCGCACTTTGCTTTTGTTCGTATAGCGGTCTGTTGGAATTTCAGGTACAATTGCACGATTTATATTGATTTACTTTTTATTATTACAACAGATTATTATTTTTATGAAGAATATTCGTAACTTTTCAATTATTGCTCATATTGACCATGGGAAATCGACTTTATCGGATCGTTTAATTCAAACCTGTGGTGGTTTATCGGATCGTGAAATGGAAGCGCAAGTGTTGGATTCAATGGATCTTGAACGTGAGCGTGGTATTACCATTAAAGCACAAAGTGTGACTTTAAATTATAAAGCAAAAGACGGCGAAACCTATCAATTAAACTTTATCGATACGCCAGGACATGTGGATTTTTCTTATGAAGTATCTCGTTCATTAGCGGCTTGTGAAGGTGCATTATTGGTGGTGGACGCAGGACAAGGCGTGGAAGCACAAACCCTTGCTAACTGTTACACCGCGATTGAAATGAATTTAGAAGTGGTGCCAATTTTAAACAAAATTGACTTGCCAGCAGCCGATCCAGAACGTGTCGCAGAAGAAATTGAAGATATTGTTGGTATTGACGCGATGGAAGCCGTGCGTTGTTCAGCGAAAACAGGCGTGGGGATTGATGAGGTATTAGAAGAAATTGTTCATAAAATCCCTGCACCAGAAGGCGATCCTGAAGCGCCATTACAAGCCTTAATTATTGACTCTTGGTTCGATAATTATTTGGGTGTGGTATCTTTAGTGCGTATTAAAAATGGTACTTTACGTAAAGGCGATAAGATCAAAGTGATGTCCACAGGGCAATCTTATAACGTGGATCGTCTTGGTATTTTTACACCAAAACAAGTGGATACAACTGTACTCAATTGTGGTGAAGTAGGTTGGGTAGTTTGTGCTATTAAAGACATTTTAGGTGCGCCAGTGGGCGATACCTTAACTTCTCACCATAATCCAGCTACATCGGTTTTACCAGGCTTTAAAAAAGTGAAGCCGCAAGTTTATGCAGGGTTGTTCCCGATTAGTTCTGATGATTATGAGGCGTTCAGGGATGCTTTAGGTAAATTAAGCCTCAATGATGCTTCTCTTTTCTATGAGCCTGAAAATTCCACCGCTCTTGGCTTTGGTTTCCGTTGTGGTTTCCTTGGCTTGTTGCACATGGAGATTATTCAAGAGCGTTTAGAGCGTGAATATGACTTAGATCTCATCACAACTGCGCCAACAGTAGTTTATGAAGTAGAACAAACCAACGGTGAAGTGATCTATGTAGATAGCCCGTCAAAATTACCGCCGTTAAGCAACATTGCAGAAATTCGTGAGCCGATTGCAGAATGTAATATGTTATTGCCACAAAGCTATTTAGGTAATGTTATCACCCTTTGCGTGGAGAAGCGCGGTGTTCAAACCAATATGGTTTACCATGGTAATCAAGTGGCGCTGACTTATGAAATTCCAATGGGCGAAGTAGTGTTAGACTTCTTTGACCGTTTGAAATCAACTTCTCGTGGTTATGCTTCATTAGATTATGGATTCAAACGTTTCCAAGCAGCAGATATGGTGCGTGTGGATATTATGATTAATGGGGAACGAGTGGACGCACTTGCATTAATTGTTCATAAAGACAATGCGCAATATCGTGGTCGTGAGCTTGTGGAAAAAATGCGTGAACTCATTCCACGCCAACAATTTGATATTGCTATTCAAGCGGCGATTGGTAACCACATTATTGCTCGTTCTACGGTAAAACAATTGCGTAAAAACGTATTGGCGAAATGTTACGGTGGTGACGTGAGCCGTAAGAAAAAACTATTACAAAAACAAAAAGAAGGTAAAAAACGTATGAAATCCTTAGGTAATGTTGAAGTACCACAAGAAGCGTTTTTAGCCATTTTGCATGTTGGTAAAGATAAATAAGGAATATTATGTCAAAACTCTTTTTACCTATTTTATTTGCGGTAGGATTTGGTGTTTGGAAAGTGCTAGATCATTTGCAGTTACCAAATACATTCTCAATTTTATTAATTTTATTCACCGCACTTTCAGGTATTTTATGGTGCTACCATCGTTTTTCTGTTCAGCCACGCCGCCAACGACAAATTGCACGAACAGAACAACGTAGTGGCCAAACATTAACGGATGAAGAAAAAAGTAAAATTGAACCTATTGGCGAAGGCGAAGAATTTATTGCTTCGTTGTTTCCTGTATTAGCCTTTGTGTTGATTTTACGTTCTTTTGTGATTGAACCATTCCAAATTCCTTCTCAGTCAATGGAGCCAACATTAAGAGTGGGCGATTTTATTGTGGTGGAAAAATATGCGTATGGCATTAAAGATCCTGTATTTCAGAATAAATTAATTGAAACAGGCAATGTACAGCGTGGTGATGTAGTTGTGTTTAAGGCTCCGCCAGCACCAAGCATTGATTATATTAAACGTGTCATTGGTATCGGTGGCGATCGTGTTATTTATAACGAACTTGATCGTAAATTAACAGTGATTTATGGACAAGATGGAAAAGCGTGCGAAAATAATTGTTCGGTGAAAACCTTTGATTATTCAGATCCACAAATTAACGATGAATTTAGAGCAATTATTGGTAAAAATCCAGATGGTAGCTTTAGATATGGTCCAAGTATGTTGGAATTAGTGGAAAAAGGTGATGTAGAGCACAAAATCCATTGGTTTCCTGAGCCCATTTCTGAAGGTTTCCGCTATAAAGATTATGCACGTCAAGAATATTACACAACGGAATGGATTGTACCCGCTGGGCATTATTTTATGATGGGCGATAACCGTAATATGAGCGAAGATAGTCGTTTCTGGGGATTCGTACCAGAGAAAAATATTGTCGGTAAAGCGACTTATATTTGGTTGAGCTTAGATAAGAAACCAGGCGAATGGCCAACAGGTATTCGTACTAAACGTCTATTTACAAAAATTCAGTAATATGAATGATTTAAATCGATTACAACGCCATATTGGTTATCAATTTAATCAAGTGGCGCTTTTACAGCAAGCATTAACACATCGCAGTGCAGCAAAAATTCATAATGAACGATTGGAATTTTTGGGCGATGCGATCCTGAATTTAACTATTGCCGAAGCACTATATCAACAGTTTCCTAATTGCAATGAAGGTGAATTGAGCCGTATGCGTGCTTCTTTAGTGCGTGAGCAAACCTTAGCGGAATTAGCGCGTAAATTTGAGTTAGGCGATTATATGGCATTAGGGGCTGGTGAGCTAAAAAGTGGTGGTTTCCGTCGAGCATCTATTTTGGCTGATTGTGTTGAGGCGATTATTGGCGCGATGTCCTTAGATCGAGATTTAGCACAAACCATGACTATTGTTCGTCAATGGTATCAAGATTATTTGCAAGCCATTAAGCCGGGCGAAAATCAAAAAGATCCTAAAACACGTTTGCAAGAATATTTACAGAGTAAACGTTTAGAATTGCCAACTTATAATGTTACTCATATTCAAGGGGAAGCGCATTGTCAGACTTTTACGGTGGAATGTAATGTATCAAATTTAGACCGCACTTTTATTGGGGTGGCAAGCAGCCGTCGTAAAGCTGAGCAAATAGCAGCTGAACAAGTATTAAAAGAATTGGATATTTAATTATGACAGAAGAGATTTTATCAGAGGATATGGGCGAAACCTATTGTGGATTTATTGCCATTGTAGGTCGTCCAAATGTAGGGAAATCCACCTTGCTCAACAAAATATTAGGGCAAAAGATTTCCATTACTTCACGAAAAGCACAAACCACACGTCACCGCATTGTAGGTATTCATACGGAAGGGGCTTACCAAGCTGTCTATGTGGATACGCCAGGATTACATATTGAAGAAAAACGTGCCATTAACCGTTTAATGAATCGTGCGGCAAGTAGTGCAATTGGCGATGTAGATTTAATTATTTTTGTGGTGGACGGCACTCATTGGAACGATGATGATGAAATGGTATTAAACAAATTGCGCCAAGCCAAAGCACCGGTTGTGTTGGCTATCAATAAAATCGACAATGTAAAAAATAAAGAAGAAATACTGCCTTTTATCACAGAATTAAGTGCAAAATTTAATTTCAAAGACATTGTGCCAATTTCTGCACAACGTGGCAACAACGTACATATTTTGCAAAAAATCGTACGCGAATCATTGAAGAAAGGTGTTCACCATTTCCCTGAAGATTATGTAACGGATCGCTCACAACGTTTTATGGCGTCGGAAATTATTCGTGAAAAATTAATGCGTTTTATGGGTGAAGAATTACCTTATTCTGTGACGGTTGAAATTGAACAATTTAAGCTAAACGAACGTGGTACCTATGAAATTAATGGTTTAATTTTGGTTGAACGTGATGGTCAGAAAAAAATGGTGATTGGTAGCAAAGGACAAAAAATCAAAACTATTGGAATGGAAGCTCGAGCCGATATGGAAAGACTTTTTGATAACAAAGTGCATTTGGAACTTTGGGTAAAAGTGAAATCAGGCTGGGCGGATGATGAAAGGGCATTACGCAGCCTTGGTTATATGGAAGATTATTAATCTTTTCTGATTAAAAGTGCGGTGGAAAATTTGACAGTTTTTCACCGCACTTTTTTATGTTTTTTTCTATGCTGTTTTTTTATGCAAAAAAGTTATTAGGCTGTGATCCCTCTCACAGAATAAAGATCGGAGGATTTCCTTAGCCATTAAAATATGATCTAATGTTAATCCATTATTAAATAGGAGTTAAATATGAGCAAAAAATTTTCGCTTTCGCTAACAAACCAAATTTTGTTAGCGACCGTTATTGGTTTGATTCTTGGTGCTGTTGTTGGGCCTCAAATTGAGCCTATTGGCAGCTTGGGTACGATTTTCTTGAACCTTGTGATGATGGGGGTACCTATTGTCATCTTAGGGGCTGTAACTGAAGCGGTTGGACAATTATCACCAAGTCAGTTAGGGAAAATGGGCGCTCGTTTGTTTACCATGTTCTTTTTATCGACAGTGATTGCAGCAGTGATTGGCGTATTCTTTGCTTTAGTTATTCAGCCTGGTGTTGGTGTGAATGTGGAAGCCGCCAATGTAAACATCAGCGGACATGGTAAATCCTTTACAGATATTATCACTTCATTCTTCCCGAAAAATATTATTTCGGCATTAAGTCGTGGCGATATGATGCAAGTGATCATTTTCGCTCTATTCTTTGGGGTGGCAACCAGTGTTTACTTAGATAAAACTGGTGATGACAAAGTATTAGAATTTGTTAAATCATTAAATAAAACTATTTTAATTTTAATTGGTTTTGTAATGAAAATTGCGCCAATCGGTGTGGGTGCATTAATGGCTAAAGTTGCAGGTGCTACCGGATTAGCTGTATTGTTACCATTGGCGAAGTACTTATTTACTTTATTCATTGCTACCGCATTGATTATGCTTATTTATGTGTTAATTACGGCTTTTTATGTTAAGGTCTCTCCAATTAAATTGACTCAAAAAGTTATCCCTATGTCAATTATGGCGGCAACAACAACCTCTAGTGCTATGTCTTTACCAATCAAAATGAAAGATTCTGAGGAAAAATTAGGGGTAAGCCACCGTATTTCTAATTTAGTAAATCCATTAGGCATGGTGTTAAATAGTGCAGGTCAAGCGGTTTTCTTATCAATTGCCTCAATCTTTATTATTCAAATTTATAATATCGATATTCCATTTACAGGTATTATTCAAATTGTTGCGTTATCAACCTTAGCTTGTATGGGAACGCTTTCTGTGCCGGGCGGTGCATTAGTGATTTTCGCCAGTTTAATGCCAAGCTTAGGCTTACCTGCTGAAGGTGTTGCCTTTATTGCTGGTATTGACTGGTTCCGCGGCATGATTACAACGATCCCTAATGTAACTGGTGATGCTTTAATTGCGACTATTATTGCAAAACAAGAAGGTGAGTTTAATCGCGATATTTTTGATGGCAAAGTAGTTCATGTGAAAGAAGATGTTTAGGAGAAAGCATGGATAAGTATAAAATTTCATCAACCGGTAATTCGATTAACTATTTGCCACAATATATTGCGGAAAAATTAGGTTTCTTTAAAGAGCAAGATTTGGATGTGGAAACCCATATTCCAGCCAATTGGACACAATGTTTATCTGATATTGATTCTGGCGAATATCATGCAGTATGTGGTGGTATTTGGGTACCGAATATGTATCAACTACATAATGTAAATAAATATTTGTCTTTTGCGAAAATTTCCTCTAAATGTCCTTTTAAATTAGTGGCGAGAGAAAATAAACCATTTAATTGGAAAGATGTTGAAGGCAAAACCATTTTAGTGCCTTGTGATGGGGGAGCGAGTGGATATATTTTCTTGGTCGGAACGCTGAAAAAATATGGTGTTGATGTTTCTAAAGTGAGATTTATTCATGATTTCGTCAATCACATGTTAGTTGAAACCTTCTCAAAAGGGACTTTTGGTGATTATATTTGCACGCAAGCGGTTTGGGCGGATGAATTGCAAGATCAAGGGCATGGCTATATTGTTTCCGAAATGGCAAAAGATGGCGATACTATTCCTTGGAGTGTTTATTATACTAACTTAGCCGTTGCGCAAGATCCAAAAGCATTAAACAAACGCTTTGCCTTAGGATTGCAAAAAGGTATTGATTGGTTATTAGCACATTATCAGACAGATCCTGATGGCGTTATCAGCCATATTCTAGCGGAGCGTTGGGGTGAGTTAAATGTGCAAACAGGCAAAGCCACAGTAGCTCGATTTGTTGAAGAAGGCATGTGGTCTCCATCAATTGAAATAACAAAATCCGAATTTGAAACCTATCTTGAATATCAGTTGGATGCCGGCATTATTGACCGCTTGGTTTCCGCGGAAGAAATGGTGGATTATGACGTATTAGATTTTGTGAATCAGCACAAATAAAAGTGCGGTGAAAAAAATCCCCTTTTTATAAGGGGATTTTTGTTTATTTGTCTGGCGAATAATAGAGTTTACCAATTTCAATGCGCTGGCGGCCATTTTCTAAGCGCCATTTATTTGTGTCACGCAATGAATAAACACAACCGCAGTATTCTTGTTGATAGAAACGTTCACGTTTACTTATTTCAATCATTCGAGCCGTTCCACCGCCTTTACGCCAGTTGTAATCCCAGTAGACCACATCCTCATAAGGTGCTGCCGCGCGATGACCGCAATTGTTAATTTGGTTCATATCTTTCCAGCGCGAAATACCTAAGCAACTGGTAAAAACAGGAAAACCATTTTCATGGGCGTATTGCGCCGCTTTTTCAAATCGCATATCAAAGCACATTGTGCAACGAACTCCGCGCTCGGGTTCCCACTCCATGCCTTCTGCGCGTTTAAACCAGGTTTTGCGATCATTTTCATAATCATCATCCACATCAATAAATGGAATATTATGTTTCTCTGCAAAGCGGATATTCTCTTCTTTACGAATTAAATATTCTTTTAATGGATGAATATTCGGGTTGTAAAAATAAATGGTGAACTCAATACCAGAAGCTAAAATCGCTTCCATCACTTCGCCCGAGCAAGGAGCACAGCAAGAATGAAGCAATAATTTATTGTGCCCATCTGGTAATTCTAATTTAGGGCGTACAAAAGGGGCATTGGGATCTTTTCGCTCTTTTTTCTTTCTATTTTTAGGTTCAAAGTGCGGTGTATTTTGTGGAAGTTTTGTTTGTTCTGTCATGGAAAAAACTCAAAATAAAATGACCGCACTTTTATGCGGTCTTCATGTTTAATCGTTAGTAAGACCGATCGACTGATAAATAAGCCAATGAGATTAAGGCTTGTTTATATTCACTATCTGGTAGGATGTCTATAGCATCTACCGCTTTTTGTGCTTCTTGCTTGGCTCGCTGCATTGCATAATCAAGGGATTGATGTTCAGCCATAATTGCAAGCACATCCTCAATAATCTCTCGTTGTCCACCTTGTTGAATGGCGTTGCGAATGAGTTCAGCTTGTTGTGGATTGCCATGACGCATCGCATGGAGCAATGGTAATGTCGGTTTACCTTCCGCTAAGTCATCGCCCACATTCTTACCTAAAGCTGCAGCATTGGCGCTGTAATCTAAAATATCATCGACAAGTTGGAATGCGGTACCTAAATAGCGACCATAAAGTTGTAAGGCAGTTTCAATTTCTTCACTTGCATTGGCAACAACAGCAGCGGATTGCGTTGATACTTCAAATAAGCGTGCAGTTTTACGGTAGATTACTTGCATATAGCTTTCTTCAGTTGTATCGGGATCATTCACATTCATTAATTGTTGGACTTCACCTTCGGCTAATACATTGGTTGCATCTGACATAATACGCAACATTTTTAATGAATTGAGCTTCGCCATAAGCTGAAAAGCACGTGTGTAAATGAAATCGCCCACTAATACACTTGCTGCATTACCAAACTCGGCATTCGCAGTTGGATTCCCGCGGCGTAAATCAGATTCATCAACTACATCATCATGCAATAAGCTTGCGGTATGAATAAATTCGATAAAGGCTGCACACGTCGGCATATGTTCACCTTGATAATTTAGGGCTTTGGCAGCAAGTAGTGCGATCATTGGGCGAATACGTTTTCCACCACTTTGAATAATATAAAAGCCTAATTGATTGATCAAAGAAACATCTGAATTAAGCTGAGCAAGAATTTCCTCATTGACGAGTTGCATATCTTTCTCAATTAATGCTTGTATGCTATTAATATCCATTAAATTTGTAGTTGTCATCGCAAATAATCTGAATTAAAACTATAAGTGCGGTGGATTTTACCTGATTTTTCACAATTTCTAAAATGAAACCACCTTATTTCAGACTTTTTTTATTTTATTTCAAATAAACGCTTGCTATATGAAGTAATTTTACGTAGAATTTGCGACCTATTTATATGAATTTAATGTGCTAAAAATGAAATGACATTATAAGCACAATATTAGCGGAGTATTTATGTACGCAGTTTTCCAAAGTGGCGGTAAACAACATCGTGTAAGCGAAGGTCAAGTTGTTCGTTTAGAAAAACTTGAATTAGCAACAGGTGCAACTGTTGAATTCGATTCAGTGTTGATGGTCGTTAATGGTGAAGATGTAAAAATCGGCGCTCCAGTTGTTGCTGGTGCAAAAGTAGTGGCTGAAGTTGTGGCTCAAGGTCGTGGCGATAAAGTGAAAATCGTTAAGTTCCGTCGTCGTAAACACAGCCGTAAACAACAAGGTCATCGTCAGTGGTTCACAGAAGTGAAAATCACTGGGATTCAAGCATAATTTCAGAGGAGATCAAGTAGATGGCAACTAAAAAAGCTGGTGGTTCAACTCGTAACGGTCGTGATTCTGAAGCTAAACGCCTTGGTGTTAAACGTTTCGGTGGCGAGTCTGTTTTAGCAGGTAGCATTATCGTTCGTCAACGTGGTACTAAATTCCACGCAGGTTCAAATGTAGGTATGGGTAAAGACCACACTTTATTTGCAACTGCAGACGGAAAAGTTAAATTTGAAGTTAAAGGCGAAAAAAGCCGTAAATACGTAAGTATTGTAACTGAGTAATTTCAAATTAGCAGAATAAAATGCCTCGCTTTCAATTGCGAGGCATTTTTGTTTTAAGGCTTCAAGTATCAGTATGAAACAGCAAAGACCTCTTCTCGGATTTTTATTAGCCCTGACAACAGCAATGGCTTGGGGATCGCTTTCTATTGCTTTAAAACAAGTTGTTACGGTTATGCAAGCGACAACGATCGTTTGGTATCGTTTTGTTGTGGCATCTATTGCTTTATTTCTTATTCTTGCTTGTGCTAAAAAATTGCCGAAAAGATCACAATTTAATCGTTATTATTTTATTTGGGCGATTATAGGTGTGTTGGGACTTGCAGGTAATTTCGTTTTATTTAATTCTTCCTTAAATTATGTAGAACCTGCTGTTACACAAATTTTTATTCATTTGTCCTCTTTCGCTATGTTGCTTATTGGCGTGCTTGTTTTTAAAGAGCGTTTGGGGTTACATCAGAAAATTGGGTTAGCTTTATTAGTGATAGGTTTGAGTTTATTTTTTAATGATAAGCTCGAGCTTTTCCTAAATCTGAATGTGTATTCAATTGGTGTGATATTGAGTATTCTTTCCGCTTTAGTTTGGGTCGGCTATGGCGTTGCACAAAAATTAATGTTAAGACAGTTTTCCAGCCAGCAAATTTTATTGCTTATGTATATTGGTTGTGTCATCGTCTTTATGCCTTTTGCTGAATTTAAACAAATTGAAAATCTGAATTTTTTTACTTGGTGTTGCTTTATTTATTGTTGCTTGAATACGGTTATTGCTTATGGTGCTTATGCTGAGTCGTTAAATCATTGGGATGTGTCTAAAATTAGCGTTGTATTGACTTCTGTTCCTTTATTTACCATTTTATTCTCTCACATTTTACATCATATCGCGCCAACGACTTTTGCTGCACCTGAATTGAATTCATTAAGTTATATTGGCGCCTTTGTGGTAGTATTAGGGGCAATGTTATCCTCTATTGGACATAAATTATTTAAGAAAAACGTACAAAATAAATCAAGGTAGGGAATAATCCTTATCTTACGGAGAAATTATAATGAAATTTATTGATGAAGCCTTAATTCGTGTGGAAGCGGGAGATGGTGGTAATGGCTGTGTCAGTTTCCGTCGCGAGAAATTTATTCCTAAGGGTGGTCCTGATGGTGGTGATGGTGGCGATGGCGGTGATGTTTATTTAGTAGCGGATGAAAATCTTAATACATTAATTGATTACCGCTTTGAGAAACGTTTTGCCGCACAGCGCGGTGAAAATGGACGCAGTTCTGATTGCACAGGTAAACGAGGCCAAGATATTGTCTTACGTGTGCCAGTAGGAACGAGAGCAACGGATAATGATACGAAAGAAGTATTGGGCGATTTAACTAAACATGGCGCTAAAATGTTAGTCGCGAAAGGCGGTTATCATGGTTTAGGTAATACCCGTTTTAAATCTTCAGTCAATCGTGCGCCACGTCAAAAAACCATGGGAACTCCGGGCGAAAAACGAGACTTACAACTTGAATTAATGCTATTGGCCGATGTAGGTATGCTTGGGTTACCAAATGCGGGTAAATCAACCTTTATTCGAGCAGTTTCTGCTGCAAAACCTAAAGTTGCGGATTATCCTTTCACAACCTTAGTGCCAAGTTTAGGTGTGGCTCGAATTGGCGCTGATCGTAGCTTTGTGGTGGCTGATATCCCAGGGTTAATTGAAAATGCCTCTGAAGGTGCAGGACTTGGTATTCGTTTCTTAAAACATTTAGAACGTTGTCGTGTTTTGATTCATTTGGTGGATATTGATCCAATTGATCAATCTGATCCAGCGGATAATATTGCGATTATTGAAAATGAGTTATTCCAATATAGTGAAAAATTAGCAGATAAACCGCGCTGGTTAGTGTTCAATAAGATTGACACTATGAGCGAGGAGGAGGCATTAGAAAAAGCGCAAGAGATCACAGAACGCCTTGGCTATGATGAAGATTATTTCCTCATTTCTGCCGCGACAGGTAAAAATGTGTCGGATTTAACGCGCGAAATTATGGATTTCATTGAAGCCAACCCGCGTGAAGTTGAGGAAGAACAAAAAGCAGAGGAAGAAGTGAAATTCAAATGGGACGATTATCACCAACAAGCCATGGAAAATGCGGTTGAAGAAGATGATTTCTGGGATGATTGGTCTGAGGAAGATGAAGAAGGCGTAGAAATTATTTACGAACGCTAAATAAACAGAAAAGCGCGGTTAAAAATATGAAAATTTTAACCGCGCTTTTTTTATAAATTAATTAAAAGCCAATAAAACCTTTTAATTTTTCTAATGTTGCTTCGCCAATACCTGAAACATTAGATAATTCTTTTAAGTCCTTGATTTTTCCTACTTTATTACGATAATCAATGATCGCTTGCGCTTTCACTGGACCAATGCCATTAAGCTGTTGCAAAGTCGCTAAATCAGCTGTGTTGACATTGACTTTTCCCATTGAGCTGAGCTTTTCTTTTGCCTTATCCGCTTTTTCTTTAACCGAATCCATTTGTTCTTTAGCTTTATGTGCTTTTCCTTTCACATTGTCTGCTTGCTCTTTCACTTTTGACATTTTCTCTTTTGCAGCATCCATTTTTTCATTTGCCATGGATTTTGCAGAATCAACAGATTTTTTGCTCTCAGTGACTTGTTTTTGTGCAGTTTCTTTTGCGTTATTAACTTTGCTTTCCACTTTGGCTTTCGCCGTTTCTTTTAGTTCAGCTACTTTATTTTCAGTTTTTGATTTCATTGCATCTTTTGCTGACGCCATATTATTTGTGCTCTCAGTCACTTTATTTTTAGCCGCTTCCTTAACTGAATTGAATTTATCGCTAGCCATTGATTTCACTGAATCTTTTGCAGCTTTAGTAGTATGTTTAACTGCTTCTACTTGTTGATTTGCCACTTGCTTGGCTGAATTCAACGCTGCGCTATTGTCTGCCAATACGGATGTTGAAATAAGTGCAGCTGTTAAAGTTAATACTGTTTTTAATGCTTTCATTTGTTTTCCTTCATAATAATTAAACCAGATAAATTTCGGTATCATTGGTTTTACTGCTATAAACAATAAATCATGATGTCACTTGGGCAATTGATTTTTGAATTTGTTCCCAATAAGAAGATAAATTTATTTTAGAACTGCTATTTACTTTACGTTCAAACAATTAATTACTATTGCTTAAATAGTCCAAAATCAGTTGATGGTGTTCGCTGGTTTTGAATTTATCAAAAACATGCTCAATTTTTCCGTTCTCATCAATTAAAAAACTAATGCGATGAATACCATCGTAGGTTTTGCCCATAAATTTCTTTTCCCCCCATACACCGAATTGTTCTGCAACTTGATGATCAGGATCAGATAATAAAGGAAAGTTAAGGGCTTTTTTCTCAACAAATTTGGCGAGCTTTTCTGGACTGTCAGGGCTAATGCCTAGAATGATTAATCCTAATTGCTCTAATTCCGATTTGCTATCTCGTAATCCACAAGCTTGGGTGGTACAACCGGGCGTTAATGCTTTGGGATAAAAATAGACTAATACTTTCTGCCCAGAGAATTGTTGGAGTGAAACAGATTGATTTTCATGGTTTTTTAGCACAAAGTGCGGTGCATTTTCACCAATTTTTAATGGGGACATTGAATATTTCCTTATAATTTGGATTTTTCTTTATAAAATGAAAAAAATTGCTTGCAAATTTTGACTATTTTAGCAATGCTAAAGGAAAATTACCAAGCAAACATCAACAAGATATTATGAGAGGTTTTTATGTCTTCAAATCCTTTATTTTTCGGTAGTATCGTCGCATTAATTACTCCAATGGATAGCCATGGCGAAGTTGATTATAACGAACTGAAGAAATTAGTTGATTTCCATGTCGCTTCAGGTACGCATGGCATTGTGTCTGTGGGAACTACTGGTGAAGCAGCAACATTAAGTATTGAAGAAAATGTGAAGACTATTCTCAAGACCTTGGAATTTGCTGATGGTCGAATTCCAGTGATTGCAGGCGCTGGAGCAAATGCTACAAGTGAAGCGATTACCATGACCAAATTACTTACTGGTAGTGGTGTTGCAGGTTGTTTATCTGTTGTGCCTTATTACAATAAACCAACGCAAGAAGGTATGTATCAACATTTTAAAGCGATTGCAGAATGTACGGATTTGCCACAAATTTTATATAATGTGCCAGGCAGAACGGGTAGTGATATGAAACCGGAAACCGTTGGTCGTTTAGCGGAAATTGCCAATATTGTGGGTATCAAAGAAGCAAGTGGCGATGTAAGTCGTGTACGTCAAATTAAAGATTGTGCTGGCGAAGATTTTATTTTCTTAAGTGGTGATGATGCCACTGGATTGGAAAGTATCAAATTAGGTGGACAGGGCGTTATTTCTGTTACCAATAATTTAGCCGCAGCGGATATGGCAAAAATGTGCGAATATGCATTAGCAGGTAAATTTGCGGAAGCTGATGAAATTAATGATCGTTTAATGACTTTGCACCGTAATTTATTCGTCGAAGGCAACCCAATTCCAGTTAAATGGGCTGCATATAAATTGGGACTTATTGCCAACCCAACCTTACGTTTACCATTAACAACATTAAGTGAAGCTGCACAACCTAAGGTGTTAGAAGCATTGCAGATCGCAAAACTCTTATAATTTTAACCGCACTTTTAGGGCTGTGTATGCAGCCCTAAAACTTTTCAGCAAATTTATTGTCTATGCAGAGAGTAAATAGAAATTTCAGTCAATCTTAAGGGACAAATTATGAAAAAATGGCTTGTATCGTTTAGTATTTTAGCAACATTAACCGCTTGTTCTACAAGTAATGAAAGCAAACAATCTGCTAACGATAGCTATGAACGTCAAGGTGCTACGCCTGTTTTTACTAAATTAGAAACTGGTGGTGTCACTATTTTAGGACAAGACAATACTTATCAGTTGCCAACGGATGTTGTGGCGAAAACGGATGGTATTGATATTCGTCCACCATCTACACCAATGGCGATTATTACCCATTCAGTTGCGCAATTTGATGGCGAGCGTTCATTGATCGCCTATCCGTTAGAAAAACAACAGGTTTATAATTTGCAACAAATTGAACGCTTATTGACTGAACAAAATATTGCTTATAAAACAGAAGGTAATCGTATTCAAACTGATTGGACTTCAACAGGTCGGGCAGATGATATTGGTAACACACAAATTCGTTATATCATCGAAGAATTAAGTGATCATCAAGCGAGCGCGTTAACTGTGACAATTGCGGAAATGAAACGTGATGATATTATTTTTACCCCAAGTGTGAAAGATAAAGAACGTTATACGTCAGATCGCTTAAACCAATTAGTCGGCGAGTTGAATCGTGCGTACCGTACGCAACAACAGCAAGTAGCGTTAGAAAATGCCGGTCCTGTGCAATCGGCCTTGATTACGGATAATAACCAACATTTAGCTTTAGCTATGAATGTAAATTTCCGTCAAGCTTGGAATAAATTAGGTGATGCATTACCACAATTAGGCTTTAATATCGAAGAAGAAGTTGCAGGACGTGGTTATCGTGTGTTGAAATATAAAGCACTTGATGCAACGGAATGGGCGCGTTTTGGTGTGACTCAACCTGATTTAGAGCGTGGCGAATACTATATGCAACTTAATGCTTATGGCAATGAAAGTGCAGTTGTGATGAGTAATGAAGATAAAGAAGCTTTAGCAGGCGAAGCTGGACAGGCAGTTTACCAAGCCCTACAAGCAATTCTTGCCAAATAGTTGATGATTAGAAAGTAAAATGGAAAAGTGATTGTTCACTTTTCCATTTTTTATTGTCTGTATTACACATTAATACCAAATTGAGCTTGGCTAAAGGCTTGGAAATCTGTGCAACCGCCAATTGGTTTGCCATCAATGGTTACCTGTGGTACGGTTTGCACTTCATCTACACCAATCAACTCAGCAATATCATCTTTTGTGAGATTCTGTGCGATCATATCAATAAATTCATAGCTAAAATCAGCCACTTCAGCTGTTAATTTTTCTGCTAAATTTTTTGCTCTAACGCAATATGGGCAGCTCATGCGACCATAGATTTTTACAAACATAATATTTCCTTTTCTGTGTTATGGTTTGCTCATTCTAGCGGATTTTTTAATAAAGTATAAATGATTTCAATCATTGATCTGATTGAGGTAATATTAGCGCAATGAAAACTGATGAGTAAGATGGTATCAAATGAAATTTCTAATGCTATGCCGAGAGCCTAGATTATACAGTTGCCAGCGTTTAAAAGAGGCAGCTGAACAATGTGGTCATCAAATGGATATTTTGGATCCAAACCGTTTTTTATTAAAACTTGAACAAAACGCACCGCACTTTAATTTATATTATCAAGAGAATTATAAAGCTACGCCTTATCCTGTGCCAGATTATGATGCGGTGTTGCCACGTTTTGGTTCTGCCAGTACCAAAATGGGCTGTGCTGTTTTACGTCATTTTCGGGCGAAGTCGGTACCTTGTTTAAACGACGATATTGCTTTCTCACAAGCCAGAGATAAATGGCAAAGTTTGCAACTTTTACAGCAAGAAGGGATTGCAGTGCCGAATACTTTACTGGCGGGTTGTGAATGTGAAGTAGGGGAAAGCATAAATTATATTGCAGAGCCATTAATCATCAAAACGTTATCGGGATCGCAAGGTATTGGCGTGATTCTGGCAGATAAAAAGCAGCGAGCAGTCAGTATTTTAGAAACCTTAAAAGATGCGAGTGTGCCAGTGCTATTACAGGATTTTATTGAAGAAGCTAATAATGCCGATATTCGTTGTTTTGTGATTGGTGATAGCGTTGTAGCAAGTATGCAACGACAAGGGCAAAATGGAGAATTTCGTGCCAATTTTCATCGTGGTGGCAGTGCAGATACCTTACAACTCAATGAAACGGAAAAAGCAATTGCTATCAAGGCGACTAAAGCATTAGGTTTAGATGTTGCAGGCGTGGATCTTATTCGATCTCAACATGGATTGCTCGTTCTTGAAGTTAATGCCAGCCCAGGTTTAGAAATGATAGAGAAGACCAGTGGCATTGATATTGCACTGCAAATGATTATTTATTTAGAGAAGAAATTAATGAGATAAAGATAAGCCCAGCATTTAGCTGGGCTTTATTTATGAAACGCGTTTATCAGGATTCTGTATTTGATATTCTGGTGGCAATTGAGGATTGATTTCTTCCTCATGTAATGGCACCGCGTCTTGTGTAGGTTTCGTTGGCGCATCTTGTAGATCATTTTTTGATTTATCAATTAAATTTGCACGCATTTTGGGGTGCTTTGTTTGTGGAGATAGCCAAATATCAATAAATGCCTGATTAAATTGCTGATCAAATTCGTAATCTAACACTGTATCATTAAGTACAAAATAGCCCTTATCCTCAAGAGCAATATAGCTTAACTTATCATTAGGTGAGAAATCAGGAAAAATACGTTGTAATTCCTTTAACCAGCCCTCAGTATCAGCTTCGATTTTAAAATTCTCTAATTCTTTAATTAAGCTAACGGCAAAATTCTTCCCTTCTACTTGTTTGTCATAAGTAAAAGTTAACATTAATGGGCGCTCATTTTCTTGATAATTGCCTGTTTCAGTGTGCAAAGCGATGGTATAAACTAAAAAAGGTCCCCAGTTATAATCTGTTTTACCAACAGGTTGCCATTGTGCCCATAGCATTGTCGGCAAGAGTAGTAATGAAAGTACAACGGATTTAAATGTCATAGCCTATATATTAGAGGAAAAAATTAGCTAAATTATAGCAATAATTTTTAGATGAAAATATAGTATTTTGTGAAATTACAAAAAATAACACCGTACTTTTATATGAGAAAGTGCGGTGTGTTTTTCAATTATTTTCTATTGTTTGGTTGCGCCGATAACTCCCCAATATTTCTCATGTTTTACTTCACCTACAATGTGTTTATTTTCCACTTTATCTTTGCCGTTTACAAAGTGGAGTTCTGCAACTGCACGGTCAGGTGAATCCTTTGATACGACTAATGGTTCAGATAAATTATCTAATTGTGTTGTTTCAGGTTTGAAAACAACACTTCTTGGATCGCCCGGGTTGCTTTTTAAAGAAAACAATTCAGTTCCAGTGTATTTACCAATAACTTTACCAGTTGCTTCCCCCGCTTTATAAGAAAGTTCTAAGTTAGCTGGTGTAACAATTTCAGTATTTACAGTTGTAGTATATAAAAATTGTCCTTTATAGTTTGCAGTTAGGTGGCTTAAGTCGCCAGTGTTTTCAGATCCTTCTTCAATAGAATATACATAATTATTACGTACTTTCATGAAATCTACCGTATCACGATAGTAACCATAATAAACGTTATCATCTAGTAGGTAAAAATCATAATGAGGGCCAGCTTCATTATCTGTATTTTTTCCAGGTTTTAATTGAATTACGCCTTCTTTTACTTCTTTGATATGTTTATCTGTGCTATAGGTATATTTTTCATTTGGGACAATATATTTTACTGGCACGGCATCTTTACTATGTGCAAAGTTGCCATTCCATTTTTTTTCTGGCTCAGGTTGTTTTTGAGGCTCAGGTTGTTTTTGAGGCTCAGGTTGTTTTTGAGGCTCAGGTTGTTTTTGAGGCTCAGGTTGTTTTTGAGGCTCAGGCTGTTTTTGAGTTTCAGATTGTTTAGTTGTTGTATTCGTAGCTGATTCTTTTGATTTGTCTTTGTGTGTGCTATTTCCATTCTTATTTGATTGTGCATTTGTTTGAGAATGGTTTGGATTAACTGCTGATGGTGCTGTATGACTAGCACCTCCGCCACCTCCACTACAAGCGACAATTAATCCTGATAACATTGTTAGTGTGAAAGTTTTTGTTAGTTTCATAAAAATCCTTAAATAAAATAGAAATAAAAAAATAATTAAAAAGTTTTACTGAACGTCATATAAATCCGTTGACGATCATATTCAGCAAACGGATTATTGCTTTTTGTTTTTTGGAAAAAAGCAGAAATTCTAGGTGTTATACCAAAAAAATGCAAGTCTCTTTTCCAGAGGTCCAATCTGATAGCGTATTCTTTGTTCTGTTGTCTTACTTTAAAAAAGCTAGGTGCAAAAATATCTTCGCTTGATGCTGAAGCAGCTTTATATTGGCGTTGTGCATAACTAAGTTGTAGTGAAGTAGAAATGCCTTTTAGCCATTCCTGTGCCCAGCCTACAGATACTGCGTAACGTTGAAAGGCGTTAGCTTTCAATGTCGCGTTTTTACGATAATAATCTAAACCTAAAGACCATACTTGCTTACTATTTGGAATATATTGAATTTGATGAGATAGGGAATAGTAATTACCATTCGCATGATGTTGTTCTGGCTGATGATGGCGTTGTTCTGCATATCTCATTTCAGTTGATAATTTCCAGTTTGAATTTAACCAAGTTTTATAACTTAAGGCTAAACCAACTTGTTTTTCATAGGGCTTTAATTTTGTAGTGGTTGATTTTTCACCACCTGCATACCAAAGTCTTTCTATATAAGGGGCAATTTTGATTTCATGGTTAAGATTGCGATAACCGAATCCCCATTGTCCTTGTAATGAGAGTTCATTATATTTACGATTATCCCAATAATATTTACCATTAATATCCACATCAATATCGGTAAAGAAACCTTTTGCTAAAGACCAATTTTTATGCATATTAGCAAAATATCCTACACCTGTTGCTCGTTCTGGTTCACTTGATGGTGTAAAACCTTCTACTTTTAATCCAGATTTAGGTGCATTATTCACATTGGATTCTTGTAAATAATTCGCACTAAAATAAAATTGCACCTGATCTTGTTTATTTAATTCTGTTAAATAAGTATCAATTAAATGGATTAATGGTGTAGGCAGAGGCTCTGAGCGTAATTTGGTAAATTCCCATTGTGCCGCTTCATTTTGTTTATTTTTAAAAAGTGCAATTGCTAATTGTAAACGAATTGCTTGTTGATCGGGATCTTTAGCCAATAAGGCTCGATATAAATCAATAGAATGACTAAGATTCCCTTTATGATAGGCGATTAATGCTCCAGCCCATTGTAATAATTCTTGATCAGGTTGCGGAGTTCGTTGATAAATTTCTGTTAATAGCTCTACTTGTACGATATCGTTATTTTTTAATGCATTAACAAGAAGCTGTAATGTTAACTCGGGTTGTTGCTCCAGTTGGGCTTTTGTTAATACCTGTGCTTCTTGTTTATTTATGCTTGAGGTTGGTTCTATATCTTGGATAGAACGTGTAGGTCTAGTCGCCGTTGTTTGCATAAATTTTTCATCAGGGCGATGATTATCTACATTAATAATTCGATCATTATTTGCCCAAGTGAGTTGGCAAATAGTTGTCAAAAAAGTGAGGGCTGTAATTTTATATTTCATCTTCATTCTCTGTTACTTTATTTAAAAGCGGGCGAGTGTATCAGTAACATGCCCATATGTAAATTAAATAGGTGTTATTTTATTCAATTTATAAGATAAAAAATACCACGATTTCACAGAAAATTGCTTCGATTTTATACCTATAACGAAGAAAATTATAATTATCGTGGTATTAGTATTACATTGAGAAATATTATGATTATTACCCACCATATTTATATGATATGGTGGGTAACTTTTTCTTACTCTGACGGGGTTAACTACAGTAAATCCTGCGTTTGATGATAAATCTCACCGCCTTTTTCGCGGAATTTTTCTGCCATTTCACGCAATCCTTCTGCTTGAGTTTGGACATCGTCTGTCACGTTCACCACTTCAATGCTTTCCAAGCTTTTCGCATAATCACGCACTTCTTGGGTGATTTTCATGGAGCAGAATTTTGGCCCACACATCGAGCAGAAATGGGCGACTTTGCCTGATTCCTGTGGCAAGGTTTCATCGTGGTAGGCACGAGCGGTTTCAGGATCGAGAGAAAGGTTAAACTGATCTTCCCAACGGAATTCAAAACGGGCTTTTGACATGGCATTATCACGAATTTGTGCCGCTGGGTGTCCTTTGGCTAAATCTGCAGCGTGGGCAGCGATTTTGTAGGTAATTAGCCCTTGTTTAACATCTTCTTTGTCAGGCAAGCCTAAATGCTCTTTCGGCGTTACATAACACAGCATGGCACAGCCAAACCAGCCGATCATCGCTGCCCCAATGCCTGAAGTGAAATGATCATAGCCCGGGGCAATATCGGTAGTCAGTGGTCCTAAGGTATAGAAAGGCGCTTCGTGGCAATGTTCAAGTTCTTCGGTCATATTGCGTTGGATCATATGCATCGGAATATGCCCTGGCCCTTCGATCATCACTTGCACATCATATTCCCACGCAATTTTGGTGAGTTCGCCTAAGGTGTAAAGCTCAGAAAATTGCGCTTCATCATTAGCATCTTGAATAGAACCTGGGCGTAAGCCATCGCCTAAAGACAGTGACACATCATAGCTGGCACAAATTTCACAGATTTCACGGAAATGTTCATACAAGAAATTTTCCTGATGATGCGACAAGCACCATTTCGCCATAATGGAACCGCCACGAGAAACAATGCCCGTTAAGCGTTTGGCAGTCATCGGCACATAACGCAACAAGGTGCCAGCGTGAATGGTGAAATAATCCACCCCTTGCTCCGCTTGTTCAATAATGGTGTCTTTGAAAATTTCCCAAGTGAGATTTTCCGCCACGCCATTGACCTTTTCTAAGGCTTGATAAAGCGGCACCGTGCCAATTGGCACAGGGCTGTTGCGAATAATCCATTCCCGTGTTTCGTGGATATTCCGTCCTGTGGACAAGTCCATCACTGTATCCGCACCCCAACGGGTTGCCCACACCAGTTTTTCCACTTCTTCTTCAATAGATGAGGTCACTGCAGAGTTACCAATATTGGCATTGACTTTCACTAAGAAATTACGCCCAATGATCATCGGTTCTAATTCAGGGTGATTGATATTACAAGGAATAATCGCACGCCCTGCCGCCACTTCTTGTCGCACAAATTCAGGGGTGATTTTATCAGGAATATTTGCACCAAACGCCTGCCCCAAATGTTGTTGCAAAAGCACCGCACTTTTCACTCGCTCACGCCCCATATTTTCACGCAGAGCGATAAATTCCATTTCAGGGGTGATAATGCCTTGTTTGGCATAATGCATTTGCGTCACACATTTGCCCGATTTGGCACGTCGCACTTGATGTTTCAGTTGAAAACGCAGTTCGTCCAAAGTGCGGTCATTTTGGCGTAAATTCGCATAATCGGAACTCAACGCCGACAATTGCTCCGTGTCATCACGTTCAATGATCCAATTTTCACGACAAGCAGGAATGCCTTTGGTGACATCAATCTCTTTTTGCTCATCACCATAGACGCCAGCGGTATCATAAATAGGAATGGATTCGTTCGGCTCATATTGCGGATTATTTTTATCGCCGCCCACCAAAGTTGGACTTAAATGAATTTCTCGCATCGGCACTTGAATATCTGCCCGAGAACCTTGCAAATAAAAGCGAGAAGAATTGGGGTGTTGATGCCCTTTTAAATTATGAATAAAGGCTTGTGCCGCTTCACGTTTTTCACGGCGAGTAGTAACTTTTGACATAAGCAAATACCTTTTTTAATGGAAGAAAGTAAATTGCTTGTTGAAGTGAGGGGTAAATCATCGTATAACGTCTGTTTTGCAAAAATGCAGGCGACATACACAAAAGTGCGGTTTAATTTTGATGAGTTTTACTTGTTTCCCTACGCGGGTGTTAGCCCAACAGGTTCGACGGATCCCAATATGGTCTCAGCTCGAAAGCACTCCGACAAGATTGAAAAAGTATAAATTAAAATAGCTTAAAAAGCGATCAAAAAATCCTCGTGATAATAACACGAGGATTTTGATGATGTGCTTGACTAGCGAGTTAGCTTAAATTACGCCAATTCTGCACGTAATTTTTTGGTCACTGCCACCATTACTTCTAATTGAGCAATGGTTTCTGTCCAGCCACGGGTTTTTAAACCACAGTCTGGGTTGACCCATAAACGCTCTTTTGGCACCACTTTCAACGCTTTGCGGAGTAAGTGTTCAATTTCTTCCGCTTTTGGCACGCGTGGACTGTGAATGTCGTACACGCCTGGGCCGATGTCGTTCGGGTATTTGAAATCGCCGAATGCGGTTAATAATTCCATATCTGAACGTGACGTTTCAATCGTGATTACGTCGGCATCTAAACCGGCAATGGCTGGTAAGATGTCGTTAAATTCAGAGTAACACATATGGGTGTGGATTTGCGTGTCATCTTGTACTCCCATATAGCTTAAGCGGAACGCTTCGCCTGCCCATTGTAAGTACGCATCCCAGTCGGCGCGTTTGAGCGGTAAACCTTCACGGATTGCTGGCTCGTCGATTTGGATCACTTTGATGCCTGCTTTTTCTAAGTCTAATACTTCGTCAGATAACGCCACACCGATTTGTTTACATACGGTTGAACGTGGAATATCGTTACGCACGAATGACCATTGTAAAATGGTGACAGGACCCGTTAGCATCCCTTTCATCACTTTTTTGGTTAAGCTTTGTGCATATTGTGACCAACGCACAGTCATTGGCTCTGGACGAACCACATCACCGTAAATTACTGGTGGTTTTACGCAGCGTGAACCGTAGCTTTGTACCCAACCGAATTTGGTAAACGCAAAACCGTCTAATAATTCACCGAAGTATTCCACCATATCGTTACGCTCTGCTTCACCGTGAACAAGCACATCAAGGTCAAGTTCTTCTTGGCGACGCACCACATATTCGATCTCTTTCTTCATTGCTGCTTCATAATCAGCAAGGCTTAAATCGCCTTTTTTGAAGCTCGCACGAGCGTGGCGGATTTCCGTGGTTTGTGGGAATGAACCGATGTTGGTAGTCGGTAGAAGCGGTAAGTTCAACCACGCATTTTGCTTCTCGATACGCTCTGCAAATGGTGACTTGCGTTGGTCAGCATTCGCTGGCAAGTTTGCTAAACGCTCTGCCACTTCAGGGCGGTGAATTTCTTTAGAATTTGCACGCGCGTCCGCAGCCGCTTGGCTTGCATCTAATTCTGCTTTAATGGCATCACGACCTTTTTCAAGCGCAGTTTTTAATACGTTTAACTCTTGTACTTTTTGTAATGTGAAGGCTAACCAGCTGTAAAGTGCAGGGTTTTTCTCTTGTAATTGAGTTTCAACGCTTAAATCAAATGGCGTGTGAAGTAATGAACAGCTTGGTGCAATCCATAAGCGTTCGCCTAATTTTGCCTTTAACGGCTCAACCACATCTAATACTTTGTTTAGGTTCGCACGCCAAATGTTACGACCTTCGATCACACCCGCTGAAAGTACTTTGCTGTAATCTTCAAAGGCAGCAAGTTGCTCTGGGGAACGGATTAAATCTAAGTGTAAACCGTCTACGGGTAAGTCTTTTAACAGCGCAGCGTGTTCTGCCACTGAACCAAAGTAAGTCGCTAATAATAATTTTGCTTTCACTTGGTCTGCAAAGGTTGCGTAAACTGCTTTGTAGGCTTCTACCCATTCTTTTGGTAAGTCTAAGGCAAGGGCTGGCTCGTCGATTTGGATCCATTCAGCACCTTCAGCCACTAAGGCATTTAAGATTTCTACATAAACTGGCACTAATTTGTTTAATAAGTCAAAACGGTTGAAGGCTTCGCCTTTTTCTTTCCCTAACCAAAGGAATGTTAATGGACCGACGATGACTGGTTTGAATTTGTGGCCTGCCGCTTTTGCTTCACGAATTTGTTGTACATAGTGAGCTGGGTTGGCTTTGAATTCGGTTGTTTTTTGGAATTCTGGTACAAGGTAGTGATAGTTAGTGTCGAACCATTTGGTCATTTCGATCGCAAATTGCTCTTTGTTACCACGAGCTAATTGGAAGTATTGATCAAGGGTTAAATTTTGGCTATCGAACCCAAAACGAGCTGGGATCGCACCTGTTGCCACTTGTAAATCTAAAATGTGATCGTAGAACGTGAAATCGCCCACTGCCACGAAATCAGCATTTGCATCCGCTTGGTGTTTCCAGTTTTTCTCACGCAACGCTTTGGCTAAATCTAATAAATCTTGCTCACTTAATTCTTTACGCCAGTAACGTTCTTGGGCAAATTTTAATTCACGCTTTGCACCGACACGTGGAAAACCTAAAACGTGGAATGTTGTCATAGTAATATCTCCTATCTTTTGATTAATGATTTAGACGTCTAAACATCTGTTTGATAGGATAATGCGCTAAAATTACTATTTAATCAAATTCATATTTTTCATTTTATTTATGAATAATTTTAATGATGTAGTTTAAAAAAGTGCGGTGAAAATTTATGATTTTTTCACCGCGCTTGTGATGTTAGAAAGTGTGCCAATCGCCGTTTACTGCGGTACCAATAACTTTAAATTGGTTAGTAAATGCCGTTAAGTTAGCAATTTTTCCTACTTCAATGGATCCTAAATGATCATCTACTTTGATGGCTTTAGCAGGGTAGTAGTTGCACATTCTTAAGGTTTCATCAAGCGGAATGCCTACGTGCTGAACAACATTGCGAATTGACTCGATCATTGTGATTGCTGAACCACCGAGCGTGCCATTTTCATCGACGCATTTACCATCACGCACATAAACGGTTTTGCCAACGAAAATAAATTTGTCAATGTTTGCGCCAGCTGGTGCAACAGCATCAGTAACTAAGCACAGTTTTTCGCCTTTTGCTAATTTATCAATACGAATATTGCCGAAAGTTACATGCAAACCATCTGCAATAATGCCTGCATAAACTTCTTCAGAATCCAAAACTGCGCCTACAACGCCCATATCGCGTCCAGAGCTAATTGGAGACATTGCATTATGCAAATGAGTTGCAAAGGTCGCACCTTTCGCGATGGCTTCTTTGGCGACGTCATAGCTTGCATTGGAATGGCCAATGGAAACGATAATACCTTTTTCTACAAATTCAGGAATATATTGTGCCGTTGGATTTTCGGCTGCCATAGTGATTTTAGTAATCACATCAGCGTTATCAAGCAAAAAGGTTTTCATTTCTTGGCTGATTTCACGAATATATTCTTCTCGGTGAACGCCTTTTTTTGCCAAACTTAAATAAGGTCCTTCTAAATGCAGCCCCAATGCTTGATTTTTATGGGTTGCTAAATAATCTCGCATTGTTTTGACCGCACTTTTTATATCTTCATCTGGTGACGTAATTAAAGTTGGCAAGTAGCTAGTTGTCCCTGATTTTAAGTTGGTTTTTTGCATAATCTCAAGGGTTTCGATGGTTGGTTCTGTATTGAAGGTAACGCCACCACAACCATTGAGTTGTAAATCAATAAAGCCAGCAGTGAGATTTGCTCCTTGAAGATCGATACGTTGAATCGATTGGTTGAGTTCTTTTTCGGGCAAAATGGCTTGAATTTTATCTTGTTCGACAACCACGCAATGTTCATATAATACTGATTTTGCAGTATAAATTACACAATTAGTGAGTGCGTATGTCATAGTTATTCTCCTGAATAAAAAAGGATGTATGCACATCCTTTTCTTTATTTTTAGATAACAGAATGGATGGCGTTTGCCTCTAATTCTGTGAAATATTTGACTGTTTTTACTTTAAGTTCTTGAGTTGCTGGTTCATCACAAACCATAATGCAGTGACGATGTAGTTGTAATGCACTAATAGTCCATAAATGATTTACAGGACCTTCCACGCCAGCTTGTAATGCAAGCGCTTTTTGATGACCTGTGACAAGCAGTAACACTTCTTCTGAGTCCAATAAAGTACCAACACCAATGGTTAACGCATATTTTGGTACTTGATTAATGTCGTTGTTGAAGAAGCGAGAGTTAGCAATTAACGTATCTGGTGTTAATGTTTTGATACGTGTTCTGGAATTTAATGATGAAGCGGGTTCATTGAACGCAATATGTCCATCATTACCTACGCCGCCCATAAATAAATGAATTTTTCCGTAAGATTTAATTTTCTCTTCATAACGGCGACATTCTTCATCATGGTTATCGGTATTTCCATTTAAAATATTGACGTTTTCATGTGGAATATCAATATGATTAAAGAAATTATTAAACATGAAAGAATGATAGCTTTCAGGGTGCTCTTTTGGTAAATCAACATATTCATCCATGTTAAATGTCACAACATGTTTGAAACTGACTTCGCCTGCTTGATAGAGTTTAATTAATTCTTTGTAGGTTTTTAATGGTGTGCCGCCGGTTGGTAAACCTAACACAAAAGGACGTTCTGCTGTTGGTTTAAATTGATTGATTCGATCTGCAATATAGCGAGCCGACCATTTACTTACTTGTTCATCATTTTGTAATGGAATTAAACGCATAAAATTACCCCCAAACTGACCGCACTTTTTAAAAGTGCGGTCTATTTTTTCCTACTTTTTATAAAAATTTTGCTTTAAGTTCTTTAGCCACTGCCAGTTGTTGTTCTGATGCTTTCGCTGTCATCGGTTCACGACAATAGCCTGCATCAACACCATCTAATTTCAACAATTCTTTAATGGTTAAATATAAGCCATTTGCTAAGATACCTTCGATTAAATCATTGGTAACATGTTGAATTGCAAGTGCTTCTTTTAATTTACCCGCTTGAGTTAATTCAAAAATTTGACGAGCACGAACACCATTGACGTTGAATGTTGAACCAATTGCACCATCTACACCTAATGAAGCCGCAGGTAACATCATTTCATCAAAACCAGCCCAGATTAAGTGGTTTGGATAGGCTTTTTTCAAGCGCTCTAATAAATAGAAATCGCCGGCAGTGAATTTAACACCGATAACTTTCGGATTTTTATATAATTCGCCAAATTGCTCAATACCCATGTTTACGCCTGTTAAGAATGGAATAGAGTAAACAATCATATTGTTGCCAGTGGCTTCGATAATGCTATCGTAATAATGTTTGATTTCTGCAAAGCTGAATTTGTAATAGAATGGGGTAACGGCTGATAAGCTGTCATAGCCTAATTCTGTTGCGTATTTACCTAATTCGATGGCTTCTTTTAAGTTTACGCTACCAACTTGTGCGATAAGTGCGATTTGATCTTTTGCTTCGTCTTTTGCAATGCGGAAAATTTCTTTTTTCTCCTCAGTGGAAAGCATGAAGTTTTCACCTGTTGAACCACCAACATATAAACCATCCACTTTCATCTTGTCGATGTTGTAGCGAACAATTTCACGTAAGCCTTTTTCGTTTACAGAGCCATCAGCATTGAAAGATACTAATAAAGCACTGAAAATACCTTTTAAGTTTTTCATAGAACGTTCTCCTATTTTTGACGTTGTTCTAAAATAACATTGAGTGTTTTTTGTTTTGCTGAAATTGATTTTTCTTCTTCTGCTTGAACTAATAATGCGTAAATTAGATCAAGAATGAATAATTGAGTGATTTTTGTTCCAATGGAATCTCCTTGCAGCAACCCTTGGCGGTTACCATTTTGCAGAACATAATCCGATACCTTTGTCACTGGTGAACGTGCGTTATGGGTAATAGCAACGATTTTTGCACCTGATTTTCTAGCGATAGATAAGGCTTGAGTGATTTCTTGAGAATGACCTGAATGACTAATGCCTATGACTACATCACCTTTTTTCATTAATGCGGCTTGCATATACATAAAATGGTTATTGCTGGTGGCATCAACTTGCAAGCCGATACGCATAAATTTATTTTTGGCATCTTCGGCTGTAATGCCAGAAGAACCAACACCAAATAAGAAAATGCGCCTTGCAACACGTAATTCATTCACCACATTTTCTAATACCGTAAAGTCCAATAATTTAATAGTTTCCTCAATAACATTATTGAGTACGGCTTGCATTTTATCTGCGATTAAATTGGGGCTATCATCAGGGGTAATCTGGGTATCAAGTAAGTTGCTTGAACGTTGTTCTTGGGTGGCCAATTCAATGGCAAATTCCATTTTGAAGTCACTAAACCCTTTAAACCCTAATGTTCGACAAAAGCGAATGAAGGTTGCCTCGCCAACTTCAAGGCTGGTTGCGACTTCAGATAAAGAGGAATAGGTTAAGAAATCAGGCATTTGCAAAATACGTTCTGCAATCCGTTTTTCTGTTTTAGTGAAACTGGAACGTAAGCCCGCAATTCGTTCTAAAATATTGAGATTTCCCATCGCTTATTCCTCTTATGTTGTAAAGAAAACTACAACAATGAAACTGGCACTTTGACCACTAATTTTTTCAATTTGATGACTTCGCCATTGATATTGCAACAAGGTTTATGTGGCTCAAATGGGTAGTAAACGACAAATTGATGTGGCTGTACAACAATCCAATTCTTATCAGCAATTGGTTTATCCGTTACCTGATAATCATCAGCTTCATTGTAGGCTTCATATAAAGCTAAATCAGGGTAAGCAACACCATATTCCATGCCATCAGCACCAGAAATAATGAGTTGTAAATCAATATATTTATGGTGTAATTCTGTTTTCTTATTTTCCGCAGCATCGCTTGTTGGCGTCATCACATTCATGTAGATTTCATCATTAATATCATGACGACCATTTTCTAATTGTTGTAAATCTAAGGTTTTTAGATAATCGCAAATATCTGCTAATACTTTTGGTAAATCACGACGATAGTCGTTACGATTGAGATCACCAATATACATATGCTTTTTCCTCGTATTATGGTTTGAGTTGTGATAATCCCCAAGCTGCTGCACCGATAAGTCCAGCGTCACCTGCATATTGTGCTTTAGCTATGTCACAATGATAAAAGTGCGGTAGATTTTCTAAATGTTTTTTAACCAATGGCAGATAGCCTTCTGCCAGTCCAACGCTGCCGCCTAAAATAATTTTTTGTGTATCTAAACTGATACGCAAGTCAGCAATTAAATTAGCAATCGCTTTTGCAGAACGTTCAATTAATGCAGTGGCTTTGGCATCACCTTGGCGGAATAACTCAAAGGCTTGTTTTGGTGTGCAAGGTGGATTCCACTGACTTGATACCGCTTCAATTGCTCTGCCGGAAGCAACTGCTTCAACACAACCTCTGCGACCACAGCCGCAAACAACTTCATTGGGATCTGCAAGGGTATGGCCAATATGGCCCGCAATACCATGAGGTCCAGTCAGTAATGCGCCATTTTGAATAATGCCGCCACCGACACCCGTTGAAACGGTAATAAATACCAAATTTTTCACCGCACTTTGATCTTCATGCTGATATTCTGCAATGGCTGCGGCTTGCACGTCATTGAGTAAGAAAACTGGTTTGTCTGTATTGGCTTCAATGCTCGCTTTTAAAGGGAATTCCGCTAATCCGCCTAAATTTTTCGGATTAAGTGCGGTTAAAATACCTTGATTTATAATGCCTGTTGAAGCAACGGCAATATAATCAAATTGCCCTTGATATTGGGAAACCAAATCTGCTAAGCAACGATGCATTGCATTGCCCGCATTTTCTTGTGGTGTTGTGACTTGTTGGCGTTGAGTTAAGGTGTTATTTTCAACCAATGCGGTAGCGATTTTGGTGCCACCAATATCAATTGCTAAACAACGCATAATATATTCCTTAAATAGAATGAATAGTATAGGCAGATATACCGCCTATCATATTTTATTTTTGAGCAGATTTTACTGAATCAGCAAACCAACTTACGATATGTTCTAAGCGAGTTAATGCTGAACCAACAGTGACAGAATCCGCACCAATTTCAATAGCAACTTTGGCTAATTCAGGACTGTTATAACGACCTTCAGCCATGACAAAACAACCGGCAGCTTTTAAATCTTTTACCAATTGATAATCAGGTTCTTCTGGTACTTCACCGCCAGTATAACCAGACATGGTGCTACCAATAATGTCATAACCTAATTGTTGACAATATAAACCTTCTTCTAAATTAGAGCAGTCTGCCATGGCTAGACAACCTAATTCATGAATTTTTTTCACCGCACTTTCACGATCCACTGGGCGAACACGATCTGTGCCATCTACTGCGATGATATTTGCACCTGCCGCTGCTAAATCTTCAATATCTTGTAAGAATGGGGTGATACGAATTGGGCTATCAGGTAAATCGCGTTTTACGATACCAATAATTGGTAGAGATACGGTAGGTCTTGTCGCTTTTAAATTTTCAATACCTTCAATACGAAGACCAGCAGCACCACCAACAACTGAAGCTTGCGCCATGGCGGCAACAATTTCAGGTTTGTCCATTGGACCATCATCGACAGGTTGGCAAGAGGCAATTAATCCATATTGAATTTGGTTGAGTACATGATGAAGAGGTGTTGACATAATTACTCCCAAAAATGTAGTGATTTGATAAAATATGTTTAGATGACTTTTTAAAGTTGGCTCATTATATAGAAATTACAATAAGAATGGTATTAAAAATGGAGTTTTTTTTCATAAAAAAATGTCAGAATTGTGATGAAGGTCACAAATCTGATAAAAATACTCCAAAAATAACAAATTTACCTTAAGAAAATAGTTTTATTGTTTTAGAATGTGTGCGTAGTTTAGTTATACGGGTAATAAATTTATTTGTTATCTAAAGTTTCATTTCTAATCATCTACTATTTAATAGGAGAATTTTCTATGAGTTTTAAAAAATTAGCTCTTGCAGCACTTGTAGCTTGTGCATCATCTTCTGTATTCGCAGCTGACTATGACCTTAAATTTGGTTTGGTAGCAGGCACAAGTTCAAATGAATATAAAGCAGTGGAATTCTTTGCAAAAGAAGTTAAAGATAAATCTGCTGGCAAAATTGAAGTTGCAATTTTCCCTGCTGCACAATTAGGTGATGACCGTGCAATGTTAAAACAATTGAAAGATGGTGCGTTAGATTTCACATTAGGTGAAAGTGCTCGTTTCCAAATTTTCTATCCTGAAGCAGAAATTTTTGCTTTACCTTATATGGTGCCTAACTTCGAGTTCTCTAAAAAAGCATTATTAGAAACTGAATTTGGTAAAGATTTATTAGCTAAAATAGATAAAGAGCTTGGCGTAAAAATGTTAGGTGTTGCTTACAATGGTACACGTCAAACAACGTCTAACCGTCCAATTAATAGCATTGAGGATATGAAAGGCTTAAAACTTCGTGTTCCAAATGCAGCAACTAACTTAGCATTTGCTAAATATATTGGTGCAGCTCCAACTCCAATGGCGTTCTCTGAAGTTTATCTTGCATTACAAACTAACTCTGTAGATGGTCAAGAAAACCCATTACCAACTATCCAAGCGCAAAAATTCTACGAAGTACAGAAAAACTTAGCTTTAACCAACCACATCCTTAATGACCAACTTTACTTAGTTAGTAATGAAACGTTAAATGAGTTACCAGAAGACTTACAAAAAGTGGTTAAAGATGCGGCGATGGCAACAGCGGAATACCACACAAAATTATTTAAAGAAGGTGAAGAAAATTTAATTACCTTCTTTAAAGAAAAAGGTATGAACGTTACTCAACCTGATTTGAAACCATTCAAAGAAGCGTTAAAACCATATTATGATGATTATTTACAGCGTACTGGCGAAGCTGGTAAGAAAGCAATGGAATCATTGTCTAAATTAGCTCAATAATCATTTAATCTAATTTCTAGGGCATTGAAAGATGCCCTAGAATATATCTAATCACCTTAATGAAGAAGCCTGATATTTTGGAGGCGCTATGAAGTTCTTCAATAAGTTAGAAGAATGGATTGGTGGTTCTTTACTACTGATCATTTTTTTAATTTTACTTGCTCAAATTATTGCTCGTCAGGTGTTTCAATCACCGATCATCTGGAGTGAGGAATTAGCTCGTTTATTATTTGTGTATGCGGGATTACTGGGGATCAGTATGGCGGTGCGCAGTCAACAGCACGTTTATATTGATTTTATTACCAATAGAATGTCCCCACCGATAAAAAGAGCAGTAAATTCATTTATACAGATTTTAATTTTTGTTTCTATTATTCTTTTTCTCCATTTAGGATTAAAAACTTGGCTAGACGCTAATTTCAAAATTGTGTCATTAGATATCTCGGAAAAATGGCTTTACGCAGGGTTACCTTTCATTTCCATTTTGATGTTCTATCGCTTTTTAGAAGTACAAGTGGAATGCTACAAAAATAAAACCAGTTATCTCCCTGCGTTATTCTTTGTTATAAGTGCGGTGATTATTCTTGCCATTTTATTTTTACAACCTGATTGGTTTAAAGTCTTACGCATTTCTAATTATGTGAAGTTTGGTAGTTCAGCAGTATATGTATCCCTCGGTGTGTGGCTCATTATCATGTTCCTTGGTACGCCAGTAGGTTGGTCATTGTTTATTACAACCATTGTGTATTTCTCAATGACGCGCTGGAATATCGTAAACTCTGCAGCAAGTAAATTAGTGGATAGTTTAAATAGCTTCCCATTGTTAAGTGTACCATTCTTTATTTTAACTGGTATCTTGATGAATACTGGGGGGATTACGACGAAGATCTTTGATTTCGCTAAAAATTTATTAGGTCACTATACCGGTGGTATGGGACATGTAAATATCGGTGCAAGTTTGATTTTCTCTGGTATGTCAGGTTCTGCACTTGCTGATGCGGGTGGTTTAGGTCAGTTAGAGATCAAAGCAATGCGTGATGCCGGCTATGACGATGATATTTGTGGTGGGATTACAGCAGCTTCTTGCATTATTGGCCCTTTAGTGCCACCAAGTATCGCAATGATTATCTACGGTGTTATTGCTAACGAAAGTATTGCAAAACTTTTCGTTGCTGGTTTTGTGCCGGGTGTAATTGTTACCGCAGCATTAATGGCGATGAACTACTTCGTATCGAAAAAACGTGGCTATCCTAAGACACCAAAAGCTACGCGTGAGCAGTTATGCAAATCATTCAAAGAAAGTATTTGGGCAATCTTAACGCCAGTTTTAATTATCACCGGTATTTTCTCAGGTTTATTTACACCAACTGAAGCTGCGGTATTTGCGGCAACCTATTCTGTTATTGTAGGTAAATTCGTCTATAAAGAATTAACATTAGCGGCATTATTCAGAAGTTGTGTTGAAGCCATTTCTATTACGGGTGTAACAGCATTAATGGTGATGACCGTTACATTCTTTGGCGATATGATTGCGCGTGAACAGGTAGCAATCCGCATTGCTGATGCGTTCATGGCATTCGCTGATAGTCAAATCATGGTGTTAGTAATGATCAATTTACTTCTCTTATTCTTAGGGATGTTTATTGATGCGCTGGCATTGCAATTCTTAGTTTTACCAATGTTAATTCCAATTGCGGTGCATTTTGGTATTGACCTTGTGTTCTTTGGTGTGATGACCACATTAAATATGATGATTGGTATTTTAACTCCACCAATGGGAATGGCGTTATTTGTGGTGGCTCGTGTAGGTAATATGTCTGTATCCACCGTAACCAAAGGAATATTACCGTTCTTAGTACCAATTTTCTTAACCTTGGTATTAATTACAATCTTCCCACAAATTATTACATTTATACCGAACTTATTAATGCCTTAAAGTGCGGTGAAAAAAAGCAACGTTTTTATAACAGGGAATTTATTTATGAATAAGTAAATTCCCACTCATACAATCTCTTAATGAAGGAGCTATCTTATGAAATTTACAAAATCTTTATTAGCTGTATCAGTATTTGGTTTAATGGCGTTTAATGCAAATGCGGCACAATACCCAGATCTTCCAGTTGGAATCAAAAGCGGTACTGGCGCATTAATGGGCGATACAGTTTATGTTGGTTTAGGTTCTGGTGGCGATAAATTCTTCGCATTGAACTTAAAAGAAAAAGATGGTCAATGGAAAGAGTTACCTGCATTCCCAGGTGGTGCACGTAATCAACCTGTTTCTGCAGTAGTTGATGGTAAATTGTATGTGTTTGGTGGTATGCAAAATACAGATGTAGCTGCAAACCAAATCATTAATGATGTACATGTTTACAACCCAGCAGATAAAACATGGACAAAATTACAAACTCGCTCACCTCGTTCAGCCTCAGTTGGTGCAAGTGCGGTGGCTAAAGATGGCAAAATTTATTTCATCGGTGGTGTAAACCATGAAATCTGGAATGGTTTATTCCAAGATGCAAAAGCAGCAGTGGGTACAAAAGAAGGTGATGAGAAAAAAGCTGCGGAAAAACCAATTTTCGATGCTTACTTTAATTTACGTCATCAAGACTTCTTATTTAACGCGGATGTCTTAAGCTATGAGCCAGCAACTAATACATGGCGTAATGAAGGTCATTTCCCATATTCAGGTCGTGCGGGTGCTGCAATTGCAGTGAAAGGCGATAAATTACTGGTTGTGAATGGTGAAATCAAAGCAGGTCTTCGTACTGATACAACAGAAATTGGTACTATTGGCAAAAATGGCATTACATGGAAACAATTAGGTAAATTACCTGCACCAAAAGGTTTTGCGCAACAAGATGGTTTAGCTGGTGGTATGGGTGGCTACACAAATGGTAACTACATCGTAACTGGTGGTGCAAACTTCCCAGGTGCACGTGCAAACTACGCGAAAGGTATCAACGATGCACACCGTACTGGCGGCTTGAAGAAAACATTCCATAATGCAGTTTATGCATTAAATGAAAAAATGGGTACATGGAAAATTGTTGGTGAATACCCAATTAACATTGCCTATGGTGTTGCATTACCATACAACAACAAAGTGTTAATGGTTGGTGGTGAAACAGATGGCGGTAAAGCGCTAACTGAAGTGAAAACCATGAGCTTTGATGGCAAAAAACTTGTTGTTGAATAAGAAACTCGACTAAATTTAACCGCACTTTAATTTTTTATTAAAGTTGCGGTTATTTTTTTGTAAAATACGATTCATTATATTGATTGTTTTAATGAATTATTCTCATGAAACCCACTTTTCTTGAACTTCGTCATTTGAAAACTTTATTAGCACTGAAGGAAACAGGCTCTGTTTCTCTTGCTGCTAAGCGTGTTTATTTGACCCAATCCGCCCTTTCTCACCAGATTAAATTATTGGAAGAACAATATGGATTGCCTTTGTTTGAGCGTAAAACATCACCTTTACGTTTTACTGCAGCAGGCGAGCGCTTGATTAAATTAGCCAATGATATTATGCCGAAGGTAGCAGAAGCGGAGCGAGATCTTTCTCGCGTGAAGCAAGGAGAAGCGGGGGAATTGCGGATTGCAGTAGAATGCCATACTTGCTTTGATTGGCTAATGCCTGCGATGGATAGTTTCCGTACGCATTGGCCTTTAGTAGAATTAGATATTGTATCTGGTTTCCATACGGATCCCGTCGGTTTATTGCTCACACATCGAGCTGATTGGGCAGTGGTTTCTGAAGCGGAGGAGACGGAAGGAATTATCTATCAGCCTTTATTCTCCTATGAAATGGTTGGTTTATGCGCAAAAGATCATCCTCTCGCGCAAAAAGAAATTTGGCTGGCCAAGGATTTTGAGGATCAAACCTTGATTACTTATCCCGTTCCCGATGATATGCTCGATTTATTACGTAAAGTGCTAAAACCTGAAGGCATTAATCCAGCGCGTCGCACCAGTGAATTAACCATCGCTATTATTCAGCTTGTTGCCAGTAAAAGAGGCATTGCGGCATTACCTTTTTGGGCGGCGAAACCTTATTTGGATCGCGGTTATATTGTGGCAAGAAAAATTACGCCAAAGGGTTTATATAGCAATTTATACGCAGCCTATCGAGAATTTGATGTGGAAAGTGCGTTCATTAATGATTTTTATGAAACGGTGAAATCACAAAGTTTTTCAACATTACAAGGTTTATCTGTGCTTGAATGATCTAAGTTCTTGTGATCTTGTATTAGGATTGCAGACCTAATAAAAAACTCGCTTAAGCGAGTTTTTTTATGTGGTTTTCAATTTGTTTAAGCCCATTTAATCGGGTTTCGCTGAGTCGTTGTGCAATGCCTAACTCATTGAAAAATGCGGTAATATCTAATGTGAGTAGGGATTCAATAGGCTGATGGTTATACTCTTGTATCAGCAACCATAATAAACCATTCATAATACGTGCTTCGCTATAAGCTTGTAGCTGCAAAGTGCGGTCAATATTTAGTGACATTTTTAGCCATAATTTTGCTTCACAGCCATCAATATTTGTCCATTTTTGCAATTCCCGCTCAGAAGGTTGGGGCAAGTTTTTTCCTGCTTGAATAAGCAAGCGGTAGCGTTCTTCCCAACTTTTTGCCAGTTTAATTTGTTGTTGAATGCTCATGTTTATTCCGTTAGTAATGAAAGTGCTTTGTCTAAAGCACTAAAAAATGCATCTATATCTTGCTGATTATTATAAGGCGCCAAGCTTAAACGTAAGGTACTGTGGACGCCTAAACGTTGTAAATAGGGCATGGCACAATGCGCACCTGAGCGTAAAGCGATATGTTGTTCTGCGAGCAAGGTGGCTAAATCTGAATTAGCAATGCCTTTAAAGGTAAAACTAATGATACTGCTTGGATGTGGTGCGCAGAATAATTGGCAATTCTCATAATTTTTTAACCGCGCTTTTGCTTGCTCTGCGAGAGAGAGACAATATTGCTCGGTGGAGGATAAATCCCATTGTGTTAACCAATGTAAAACTTGATTAAAACCAATCACTGCAGCAATATTTGGCGTGCCAGCTTCTAATCGATAGGGCAATTCCGAATAGTCGCTTTTTTCGGCGGATACATAGGACACCATTTTTCCGCCATATTGTAAGGGTTGCAGTAATTCTAGGGAAGAGAGTTTGCCACTTAATACGCCTAAACCTGTTGGTCCATAAAGTTTATGCGCTGAAAAGGCAATGAAATCTGCGTCTAATTGTTGCAAATCTAATTTGATATGGCTAATCGCTTGAGCGGCATCCAATAAAATCAAGGCATTGCTTTTAGCGCGTATTAAGCGAATAAGATCTTCTATGGGCTGCTGTGTGCCTGTTACATTTGACATCACATTGATCGCGACAAGCTTTGTCTGTGCATTGAGTTTCTCTAACAAAATATTGGTATCAATAAGCCAGTTATCTTGTAATGGTAAAATATGTAATTTTGCACCGCACTTTTGCGCCACTTGCTGCCAAGTCACAAAATTGGCATGATGATCCGCTTGGCTAATGATTATTTCATCGTTCGGTTCAAAAGCTGGAATCAATCCATTTGCCACCATATTAATTGCTTGCGTCGTGCCCGATGTCCAAATCACTGCGCGTTCTGTTTCTGAGTTGATTAATTGTTGCACTTGCTTTCTGGCTTGCTCATAACAAGCTGTTTGCTCAGCATCATATTGGCTGCGATGAACAGAGCCAGCGGATTGGTAAAATGCTGTTGTGGCTTCAATTAAACATTCTGGTTTAAGTGCCGTTGCTGCACTGTCTAAATAAATGGTGGCATTAGGTTGTTTAAAATAAGGAAATGCAGAACGGAACATATGATTGTTAAACATTAGTGATTGCCTCGCGCTTTTTGTTTGCGAAATACATGAGGAGGAATAGGCTGAGGATCTTGCCAAAGACCAATTCGCTGTTGTTGCGCTTGATGTTGTGCCTGAAGATATTGTGGATCTCGCATATATTTTTCAAATGCCCAAGCCATTCCAAGTTGCACCATGCGTAAATTAATGTTTTCTTTATTGTTTGTGTAAAGCGTGGCTAAAACGCGTTGATAGCGATCATAACCTGAGATGGCAAGCTGTATCTGTTTTTTATGGACTAACGCGGCTAAGGTTTGGCGTGCACGACGACCAAACGCTTGTTTTTTTTCAGGTGCATCAATTTCTTGGAGGCGAACTTTTAGCTGCTTACGATTTTCCAATAAGCAAGTAATGGTATCGCCATCGCTCACACCGACGACATAACAATTCATCCAACGAACTTGAGAAAAAGCTTGGCAAGAACAAAAAAGAAGAAAAAGTGCGGTTAAAAAAGTCGTAATTTTGTGCATATTTTGTATTTATATCAAAACATTGAGTATATTTTACTGAAAAAAAGCGTAAAAATGAAAAAATAAGCGTAAAATAATCAGGAATAATATTTGGATGATAAGGTTATGAAAAAGAAAGTTATTGATTTATTAAGAAGTTTTGCCATTTTATATGTGCTGCTCTATATCGGAGAGGGTATTGCCTATTTAGTTCCGGTGGGGATTCCAGGGAGCATTTTCGGATTATTATTGCTATTTTTCGGCTTAACGACACAAACCATTAAATTGGAATGGATTTATTCTGGCGCAAATTTGCTGTTGAGCTATATGGCATTGCTTTTTGTACCAGCCAGTGTTGGTATTATGAAATATTTTGATTTGTTAATTTCACAGGCGAAAGCCTTTGTGATTCCTAATGTGGTGAGTTCGCTTTTGACGCTGGTTGTGTTTGGTGTGTTGGCGGATTATTTATTTTTACGTCGTTCATTTTCTCGACTTCGCCATAAAGTATTACAACGTCGAATTAAGGAAGGAAAATGATTTATCTTTTTACTTTATTAACGCTGGTTTGCTTTTCTATCGCATTGAAAATTAATAAAAAATTGAAATCAGTGGTATTTAACACATTGGTACTGAGCGTGTTAATGTTAGTGGCTATATTAGTGAGCTTTGATGTGACTTATGATACTTATATGGCAGGTAATGCGCCTTTAAATAATTTACTTAATCTGAGCTTAGTTGCATTAGCGTTACCTTTGTATCAGCAGTTAAAACAAATTATGGCTTTTTGGAAAAGTATTTTATTAATTACCACATTAGCTTCTATTTTTTCTATGGCAACAGGTGCTGGATTAGCAATATGGTTAGGGGCGAATAAGGAAATTGTGGCTTCGGTCATTTCTAAATCAGTGACAACCCCTATTGCGATGGCTGTTAGTGATAATTTGGGCGGTATTCCTGCCATTGCTGCGGTAGGCGTGATTTTAGCAGGATTGCAAGGTGCAATTTTGGGCTATGTGATATTAAAAAAATTAGGTTTAAAAAGTTCAGAGGGAATTGGTTTGGCGATAGGTTCCATGTCACATGCCTTAGGTACTGTTATTGTTATTGAAAAAGATCCAAAAGCGGGTTCTTATAGCTCAATTGCATTAGTACTATGTGGCATTATTAGCTCCATTCTTGCGCCACTTGTGTTTAAATTAATTTATATGGTGGCATAAATGTTAAGAAATAATCTGAAATCGGCTTGGTTAGAACGATTTGTCAGTAATAAACCGAGAGAAAAAGATCATCGTCCGCCATTCAGACGCGATCGTGCTCGCATTTTGCATAGCGCGTCATTCCGTTGCTTACAAGCTAAAACGCAAATTCATGCGGTTGGTGAGAATGATTTTTTTCGTACCCGTTTAACGCATTCTTTGGAAGTGGCGCAAATTGGTAGCAGCCTCACATCTCAGCTGAAATTTGTGGATTCTTATACTAAATTGGCGGAACAATTAAACATTGATAAAGCGGAACTACAAAAAGAGCTGAAACCATTGCTACCTACCAATGATTTGATAGAAAGTCTTTGTTTTGCCCATGATATTGGGCATCCTCCTTTTGGTCATGGTGGCGAAACTGCATTAAATTCCATGATGCGAGATAGCGGTGGTTTTGAAGGCAATGCACAAACGTTCCGCTTGTTGACCAAGTTAGAGCCCTATACGCAAAATGCGGGAATGAATTTAACGCGTCGCACACTTCTCGGTATAGTGAAATATCCTGCCATTTTAGATGAAACTTCACCGCAATATGCGCAATTGGATTTACCCTCATTTCATGAGCAACATACTTTACGAAAAATCGATTGGCGACCGGGCAAAGGGGTTTTTCGCGATGATCTAGCGATGTTTGATTGGTTATTAGAGCCACTCACAGCAGAAGATAAAAGCTTGTTTATGAAATTGCAAAAAGTGCGGTCAAATCCGCAAGAGTTTTTGAAAACGTGCTTTAAATCCTTAGATTGCAGCATTATGGAATTGGCGGATGACATTGCTTATGGCGTGCATGATTTGGAAGATGCCATTGTGGTTGGCATGGTAGATCGCAATTTATGGCAGAATGCATTACAAAAGCTAAAACAATGTTGTTCTGATTGGGTTCGACAACATATTGATGATCTAACCGAAAAATTGTTTTCCGATTATCATTATGAACGCAAAAATGCCATTGGTGCATTAGTTAACTATTTTATTACCAATGTCCGCTGGAAACTGACAGCCGAATTTGATGAGCCTTTGCTACGTTACAATGCTGAATTGCCACAAGAAGTGGAGCAAGTACTGAATATTTTTAAAGAATTTGTGTTTGAATTTGTGATCAGAGATGTGGAAACGCAGCGCATTGAATACCGAGGACAACGCATTTTAACTGAAATGTTCCAAATTTTTGAGAGTGATCCTGAACGTTTATTGCCTCGTAATACAGCAAATCGTTGGCGTAATGCTGATGAAAATGGCAAAAAGCGAATTATCTGTGATTATATGGCGGGTATGTCGGATGCTTATGCATTAAAAGTATATCGACAATTGTCATCTTCGGTTAATTTTTAATAAAAGTGCGGTGTAATTTTTACAAGTTTTAGGAGTCGATAATGAAAATTGTCATAGCGCCAGATTCATATAAAGAAAGCCTTTCTGCTTTACAAGTAGCGGAAACCATTGAAAAGGGTTTTAAACAAATATTTCCAACAGCAACCTATATTAAAGTGCCCGTTGCGGATGGCGGGGAAGGCACTGTTGATACTATGGTCGAAGTGACAAATGGACGTAAAATTGAATTAAATGTGACCGATGCTTTAGGTTGTCAGTTAAAAGGTTTCTTTGGAGTTTCCGAAGATCAAAGCGTGGCATTTATTGAAGTCGCTGCCGCTTGTGGACTTGAACAAGTACCAATGGATAAACGTAATCCGTTGTTTACAACAACTTATGGTGTGGGTGAATTAATTTTAGCTGCATTAGATCTAGGTGTTCGCCATTTCATTATTGGATTAGGTGGTAGCGCCACAAATGATGGCGGGGCAGGCATGTTACAAGCTCTGGGAGCAAAACTGCTTGATAAAGAACATAAAGCTATTGGATATGGCGGGGCAGAATTGATCCGTTTAGCTCATATTGATATATCCAATATGGATCCTCGCCTAAAAGAATGTTGCTTTGAAATTGCCTGTGATGTAACAAATCCATTGGTAGGAGAAAAGGGGGCATCTGCGATTTTTGGTCCTCAAAAAGGTGCGACCCCAGAAATGGTCAAACAGCTAGATAAGGCATTAAATCATTATGGTGATATTATCTGGCAAGATCTCCAAGTTGAAGTAAAACACCTGTCTGGTGCGGGAGCCGCTGGTGGACTTGGCGCAGCTTTTGCTGGATTTTTAGGTGCAGAATTAAAAAGTGGCATTAAAATTATCACGACATTACTTCAGTTAGAACAAAAGATGGAAGGCGCTAATTTAGTGATTACAGGCGAGGGGCGCATTGATCATCAAAGTATTAATGGTAAAGTTCCTGTTGGTGTTGCAGCAGTCGCTAAAAAATTTAATATTCCAGTGATTTGTATTGCAGGTAGTTTAGGTCAAGATATTCATGTGGTTTATGAACATGGAATAGACGCGGTATTCAGTATTTTAAACCGTACTTGTAACCTAGAAGAAGCTTTTGCAGAGGCTGAACAAAACTTAGAAATTACTGCAAGAAATGTTGCGGCTACCTTACATATGACAATGAATTAAAAACAGTTAAAAATTTAACCGCAGTTTGTTGTGGTTTTCATCGTTAAGCTTAAAAAATCATCGCTTAACAAAAAAGT
>NZ_JBQSUQ010000014.1:0-91326 GCF_052384575.1 Reella acinonychis | reverse complement strand
AAAGTGCGGTGGGAAAATGCGAAGTTTTAGTGGTCATGCTTTCTGAAGATTTTTAACTTATTCCTATTGGTTGTTATTTAAATAACTAAAAATCTGCTTCACAATAGAAAGTCATTTTCTCTTTTGTGATTGGATGAGCAATTGTTAGGCTTTCTGCATGTAAGCAAAGGCGTGGAGACATGCTCTTTGCTTGCGGATGAGAATAAAATTTATCGCCTAATATAGGATGGCCTAATGCCAACATATGCAGGCGTAATTGATGAGAACGACCTGTTATTGGTGTGAGTTTTACTCTTGTGCTGTTATTGGGTAAACGTTCTAATACTTCAAATTCAGTAATAGCTTTCTTACCTAATACAAAATCAATACGTTGTCGCGGTCGGTTTTCCCAATCACAAATAAGAGGAAGATCAATGATGCCCTTATCTTGTTTAACATGGCCCCAAACTAGTGCTTGATAGTGTTTTTCTGTTTCTCTTTCACGAAATTGGCGTTTTAATTCGCTGTCAGCGGCTTTGCTCATGGCAAATAATAGAATACCGCTCGTTGCCATATCTAAACGATGAGCAGGTTCGCAAAAGCCATATTTCTCTTTCACTCGACTCATTGCACTATCATAATATTCGGGGCGATTCCCTGGTACAGATAATAACCCGCTTGCTTTATTTACAAGCAGGATATAATTGTCTCGGTAAATAATATCAAGCCAAGGTTCTGTTGGGGGATTGTAATCGATTAGCGCCATATTTGATTTCATCATACAAAAGTGCGGTGCATTTTAGCATAAATTTTGCTTTCTCTTTTAGTTATTTTTCCTCTATTATAGGGCTTTATGTTTATTGATATTGATGATGAATACTGTTGAAATTCAACATCTTGACTTTGCGTTTAGTCAACAACGTATTTTTCAAGATTTTAGTTTTAGTTTACCTCAGCAGAAATGGATCGCTTTGCTCGGAGCTTCTGGCATTGGGAAATCAACTTTGCTACGTCTGATTTCTGGATTGGAAACTAATTTTACTCAAGGAACCGTTACTGTTGCAGAGGGAATTAAACTGGCTTGGTTAGCACAACAAGATAGTTTGTTTCCTTGGTTGTCAGTGTTAGACAATGTGCAATTAGAAGCACATTTGCAATCAAAAACGAATGAGAATACCAAGCAGAAAGCAGAAGAATTGTTGGCTGCAGTAAAAATGGCGGAGCATAAAAATAAACCTTGTTATCAATTATCTGGCGGTCAGAGGCAACGCGTTGCTTTGGCTCGCACCTTAATGTTGGAAGCTGATTTAATCTTAATGGATGAGCCTTTTTCTGCTTTGGATGCGGTAACACGTTTGCAATTACAGAAGTTATCTCGAGAATTATTAAAAGATAAAACGGTTTTATTAATCACTCATGATCCGCAAGAAGCATTACGATTAGCGGATCAGGTCTTCGTTTTGAAAAATCAACCCGCACAACTTTCGCAAGCGATTATTCCCTCCACTAAAGCCCCTCGTTTTGAGCAAAATGAAGAATTATGGTTGCTTGAAAATCGCTTATTTAGTGAATTAACTGAGAATTATTGATGAAGACTTTTTTTAAATCCATTTTATTGTGCGTAAGCTTAATTCTGTTATGGCAAAGTGCGGTCTTTTTTTTCGATCTTCCTCATTATTTGTTACCAACTCCAAAGCAAGTTGGCATGGAATTAATGGACCGCTCTGCTTTATTGTGGGAGCATACTCAAGTTACAGCCATCGAAATTTTTATTGGTTTGTTATTAGGCTTTTTACTTGGTTTGATTTCTGCTTTATTACTTTCTTTATCGGAATGGCTGACTTCATTGCTGTTGCCTCTACTAGTGATTTCTCAGGCAATTCCCGTATTTGCCATTGCTCCATTGCTGGTTTTATGGTTTGGTTATGGTATGGCATCTAAAATTGCCATGACGGTATTAATTATTTATTTCCCTGTGACAGCTGCCTGTTATGACGGGCTGCGAAATACGCCAAAAGCTTGGTTAGAATTGGCTAAAACGCTCAACATCTCCGCTTGGGCAATGCTTTTTAAAGTGCGTTTGCCTGCAGCAATGCCTTCTTTAGCATCAGGTCTAAGGATTGCGGTATCTATTGCGCCTATTGGTGCCATTGTGGGAGAATGGGTCGGCTCATCACAGGGATTGGGTTACTTAATGTTACATGCAAATGCGCGTATGCAGATTGATCTGATGTTTGCTGCATTATTTATTCTATTATTAATTGCACTGTGCTTGTATTTTGCTACAGATAAAATTCTCACACATTATTTACCTTGGGTAAGGCATTTGCGCTAACGATGATTTATTTAGGAGGTTTTATGCAAAAAATTCTTTCATTTTTCACCGCACTTTTGGCGTCTTTGTTGCTCATATTGCCAGCACAAGCTGCTGAAAAGTTCACCGTATTAATTGACTGGTTTACCAATCCTGTACATGCCAGCATGGTGATTGCTAAACAGCAAGGCTTTTTTGAACAACAGGGATTAGACGTTGAATTAGTGGAACCCACTGATCCTTCAATGCCGCCAAAATTAGTGGCAGCGGGACAAGCTGATTTAGCTATGGACTACCAACCGCAATTATATATGCAAGTGGAACAAGGCTTACCCTTAGTTCGAGTTGGTACCTTAGTTTCTACTCCTTTTAATTCATTAGCCTTATTAAAAGAGAGTGGTATTAAAAGCTTAGCTGATTTGAAAGGTAAAAAAATCGGTTTTTCTGTTGGTGGTTTTGAAGATTCATTATTAAAAGCAATGTTGACTTCAGCTGGTTTAACGCTAAAAGATGTTGAGTTAGTCAATATTAACTGGGCATTATCACAATCTTTATTAACTAAGCGCGTTGATGCGGTGATCGGTGCTTATCGTAATTTTGAATTGCATGAACTACGTTTAGAAGGAAAAGAAGGTGTAACCTATTTCCCAGAAAATTATGGCGTACCTTCTTATGAAGAATTAATTTTAGTGGCACATAAAGATCGTGTAAATGATCCAAAAATTTCTGCTTTTTTAACCGCAGTTGAGCAAGCAACCACCTATATTAAACAAAACCCAGAAAAAGCCTGGCAAGAGTTTAAGGCTTATAAACCAAAAGAACTCGATAATGAACTAAATCGTCTTGCTTGGAATGATACTTATCCAAAATTTGCAGATAATCCTCGTACTTTAGATAAAGAACGTTATCATAAAGTCGCTGATTTTATGTTACAGCAAGGCTTGATTAAGTCGATACCCGAATTGAATGATTATGCTGTGGAACTAGTAAAATAAAATGAAAATAAAAGGCAGATTATTGAAATCTGCCTTTTTTGTTATTGTTGTTTCACACATTCTTCCGCGAGAATTTGTCCAACGCTATTAAGTAAGGTGTTACTATTATCTGATTTCTCAAACCAGTGCCAATGAATATTAGTATAGGATTTACCTGTTTGAGATAAAGTGGCGTTGAGTTTACCTGTCACGCCTTCAAAAGTAAGATTAATAGAATCTGCTTTTATTTTCTTTGATTTCTTACCACTTTGTGTGAGACGTACAACTTTTACATCTTTTCCATTTTTACAATGATAAAGATCTGTTGTCCCTTTTTGTGCCATTTTATCTAATGTTGTAGGCTTGCTTTTTGCCTTAGGCACTTCTATTGGCTCGATGTGGATGGTACAAGCGCTCAGTCCAACTGCCAGAAGTAATAAAAGTGGTTTCAATGTTAATTTCCTTATTTATGATATTTATAAGAGCCATCTGATTGGCGAGTGAAAGTACCACCATTTGATAAGCGTAATGTATTCACGCGTCCTTCACTATTCACAGAAACTTGAATTTTATCATTGGCTTTAAAGCTACTGAGTACATTATTCGCACCATTTGCTTTTGTCATTGCATTGGCATCACGAATATCTAAACCATTTGTACGGAATACCTGGAATAATGAAACTCCTGCAGGAACAGTTAAGGTTTTGTTGGTACCGTTGCTTGCTACTTTAGCTGGAGTAGCGGCTGTTGTGCTTGGTTTAGCTTCTACTACTGGCGCTTTGGTTTTCGCTTGTTCAGCTGCTGCTTTTGCTTTTTTCTCAGTAGCAATTTTGGCTTGTTCTTTTGCTTTCGCTTCTGCTAATTTTGCTTTTTCTGCTGCAATTCTTGCTTGTTCAGATACTTTTGCTTTTTCTGCTGCAATTCTTGCCTGTTCAACCGCTTTTGCTTTTTCCGCAGCGATTCTTGCTTGTTCTTCCGCTTTTTCTTTCTCTACTGCAACTTTGGTTTGATCTGGCTGTTGCATTGTTTCATTTGTTTGAACCGCTTGCTGAGGGAGTGCTTCCGTTGCAACTGGTTTTTGCTCAGTTGTTACAGACTCGTTGCTTACACTTGGTTGATTATTGGTTGCTGTAGATTCAAGAACAGCAGTTTCGTTTTTATTGTTTTCTTCAACTGCTTTATTTGGATCTAAAGATTGAAATTCTATTGGCATATTGTTGCTATTATTAGCTTGAATTTCTTCAACGGTATCATTGCTTGGTTTTAACCAAATAAGCGCCAATAAAACAGCGATAGCACCAGTAATTGCAATAAATAAACGGCGATGTTTAGTTGGTAATTTTTGCATAATCGCCCAATTCTCAGGGTTTTTACGATTTGGTTTTTCTTGTTGCGGAACGATAGCTTCAACCGGCGTTTCTACGTTTTCTGTTTCTTCCACAACAACATTCTCAGTTGCTACGCTTTCAATGGGTGTTTCTACCATAGTTGCAGATGCATCTACTTCGTTTTCTTCTACAGAGGTGCTCTGAGCCAATGTTGGATTGCCAACTAGGTTTACAGATGGATTGCTCGGGTTTTGTACCGCACTTTGCATACTCTGTGGTGTCACAATATTGGTCGTAGCAGGGCCAAAAGTTGGTTCTTTACGCACAGCAAATTGCGTATGTGATGTATCTTTTTTACCAAATAACCCTGTCATTTTGTATAAGATAGACTGTTCTGCTTTTGGTGCAGGGCTTTGATTTGAGTCGAAATCCAATTCGCTTTGATTGGATGGTTTGTTGTTTTGTTCCACGATAAACCTCAATAAATGCTAAAAATACGCAAAATAACCGCTAAAATTCGCAGCTAAAGTGCGGTCAAAAATTGGCTACATTTTAAAGGATCTTTAGTTATTTGCCTAGTATAAGTTCATTTGAATATAAGGTTTTGTTCGGCTCTTGAGCAATTTCACGTGCAAGTTTTGGCACCAGATAACCAGATGTTAATGTTTGTAGTTTCTGGTAAATTTCTGCTGCCTTCTTATCATCAATATGAAAATGGCTTGCTCCTTCAACTTTATCTAATAAATGCAAGTAATAGGGTAAAATTCGTGCTGCAAAAAGTTTCTCACTTAATGTTTTTAGAGTATGTGGGTTGTCATTCACTTGTTTTAATAACACTGATTGATTCAATAATACCACGCCACTTTGAGCCAATTTAGCCATGGCTGAGCAGAGCTGTTCGTCAATTTCATTAGGATGATTAATATGAGTGACCATAATGGTCGCAAAGCGAGAATTGGCGAGCAGTTGGCAAAGTTCATCGGTAATGCGTTGAGGAATAACGACTGGCAAACGCGTGTGAATACGTAAACGCTGTAAGTGCGGTATATTTTCCAATTGTTTTACCAACCATTCGAGTTCATGGTCTTTCGCCATTAATGGATCGCCACCAGAAAAAATAACTTCATCAATTTCAGTATGTGCAGCAATATAGTCCAATGCTTTTTGCCAATTGGCTTTATTGCCTTTGTTATCTTCATAAGGAAAATGGCGACGGAAGCAATAGCGACAGTTAATGGCGCAGCCACCTTTTACCATAAGCAAGAGGCGATTATGGTATTTATGTAAAATATTTGGCGCAGCGGTTTGTTGCTCTTGCAAAGGATCTTGGATAAATCCTTCCATTTGTTGAAATTCTTTCACATCCGTCATTACTTGCAGAAATAAGGGATCCAGAGGATTACCTTTTTCCATTTTATCTACAAAAGGCTGAGGAACGCGCATAGCAAATAAACGGCGAGCAGCAATATCTTTTTCAAATTTATCAAGGGGCAAATTTAATTGTTGAACTAATTCTTTCGGATCGGAAATGGAATTTGCCAGAATTTCCAACCAATTTGTTGTTTTTTCTTCTCTAATGGAGATATTTTGGGTTAAAATACGCACTTTAATAAAACTAGCTCTATCAAATTGAGGATAATATGGCTACATATACTACCACTGACTTCAAACCAGGTCTAAAATTTATGCAAGATGGCGAACCTTGTGTCATCGTTGAAAATGAATTTGTAAAACCGGGTAAAGGTCAAGCGTTCACTCGTACACGTATTCGTAAATTAATTTCAGGCAAAGTATTAGATGTTAACTTTAAATCAGGCACTTCTGTTGAAGCAGCAGATGTAATGGATTTAAACTTAACCTACTCATACAAAGATGATGCATTCTGGTATTTCATGCACCCAGAAACATTTGAACAATATTCAGCTGATGCAAAAGCAGTTGGTGATGCAGAAAAATGGTTATTAGATCAGGCGGATTGTATTATTACTTTATGGAATGGCTCACCAATTTCTGTTACTCCACCAAACTTTGTGGAATTAGAAATTGTTGATACCGATCCAGGTCTCAAAGGCGATACTGCAGGTACAGGTGGTAAACCAGCAACTTTAAGCACAGGTGCGGTAGTAAAAGTGCCATTATTCGTTCAAATCGGCGAAGTGATCAAAGTGGATACTCGTTCAGGTGAATATGTTTCACGTGTGAAATAAGCGTTGAGCAATGAAAAAGGGCGTATGTAAAAATACGCCCTTTTTGTTTATATTTGATATTTCGTTTTGTCGCCAATATCAAAATGTAATGGCATTCGCCATTTTTGAATAGCGAGAACCGCAAATAGCAATGCGCAAATCAGGCTTATAATGATCAATAAACCGTTAAATTTAGCCACATAACTTAACCATAATAAAGCCACAAGCACTGGCATAGCGTTTAATGCGAAAATACGAAAACAAAAATATTCTTTAAAACACAGCCCACCTAATGTGACCAATACCGCGCCAAGTGCTAATGTCGGTTGGTTAATCATATATAAAAACATGCCTATCCAAGTAGCAAATTGCAATAATAAGCGAAAAGATTTCAAATAAATATGTAACGAAGAGGCGCAGAGAATTGCCGCGGCAAAAAGACCTAATAAAGCGAATTCATAATAGGGTAAAAGTGCGGTGAAAATCGCAGCAAAAATAAAACCAGTTCGATATAAGCAAACGGTGAGTTTATCTAAAAAATCCATTGGAGATTGAATATGTGGATCTGCCATTGTTCTGTCCTTTAATGTTTAGAAAATGATTTTGTGATTTCGCTCGCAAAATCACCACAAGAAAATGTATTTAATCTGTTTTCTGTGTAAGCCTACCATAAAGTGCGGTGCAAAAAGGAATAATTATGAATTTTTGGCGATTTTGTTGTGTTCATTGTCATCGGAAATTAAAAATTGGTTCGCATGGACTTTGCAGTATTTGTAATCGACAAATTCGGCGTTTCAGCTATTGTGGTTGCTGCGGCACAGAATTGGTAAAAAATGAGCAGCATTGCGGGCAATGTTTACGTAATGAGCCGAGTTGGCAGCAAATGGTGATTGTTGGGCATTATAAAGAACCGCTGTCTATCTTAATTCATCGTTTCAAGTTTCAAGGACAATATTGGTTAGATCGTACTTTGGCACGCTTGCTTTATTTAGCTATTCGAGAAGCAAGACGAACTCATTATCTTGATTTGCCTGAAGTTATTTTGCCTGTTCCATTACACCATAAACGCCAATGGAAAAGAGGTTACAATCAGACGGCGTTATTGGCGAAATGGTTATCCAGATGGCTGAATATTCCAGTCAGAGAAGATTTATTGCGACGAGTAAAACATACGCCAAGTCAACGTGGGTTAACGGCAAAATCCAGGCGAGCCAATTTGAAAAATGCTTTTGAAGTTACGCCTGAATTTAAAAAGTGCGGTTATAAATCTGTTTGTTTATTAGATGACGTGATTACGACGGGTTCCACATTAAATGAAATATCAAAGCAGTTACATAAAGTGGGCATCGAGCATATTCAAGTTTGGGGACTGGCGCGTACATAATATTTGCATAAATAGCGATCTAAGCGTATTATGCCCGACATATAAAGTCAGATTATTAAGGGTATCCTATGCAACAAATTAAAATTTCAGCAGCAGCACAGGCGCATTTCCGTAAATTATTGGATCAACAAGAAGAAGGTACCAATATTCGTGTATTTGTGGTTAATCCCGGCTCACCTAATGCCGAATGTGGCGTGTCTTATTGCCCACCTAATGCAGTAGAAGAAGCGGATACCGAAATGAAATATGAAAGTTTTTCTGCATTTGTTGATGAGATCAGCTTGCCTTTCCTTGAAGATGCAGAAATTGATTACGTGACCGAAGAATTAGGCGCGCAACTGACATTAAAAGCACCTAATGCCAAAATGCGTAAAGTTGCCGATGATGCACCATTAATTGAGCGTGTGGATTATGTTATTCAGACACAAATTAACCCACAATTAGCCAGCCATGGTGGACGTATTACTTTAATTGAAATTACTGATGACGGCTATGCTGTATTGCAATTCGGTGGTGGTTGTAATGGTTGCTCAATGGTTGATGTCACTTTAAAAGATGGCGTTGAAAAACAGTTAATTGAAAGCTTCCCAAATGAATTAAAAGGCGCGCGAGATGTAACGGAACATCAACGTGGTGAACATTCATATTATTAAAAAATCTGCCGAAAGGCAGATTTTTTCTTTTAGCTTAATGAATAAAATGCAGTTTGCGTAATTGCACTAACACATCTTCCACTTGAATGTCTGCCATCAGTTGTTTGCCTTTTAATTTGGTTGCCCAAGGCAATTGATGAGAAGGTTTCCCATATTCTTTTTGCACATTCTTTTCGTAAACAGAAACCACATTATCTAAATGATGATAAGGGCCTGTGCGCCAAGGATTATGATAAGCATAAAGACCAACAACAGTTGTTCCCACCATAGTTGCAATGTGCGTGGGGCCACTATCTGGTGCGATGACTAAGTCTGCTTGTTGAATTAATGCGGTAAGTTCTGCAAGATTGGTTTTGCCACAAGCGTTAGTAATGGGAAAATCACAAAGTGCGGTGATTTTTTCACAAGTTTCCATCTCACGTTTGGCAGGCGAACCACATAAAATGACATGAATATTTTGTTGGTGAGCAATTTTCGCCACTTCCGCATAGCGTTCAGTTATCCAATCTTTTTCTACTTTGCTGGAACAAGGCGCAATCACTAAGTTTCGTTTATCTGTGGCAAGGAATTGTTTGGTTTTTTCCTTGCTTTCGGCGGGAATTTGCAAATGCCAATGGGGTTGAAATTCAGGTACGCCAATTTTGTAAGCAAATGCTTTGAAACCTTCTAGCACATGGGGATTTTCAGGATCATTAACACGTTGATTCACAAAAAAATGTTGTCCTTCTCGGCTACGTTTTTGCCCAAAACCAATTTTATATTTGGCTTTAATGCCAAGAGATAAAATAGATGCGCGAATAGCTGTCTGCATATTTAATAACGCATCAAATTGTTGATTCTTAAGTTGTTTCCATAATGCTATTAGTCCTTTCCAACCTGTTTTTTTGTCGTACACAACTAAATTTAAATCAGTGAGAGATGACAATAGCGCATATTCGGCCTTGCCTACAATCCAAGTGATTTTGCATTCAGGATAAAAACGAGCAATTTCCTGTACCACAGCTAAAGCATGGGTTACGTCACCAATGGCGGATAAGCGTAAAATACAGAGAGATTTTGGTGGTTGCTGTGCGCTAAAAAGTGACATAAAAAAGCTCCTTAAATTTTGGAAACCTCAATATTTTAAAGTAGAATAATGCCGTATGCTAGAAGGATCATTAAAATGATTGAATTACAACATAAAAATGCATTTTTTCTCTTTTCTGAACCCCATTATGCAACGGGGGATTATGCACAATTTTTTAATCCAGATTATTGGCAGCAACAAGCGAGAATTTTAGGATCGGCTCGAGGGCGTGGTGTGACTTGGTTTTTACACACACAAGATGTATTTGGGATTAATACGGCATTACGTCATTATTACCGCGGTGGTTTGTGGGGAAAACTGGTAAAAGATCGTTATCGTTTTAGCACCATTGAGCAAACGCGTAGTTTTATGGAATTTAAGTTGCTCCATAAGCTATATCACTCTGGTTTACCAGTGCCGAAACCCATTGCCGCACGTGTTGAAAAAGGTTTGTTCAGCTATCGCGCTGACATTATCATGGAAAAAATTGAAAATGCGCAAGATTTAACCGCACTTTTGCAACAACAAACGCTACCTTCAGCGGCTTGGCAACAAATTGGTGCGCTCGTACGTCAATTACATGATTTGCAAATTTGTCATACTGATTTGAATGCGCATAATATTTTGCTGCAACAAATTGACGCTCAACAAAAATGCTGGCTGTTGGATTTTGATAAGTGCGGTGAAAAATCTGGTGATTTTTGGAAAGCAGATAATTTGGCGCGTTTGCTCAGATCCTTTAACAAAGAAGTCAAACGAATGAATATTCAATTTGAGCCACAAAATTGGCAAGATTTGCTTTCTGGTTATCACAACGCATCAATTTAATGATAAACTAGCGCCATTTTTTGAAAAGATACAACAATTAGGAATAACAATGCGTACAAGTCAATATTTATTTTCAACTTTAAAAGAAACACCGAATGATGCGCAAGTGGTCAGCCACCAATTAATGTTGCGTGCAGGCATGATTCGTGCGATGGCATCGGGTTTATATAACTGGTTGCCAACGGGCATTCGTGTATTAAAGAAAGTCGAAAATATTATTCGTGAAGAAATGAATAAAGGTGGTGCGATCGAAGTGCTTATGCCAGTGGTTCAGCCTGCAGAATTATGGCAAGAATCTGCACGTTGGGAGCAATATGGTCCAGAATTACTACGCTTTAAAGATCGTGGTGAACGTGATTTTGTGTTAGGACCTACTCACGAAGAAGTGATTACTGATCTTGTGCGTCGTGAGGTGACTTCATACCGCCAATTACCACTAAACTTATATCAAATTCAAACAAAATTCCGAGATGAAGTGCGTCCTCGTTTTGGTGTAATGCGTTCTCGTGAATTTGTGATGAAAGATGCCTATTCATTCCATACGACACGCGACAGTTTGCAAGAAACCTATGATGTGATGTATCAAACTTATAGCAATATCTTTAGTCGCTTAGGTTTAGATTTCCGCGCAGTACAGGCGGATACGGGTTCTATTGGTGGTTCAGCATCGCATGAATTCCAAGTGTTAGCAGCTAGTGGTGAAGATGATGTAGTGTTCTCTAGTGAAAGTGATTTTGCAGCGAATATTGAGTTAGCTGAAGCTATTGCCATTGGAGAACGTCAAGCACCAACAGCTGATTTACAATTAGTGGATACACCAAATGCGAAAACTATTGCTGAATTAGTGGAACAGTTCAATCTACCAATTGAAAAAACGGTTAAAACGCTGGTGGTAAAAGGTGCAACTGAAGAACAACCTCTGGTTGCGCTTATTATTCGTGGTGATCATGAATTAAATGAAGTGAAAGCACAAAAACATCCACTGGTGGCGGATCCATTAGAATTTGCTGATGAGGCGGATATTAAAGCAAAAATTGGTGCAGGTGTCGGCTCATTAGGGCCAGTGAACTTAGCTATTCCGGCAATTGTTGATCGAACTGTGGCTTTAATGTCTGATTTTTCAGCAGGTGCGAATATTGATGGTAAGCATTATTTTAATGTGAACTGGGAACGTGATGTGGCATTACCTGAAATTGCTGATTTGCGTAATGTGGTGGAAGGCGATCCAAGCCCAGATGGCAAAGGCACATTACAAATTAAGCGTGGTATTGAGGTGGGGCATATTTTCCAATTAGGTACGAAATATTCAGAAGCGATGAAAGCCACTGTTCAAGGTGAAGATGGCCGCCCACAAACCATGATTATGGGTTGTTATGGCATTGGTGTTACACGAGTTGTGGCAGCAGCAATTGAGCAACATCATGATGAACGCGGTATTATTTGGCCAAGCGATGAAATTGCGCCATTTACTGTGGCGATCGTGCCAATGAATATGCATAAATCGGAAAGTGTGCAACAATTCTCGCAAGATTTATACCGCACTTTAATGGCGAAAGGCGTAGATGTAATTTTTGATGACCGTAAAGAGCGTCCAGGTGTTATGTTCGCTGATATGGAATTAATTGGTGTGCCTCACATGCTTGTTATTGGTGAGAAAAATTTAGCAAATGGCGAAATTGAATATAAAAATCGTCGTACTGGCGAGAAGCAAATGATTGCAAAAGATCAATTGTTGGATTTCTTAGCACAGCAAGTGAAAGCTTAAACTGTAACGAAGAAAAAAGTCATCTAATTTTCACCGCACTTTATGAAAAGTGCGGTGATTTTTTTTGGTTATTTTAGGCAATTCGCCACTTGTCAAATTGGGCACTGTTTACGACCGTATCCACCTTGTCGTAAGCAATAACTTGACCATTATCCAGTAGAATCACTTGATCTGCCAATGTGGTTAATTCATCCACACTGTGGGTTACATAGAGAATAGGGATCTCTATTTCATTGGAGAGCGAATCTAAATATGCCATAAGCTCTTGCTTACGAGGGAGATCCAAAGCAGACAATGGTTCATCCATGAGTAGCATTTCTGGTTGCGTGAGTAAGGCGCGCCCAATGGCGACACGTTGTTTTTCTCCGCCAGATAAACTTAATGGATAACGATTGAGCAGAGGTTCCAAAGAAAGTAAATTAATAATTCGTTCAAATTCCACCGCACTTTTCTTCTTCATGCCATAGCAGAGATTGCCTTTCACCGAATAATGTGGAAATAAGCGACCATCCTGAAAAACATATCCCATATGGCGTTTGTGAGCAGGCAAGTAAATATTCTTTTCTGTGTCTACTAAGGTGTTATTATTGAGGCGAATGTAGCCTTGATCTGGTTTGGTTAGCCCACTAATTAAGTTAATCAATGAGGATTTACCTGAACCTGACACACCAAAAATTGCGGTAATATTCGGCTGTGGAATGGTTAAGTTTACGGCGAGATCGAGTTTGCCTAGTTTCTGTTTTACATTAATCTCTAGCATCAATTTGTCCCAATTTTTTCTGTGTTCGTTTTGCTAGCCATTCTGATGCAAGCAAAGAAATTAACGAAATAATGATAGCGATAATACATAGCCTTGCAGCTGCGCTTTCTGCGTTAGGGGTTTCAATAAAAGAATACATCGCAAGAGGCAAGGTTTGAGTGACTTTCGGAATATTGGAGACAAACGTAATGGTGGCACCAAATTCACCGAGGGAGCGGGCAAATCCCAAGATCATACCCGCAAGAATGCCTGGGAAAGCGAGAGGCAATGTGATGGTATAAAAAATACGCCAAGGTGAAGAACCTAGGGTTTGAGCAGCTTGTTCTAGGCGTAAATCAATGCTTTCAATGGCAAGGCGAATGGAGCGAACAACCAAAGGAAAAGCAACCACTGCGGAAGCTAAAATTGCACCATTTAAATTAAAACCAAAGGTAAAACCAAACCATTTGCTCAGATATTGACCGATAAAACCATTGCGTCCCATTGATATGAGTAATAAGTAACCAATGACAACAGGTGGGAGAACGAGAGGTAAATGAATGATGCCATTGATTAATGATTTTCCCCAAAATTGTTTACGCGCAAGTAACCAAGCAATAGCAATCGCTGGTGGCAATAACCAAATATTTGCCCAAAATGCGACTTTTAAACTCAGTATAATTGCATTAATTTCGGAGGGAGAAAGTTTTATATAATCCATCATATAACGAAAATAGCGTTAAAAAATACGAGCATTGCCCGCATTTTTCATTAAATAATTACTTACGTGAAATAGGTGGTACAAAACCTAAACCTAAATCCCAAGGTTGTTCAATCCATGTATTTTGTGGAATATCAATAACATATTTATCCACTAATGATGCCCCTGCTGGTTTTGCAAATACAGTAACAAATTTTGCTTTTGGATAAAGACGACGAATTTCACGTGCAGTATTGCCCGTATCCACTAAATCATCAACTACAATAAAACCTTCGCCATCCATATCTGGTGCATGTAAGACTTTTAAATCACCTTGTTGATCATGATCATAGCTTGCGATACAAAGGGTTTCTACATAACGAATGCCTAATTCGCGAGCTAAAACTGCTGCAGGAAATAACCCGCCACGACTTACAGCAATAATCCCTTTCCACTGTGAAGCTGGAAGTAAATGTTCAGCTAATTTGCGGGCATGCATATGGAACATATCCCAAGTAACAATATATTTTTCGCTCATAGAAGTACCTTTCGTTCGATAAATTTAAAAATTGCGTTAGGATACCATTTAATTTTGCCCAATTGCTAGAATTTTTCTTTTTTTCACCGCACTTTTGTATAAAAAGTTGACGAAAATCGCGGAATCAGTTCGTTAAACTAGAAATTTACAGTAAAAAGGTCCATAATCAAGCCACTTTGTAAGGAGATCTTAAAATGTCAGAAATTCAATTATTACAACCTACATTACTTTGGAAATGGTTTGATCAAATTTGCGCAATTCCTCATCCCTCTCATCATGAAGAAGCCATTGCGACTTTTATTGTGAATTGGGCGCAGCAAAAAGGCTTATTCGTTGAACGAGATGAGGTGGGCAATGTGCTCATCAGAAAACCAGCAACAGCTGGTATGGAAAACCGTCAAGGCGTGACATTACAAGCCCACTTGGATATGGTGCCACAAGCAAATGAAGATACAAAACATGATTTCTTAACAGATCCAATTTTACCTTATGTGGATGGCGATTGGGTCAAAGCGAAAGGCACCACATTAGGTTCAGATAATGGTATTGGTATGGCGTCAGCTTTGGCGTTGTTAGATAGTGATGATATTGCTCATCCTGAATTAGAAGTCTTGCTTACCATGACGGAAGAAGCAGGTATGGATGGCGCAGTTGGTTTACGTCCAAATTGGTTGAAATCTGATATTATGATTAATACTGATACGGAAGAAAATGGTGAGATCTATATTGGTTGTGCTGGTGGTGAAGATGCGGAGTTAGTATTACCAATTGAGTGGGAAGCGAATAAATTTACTCACAGTTATCAGCTTTCATTTAAAGGATTACGTGGAGGTCACTCAGGTGGCGATATCCATAAAGGTCGCGTAAATGCGATTAAATTACTTGCACGTTTCCTTGCTAATTTCCAACAACATCATGATTTTGCATTTAGTTTAGCGGAAATTCGAGGTGGCTCAATTCGTAATGCTATCCCGAGAGAAGCTTTTGCAACTCTTTGTTTTAATGGCGAACCGGCAGTATTGCAAAGTGCGGTGCAAAAATTTGCAGATTTAATGAAACAAGAATTAGCTATTGCTGAGCCTTCACTGGTAATTAGCTTACAAGCGGTAGAAAAAACAGCACAAGTATTTGATGCAACTTCAAGTCTTAAAGCTATTCATTTCTTAAATGCGTTACCAAATGGTGTGTTACGTAATAGTGATGCGGTAGAGGGGGTTGTAGAAACCTCAAGTAGCGTTGGTGTATTAAGTACCACTGAACAAGGTGTGAAAGCAATTATATTAATGCGTTCATTAATTGAAAGCGGAAAAGAATATATGGAAAATCTGCTTTATTCTTTAACCGCACTTTGTGGCGCAAAAGTGACCTTTGCTAATAGTTATCCAGGTTGGGCTCCGCAGCCAAACACAGAAATCTTAAATTTAACGCAAAAATTATATGCGGAAGTTTTAGGTTATGAACCTGTGGTAAAAGTGATTCATGCAGGCTTAGAATGTGGCTTAATTAAGAAAATTTATCCTAATATGGATATGGTTTCAGTTGGACCTACTATTCGTAATGCTCATTCACCTGATGAAAAAGTTCATATTCCAGCGGTGCAAACTTATTGGCAATTGATGACTAAACTTTTAGCAAATATGCCTGTGAAAAAATAAGCGGAAAATTCGGGAAAAATTAATATGAAAATGAAAAAGAAAGTGCTACAATCGCACGTTCTAAAATTATGTCCCGAATTTATATTTCATCGATAGGTTAATTTATGGCTCTTGAAATCGAGAAGAAAAAACGTGCACCTGAAGAAACAACAGGGCAGAAATCAGTTGGTTTAAACCGTCTTTTATGGTTATTAGTTGCTATTTTAGTTGTAGCAGCTGCAGTAGGAAATATCTATTTAGCTGATCAGTATTCAACACCAATTCGTGTTGTGGGTATGGCTGTATTACTTGCCATTGCCTTCGTATTAGCAGCAATTACTAATCAAGGTGCAAAAGCACGTGCATTTTTCAAAGAAGCGCGTGTTGAATTAAGACGTATTGTATGGCCAACTCGTCCAGAAGCAATGCAAACAACATTTATTGTGATGGCAGTCACTGTTGTTATGTCATTAATTTTATGGGCATTTGATAGCATTATTGTTTCAGTACTTAACTTTTTAACTGATTTGAGATTCTAATATGACAGAAACAACAGTAGCAAAAAAACGTTGGTATGTATTGCAAGCGTTTTCCGGTTTTGAAGGTCGTGTAGCAGCAACGTTGCGTGAATATATCAAATTAAACCAAATGGAAGATCAATTTGGTGAAGTGTTAGTACCAACAGAAGAAGTGGTTGAAAACGTTGCAGGTAAACGTCGCAAAAGTGAGCGTAAATTCTTTCCTGGCTATGTATTAGTTCAAATGGAAATGAATGATTATACTTGGCAGCTTGTGCGTAGTGTACCTCGCGTAATGGGTTTTATTGGTGGCACTCCTGATAAACCATTACCAATTAGTCAACGTGAAGCAGATATCATTTTAAACCGCGTTGAGCAAAATGCCGATAAACCACGTCCGAAAAATGTGTTCCAGCCTGGTGAAGAAGTTCGTGTTACTGAAGGTCCATTTGCTGACTTCAACGGAACAGTGGAAGAAGTGGATTACGAAAAAGGCCGTTTAAAAGTATCTGTTTCTATCTTTGGTCGTGCAACTCCAGTTGAACTTGAGTTTGGTCAAGTGGAAAAAGCGAACGGTTAATTAAGCAAACTATTTAAAAACACGCTTTGTTGATAAAGCGTGTTTTTTTATTTTTTATCATTAAAACTGCTTGAAAATCCACCGCACTTTGATTATAATCCGCATCCTATTTTACGAGTAGCCTCGTCTGCTCGTATTTTTATGTATGGCACTTTGGTGCTGAATATCATCGGGGAGCTAGTAATAGCGTTATCACCCATTTTAGAGGAAGCTAAAAATGGCAAAAAAAGTACAAGCCTACGTTAAGTTGCAAGTTGCAGCAGGTATGGCTAACCCTTCACCACCAGTTGGTCCTGCATTAGGTCAACAAGGTGTGAACATCATGGAATTCTGTAAAGCATTCAACGCTCGTACTGAGAGCTTAGAAAAAGGTTTACCAATTCCTGTGGTTATCACTGTTTACGCAGACCGTTCTTTCACTTTCGTTACCAAAACTCCACCAGCAGCAGTTTTATTGAAAAAAGCAGCAGGTATCAAATCTGGTTCTGGTAAACCAAACAAAGACAAAGTGGGTAAAGTGACTTTAGATCAAATCCGTCAAATCGCTGAAACTAAAGCAGCAGATATGACTGGTGCGACTATCGAAACCAAAATGAAATCAATCGCTGGTACTGCTCGTTCAATGGGCTTAGTGGTGGAGGAATAATACGATGGCTAAATTGACTAAAAAAATGAAAGCAATCAAAGCTGGCGTAGACTCTACAAAAGCATACGAAATCAACGAAGCAATCGCAGTATTAAAACAATTCGCAACAGCGAAATTTGTTGAAAGCGTTGATGTTGCAGTTAACTTAGGTATTGATCCTCGTAAATCAGACCAAAACGTACGTGGTGCAACTGTATTACCACATGGTACTGGTCGTTCTGTACGCGTTGCTGTGTTCACTCAAGGTGCTAACGCAGATGCAGCTAAAGAAGCAGGTGCTGATTTAGTAGGTATGGAAGATTTAGCAGAGCAAATCAAAAAAGGCGAAATGAACTTTGACGTTGTTATCGCTTCTCCTGATGCAATGCGTGTTGTAGGTCAATTAGGTCAAGTTTTAGGTCCACGTGGCTTAATGCCAAACCCGAAAGTGGGTACAGTGACTCCAAACGTAGCTGAAGCAGTTAAAAATGCAAAATCTGGTCAGATCCGTTACCGTAACGACAAAAATGGTATTATCCATACCACAATCGGTAAAGCTGACTTTGCGCCAGAGCAATTAAAAGAAAACTTACAAGCATTATTAGCAGCGTTAACAAAAGCAAAACCAAGCACAGCAAAAGGTATTTTCATTAAGAAAGTTAGCCTTTCAACTACAATGGGTGCTGGTGTTGCAATTGATCAAAGCAGCTTATAATTAATATTTGAAAGCCATATTTAATATGGCTTTTATTTTTTAATTCAGTAGAGCAAATTATGAAAGAACGTTATTCTATTTTCTTATCAGTTGTCATAAATTTACATCAATCAATCAATCAATCACATCTCGACTTACTCAAATCACAGAATTATTATCAGACTTAGTGAGTGATTATGAACTTATTATTGTTGATAATGGTTCAATGAATGATGACGTTTTATCAGAGCTAAAGAAACTAACCGCCATTGATGGTTTGCCAAATTTACAGGTATATAGCCTTTCCAAAGAAATTGATTCCGATACGTTGGCTTGGTTAGGTTTGGAGAATGCTTTAGGCGATTATGTGACGATTTTAGACGTTGATGATATAGATAGTTTTAATATTTTGCCTGAGATGTTGGAAGAGGCAACAAATGGTCATGATGTTGTTTTCGCAAGAAATACTTTACAACATAAAAATGAATCTATTTCTTATCGAGTTGCAAATAGTATCTTTAATTCCTTATACCGAATTTTTAATAAAGGGTTAAATTTAAACAAAGAAGCACCTAGATATCGTTTATTAAATAAGCGTGTTGTAAATTTTATTTTGCAGCATAATCGCCCAGCTATTGCTTTACGTTATCTACCTGTAATTAGTGGTTTTTCAAAAACTTATGTGGAATATAAATTAGAATGCCAATCTACTTTGAATAATAAGAATTTATTTCAAAGTATTGCTCGAGGATTAAAGTTATTGGTTTCTTCCACAAGCAGTCCTATGCGCTTAGTTACTTTACTTTCTTTATTTGGGGCTGGTGCAAACTTCCTTTATTCTATTTATGTTCTATTGATATATTGGTTTGGAACTGATGTCTCTGAAGGCTGGACAAGTATGTCATTGCAAATTTCAGGCATGTTTTTCCTTATTTCATTAGTGCTTTTTGTATTGGGAGAGTATATTCTCTATTTAGTTGAGCAGCGTGATGAAACCCCTAAATATTATATTGCCCAAGAATTGACTAGTGCGCGTATTTTACGTCATGAAAAACTTAATATAGAAGAGGAAAAATAATATGATTCAGGCTCAAGCTGTCATTATCGGTGGCGGATTTTATGGTGTAAATATAGCTTTATATTTAATTAAGCATAAAGGTTTTTCTGATGTTATTTTAATTGAACAAGAAGACCGATTGTTACAGAGAGCCTCATATACTAATCAAGCGCGGGTGCATAATGGTTATCATTATCCGCGTAGTTTTATAACGGCTTATCGTAGCCGAGTTAATTTTCCTCGTTTTGTACAAGATTGGCAAGCAGCCGTGAAAAGTGATTTTACTAAAATTTATGCTATTGCTCGCCAAAATTCCAAAGTGACTGCAAAACAATTTTATAAATTTTGTAAAGAAATTGGTGCAGAGATTGAAAAAACAGACCAAAAAGTTACCGCACTTTTTAATACTCGTTTAATTGAAGAGAGCTTTTTAGTTAAAGAATATGCTTTTGACTCCACTATTTTAGAACAGTGGGCTTTAGAGTCTTTGGCTGCTGAACCCATTTCTGTTATGTATAAGCATAAAGTGAAAGAAATTAATAAGCAAGCCAATGGACTTGAGGTGGTGATGGAAAACCAATTAGGTCAATGCGAAAAGATAGTGGCTAAATATGTATTTAATTGTACTTATAGCGGACTAAATCAATACGGGGGTGATTTTTCTCAAACAGGCTTACAAACAAAACTGAAGCACGAAATTACAGAAATGGCTTTAATGGAAATGCCTACTTCATTAAAGAATATTGGAATTACTGTGATGGATGGGCCATTTTTTTCAGCTATGCCTTTTCCTGCTAGGAATTTACATAGTTTATCACACGTTCGTTACACTCCGCATTTTAGCTGGACTGATGAATTGGGAAAGGAAGTTTATCAAGAATTAGACAAATACGATAAACAAACTAGAGTCGATCGAATGGTAAGAGATGTTGAACGTTATATTCCATCAATTTGCGATGCTGTTTACAAGGATTCCTTATTTGAAATAAAAACTGTTCTAGTAAAAAATGAAGGAGATGACGGTCGTCCTATTCTATTTGAAAAAAGTGTTGCTTTACCAGGTTTATATTCAGTGTTAGGCGGAAAAATTGATAATATTTATGATATTTTTGAGAGATTAGAGAATGAGTTTTAATAGAAAATACGTTTTATTTTTAGCCTCTTTTATTTTATTTGTATTGGTTTTTCAATTTAACTTCTTTAAGACTGTATCCAGAGATTGGTTTAATTATCATCAACGGGACTCAGAAGCGTTGGTTATCTCTAAGATATTAGAATCTGAAAGAAATGGGCTTTTTTCTCATATGGGATTTATGGGGAATTATACTGAAGGACCGAAAAATATTGGCTATATTGATAACGCACCATACAACATTCCAATAAATGGAAAATATGGGGTTTATTCCTCTAGTTTTGGCTTACAAGGTATTTTCTATTCGTTACTTGATCAGACTCAACAAAAATTAGGTGTAGAATCCCCTGAACTTAGGTTATTTTATAATAAACTATTTACTTCAATTTTATCTGCCTTATTATTTTCTATAATTGCTCTCTTTTTTTACCAGTATTTCGGAATAATTTCATCTTTAACCTACCTAGTTACAATGATCTTTTCAGGCTGGTTAATTGTTTTTGCCAATAATCTTTATTGGATGTTATTTTTAATCTATTTACCTTGCATAGTTACTGCCTATTTTTCTGTAAGAGAAGATAAAACAGGAAAATGGAATACATACACAGTATGTGGTTTTACTTTTTTAGCAGTGTTTATTAAATGCTTAGCTGGGTATGAATATATCTCCACAATACTGATTACAATGTTAATTCCTTTAGTTTTTTTCTCTATTAAGAACAGTCTAAGATTAAATGAATTTATTAGTCGTTCTTTAAAGATTTCATTTGCTGGTGTTATTGGTTTTTTATTTGCATTAGCAATTCATTTTACTCAGTTAATGTATTATTCTGGTGGATTTAAAAATGCGAAAGCAGTTCTTATGAGTATTATTTTGAAAAGGACACATGGTAATCCTGATGATTTTACTTATAATGCGACATTGGCATATTCATTAAAAACCGATCTTTTTTCAGTGTTAGTTCTTTATATTAAGAAACAGCTAGTTTTTGGGGTTAGTGCGGGAAGTATTATTTTAGGTGTGCTGATAATTTCTTTATTAAATGTAGTATTAATGAGAACTCATCCGCTGAAAAAAAATAATTATGCTTTTCTTGCTAGTTTGTGGTTATCCTTACTTGCACCATTGTCTTGGTATATTCTAGCGAAAGGTCATTCTCATATTCATCATCATATAAACTACTTACTTTGGTATGTTCCATTTTTATTGCTTGTTTCTGCTTATATAGGATATTCTTTTCAGTTTTATTGGGGATTTGTTCAGAAAAGACCAAAGCTCTTCATTACTATTATAGTATCGATTTTATTATTCGCAATACCAGTATATATCTATAAATTGTATAATTTTAAAAAAGACTTAATTACTCAATCTACTCATTTAGTATCTGTTCCAGAAAGGGATTTGGATATTTATATATCAGAAAACAAATTACTTTATGTTTCTAGAACCTGTGATTCGAATATCGAGGATAGGTTTTTTTTACATATATCTCCAGTAGATAATACTTATCTTGATAAAATGCAGATAAAGCGTGGAGCAACATTTAATAACTTTGATTTTAATTGGTATCAAGCTGAAAAAATAAAAGCAGATCCATTGTTAAAATCATTATTTTCACAAACGATTTTTTTAAAAAATAACGTTTGTATTGCAGTTAAAGATCTTCCATTTTATCCTATAAAATCCATTAAAACAGGGCAGTATGCACAGTATAAGGGGGGGCTGATATATTGGGATAGAGATATAAATATATCAAAATTCTTACTTATTCCTGAAATAGAACTGATTGATTTAAGTGATTCCAATTGGGAAAAATCAGTCCATAGAGTTGATAACGCATTTTTTATAAAAAATACTTTTGATGTAAGAAATGCTATAAAAGTCAATACTGTTTTAAAATTTAATGATGATGAGGAAAGAATGGTCACTCACCTAAAATATAGCAAAAATTATATTAATATTTATGTAAATGGAACTAAGTTAAACCCTCATTTAACAGGTTACCCTAATAAAGTAAAAATCGTAAGGTAAATATATGAATGCACTTATTGGTTATACAGGATTTGTTGGAAATACAATCCTAAAACAAAAAAAATTTGAATGTTTATTTAATTCTAAAAATATTGCAGAAATAGATAATCAAGAATTTGAACTTGTCGTTTGTTCTGCCGCACCAGCACAAAAATGGTTAGCGAATAAAGAGCCAGACAATGATTTAAAAATAATTAATGGGTTAATTGAACATTTAAAAACAATTAAATGTAATACATTTATTTTAATTAGCACGGTAGATGTATTTAAAGATCCGATTGATGTGGATGAGGACACTGCAATTAATGAAGAAAATTTACAGCCTTATGGCTTACATCGTCGTTATTTAGAAAAGTTTGTTGAATCACATTTTGAGAATTATCTTATTGTTCGCTTGCCTGGGCTTGTAGGTCCTGGCTTAAAGAAAAATATTATTTTTGATTTTCTAAATAATAACAATCTAAATATGATTGATAGTCGTGGTATTTTTCAGTTTTATCCAATGGTAAATTTATGGTCTGATATTCAGGTTGCATTGGAGAATAAACTTCACTTAATCCATTTAACGTCAGAACCGATTTCAGTAGAAGAAGTTGCAAAGAATGGATTTGGATTTAAATTTGAACAATCATTAATAAACCCGCCTGCAAAATATGATATGCAGAGCAAATTTGCTGTCCTTTATGGTGCGGAAAAATACCAATACTCTAAAAAAGAAACATTATTAGCAATTCGAGCTTATGCTCAATCAGAAAATACAAGGTAGTTAAATAGGTTAGCAGAATGAATAACATTTCCATTTCTAATATTGCTTGGGAAGTTAGTGAGGATTCTCAAGTAATAGATTTGCTTAATCAATATCAAATAAATAAAATTGATATCGCTCCAAGTAAATATTTTTCTGATTTTAGTTCAGTTTCTGAGGAAGATATCTTACGCATCAAAGATTTCTGGAATAAAAACGGTTTTGAGTTGATAGGAATGCAAGCTTTATTGTTCGGTACAAAGGGATTGAATATTTTTGCATCTGATGAAATTCAAACAAAAATGCTTGATCATTTAAATAATGTTTGCCGTATTGGCAGATTATTAGGAGCAAATAAATTGGTATTTGGTTCTCCTAAAAACCGAGATATAACAGGATTCTCTGATGAGAAAGTGCGGTCAATTTCAAAGGTGTTTTTTAATCGCCTAGGGGATATAGCTGAGAAAAATCAATGTATTATTTGTTTGGAGCCAAACCCTGTCTGTTATGGTGCCAATTTTATGACCAATAGTTTAGAAACACTGGATATTGTGAAAATGGTTGAGCACCCAGCAATTAAAATGCAACTTGATTTAGGGGCGGTAACTATCAATCAAGAAGATATTGAGCAAGTATTAAAATCTACTTCCTCCTATATTGGACATATTCATATTAGTGAGCCAGAATTAGATATTATTGGCAGTTCTAAAATTAATCATCGTGAATATGCGAAAGCAATATCAGCCTATATTCCAAATCAAGTATTAACAATTGAAATGCGTTCAAATAATGTTAGATCTAATTTAGAGCGTATTGAACAGGCATTAAAATGTGTTGCTGAGAGTTATCAATAATGAACTGGATCATATTATTACTCGGTGTTTTAAGTAATGCCGCTGCGAGTATTTTAATTAAAATTGCTGTTATCCCACCTCGAAAATTTCCATCTTTAAATGAACCTTGGGAAGCATTAACAAATATCCCTTTTTGGTTAGGATTGTTTTGTTATGGACTCGCATTCTTATTATATGTAATGGCATTAGCCCGTTTTCCATTAAATATTGCACATCCTGTGTTGACATCAGGTGCTATTGCGACGGTTGCATTAGCCTCTATGTTGTTTTTTAAAGAGCAATTTTATTGGACAACATTATTAGGAATTGTATTCATTATATTAGGTGTAATTCTAATTGCATCAAAAATAAATTAAGGTGATTAAAATGGAAAATATCAACAAATGGCAAATACCAACATATGATGAATTATTTTGGCTAGGGAAAATAAAAAAATATTGTGTTGTTATCCCCGTCATCAATGAAGGAATGCGGATTATTAATCTGCTTGACAAAATGAAAGCAAATAATATCTCAAACATTGCGGATATTATTATTATTGATGGTGGTAGTACGGATGATTCTTTAGAAATAACCCGATTGCAAGATTTAAATGTGAAAGCCCTGCTATTAAAAACTGGGGCTGGAAAATTAAGTGCTCAATTACGTTGTGCTTATTCTTTTGCATTAAAACAGGGATATTTAGGTATTATTACTATTGACGGCAATGATAAAGATGATCCTGCGGCTATTTCTCAATTTGTAGATTCGTTGGAAGATGGTATTGATTTTGTTCAAGCTTCTCGTTATTTATCTGGAGGCATTGCGGTTAATACGCCAAAATCAAGAGATTTTGCTATCCGTTGTATTCATGCACCTTTACTAAGTTTAGCCTCAGGATTTAAATGGACTGATACAACACAAGGCTTTAGAGCTTATAGTGCTAAAATGTTATTAGATGAAAAAGTATCACCATTCAGAGATATTTTTGTGTCTTATGAATTATTAGCTTATCTATCTTATATAGTACCTAAGCTAGGCTACAAATGTATAGAACTACCAACATCAAGAATTTATCCTGAGGGTGAAGTACCAACAAAAATCAGCTCATTTAGAGGTAATTTATCTGTGTTGATAGTTCTATTTAAGGCGTGTTTAGGCCTATATAACGTTAAATAGGATGAATAATGGGCTTTTTTGCATTATAAAAACACCAGATTTGTAAAAATAATAGGGTTATTGATAGTAATGCTTTTGCTCATTTTTTCTTTTATTTTAAGAAAAAATGATTTTAACAATGTAGTAGGCTCCGCAAATATAGAGGCAACTTATCATACCCTCTTGACTGTTCAAGCTTTACAAAAAAATACAGCAGATCACCATTATTTTTTACCTACGGTCAGTTTGGGAAAGGAGAGAGATAAGCACATAGCTTGGGGAGCGACTGTTCCTACAGAAAAAGGTGATTATATTTATACTAGTTTTACATCTCCAGGTTTTCTTGCACCGTATGCTATCTTTTCTTTTTTCTCTATTGAACCTACGGAGAAAAACCTTGCCTATTTGAATTTTGCGATTGGTGCATTTGTGTCAGTCGTATTATATTTACTTCTATTTCGTAGTCTAATAGTATTAGGTTATAAAAATAGTCAAGCCATAGGCGGAGCGATTATTGGTTGTATCATCTCTATTTTCAGCAAAGAAGTCTTGCAATCCCATGGGGTTATATATTGGGTTCATAGTTTTTATCAACTTATTTTTATTTTGGGATTGTATTTTCTTTTCTTATATTTAACAGCCTCGGATGATAAAAAGAGTTCTATATATGAAAAGCTCTTAATTGTTTTTGTTGGGATTGGGGCACTTACTGAGTGGACAGGGTATATTTTTAGTCTTGGTTTGATCTTGCTCTTTTGGTTTGGTAAAGCACTAAATTGTGAAAATAGAAAATTGGCAATCAAATTATTAATTACAACGTTGATGGCTGGTTTTTTAACAATTGCTCATTATAGCTTTGCAGTTGGAGTAGAACCTACAATTAAAGCCTTTATTGCTAGCTTTTTTATATAGCTCATTTAATCTCTTGTCTTATAATAAGAATGAAACAAAATCAGCTTATCAAAAAATCTCTTTTTTGTTTTTGGCTGCGCTAATCCCTCTCCTTGAGAATATTATTATGTTGCAGCATGCAACTCAATTTTCATTTGATAGATTAAAAGCCTTGTTTGTATTAGCAATGATATTAGCTATTTCTTTTGCTAGAGCAGAGCATTTTATCAAATTGCTATTTGGTATTCTTGTTTGTGCTGCGAGTATCCAAGGATATTCAAGTTATCGTACGGATTTGAATAGGTATTCAGTATGGAGTGAAATACATTACAAAAATAAATTATTAGTACAGGCTGTGAAACATTCGATAGCTCTAGAATGCTCAGTATTACATTCAAATAGTAAGGTTAGAGGATACCTAAATCTTTTATGGGGTCGAGGGATTATTGAGGGGAGTAGGTTAGACAAGTCATTATCTTTGATGAAAGATTTGAACGCCTGTGGTTCAGTTCATATTCAACAAACTGAACCTTTTATTGATTTACATTATGTTCATAGGGCTATTGTGACAAGATCTGATAATCCTCAAGTTTGGTTTGAACAATTAGTTATCGGAAATACAAATAATAATTTCTTTTTAACAGATATAAATTGGAAGAATGGAGTAGCTAGGGGGAGGGCTGGTTTTTTCGTGCCTAATACAAATTCTCTAAGAACACAATTATTACCAGGAAGGGAATTAGTGTTTAAGGACGGAGATGTAAGAACTATTCTTGAAGCTGTAGATGCGGGGGGATATTTGAATATCTATCTTAATGGTCCACCTCTAGATTCTGATTCAGTAGGGATTCCTACGCATTATATTTTACGTTATACCAAGTAAGTTTTTGCAGTTAATATTGAATATTACTTTACAAGAGGATTTTTCTTTACTATAATTTCGAGCCTTAATTTATGGTATATCCATAAAACTGATGGTGCTTGCCTCATCAAGCCCCGTCGAAGACCGTAGGAGAAAACGCGGTTAAATTTAACTGAGTTTTCTTAATTGCCTACGTAGATGGTGAACAGAAAAAGAATTTTCTGCTTCTGTACACCGAAGTCGTCCTAATATGTTGTTTATATTAGGTAATTTAATTCCGAGTTATCGGAGTGTATTCAGGAGCTAAAAGCCAATGGCATTAAATCTTCAAGATAAACAAGCAATTGTTGCTGAAGTAAATGAAGCAGCCAAAGGTGCCCTTTCAGCTGTTATCGCGGATTCTCGTGGTGTAACAGTTGAGAAAATGACTGAATTACGCAAATCAGCTCGCGAAGCTGGCGTTTCAATGCGTGTTGTTCGTAATACATTATTACGTCGCGCAGTAGAAGGCACAGATTTCGAGTGCTTGAAAGATGCGTTTACAGGTCCAACTCTTATTGCATTCTCTAATGAACACCCAGGTGCAGCAGCACGTTTGTTCAGCGAGTTCGCAAAAGCAAACAAAGAGTTCGAACTTAAAGGTGCAGCCTTTGAAGGTAAAATCCAAGATGTTAACTTCTTGGCAACATTACCAACTTACGAAGAAGCGATTGCACGTTTAATGGGTACAATGAAAGAAGCTGCGGCAGGCAAACTTGTTCGCACTTTTGCAGCATTACGCGACAAATTACAAGAAGCGGCTTAATTTTTATAGCCTTTCTTAAATCGTTTACAAACTTATTTACTTTAGGAATTGATTGTTATGTCATTAACTAACGAACAACTAATCGAAGCGATTGCTTCAAAATCAGTATCAGAAATCGTTGAATTAATCGCAGCGATGGAAGAAAAATTCGGTGTTTCAGCAGCAGCAGTAGCAGCAGCGGCGCCAGCAGCAGGTGCAGCAGCAGCGGCAGAAGAAAAAACTGAATTCGATGTAGTTCTTGCTGAAGCAGGTGCAAACAAAGTTGCTGTAATCAAAGCAGTACGTGGTGCAACTGGTTTAGGCTTAAAAGAAGCTAAAGACTTAGTTGAATCTGCACCAGCAGCATTAAAAGAAGGCATCTCTAAAGCAGAAGCTGAAGCACTTAAGAAAGAATTAGAAGAAGCAGGCGCTAAAGTAGAAATCAAATAATTTTGATTGATACTTTCCCTCTTCGGGTCCAGTGAATTCTGGATAAAGTGGCTGGCGGATCTCCGTCAGCCATTTTGTGCCTAATAATATGCACAAAAAAATTCACCGTTTAATTACCGATAAATTAAGTTAAATCAAGCTGTTAGCTTAATGGTAATCCGCTCATCAGAAGTAAGGTTCAGAGTGCGGTATCTAGTGAACGGGTTCAAAAATATTGCAATGATTCAATAAAAAAGTGTTATTTTTTTCACCGCACTTTTATTCATTGTAAACGGCCACACTAAGAAATTACAGAGGAACCCCAATGGTTTACTCCTATACCGAGAAAAAGCGTATTCGTAAAAACTTCGGCAAACGTCCGCAAGTTTTAAATGTACCTTATTTATTAACTATTCAATTAGACTCCTTTGATAAATTCATTCAAAGAGATCCAGAAGGTCAACAAGGCTTGGAAGCTGCGTTCCGTTCTGTTTTCCCTATCGTAAGCAATAATGGCAGCACTGAATTACAATATGTCAGCTATAAATTAGGCGAGCCTGTATTTGATGTTCGTGAATGTCAAATTCGTGGTACAACTTATGCTGCGCCATTACGTGTAAATTTACGTTTAGTTAGCTACGATAAAGATGCGGCGCCAGGCACAATTAAAGATATTAAAGAACAAGATGTGTATATGGGCGAAATCCCATTAATGACTGAAAATGGTACTTTCGTTATTAATGGTACTGAGCGTGTTATCGTATCCCAATTACACCGCAGTCCAGGCGTGTTCTTTGATAGTGATAAGGGTAAAACTCACTCTTCAGGTAAAGTATTATATAACGCAAGAATTATTCCTTATCGTGGTTCTTGGTTAGATTTTGAATTTGATCCGAAAGATAATTTATTTGCACGTATTGACCGTCGCCGTAAATTACCAGCAACCATTATTTTACGAGCTTTAGGCTATACAACAGAAGAAATTTTAGATTTATTCTTTGAGAAAATCAGCTATGAAGTTCAGGACAATAAGCTATTAATGGAACTTGTTCCTGAACGTTTACGTGGTGAAACTGCGACATTTGATATTGAAGCAAATGGTAAAGTGTATGTTGAACGCGGTCGTCGTATTACAGCTCGCCATATTCGCGCATTAGAAAAAGATAATGTGACTTTAGTTACTGTTCCTACTGAATATATTGTGGGTAAAGTTGTCGCGAAAGATTATGTTGATTTGGAAACTGGCGAGTTAGTTTGTCCTGCGAATACGGAATTAACCTTAGAATTATTAGCAAAATTAGTACAAGCAGGTTACAACAAGATCGAAACGCTATTCACTAACGATTTAGATTTCGGTCCTTATATGTCTGAAACATTACGTGTAGATCCATCTTATGATCGCTTAAGTGCATTAGTTGAAATCTACCGTATGATGCGTCCAGGTGAACCACCAACAAAAGAAGCAGCGGAAGGTTTATTTGATAACTTATTCTTCTCAACTGAACGTTATGATCTTTCTGCAGTTGGTCGCATGAAATTCAATCGTTCCTTAGGCATTGAAGAAGAAGCGGGTAGCGGTGTATTAAGCAAAGAAGACATTGTGAATGTGATGAAAAAACTTATCGACATTCGTAATGGTCGTGGTGAAGTAGACGATATTGACCACTTAGGTAACCGTCGTATCCGTTCTGTTGGTGAAATGGCTGAGAACCAATTCCGTATTGGTTTAGTTCGTGTTGAGCGTGCTGTTCGTGAACGTTTATCTTTAGGCGATTTAGATAATGTTACGCCACAAGATTTAATCAATGCGAAACCAATTTCTGCAGCAGTGAAAGAATTCTTTGGTTCATCTCAATTATCTCAATTTATGGACCAAAATAACCCACTTTCAGAAGTGACACATAAACGTCGTATTTCTGCATTAGGTCCAGGTGGTTTAACGCGTGAACGAGCAGGCTTCGAAGTGCGTGACGTACATACCACTCACTATGGTCGTGTTTGTCCAATCGAAACTCCTGAAGGTCCAAATATCGGTTTGATTAACTCGCTTTCTGTATATGCTCGTACCAACGACTATGGTTTCTTAGAAACACCATACCGTAAAGTAATCAATGGTCAAGTAACAGAAGAAATCGAATATTTGTCAGCAATTGAAGAAGGCAAATATGTGATTGCGCAGGCGAACTCAAACTTAGATGAAGATTTCCGTTTTACTGATGCTTTTGTAACCTGTCGTGGTGAGCATGGTGAGTCTGGTTTATATCGTCCAGATGAAATTCATTATATGGACGTTTCAACACAGCAAGTTGTTTCTGTTGCTGCAGCGTTAATTCCGTTCCTTGAGCATGATGATGCGAACCGTGCCTTAATGGGCGCGAACATGCAACGTCAAGCCGTACCAACATTACGTGCGGATAAACCGTTAGTCGGTACAGGTATGGAAAAACCTATCGCACTTGACTCCGGTGTAGCTGTTGTTGCTAAACGTGGTGGTACAATTCAATATGTAGATGCTTCACGTATTGTTGTGAAAGTCAACGAAGATGAAACTATCCCAGGCGAAGCGGGCATTGATATTTATAATTTAATCAAATATACCCGTTCAAACCAAAATACTTGTATCAACCAAATTCCTTGTGTGAATTTAGGTGAACCAGTGGGGCGTGGCGAAATCTTAGCAGATGGTCCATCAACAGATTTAGGTGAATTAGCATTAGGTCAAAACATTCGCGTGGCGTTCATGCCTTGGAATGGTTATAACTTCGAAGACTCAATGTTAGTGTCTGAGCGTGTTGTACAACAAGATCGTTTCACTACAATTCATATCCAAGAATTATCTTGTGTTGCACGTGATACCAAATTAGGTGCAGAAGAAATTACTGCAGATATTCCAAACGTAGGTGAAGCGGCATTAAGTAAATTAGACGAATCTGGTATTGTTTATGTCGGTGCTGAAGTCAAAGGTGGCGATATTCTTGTGGGTAAAGTGACACCTAAAGGTGAAACACAATTAACTCCAGAAGAAAAATTACTTCGTGCTATCTTTGGTGAAAAAGCGTCTGATGTGAAAGATTCTTCTTTACGTGTACCTAATGGGACTTCTGGTACAGTTATCGATGTTCAAGTCTTTACGCGTGATGGTGTAGAAAAAGACAAACGTGCACTTGAAATCGAAGAAATGCAGCTTAAAGAAGCGAAAAAAGATCTTGTTGAAGAGCTTGAAATTCTTGAAGCCGGTTTATTCTCTCGTGTACGCAACCTCTTAATTGAAGGTGGCATCGGTGAGAAAGAATTAGATAAATTAGACCGCACTCAATGGTTAGAACAAACATTAAGTGATGAAGCTAAACAAAATCAATTAGAGCAACTTGCTGAACAATACGAAGAATTACGCAAAGACTTTGAACTGAAATTAGAAGTTCAACGTGGCAAGATTATCCAAGGGGATGATTTAGCACCAGGCGTATTGAAAGTAGTTAAAGTGTATCTTGCTGTTAAACGCCAAATTCAACCTGGTGATAAAATGGCGGGTCGTCATGGTAACAAAGGGGTTATCTCGAAAATTAACCCAGTTGAAGATATGCCATACGATGAAAATGGTCAACCAGTTGAGATCGTATTGAACCCATTGGGTGTTCCTTCTCGTATGAATATTGGTCAGATCTTAGAAACACACTTAGGTTTAGCGGCACGCGGTATTGGTGATCAAATCAATGCAATGATCAAACAAAAACAAGATGTTGAGAAATTGCGTGGTTATATCCAAAAAGCCTACGATTTAGGTCATGGCTCACAAACTGTGGATCTAAGCACTTTCACTGATGAAGAAGTGATGCGTTTGGCAGAGAACTTGCGTAAAGGTCTACCTGTTGCAACCCCTGTATTTGATGGTGCAGCAGAGAAAGAAATCAAAGAGTTACTTCAATTAGGTGGTTTGCCAACTTCTGGTCAAATTACCCTGTATGATGGTCGTACGGGTGAAAAATTTGAGCGTCCAGTAACTGTAGGTTACATGTATATGCTCAAATTGAACCACTTAGTTGATGATAAAATGCACGCGCGTTCAACAGGTTCTTACAGCTTAGTAACACAACAACCATTAGGTGGTAAAGCACAGTTCGGTGGTCAACGTTTCGGTGAGATGGAGGTGTGGGCACTTGAAGCTTATGGTGCTGCTTATACCTTACAAGAAATGTTAACGGTGAAATCTGATGACGTGAATGGTCGTACGAAGATGTATAAAAACATCGTGAGTGGCAACCAACAAATGGATCCAGGTACACCAGAATCTTTCAATGTAATTATGAAAGAGATTCGTTCACTTGGTCTAAACATTGACTTGGATGAAGAGTAATTCACTGAGCTTGTTTATGATGTGTAATTTGAGCTTAGCGCTTTTGGGTTAGGCTCAAAAACAAAGTTTATCCGTGCAAAGTGCGGTGTAAAAATTGAGATTTTTTCAACCGCACTTTGAATAAGTTTAACTCCGACAGGAGCAAATCTGTGAAAGATTTAGTTAAATTTCTCAAAGCGCAATCAAAAACTGCTGAAGATTTTGATGTGATTAAAATTGGTTTAGCCTCACCAGACATGATTCGTTCATGGTCATTTGGTGAAGTGAAAAAACCGGAAACAATCAACTACCGTACGTTTAAACCAGAACGTGATGGTCTTTTCTGTGCGCGTATTTTTGGACCAGTAAAAGATTACGAATGTTTATGTGGTAAATATAAACGTTTAAAACACCGCGGTGTTATCTGTGAAAAATGTGGCGTTGAAGTGACACAAACCAAAGTGCGTCGTGAACGTATGGGGCATATTGAATTAGCTTCACCAGTTGCGCATATTTGGTTCTTAAAATCACTTCCATCCCGTATCGGCTTATTATTAGATATGCCATTACGTGATATTGAGCGTGTATTATATTTTGAATCTTATATTGTGATTGAGCCGGGTATGACTGATTTAGAAAAAGGTCAGCTATTAACGGAAGAACAATATTTAGATGCAGAAGAGCGTTGGGCAGATGAATTCGATGCAAAAATGGGTGCGGAAGCAATCCAAGCCATTTTACGCAATATGGATTTAGAGCATGAATGTGAAGTGTTACGTGAAGAATTACAAGAAACCAATTCTGAAACGAAACGTAAGAAAATCACTAAACGCTTGAAATTATTAGAAGCATTCATTCAGTCTGGTAATAAACCAGAATGGATGGTAATGACAGTTTTACCTGTATTACCACCAGATTTACGTCCATTAGTGCCACTTGATGGTGGTCGTTTTGCGACTTCAGATTTGAATGATTTATATCGTCGTGTGATTAATCGTAACAACCGTTTAAAACGTCTTTTAGACTTAATTGCGCCAGATATTATTGTGCGTAACGAAAAACGTATGTTACAAGAATCTGTGGATGCGTTATTAGATAATGGTCGTCGTGGTCGTGCGATTACCGGCTCTAACCGTCGTCCATTAAAATCACTTGCGGATATGATCAAAGGTAAACAAGGTCGTTTCCGTCAAAACCTATTAGGTAAACGTGTTGACTATTCAGGTCGTTCTGTAATCACCGTTGGTCCATACTTACATTTACATCAATGTGGTTTACCGAAAAAAATGGCATTGGAATTATTCCGTCCATTTATCTATGCGAAATTAGAAAGTCGTGGTCATGCTTCAACTATTAAAGCGGCGAAGAAAATGGTTGAGCGTGAAGATGCAATCGTATGGGATATTTTGGCAGAAGTGATTCGTGAGCATCCGATTTTATTAAACCGCGCTCCAACACTTCACCGTTTAGGTATTCAAGCATTTGAACCAATTTTGATCGAAGGTAAAGCAATTCAGTTACATCCACTTGTGTGTGCGGCGTTCAACGCGGACTTCGACGGTGACCAAATGGCGGTACACGTACCATTGACATTAGAAGCGCAGCTAGAAGCGCGTGCTTTAATGATGTCAACTAACAACATTTTATCACCTGCAAGTGGTGATCCTATTATCGTTCCATCACAAGACGTTGTATTAGGTCTTTACTATATGACGCGTGATAAAGTGAACGGTAAAGGCGAAGGCATGTTGTTGCAAGATCCACGTGAAGCAGAAAAAGCTTATCGTACAGGTCAAGCTGAGTTACATTCCCGCGTGAAAGTGCGTATCACTGAATATGTGAAGAATGAAGCAGGCGAATTTGAGCCAAAAACTAATTTAGTGGATACTACAATTGGTCGTGCGATTTTATGGATGATCGCACCAAAAGGTATGCCATTTAAGTTGTTTAACCAAACTTTAGGCAAAAAAGCGATTTCAAAATTAATCAATGAAAGCTATCGTCGCCTTGGTATGAAACCAAGCGTTATGTTCGCTGACCAAATTATGTATACAGGTTTTGCTTATGCGGCTCGTTCTGGTTCATCTGTTGGTATTGATGATATGGAAATTCCAGCGAAGAAATATGAAATCATTTCTGCTGCGGAAGAAGAAGTTGCAGAGATCCAAGAGCAATTCCAATCAGGTTTAGTGACTGCGGGTGAACGCTATAATAAAGTAATCGATATTTGGGCAGCTGCGAATGAACGTGTTGCAAAAGTGATGATGGAGAATCTTTCTACGGAAGAAGTAATCAACCGCGAAGGAAATCCAGAAAAACAAGCTTCATTTAACAGCATCTTTATGATGGCGGACTCAGGTGCGCGTGGTTCTGCCGCGCAGATTCGTCAGTTAGCAGGTATGCGTGGTTTGATGGCGCGTCCAGATGGCTCAATCATCGAAACACCAATTACAGCAAACTTCCGCGAAGGCTTGAACGTTCTTCAATACTTTATTTCAACCCATGGTGCGCGTAAAGGTTTGGCGGATACCGCATTAAAAACAGCGAACTCAGGTTACTTAACTCGTCGTTTAGTGGATGTAGCACAGGATTTAGTAATTACAGAAGAAGACTGTGGTACACATGAAGGTATCGTAATGTCACCATTAATTGAAGGTGGTGATGAAAAAGTACCATTACGCGAGCTTGTATTAGGTCGTGTGGCGGCAGAAGATATTTTAAAACCAGGTACGGAAGAAGTATTGATTCCACGCAATACTTTATTAGATGAGAAATTGTGTGATCTAATTGACGAAAATTCTGTTGATAGCATTAAAGTTCGCTCAGTTGTAACCTGTAATACTGATTTCGGTGTTTGTGCGAAATGTTATGGTCGCGATCTTGCTCGTGGTCACTTGATCAACCAAGGTGAAGCAGTAGGTGTTATTGCAGCACAATCTATCGGTGAACCAGGTACACAGTTAACCATGCGTACGTTCCATATCGGTGGTGCGGCGTCTGCGGCAGCGAAAGAGTCAAGTGTACAAGTACGTAATACAGGTACATTGCGTTTAGCTAATGCTAAATTCGTTACTAATAACGAAGGTAAATTAGTATTAACTTCACGTAACACAGAATTAACAGTAATTGATGTATTTGGTCGTACCAAAGAGCATTATAAATTACCTTATGGTGCAATTTTAAATAAAGCTGATGGTGCTGAAGTTGAAGCGGGTGAAACCGTAGCAAATTGGGATCCACATACAATGCCTGTTATTTCTGAAGTAGCTGGTTTTGTTAAATTTGTGGATATCATTGATGGTTTAAGTGTCAGCCGTCAAACCGATGAGCTTACAGGTTTATCTTCAATTTTAGTTCAGGATGTGGGTGAACGTGCAACAGCAGGTAAAGACTTACGTCCTGCAATTAAATTAGTTGATGCACAGGGTAATGATATTCTGATCCCAGGTACTGATGTTGCAGCGCAATACTTCTTACCAGGTAAAGCGATTGTGACATTAGATGATAATGCAGAAGTTCATATTGGTGATCCTTTAGCGCGTATTCCGCAAGAATCTGTGGGTACGAAAGATATTACCGGTGGTCTTCCACGCGTAGCAGACTTATTTGAAGCACGTAAACCGAAAGAGCCTGCAATTTTAGCTGAGATTTCAGGTATCGTATCATTTGGTAAAGAAACCAAAGGTAAACGTCGTCTATTAATCACCCCAACTGATGGTGGTGAAGCATACGAAGAAATGATTCCTAAATGGCGTCAATTGAACGTATTCGAAGGTGAGATGGTAGAACGTGGTGATTTGATTTCTGATGGTGCAGAAACACCACATGATATCTTACGTTTACGTGGAGTTCATGCGGTAACTGAATATATCGTTAATGAAGTACAAGAAGTTTACCGCTTACAAGGGGTAAAAATTAACGATAAACACATCGAAGTTATCGTACGCCAAATGTTACGTAAAGCAGTGATTACCAATGCTTACGATTCAGAGTTCTTAGAAGGCGAGCAAGTTGAAGTTGCACGTATTAAGATTGTGAACCGTAAACGTGAAGCAGAAGGCAAACCGTTAGTTGAATTTGAACGTGAATTGCTTGGTATTACCAAAGCATCACTTGCAACAGAGTCATTCATCTCTGCAGCATCGTTCCAAGAAACGACTCGCGTATTAACTGAAGCAGCGGTAGCGGGTAAACGTGATGAATTACGTGGCTTAAAAGAGAACGTAATCGTTGGTCGTTTAATCCCTGCTGGTACAGGTTTTGCATATCATCAAAACCGTATCAAAAACCGTCAGGCTGGCTTTGTAGCTCCAGAAGTAGAGGAAGTTAAATTCTCTGCGGATGATGAAGCGGAAATTGAAGCAGAATTTAATATTATTGCAGAAGATCCGACAGCAAGCTTAGCGGAAATGTTAAATATGGTGGATGAAGAGTAAATTTTATCCGAAATGAATGAAGCCCTTTACCTTGAGTAAAGGGCTTTTTTATTGCCTGATTTAGTTATTTGCTTTCATTTAAGTGAAATGTTAGAGTAAGCAAAATTTATTGCTAACAGTAGAGCGTACTTTTTGAAATACGACTTAGAATTTGCAAAAAAACAAGTATTGGATCTCGAAAAGTTCCGTATTATCAGAGCATTATCAGGGACTTCAACTGAGTTTCAATACGTATTTAAATTAATTCCTTTATTATTGCATATAAACCACCCAGATTTGCCAGGCTATATAGAAGATAGCCCGACGGGGATCTGTGGCTTCAATTTATCCGATTACCAACAGCAATATCTTGAACAATTTTTTTCTCATCTTTCTTTCCACGAAATTAATGCATTTTCTCACCGCACTTTTGATGCAATTTATGGTGTCTATGTGATGGGGAGTATTGCATCTGTTTCACAAACTTCCGCTTCTGATTTGGATATTTGGGTCTGTCATCGTGAAGATCTTAATTATCACGAAAGAGAAAAACTACAAGAAAAAATGAATGCATTGCAAGAATGGGCGAAGCAATTTGAAGTCGATATGAATCTGTTTTTGATTGAGCAAGATCGCTTCCGTAGTTTCCGTTATTCTGATGTACTTACTGCTGAAAATTGTGGTTCCGCGCAATATATGTTGTTACTAGATGAATTCTATCGTTCAGCAATACGTTTAGCGGGCAAACCATTACTTTGGCTGCATTTGTTAGTGGAAGATGAAAAAGAATATGAATCGGAAGTCGAACGTTTAATTTTAAATAAGGTGATTAATCCTCAAGATTGGGTTGATTTTGGCGGATTAAGTCAGTTTTCGGAAAATGAATATTTTGGTGCGAGTTTGTGGCAGTTGTATAAAGGCATAGATTCGCCTTATAAATCTTTAATCAAAATCTTATTGCTCGAAGCCTATTCTTGGGAATATCCAAACACCTATTTAATCTCGTCTGATTTTAAACAGCATTTATTGACGGATCGTACCGAAGACCAGCATTTTGATCCTTATTTAGCTATGCTTGAGCGGGTAACAGCTTATTTAACTTATCTAAAAGATTTCGAACGTTTAGATTTTGTAAGACGCTGTTTCTATATTAAAGCCACTGAAGATTTGTGGTACAGCAAGACGAAGAGTTGGCGTTTTGATTTATTAGATGATTTAACAAAACAATGGGGTTGGAAAGCGGATGTTGTTGATGAGTTGAACCAGCGACCATTTTGGCAGATTAAACGTGCGAAAAAATCGCATCATATTTTAGTCAACTTATTAATGCAAAGCTATCGCAAGCTTATTGGCTTTGCGCGCCAGCACAATCTTGATGACAATATCATGCCACAAGATATCAGTATATTATCTCGCAAACTATATAGTGCTTTTGAAGAAATTCCGGGCAAAGTGTCTTTATTAAATCCGTTGATTTCGACAAATCTGGCTGAACCGCATTTGACATTTATTGAAGTGAGCAAAACAGGTACAGCAATGAAACCTGGTTGGTATATGCTGAATCATGCTCCTAGCATATCAGCATTATCTTCGGAGCGTTATGTCGAATACAACCCTAATTTGCATAAATTAGTGGCTTGGGCTTACTTTAATGGTTTACTAACCCAACAAACCAAAGTGTATATTTCAAGTGAGCATGTGTCCTTGCAGAAATTAACCTCTTTTATTACGGATTTAGGAGAATTTTTTCCTGTTCATGTGCCTCCTGCAAGCAATGAAGATTTACATCATCCTTGTGAAATTCGTCATTTAGCGATATTAGTCAACTTGGTCACCGATCCAACTCGTGAAATTATCAAGCCGAAAAATCACATTCAGAAAGGGGACTTATTTAGCTTTGGTCCTAATGAAGAAAGCTTAGTAGGCAGTATTGATTTGGTTTACCGTAATTTATGGAATGAAATCAGAACCTTACATTTTGAAGGCCCGAATGCCATTTTATTAGCTTTAAAAGTGCTTTCTAAAAAGATTCACCGCGGTTCTGTGTCACCTCGTTCATTAGAAATATTTTGTTATAGTGAACATTACCAATCAGCTTTGCGTGATTTAGTGGCAAATTTAGTCAAAAAATGCATTAGTATCCAAACAGAGAACTTGCCTCAAACACAGAATTTATTACGAATTGCAGGGCGCAACTGGGAATTCTTCTTTGAAGAAAAAGGCATGAGTTGGCATGAAATGCCTGATATTGCTATTGCGAATGTGGATGAGTTAGCGAATACCGCAGAATTTGAGAAAAAAGCACCGCACTTTCAGCAAAAAGTGACCTCCTATACAAAACAAAAATATCCAGTTGAAATCGATGCTTTTGCTAGCGAGGGTTTCTTACAGTTTTTCTTTAAAGATAACACCAATGGCACTTTCAATGTCTATATTTTAGATGAAGATAACCATATTGAAATTTACCGCCAATGTGATGGTGATAAAGAACAAAAAGTGAAAGAAATTAACCGCATTTATAATCAAGCTGATCGTGAAGGAAATAATCCTTATGGTATAGTGCAGAGCGATTTTAATTATCCTCAGTTTTACCAACTAGCTTATGAGCGTGATGGCAGAAAGATCGTACCTTTTAATTGTGTTTCTCAAATGACATAAATCATCAGATTGATTATAATAGAGCCTAATATTAGGCAGATCGAGGACAGCGTATGATAGATAAAACCAAGATCGTGATTATTGATGATCATCCTTTAATGCGTCGTGGTATCAAACAACTTATTGAATTGGATGCTGGATTAGAAGTTGTAGGCGAGGCGAGTAATGGCAATGAAGGTGTATCTCTTGCATTACAGACAGATCCTGATTTAATTATTTTAGATTTAAATATGAAAGGGCTTTCAGGATTGGATACCTTGAAAGCTTTACGTAATGAAGGTGTTGATGCACGTATCGTTATTTTAACGGTGTCTGATGCCAAGAATGATATTTTTGCCTTAATTGATGCGGGGGCTGATGGTTATTTATTGAAAGATACCGAGCCAGATACCTTATTAGCGCAAATTAAGCAGATTGCACAAGGCGAAATTATTTTAAGTGATAGTATTAAAGATTTACTGTTAGAGCGCCATCCATCACAAGATCCGATTTATTCATTGACTGATCGTGAAATGGATGTATTGCAATTAATTGCCACCGGTTTGTCTAACAAGCAAATTGCGGGGAAATTATTTATTTCTGAAGAAACAGTAAAAGTCCATATTCGTAACTTATTGCGGAAGTTAAATGTTCATTCGCGGGTTGCGGCTACGGTATTATACCTAGAACATAAAGGTGGTTGATAATAAAGAAAATGGGCTGAACAATATTCAGCCCATTTTTTTACTTATTGATAATAATATCATCATTGGATGGCCACGCATTCACGACGGCTTTCACCAATGTCGCCAGTGGAATGGCGAAGAAAACGCCCCAAAATCCCCACAATCCTCCAAAAATGAGTACAGAAATAATAATGGTGAGAGGATGTAAGTTAACCACTTCTGAGAACAGGAAAGGAACCAAAATATTTCCATCCAATAGCTGACTAATCACAAAAGCAACCATGATGTACCAAAAAGTGGAGTGATCGCCAAATTGGAAAATGGCGACTAAAGCAACTGGGATGGTCACAATAACTGCGCCCACATAAGGAATTAAAACGGATATGCCAACCGCAACAGAAAGTAGTAGCGGATAATTTAAGCCAAAGGCGAGGAAAATAATGTAGGTTACCAACGTAACAATAATAATTTCGAGTAATTTACCTCGAATATAATTGGCAATTTGCAGCTGCATTTCTTGCCATACGGTAGTCGCTAAACGACGGTTTTTAGGTAAAAAACGCATAAATGAAATAATCAGTACGCGTTTATCTTTCAACATAAAGAACATCATCAATGGTACTAAAAAAGCATAAATGCCAATAGACACCAAGTTCACGATAGAAGTTAATGAAAATTTGACCGCACTTTCACCAAAAGAAAGGATTTTTTCTCTTGTTGAACTAAATAGACTATCCACCATTTGATAATCAATTAATTCGGGATAAGACTCGGGGAGTTGAGCTAACCATTCATGTAATTTATTAAACATAATTGGAAGGTCGCTTAATAAATTAACGGTTTGATTAATCAAATTAGGTAGTAAACCGAAGGTTAACGCGAGCACGAGAGTAATGAAGCTACCTAAAACCAGAATAATTGAAAGAATACGAGGAACGCGTAGTTTTTTGGAAATAAAGTTAATGGGAATTTCCAGCAAATAGGCTAAAACCACCGCAACAAGAAGAGGTGCAATGAGATCGCTAAAGAAATAAATTGCAATAAAGCCAAACAGCAAAATAGCAGCTAATCCCATGGCTTGTGGATCGCTAAAACGGCGAATATACCAACTTTTTAGCATCTCAATCATAAATTTTCCTTTTCTCATCTATCGTATTTTTGTTGATTATAAGTTAAAATCTTGAGGAATTACATATAATAATCGCCATTTGTAAATAAGTGAGGAAATTATGGCAAACAAAAAAGGCATTTTATCGGATGCAGATAAAATGCAAAGCGCAATCCCTTATCAGCATCATCGAGGGGTTATTCGAGATAATGCAATTCAGGCGTTATTGAGCGATCGATTATTCCGTCAACGGATTGAGAAAAAGTTAAAAGGCAAAGGCAGCTATCAGCGTAAAGCGAAGCATGCGGCAAAATGGTTTGAAAAGCCCGATCATAAAATTTCTGTTAATAGAGGTTTTATGATCGGGTTTTTCTTTAATAACAATAGATTACATTAAAAAGGAAATAAAATATGGCAGTAACAACAGAAGTACTATTTAACAATACATGGAATGTGCGAATTAGCGATCCGGGTGAGGAAGGCGCGAAAAGCCATTTTTTTGAAACCATTTATATTACGTTGGAAGCGCATATTGATAACGACAATGTGGTTTATGAATTTACCCGTAAAATTGAAAATGATGTGAAAATTGACCGCACTTTTTCTGATGTAAATGAATTATTTAAGTTCTTAGCGGAATATTTAGATCCTGTTGCATTGGGCAATCTTGGTGTGAAAATTGGTGCATTAGGCTTAGTAAAACCATAATAAAGTGCGGTGATTTCACCGCACTTTTTGTTATTCACTTTTTTGTGTAAATCTTGGCATTACGCTCGAGATAACCATCGATCCCACAATAATCCAAATCCCCAACCAAGAGAGAGTTGAGACTTGCTCATTAAGCAAAATAATGGCTGCAAATACCCCAAATATTGGTTCGAGAGCGGTTAATAATCCCGCCATATTGGCTTTTGTGTAATGCAATCCTTTATTCCATAACCAAAATGCAATCCAGCTACAAAATATCGCGAGATAGAGAAGAGAAATCACGCCTTCTTTATTCCAGTTAATTTGCCAGTTTTCTGTGAGTAGTAAAGTAAAAGGCAAGCAAGTGATGGTGCCAAGTACAATGGAAATAACGGTATAGCTTTGCGCACCAATTCGGTTAATCATCGCTTGTGTCCAGCGTAAACAAGCGGAGAAGCTAATGCCAGCTAACAAGACCAACGTACAACCTAATAAGGTGATTTCTCCTTCATCACTTCCACCAGCGATTAATACTGCAACGCCAGAAAAGGCGAGAATGCCGAATAACCAATGATACCAGCCGGCTTTATCTTTGAAAAAGAAATGGCCGATAAAGACAATTAATATAGGCTCTAAGCCAATAATGGTAATGGCGCTTGAGGCGGAAGTATATTTCAGTCCAAAAAATTGTAATAAAAAGATCACTGGGTAGTTAATAAACCCAAGCCACCAGAGTTGCGAACGCAGTGATTTATCCACTTTGCGCCAATGACGTAAAAAAAGTGGAAAAATGCATACAGAAATAATAAGCAAGCGCGCTTGAACTGTGAGCACAGGATCAAGCATAGTGAAGGCATATTTACCAGCGACTAAAGAGCTTGCCCAAATAGCAAGTGCAATAATTAAATAAATCATAGGTAGAAAAAGTGCGGTAAATTTCACCGCACTTTTATATCCTTAACGCATAGTTACAAATTCTTCAGAACCTGTTGGGTGAATAGCAACGGTATTATCAAAATCAGCTTTTGTTGCGCCCATTTTGATTGCTACCGCAAATCCTTGGATCATTTCATCGACACCGAAACCAATGCCATGTAAACCGACAATTTTTTCTTCTTTACCCACACAAACCAACTTCATACGACAAGGTTGGCGATGTTGAGTCACAGCGCTATACATTGGGGTGAAAGAAGATTTATAGACTTTCACATTTTCTGCACCATATTGCTCAATAGCTTTAGGTTCTGTTAAACCAACAGTACCAATCGGCGGATGGCTAAAAATAACCGTTGGTACAAGGTTGTAGTCCAAATGTTCGTTCGGTTTGTTGTTAAATAAACGTTCAGATAAACGACGACCCGCAGCAACAGCAACAGGCGTTAATTCAATTCCACCTTCAATAATATCACCAACAGCATAAATGCCTTCCACATTGGTATTTTGGAATTTATCTACTTTGATGAAACCACGTTCATTAGTTGCAACACCTACAGCTTCTAAATTAATCACATCTGTGGCTGGCTCACGACCAATTGCCCAAATGACGCAATCCACTTCTTGAGAGCGGCCATCCGCTAATTTCAAGGTTAAAGAACCATCAGCATTTTTCACGACTTCTTGTGGAATAGCTTGAGTATGTAACTGGATACCATCTTGAGCAAAAACTTCTAACAAGGTGTCAACCACTAATGGATCTTGACTGCGTAGTGGCGCATGTTGGCGAACAAATAAATGGGTTTCAACACCAAAACTATTGAACACTCCTGCAAGTTCAACAGCAATATAGCCTGCACCAACAATAGCAGCACGTTTTGGTAATTGACTGAGTTCAAATACACCGTCAGAGGTAATCCCATATTCAGCACCTTTTACATTAGGCACGCTTGGACGACCACCAGTGGCAATTAAAATATGATCCGCAGTCACTAATTCTTTTTTACCATCGGCATAGCTGACTTCTACGGTATGTTGATCAACAAAGCGCGCAAAACCATTGAGTACATCAACGTTATTTTTGCCTAATACATTGCCATAAGAGGTATGAATACGGCTGATATAAGCTTGACGGCTTTCAACAAGCTTCGCGTAGTCAAAGTTTTTTACGTCTAAATCAAAGCCATAGTCTGGTGCGTAACTATGAATTGCCTCAGCGATTTGTGCGCCATACCACATCACTTTTTTCGGTACACAGCCTGCGTTTACGCAAGTACCACCTAAATATTTCGCTTCTACAATTGCACATTTCTTGCCATAGCTTGCTGCACGATTAATGGACGCAATGCCACCGCTACCACCACCAATCGCTAAATAATCGTAATGTTTTGTCATTATTAGTTTCCTTTCTTCTCTTAAAACAGTGGCAATATTCTGCCTAAAAAGCGATTAAAGTGCAATCAAATGCAGGGATTATTTATGCGTAGGACGATAAAAGCGCGGTGCTTTTTTAGTAAGTTTTATAAGAATTAGTTTAATTCTGTGGTGAAATATTTTATGCTAGCAACCACTTGTTATCACAAGGAAAAAATAATGAAAAATAAAACACTTTATATCGGATTAATCTGGATTGCTTTCCTGACTTTTGTGGTAGATTTACTCGCGCATTCTCAATTTGCTATGCAGATGAAAGTGAGTTCATTAACTATCGCTATTTTATTAGGTATTTTGATCGGTAATACCTTTTATTCTAAAATCTCGGCTTATACCCAACAAGGAGTTTTGTTTGCCAAAGGCACCTTATTACGTTTAGGTATTATTCTTTATGGTTTTCGTTTGACCTTGCAGGATATTAGTAGTGTAGGTGTGAATGCCATTGCAACGGATGCCATTATGTTGACTTCCACATTCTTGCTAGCTATTTGGTTAGGCATTCGTTATCTCAATATGGATAAACAAACTGTCTTTCTAACGGCAGGGGGATGTAGTATTTGTGGTGCAGCAGCGGTAATGGCGATGGAACCTGTGACCAAGGCAGAATCTCATCAAGTGTCTGTTGCAGTTGCAGTGGTGGTCATTTTTGGCACCATTTCCATGTTTCTCTATCCGATAGCTTATCCCTATTTACAAGATTGGTTGACACCACATCAATTTGGCATTTATATTGGTTCAAGTGTGCATGAAGTGGCTCAGGTTTATGCCGCTGGTGGCAATATTAGTCCCGCTGTTGCGGATACTGCAGTGATCTCAAAGATGATCAGAGTGATGATGCTAGCGCCATTTTTACTGATTTTATCTTGGGCATTATCTAAGACGGATAATCAGGCAACACAAGGCAAAATCAATATTCCTTGGTTTGCATTTTTATTTATTTTAACCGCGGTATTAAATTCATTTTCTTTGTTACCACAAAGTGCGGTTAAATTTATTGTAGATTTAGATAGTCTGTTGTTAATTTCGGCAATGACTGCCTTAGGGTTAACGACACATATTAGTGCTATCAAGCAAGCGGGAGCGAAACCTCTTGTGCTTGGGGCAATGATTTATGTATGGCTGACCATTGGTGGATTTGTTGTCAATTTTAGTATGCAGCAACTTTTATAACTGTTATTCCAGTTAGTTATGAGAAATAATTTATAGTTATTGTGAAATTAGCAAAAAATTTTTTACAATCAAATCATATTCACTACGTTATTGGGGGAAAAATGAAATTTATTAAAGCAGCATTATTAGCCGGTTTAGCATTTGGCGTCGCAACACAGGCGAATGCAGGACCAATTGCAGATCGTGTAGAAAGTACAAAAACATTATTAGTGGGTACAGAAGGTACCTATGCACCTTTCACATTCCATGATGAAACAGGTAAATTAACGGGTTTTGATGTGGAAGTGATTGAAGCAGTTGCAAAACATCTTGATTTAAAAATTGAGTTTAAAGAAACACAATGGGACGCAATGTATGCGGGATTGAATGCACAACGTTTTGATTTAATTGCAAATCAAACCAATCCAAGCCCTGAGCGTTTGAAAAAATATATTTATACTGCGCCTTATAACTATTCTAATGCAGTGATTGTGACGCGTGCTGATGATGAAAGCTTAAAGCATTTTGCTGATTTAAAAGGTAAAAAGTCTGGACAATCTTTAACCAGCAACTTCACCAAAATAGCAAAAGCAAATGGTGCTGAATTGGTGACAGTAGATGGCTTAGCGCAAGCATTAGAATTAATCCGCCAAAAACGAGCTGACACAACAGTAAATGATAAATTAGCGGTATTAGATTATTTCCAAAAAATGCCTAAAGCTGGGTTAAAAATTGCAGCAGAAGGCGAGGAAAAAATTCCATCAGGTTTTGCAATCTTAAAAGGTGAAGAAGCACTTGTGGAGAAATTAAATAAAGCGATCGCTGAATTACACGCAGATGGCACATTAAAACAAATTTCAATTAAATGGTTTGGTGATGACATTACTAAATAACCTCTTCGCAAATTTGCCTTTTATGACCGAAGAACGAGCTGATCTAGTGATCAGCTCGTTTTGGCCTATGTTAGAGGCAACTATTCTGAGCACAATTCCACTTTCGGTGATTTCATTTTTCTGTGGGTTATTGATTGCTGTTGGTGTAGCCATTATTCGCACGACGCCTGCTCAATCCTTATTGCATAAATTGCTACACTGGATTTGTCGAGTGTATGTGTCTATTATTCGTGGCACGCCATTGCTTGTGCAAATTTTTATTATTTTCTATGGGTTGCCAGAAGTTGGAATTACCTTAGATCCTTTCCCAACAGCGATTATTGCTTTTTCGATTAATATTGGGGCTTATGCCTCGGAAACAGTGCGAGCGGCGATTTTATCTATTCCGAAAGGACAATGGGAAGCGTCTTATGCCATTGGGATGAATTATCCTCAAGCCTTTATTCGTACTATTATGCCGCAAGCAATGAGAGTATCTGTGCCACCATTAGCTAATACTTTTATTAGTACCATTAAAGATTCATCTTTGGCTTCTTTAGTATTGGTAACAGAATTATTCCGAATTGCTCAGAATGTGGCTGCGTCATCTTATGAATTTATTTTGGTTTATAGTGAAGCCGCATTAATTTATTGGATTGTTTGTTTTGTATTAGCGATTTTCCAACAAGGTTTAGAAAAACGTCTTTCTCAGCACTTATAGAGGTAAGCAATGTTAGAAATTAAAAATATTCATAAGCAATTCAATGGTAATGAAGTACTGAAAGGCGTAGATTTAAGCATTCAAAAAGGGGAAGTAGTGGCTATTTTAGGGCCTTCAGGGTCGGGGAAAACCACTTTTTTACGTTGCCTTAATTTATTGGAAAGAGCTGATGCTGGCACCTTACGTTTTACTGACGGATGCCTTTCCATTGATTTCGCACAAAAAATTCCTAAAGCCACAGAGTTAGCCTTGCGTCGCCATTCATCCATGGTTTTTCAGCAATATAATTTATTCCCTCATCGCACCGCACTTGAGAACGTGATGGAAGGTCCTGTGATTGTGCAAAAAGTACCAGCAGAGCAAGCGAAGCAACAAGCATTAGAATTGTTAGCTAAAGTAGGTCTAGCTGATAAAGTGAACCTTTATCCATCACAGCTTTCAGGTGGTCAGCAACAACGGGTTGGTATTGCTCGCGCTTTAGCTGTTCAACCTGATTTAATTTTATTAGATGAGCCGACCTCCGCTTTGGATCCTGAATTAGTTGGTGAAGTATTGCAAGTTTTACGTTTGCTTGCCAAAGAAGGTTGGACAATGATTATTGTTACTCATGAAATGAAATTTGCTCGTGAAGTGGCAGATAAAATTGTCTTTATGGATGGAGGAAAAGTGGTGGAGCAAAATAATGCACGAGATTTCTTCGCTTCGCCACAGCAAGAACGGACAAAACAATTTTTGTTACAAACAAAAATGAATGATTTTGAGACTGATTATGTGATTTAACCCTTAATAACAATAAACCGCGCTTTAAAAGTGCGGTTTATTTTTTATGAGTTTTATACCTTCAACCATTCAGCCACTAATTTGTCATTAATTTCTTCGTGGCTCCACATACTACTGATGTCTGGCATAGGGAATTTACTGCTGTTGTACCCCACTAAACGACGGAAATCAAAGGAAGCATGCGGATAGCCATTGACCAATAGAAAAGCTTGCATACCATCTTCTGACCAACAGATCTGGAATTGGCGGGGTTCATGTTTACCTTCAATATTATCCACACCATATACATACAAAGCATCCACGATGGGTTGTCCTTGGTTGTTCAAATCCATAGCATAAAAGTAGCCGGTTTCACCATCATCTTCAAACATGACGACCAAGTTCTCATGATGCGTTGAATGAGCACCAAAATGTTTTGCCTGACCAATTAAATGTTTATCTTCTAAAACTAAATTGAGCATTTTCAATCCCTTTCATTTTGTAGAAACTGAATAAAAAAACACCGCACTTTCTAAACTAAAAGTGCGGTGTTATTTTCATGAGTTTTAACTCAAACAGCGTGATTACGCTTGACCTTTAACCGCTTTTAAACCTAAGAACGGTGCTTTGTCGCCTAACGCTTCTTCGATACGGATTAATTGGTTGTATTTCGCAATGCGGTCAGAACGGCTCATAGAACCAGTTTTGATTTGACCTGCTGCTGTACCAACCGCTAAATCAGCGATAGTTGCATCTTCAGTTTCACCAGAACGGTGTGAAATCACAGCGGTGTAACCAGCATCTTTCGCCATTTTGATTGCCGCTAAGGTTTCAGTTAATGAACCAATTTGGTTGAATTTGATTAAGATTGAGTTCGCAATACCTTTTTCGATACCTTCTTTTAAGATTTTGGTGTTGGTTACGAATAAGTCGTCGCCCACTAATTGAACGTTGTTACCTAACACTTTAGTTTGGTATGCGAAACCTTCCCAGTCAGATTCGTCTTGACCATCTTCGATAGACACGATTGGGTATTCTTTGCATAAGCCTTCTAAGTAGTGAGTGAACTCTTGAGAAGTGAATGATTTACCTTCACCTTTCATTTCGTACATACCGTTTTCTTTGTTGTAGAACTCAGAAGATGCACAGTCCATAGCTAAAGTTACGTCTTTACCTAATACATAACCTGCTTTTTCAACTGCTTCTTTGATACAAGCAAGTGCTGCTGCGTTAGATTCTAAGTTAGGTGCGAAACCACCTTCGTCACCAACTGCTGTGCTTAAGCCTTTGCCTTTTAATACTTTAGCAAGGTTGTGGAAGACTTCAGCACCGATACGTAATGCTTCACGTAAAGTTTTTGCACCAACTGGTTGAATCATAAATTCTTGAATATCAACGTTGTTGTCTGCGTGCTCACCACCATTGATGATGTTCATCATTGGTAATGGCATAGAGTATTGACCTTCAGTACCGTTAAGGATTGAGATCCACTCATAAAGTGCTTTGCCTTTTGATGCAGCAGCTGCTTTTGCGTTTGCTAAAGATACTGCTAAGATTGCGTTTGCACCAAATTTAGATTTGTTTTCTGTACCATCTAAATCGATCATGATTTGGTCGATTTCAGCTTGGTTACTTGCATCTTTACCTAAAATTGCTTGAGCAATTGGACCATTTACGGCTTCAACAGCTTTTAATACGCCTTTGCCTAAGAAACGTGATTTGTCACCATCGCGTAATTCTAATGCTTCACGAGAACCAGTTGATGCACCAGATGGCGCAGCAGCTAAACCAACGAAACCGCCTTCTAAGTGAACTTCAGCTTCAACAGTTGGGTTACCACGTGAGTCGATGATTTCACGACCAAGTACTTTAACGATTTTTGCCATTTTGTTTTCCTCTTAAGTTAATAATCTAAATTAGGTATAACAATACTATGTTATCGATCTTTCGTGATTTTGTCTTGTAAAAAATCATATTTTTTTGATTTGGATCCATAAATAAGATATTTTTACTCCTGCTTTATTTGTAATTTTAATAAATTACAATAAAAGGTTGCTATTTGTAATTTTCATGGTTATTATATGTGCACAATGTAATTTTAAAAAGGCACAGTTTATTATGCTTTTGAGTGAGTTGGTGAAAATAAATAGTGGTCAGCCACAATTTCGTATCTCTGAAACAACTGATTTAGAGGCACCAAGTTATACCTATTATACGCAAGCAAATCTTGAACTTGACGCTCAATTTGCTGATATAGCGATCTCCCCTAATAAAGTAATAAGGACCTTTGATCCTATTACTAGCCTATTATCTGCAGGAGATGTTATTTTTAGTTTAATTTCGGGTAAAAGCGTCCGTATTAGTGATATGCATCAAGGGTTTTTATATACTCAGAATTATGTCAAATTAATCCCAACAGAACAAATTGATGCTAATTACTTGATTTATTTGTTGAATGAATCTCCCACGATTCAAAAACAGCTAGCGAACGGGTTACAGGGCACCCAGGTCTTAAAATACACAACGAAACAGCTGAAATCCCTCAAATTGCCAAAACTTCCAACTTTATCAAAGCAGTGTTTGATAGGTGATATTTATTGTAAACAACAAAAATTAGCTTATTTAAAACAGCGTGCTGCAAATTTAGAAAAATCACTTGTATTACATCAATTACAAAAAGCGAGCTCAAAATGACCAATAAAATGCCTGAAGTAGTCTTTGAAAAGAACTTAATTGAATATCTTTGTACTGGTGCTATCACACCAGAAAATAGTATTAATGAATCAAGTGCTGATTATATTGTGCGCACAAAGCTATGGCGTTATGAACCAACAATTAAAACAACAGAAGATTTGTGGGCAAATTTCAAACAGATTTTAGAAAAGCTAAATCAAAAAACGCTAGAACGTCCATTAAGCGCGGTGGAATTTGAGCAAGTTAAGCGCATTATTTCTAATCTTTCCACACCTTATGCCGCTGGTCAATTCCTTTATGGTACCAATGGTATTTCACAAATTGAAATTGATTTAGACGATGATCGCCACGTCTTTTTAACGGTTTTTGATCAAAAACAAATTGGTGCAGGCGACACTACTTACCAAATTGTCAATCAAATTCGACGTCCAGCTGTCATTGCAGGAAAAGAAAACCGCTGTTTTGATACAACCTTATTGATCAATGGATTACCTATTATTCAAATTGAAGAAAAAAAAGAAACACGCGATATTAATGAAGCGTTGAACCAAATGCACCAATATATTGCGGAACATCAGTATAGCGATATTTATTCTACCTTACAGATTTTGGTCGCCATTACGCCAAATAATGTGAAATACATGGCAAATACCACAGCGGATCGTTTTAATAAAGATTTTGCCTTTAACTGGCAACGTCAGTCCGACAACAAACCTATCTATAAATGGAAAGAATTTTCGGATTCTATGTTGAGTATTCCAATGGCACATCAAATGGCAACCAATTATATGATTTTAGACGGCACACCCAACAAACAAGCCTTAAAAGTGATGCGTCCTTATCAAGTGTATGCCACAAGAAATGTAATGAACAAGCTAAAAAAAGCTGATTTTTCGCAAGCGATAAATAAGCTTGGTTATATTTGGCATACAACGGGGTCTGGAAAAACCATTACGAGTTTTAAAACCGCTTGGTTAGCAAGTCGTGCTGCTAATGTGGATAAAGTGGTTTTCTTGGTGGATCGTATTGCATTAACGAAGCAAACTAATGATAACTATCGTGCCTATGATCCAGATACAACGAAAGATAATGTTGGTACCGTACAGGACACCAAAAATACAACTGATCTTAATCGCAAATTACATAGTAAAGGCAGTCAAATCATCGTTACTTCAGTACAGAAACTAGACACCTTGGTCAAACGAGCTTCTTTCAAAGCACCGAATAAAAATATCGTGTTTATTGTTGACGAAGCACATCGCTCGACAGGCGGTGAAAATTTCCAATCCATTCAAAAAGCCTTTAAACATTCTGCTTGGATTGGCTACACTGGCACACCAATGTTTGATGAAACCACCAATGGTTTACGCACAGAAGATATTTTTGGCGAACTTTTACACGCTTATACTATTCGTGAAGCTATTGCAGATCGAAATGTATTAGGTTTTAAAGTGGATTTTGAAACCACCATTAGCGAAGAAAGTATGAAAAAGGATTACTTACCCAAATTCTATCGCCAAAAATACCCGAATTGGACAGAGCAACAAATCACACAAAAAATTGAAAATTTGACTCAGCAAGATATGGACGACAGTATTGAATCAAGTTTCTACGATGAGAATCCTGAACATGTTGAATTGGTAGTTGGAGATATTTTCAAGCATTGGAAGAATCGTTCGAATTGGGATAATAAACTTAATCGTGGTAAATACAATGCACTTTTAACGACCCACGTTGGTGGAGGAAAAGCCAGTACACCAATGGCAATGATGTATTTCCGCGAGTTCCAACGAATGAATAAAGTGCGGTCAGAAAAAGGTGAGTTTTGTTTAAAAGTAGCTGTCACATTTAGCCAAAATAATACTAATAGCGATTCAATGCTTGAAACCAATCAAGGTTTATTTGAGGCGATCCAACATTACAATGCGGAATTTGGAACTAATTTCAGTATGTCAGATGTTTCTGCTTACACAGAAGATGTGACTAGTCGGTTAAATCGAACTGCAACAGACAAACAATTTTTAGATCTCGTTATTGTGGTGGATCAACTGCTTACTGGTTTTGATGCCCCAGAATTAAACACCCTGTATGTTGACCGCACTTTAAAAGGTGCTGGATTAATTCAAGCGTATTCACGCACTAATCGAGTAGCAGATATGCGTGAAAAACCTTGGGGACGAGTGATTAATTACCGCTGGCCTGCACATAATGAAAATTTAATGAATGAGGCATTGTCCATTTACGCCAATAAAGATTCCGCACAATTATCTTCTGAAGAACGCAAAACGAAAAATACACAAGATAATATTACTGCCCCGAAATATCAGGTTTTACTCAATGAAACCAAAGAAATCGTGCAGAATTTACGTGAAATTACTGATGACTTTTCTCAACTTCCGCCCTCTGAAACTAAAAAATGGGAAATGTTTGAGCAGCTTAAAACTTACACTAGCAATATTGCTAAGCTAAAACAATATTCTGGCGAAGACGAAAACGGCGAGCCTGTTGGGTTTGATTATGACAATCCTGATAAATTGATTGAGCAACTCGGCATGAGTGCTGAAGAAGAAAGTATGCTGACAAATACGTTAACAAATGAGCTTAAAAATCATTTAGCGAAAAGCAAGAATATTCCAGTGATACAAATTGAGCTTAAAATGACCCACGTGAAAGATGTAGAAATTAATTACGATTATTTAACAGAATTAATTGAAACCTTATTAAAACAAGTGGAAGCTGGCGAAACCGAAAAAGCGATCGAGACAGAAAAAGAGCTACAAAAATTTGCCAATGGTTTGGAAGATCGCAATTTTGCTGGTCGAATTTTCAGTGCAGCGAAAGCGATTATGAAAGGCTTTTTTGGTCGCAAAGATCTGATTAATAAACCCCAAGACGGTATTACCATTGTAGAACAGGCCAATCTTGCCTCACAAAATCAACGATTGCTGGATTTTCGTTTATATTGGGGATTAACTGAAATCATAACAAACGCAGAACTAACCGCACTTTTCAGTCGTCATCAATATCAACAAAAAGATCTTGATGACAACGACCAGCTTACAGAATTAATTAAAAATGCTGGGGTAACTTACGCCGAAATGGCACAGGATAATGAAATCAAAGCCTTATCTAAAATGAAATACCGCAATCAGTTGCGTAATGCAATTTATCAATTAGCGGATGAATTAATGGGAGAGTGATTTTGTGGAAGAAATGAAGCCCATAAAAGAGTGGAAAGATTATGATGAATTACTGAACGTATTGAAATGTCGAAAAATGTGTATTAGTGATGAAGCACGAGCATTACATTATCTAAAAAATATTGGCTATTACAGATTAAGTGGCTATTGGCATTCTTTTAAGCAAAAAGATGAAGTCAAATCAAACCAACAAAAACGACTTGTGTTATTAAATGTATTTCAATCTGGCACTGATTTTGGAACTATTTTAGATTTATATATTTTTGATAAAAAATTACGATTATTGGCACTAGATGCCTTAGAACGAATTGAGATGGCGGTTAGAAATGATGTGGTGCATTTGCTTGGTAAATTACATCCACTTGCACATATTGAGCCTTATCAAATCGATTTAAAGACAGGTAAAGAAATATGTTGTTTACACCCAAATTTTGTTTCTAAGGGTGATAAATATGTTAAATGGAAAGAAAAGCATAATCAGCTTATTGAACGAGCTAAAAAACGAGATGCAATAAGACATTATAAAGATCAATATGGCGGTGTATTGCCTATTTGGGTTTCCGCTGAAGTATGGGATTTTGGTTTATTATCGCAATTATTTGCAGGAATGCGTTATCACGATAAAAATAGCATTGCGGCAAAGTACGGTGTAAAAAATGGAAAAATGTTTGAACAATGGTTAAGAAGTTTGAATTTTATCCGAAATGTTTGTGCTCACCATAGCCGTTTATGGAATTTAAATATAGTGAATACATCAGCACCATTGAGTGATTCACCAGAAATGAATCAGTACCGTGTGTTTATGTATCTATGTATTATGCAAAAATTGCTTACAACGATCAATCCCAAATCGACTTGGCGTAAACGGCTATATCAGCTATTGAAAACATTTCCTAAACCTAACAATGATGCGGTCTTGATAAATGATATGGGGTTGCCATTAGATTGGGAAAATTTGAAGCTATGGAAATGAGAACTGACGCGTGCAAAAGCAGAGGCGTCAGTCATATTGGCACAGATTTTAACATACATTTTTTATTTTTCAATGTAAAATTTTGTCAAAATCCACCGCACTTTTTAGAAATGTAGAGAAAAACAACAATGAATAACAAAAAATCGTCCGTACCTAAACTTCGTTTTCCTGAATTTACTGACGCTTGGGAACAGAGGAAATTCTCTGAATTAGCTTTTAGACGTTCAAAAACTGAGACGGGTAATCAGTTACCAACAGTTGAATATGAAGATATTATTTCAAGTGAAGGACGATTAAATAAAAATATTTTCATCAAAGGTAATAATAAAAAAGGAATTGAATTTAAAGCAGGGGATGTACTATTCGGTAAATTACGACCTTATTTGGAAAACTGGTTACATCCTGATTTTAATGGTGTCGCAGTAGGTGATTGGTGGGTTTTAAGTTCAAAGATGTTATGTAGCGATTATTTATATTTTCTGATTCAAGGTAAATTATTCCAAACAGTAGCTAATTTATCAGCTGGTTCAAAAATGCCTCGTTCAGATTGGAAAATTGTTTGTAATACAGAATTTTATATACCAATGGAAAAACAAGAACAACAAAAAATCGGCACATTTTTCACCGCACTTGATCGCCTTATCACCACTCATCAGCGTAAGTTAGAAAATGTAAAAAAATTGAAGAAATCTTTGTTACAAAAAATGTTCCCAAAAAATGGGCAAGAATTTCCAGAAATTCGTTTTCCTGAATTTACTGACGCTTGGGAACAGCGGAAGTTGGGGGAGATAACAAAACGAGTTTATGGTAATGACGGCAGAATGGACTTACCGACTCTAACTATGTCGGCAAGTAATGGTTGGTTGGATCAAAGAGAACGCTTTTCCACTAATATTGCTGGAGAAGAACAAAAAAATTACACATTATTAAGAAGAGGGCAACTTTCATATAACCATGGTAATTCTAAATTAGCAAAGTATGGTGTCGTTTTTGAATTAAGAAATTATGAAGAAGCCTTAGTGCCAAGGGTTTATCATAGTTTTGAAACTAATCGGGAAACGCAAGCAACTTTCTTAGAATATCTATTTGCAACAAAATTGCCAGAGTGGGAACTTGGAAAATTAGTTTCTTCTGGGGCAAGAATGGATGGATTGTTAAATATTAGCTATGACGACTTTATGAGTATAAAAGTTGTGATCCCAGAAAACCAAGAACAACAAAAAATCGGATCCTTTTTCACCGCACTTGATCGCCTTATCACCACTCATCAGCGTAAGTTGGAAAATGTGAAAAATTTGAAAAAAGCACTATTGCAACAGATGTTTGTTTAAATAAATAGAGAAAAAGCACGAAAGTGCGGTTAAAAAACAACGAATTTTATAAGGAAAACACATATGAGTAATGTACAAACAATCACTTCAAAACTTTGGGCAATGGCAAATGAATTGCGTGGCACAATGGATGCATCAGAATATAAAAACTATATTCTTGCCTTTATGTTTTATCGTTATTTATCAAAACATCAAGAACAATATTTGGTGGATAACCATTTGCTTGATATTGTGGAAAATCAAAGCGTGAATGCGGCTTATCTTGTGCAGGCAAAAGGCGAAGAATTACAAGATTATTTGGAGGATATTTCTGCCTCGTTAGGCTATGCCATTAATCCTGAGGATACTTGGGATTCCTTGATGGATAAAATTCATAATGCAGCGGTAATGCCAAGCGATTATCAGGCGTTATTTGATAACTTTAACCAAAATGCAAACTTAAATGAAAATGCGGTGGCAGATTTTCGTGGCGTATTTAATGATTTGAATTTAGGTGATTCTCGCTTGGGGAATTCCACTAATGAACGTGCAAAATCTTTAGGGAATATTGTTAAATTGGTTGATGAGATTGAATATAAAGATGATGATGGGCGCGATATTTTAGGGGAAATTTATGAATATTTAATTGGGCAATTTGCGGCAAATGCAGGTAAGAAAGGCGGCGAATTTTATACGCCCCATCAAGTATCGAAAATTCTTGCGAAATTAGTAACGCTTAATGTGGAAGATAATCAGGATAACTTTTTAGTTTATGACCCGACAATGGGTTCTGGCTCGTTATTGTTAACCGTAGGGAATGAATTGCCAACCTCTAAACCAGTAAAATATTATGGTCAAGAGTTAAATACGACGACCTACAACCTAGCGCGTATGAATTTAATGATGCATGGTGTTTCCTATAAGAATATGACCTTATCAAATGCAGATACGTTAGAAACAGACTGGCCAGAGGGATTGGATTCGCAAGGGATTGATCAGCCTTTGTGTCGGTTTGATGCAGTAGTAGCAAATCCCCCATATTCGGCTAATTGGGACAATAATGAACGTAAATTAAAAGATGCTCGTTTTCAACCATTTGGTGCATTAGCCCCTGCTTCTAAAGCAGATTATGCCTTTATTTTACACAGCTTATATCATTTAGGTGAACAAGGCACAATGGCAATTGTGTTGCCTCATGGTGTACTTTTCCGAGGTGCAGCGGAAGGGAAAATTCGTAAAGCCTTAATTGGTGATAATACAACCAACGCAAAAGGGAATTATTTAGATGCGGTGATTGGATTACCTGCTAACTTGTTCTATGGAACCAGTATTCCAACCACAATTTTGGTATTTAAAAAGAATCGTAGCAATAAAGATATTTTATTCATTGACGCTAGCCAACATTTTGAAAAAGGCAAAAATCAGAATCGATTAACCGATGAGCACGTGCAGAAAATTATTGAAACCTATCAACAACGCAAAAATGTGGATAAATATGCTTATGTTGCCAGTTTAGATGAAATCATCGAAAACGAATATAACTTGAATATTCCTCGTTATGTGGATACTTTTGAAGAAGAGGAAGAAATTGACATTGATCTTGTACTAAAACAATTGCAAGAAGATGATGCGGAAATTGCCCAATTGGAGAAAGAAATCCACGAGCAATTAAAACTCTTGGGAATTAATTTGCCCGAATAACAAACAACATAAAAAGTTGTATTCTGTATAACCCATTATGGCAACGTCGTAGTGGGTTTTTTAATGTTTGCACTTTAAAACCCATCCAACAATTACTGACGCTTGGGAACAGCGGAAGATAGAAGATTTATTTAAGATCACTCGTGGCTATGTATTACCTACATCCTCTACAAGTGAAAATATATCAGAGGATAAACAATATCCTGTTTTTTCATCTCAAACTAAAAATGATGGCTTAATGGGATATTACAATGAGTATTTGTATGAAAATGCTATAACTTGGACAACTGATGGTGCAAATGCGGGGACAGTTAACTATAGAGATGGTAAGTTTTATTGTACTAATGTCTGTGGTGTATTGATAGAAGATAAATTTAGACCGAATAAAATGATAGCTGAAGCATTAAATAAAGTTGCAAAGAATTATGTTTCTTATGTTGGGAACCCTAAGTTAATGAACAACGTAATGTCGAAAATTGTAATTTCACTTCCATTATTACAAGAACAACAAAAAATCGGCACATTTTTCACCGCACTTGATCGCCTTATCACCACTCATCAGCGTAAGTTTTTGCTATATAAGGTTAACTTAAATTTGATAATGAACGCATAACGAGATCAATATCACGATTTTCTAATTCTTGAATGATGTGTAGATAAGTTTTTTGCGTTGTTGTCATATTAGAATGCCCCAAACGTCTAGCAACACTTGCAATAGATACGCCTGCAAATAATAGTAGGGAGGCATGCGTATGTCGTAACCCATGTAATGAAATAATGGGAATATTTGCCTTTTTACAACGACGAATCAAAATACCATTAATAGTAGAATTGAAAACTTTTTTGTGAACAAAAATAGGTTTTTCTTCAGGCTTATTTTTTACTAATTCTGAAAATTGAATAATGGTTTGCCAATCAAGGGGGATTTTTCGAATTGATGAGCGATTTTTAGTTGGTTGAAAACCGCCACCCTCTTTATAATTCCAAGTCTTGTTAATTGATAAGGTTTGATGAGAAAAGTCAAAATCCTTTGGCGTTAAGGCTAAAGCCTCAGAAAATCGCATGCCTGTTTTAGCGATTAATAAAATCAACCAATCCCAATTAATATCTTTTGTTAGATTAAGTTGAGTAATTAAGGTATGCAATTCAAATTGGTTAAGGTATTTGGGCTTTTTCATTCTAGGAGGGCGACCTTTAATGATAGCCTTTCTCGTCGGATCTTTTGCTAAAATACCTTCATCAACGGCGTCAAGAATGGCACTTTTGAGCTGATGATGAAAGTCCATTGTTGTTTGTTTTTCATGATAGATCGCGTAGTCATTTAATAATTGCTGATAAGTAATACGATTAAGATCACATAACAATAGATTTGGAATTAATTTTTTGAGCCATTCTAAAGTACTTAGATATTTTGACATAGTGACTTTCCTGATAGCCCCTTCTTTGTAAATATGAATCCAACGAGAATAGTACTGGTAAAATAGCTCTTGAGTTGAATCTGTGTTGTTCATAGGTATCTCCTATCAAATGATTTATTTTACTTACGCTGATGAGTGGTGATAAGGCGATCAAGTGCGGTGAAAAAGGATCCGATTTTTTGTTGTTCTTGTTGGCTTGAGATTACTATTTGAGCATTCTTTATGTCACTAGAATTAATTGACTCAAATGTTGAACCTGTACTTAATGTTTGCCAATACCCATCTATTTTCATTTTGTTTAATAATTGGTAAATAAATTCATCTCCTCTTATTGCACACACTCCACGCCCAAGAACCACCTCATAATCTGTTTTCGCCATATCTCCAACTGGAGCTCGGACACTCATAATTAGGTCATTCTTTTTGCTCATTTTAGTAATTTGAGTTGTCCATACACGTGGAAATACTTTTCCATTTTTAATATCTGCATTTCCTTGAACAAGGATATAATCTTCAGGGTTATCTGTGTAATATTCAGAACTAGGTGACTGTCCCATAATGATTTCAACAATATCCCCCAACTTCCGCTGTTCCCAAGCGTAAGTAAAATCCAAATAAAAAGGCTGCCAAGCGATGCCTGACAGCCTTAGGAATTTATTTAATTTTTAAGCTTTTTCCTGATTATCTCTCGCTGCTTTTACAAAACCAGCGAATAACGGATGTCCATCACGTGGTGTTGATGTAAATTCTGGGTGGAATTGTGCAGCAACAAACCATGGGTGAGTTGGAATTTCAATAATTTCGACTAATTTTTTATCCGCACTTAAACCTGTGACTTTTAGGCCCGCGGCTTCAATTTGTGGTAATAGTTTATTATTGACTTCGTAACGGTGGCGGTGGCGTTCTTCAATTGTCGCTTTACCATATAATTCGTAGGCTTTTGAACCTTCGATAAGATGACATTGTTGTGCGCCAAGACGCATTGTACCGCCTAAATCCGATTGATCTGAACGAGTTTCAACATTACCTTCAGCATCTTGCCATTCTGTAATTAAACCAACCACTGGTTGTGGGCACTCTTTATCAAATTCGGATGAATTCGCTTGAGTTAAACCTGCTACATTACGTGCATATTCAATTAATGCAATTTGCATCCCTAAACAAATGCCTAAATAAGGAATATTGTTTTCACGTGCATATTTAGCTGTCAGAATTTTGCCTTCTACACCGCGATAGCCAAAACCACCTGGTACTAAAATACCGTCCAATCCTTTTAATACATCAACCCCTTTGGTTTCAACATCTTGTGAATCAATGTATTTGATGTTAACGGTTAAGCGGTTGGTTAAGCCAGCGTGTTTTAACGCTTCATTAACAGATTTGTAAGCATCTGGTAATTCAACATATTTTCCGACCATACCAATGGTTACTTCACCAGTTGGATTCGCTTGGCGATAAAGCACTTGTTCCCACTCGGATAAATCGGCAGGTTTGCAATTTAAGAAGTTGAAACGTTTGCAAACCAGATCATCTAAGCCTTGTGATTGCAATAGCGCAGGAATGCGGTAGATTGAGTCCACATCTTTTAATGAAATCACTGCTTTTTCTGGCACATTACAGAATAAAGCAATTTTGGCACGTTCATTTGGTGGAATCATACGATCTGAGCGGCAAATTAACACATCTGGTTGAATACCAATGGATAATAATTCTTTTACTGAATGTTGTGTTGGTTTGGTTTTCACTTCACCAGCAGTTGGAATATATGGCACTAAGGTTAAGTGCATAAATAATGTATGTTCGCGTCCTACCTGTACTGCAAGTTGACGGAGCGATTCAAGGAATGGTAAAGATTCGATATCGCCTACTGTGCCGCCCACTTCAATAATGGCAACGTCATGGCCAGCAGCGCCATCAATGACACGCGCTTTAATTTCATTGGTAATATGTGGGATAACTTGAATGGTAGCGCCTAAATAATCGCCGCGACGTTCTTTACGTAATACTTCAGAATAAATTTTACCTGTGGTGAAGTTGTTACGTTTTGTCATTTTTGTACGGATGAAACGCTCATAATGACCTAAGTCTAAATCGGTTTCTGCGCCATCCTGCGTAACGAACACTTCGCCATGTTGCGTTGGGCTCATTGTACCTGGGTCAACATTAATGTAGGGATCCAATTTCATAATGGTGACGTTTAAACCGCGTGCTTCTAATAATGCAGCTAATGAGGCAGCAGCAATTCCTTTCCCTAACGATGAAACAACACCGCCTGTGACAAAAATATAATTGGTAGACATAGTGAAACCTAAATAAATATAGAACTAAAAAGAGTTGATTAATATATCAAGACGGGAGAATAGTTTACAGGAAATGAGGTTTGATCTCAATAAAACCGCGGTGAAAAAATGGCAAGTTTTCACCGCAGTTTTGTGAACAGGATTAATTATCTAAATGATAAGGCAATGCTTGCAATGTTAAGGCGGTTTCCGTATTCAATAATCTAAATTGATCTTTATCCGAAATTTCATTGCTCAGCACCACTTGGAGCCATAAAACATCGCCAAAATGCACCGCACTTAGAATGGTCCCCGTTTTACGCCAACCATTTTCCAGTTGCATTTCAATTTCGTCGTTCACTTCAGGCAACAGCGTTGAATTGGCGGTGAAAGTAAACATCGCACGCTTATTGGCGCCACGATATTTCGCTCTCGCGACGGTTTCTTGACCAATGTAGCACCCTTTTTGGAAGGAAATTGCTTGCTCAATGCATTGTAAATTTAACGCCTGCGGAATAAATTCGGTTTGTGTTTTTTCACTTAATATCGGATAACCTTGCTGAATATCCGCCACATCCCACTGCGAGAAATCTGCATTAAATGGCACCGCACTTTGAGGATTAATTAAAATAGTTCGATTAGCTAGCTTGAGCACAATCTGTGCCGAAATGTCGACATTTTCGTCGATTATGCCAACAATTTGCAGATCTAATTGGGTAAAGCTTACCTTGGAGAAAACTGCATATTTTTTCAATTGATCTAACGCCAATGGCAATAATGCACTTCTTATTAAGAGATAAAATTGCTCGTTAGAAAGACGAATTAAATGAAAAGCAGAATTGACTTTTCCTTTTGGATCGCAATGTGCGGTGAAGGTGGCTTGTCCGTCTATTAGTTTAGTCACATCACAAGTTAATTGCCCTTGTAAAAATTTCTCTGCATCCGCCCCTGCAATCTCGAACAAACGATATTGTGTTAAATGAATAATTGCCATGATTTACTCCAAATTCTGAATTTGTTCGCGCATTTGCTCAATTAATACTTTCAATTCAACTGCGGAGGCTGTCACTTCAGCATTAATTGATTTTGAAGCTAAGGTGTTACTTTCTCGGTTAAGCTCTTGCATCATAAAGTCTAATTTACGCCCCACTGCGCCACCTTTTTTCAAAATAGATTTAGTTTCTTTTACGTGCATTTGTAAACGATCTAATTCTTCTGCCACATCAATACGTTGCGCCAATAAAATTAATTCTTGCTCTAAACGAGTTGGATCAGGCAGGATTTGTACTTCTTCAAAACGCTGCAATAAACGATCACGTTGCCATTGCAAAATCTCTGGCATTTTTGACCGCACTTTGCTAGTTTCAATGTCAATGCTTTCCAAACGTTGCTGAATAATTTGTTGTAATTTTTCCCCTTCACGCGCACGCATTTCAATAAATTCTTGTAATAACAGATCAAATTCCGCTAATAAATCTTGGCTGATCGCATCAAGATCTTGCTCTGGTGTTTCAACGACGCCGGGATAACGCAATACATCCGTTAAATTAATATCGCCTTCTCCAGCCTGTGTTTGTAACCATTTTAATGATTGAATAACTTGCTCTGCTAAGTCTTTATTTAAATGCAATTCGCTGATAGTTTGTTTTTTATTATCAATCCGCAAGCTACATTCAATTTTTCCTCTTGTGAGATTTTGACGTAATTTTTCACGCAAACTGTTTTCTAAACCACGAAATGCTTCAGGTAAACGGAAAAAATTCTCTAAATAACGCTGGTTCACCGAACGAATTTCCCAAACTGCGTCGCCCCAATCTTTTTTTAGTTCGCGACGCGCAAAAGCTGTCATGCTGTAAATCATATTTCCTTCCTTAATTATCTGTATATTAATTTACCTTGGGTATTTTACTGGGAAATTTTTTATTTTGTAAAATAAAAGCAGTGGTAGATGATGATTTTTAAAAATTTTACTTGGATTTATAACTCAGGTGAATTTAGAGTTTATAAAAGATGAAATAATACTTATATGTTATTGGTAATTTATTTAATAATAATTCTCACAACTAAATTAAGCGATTTCAACTTGAATATTTTTTTGTGTGAGTTCAAGTAATTTGTCTTGTGGAATTTGATTATCAGTAATAACTAAATCTACTTTATGCATTGGCAATACAATATTAAAACCTCTTCGGTTAAATTTTGTAGAATCAACAACACAAACGACTTTAGATGATTTGTCAGCCATCACAGCACTAATTCCATATCCTTCATTAAATGTCGTTAGGCCTATTTGTGGATCTAATCCATCTGCACCAACAAACATGATATCCGCTTTAATTCCTTTTAATGCATTTTCGGTTATGATTCCATGCATTGATCTTGTTTTATGACGAACATAGCCTCCACATACAATCAACGTGATATCTACTGAATCAGAAAGCAATGCCGCTGCTGGTAAATTATTTGTAATAACAGTGATATTTTTGAGGTTTAATAATTCTTCAGCAATCATCATAGTAGTACTACCGCTATCTAAAATGATTGTATCTCCTTCTTTGATTAACGCGAGAGCTAACTTCGCAATATTTTTTTTAGGATTGGAAGAAAGTGAATAACGTTCATCTAATTTTGTTTCTTGAGGATTGTTAATGATTTGTGGTTGATGTGTCGGTAGCCCTGCACCACCATGAAAACGCATTAAAGAGTTTTGTTTTTCTAAAATACGCAAGTCGGAGCGTATAGATACTTCTGAAATATTAAAACGTTTAGCTAAATCTGTCACAACAACACTACCTTGTTCATGTAATAATTCAACTATTTGTTTTCTTCTTTCAAAAGTATTCATACATCGCCCTTTATTATTTATTTTTTAAATGAAAGCGTATGAGTTATCATACGCTTTTATTATGTGCTCTTTTAATTGAATTTCAACATAATTTTTCCATTCATGGGTTTCCCATCTAATTTTTTTACTTCCTCAATATAATTTTCCAAATTATTTATTGAAGCAATGAGAGGTTCAAATTCAATTTTAGATTGAGATATAAGCTCGGCAGCTTGCTGCCATTCTGTTCCAGGCCAAGGAGCAGAATAGTTCATCCAAGAACCTAATATACTTAATTCTTTACGTAGTATTTGTCCAAATACCTGTTGATTTAGATGTAAATCATTATGTAAGGTACCAATCAAACCAACCTGGGCTCTAGGTCCTGCAACTTTTATAGATAATTCAACTGTTTGAGGAACACCTGCCGTTTCTAATATTAATTGATTGAAACGATAACTATCCATTTCTTTATAAATATCTTCAGCGCTTAGTTGTGCGGAATTGAAAGTAAAATCTGCACCTAATTGTTTCGCTAAAGTTAGCTTGTCATCGTTAATATCTATTACAGTGACTGTTTTCGCTCCTAGTGCCTTAGCAGCTTGCGCTGCTAAGAGACCAATAGTACCAGCACCAATAATAATAACATTTTTGTTTTCACATCCATTCGAGAGATTTATTGCATGTAATCCAACTGTAATAGGTTCAATAAATGCGTTATGTAGAGGATTAGAAGTTTCTAATACTTTTACTATATTTGCTTTATTAACGTTAACGTATTCAGCGTTACCGCCATTACGTCGAGAACCTATAAATGAGTAGTTCTTACAAAGCGAATAAAATCCTTTTTCACACTCAGGGCAACTGAAACAGGGAAGTAATGGTGCACAAACAACCATATCTCCTTTATTTAACCCCGTTACATTATTTCCAAAGCTTTCAACAAGACCACAAAATTCATGTCCTAAAACTATAGGGTAGAAATGTGTGCCATGATGAAATACTCTAGGAATATCAGAACCACAGGTACCGGAATACAATACTTTTACTAATACATCATCTGCATTTTCTATTTGAGGGCATTCAATATCAGCTATAACTAGCTCTCTATTGGCTTGAACAACTGCCGCTTTCATGTTTAGCATCCCCTTATTGTTGAGTTTGATTTTGTTCTGCTAAATCTAAGCGTTCCCCATTTTTTGCTCGTTTCCATGTTAAGAAAACACCAAGGAAATAAATAGCACCAATTACGGCTAAGCCTGCGATATTTTCAAAAGTTAGGAATTGAATCAATAAATATGTTACTGGTGAACCACCTTGGTCCATAGATGCTACTTGTTCTCCCGCTTTTAATGCACCTGCATTCGCTGCTAATTGGGTATTCAATGCAATAGTTTGTGTAGCAATCCATAGGGTAATTGACATGATGATTGTTCCAGAAATTAAGGTTCTAAATAGATTACCTTGGTGGACAGCAACAGCCATAGCAACAAAGAAACCGATGGTCGCAAGATCCCCAAATGGAAGTACTTGGTTTGTCGGAAGTAATACGGCAATTAAAATTGTTAATGGGATGAAGATCAAGCTAGCAGATACAACTGAAGTATGACCAAGTAATAATGCTGGGTCTAAACCAATTAGGAATTCTTTACCACCAAATTTTGTTTGTAATTTTTTACGAGCATGTTTAGCAATAGGAGTTAAACCATCCATAATTGGTTTAATTACACGAGGCATTAATAACATGACCGCAGCAGTTTTAATTGATAGCTGTAATGTGTCTTTAATTGAGTAGCCTGCAAGTAAACCGATTGCAATCCCCATAATAAAACCAACTGTAACAGGTTCACCAAGAGTGCCAAAACGTTTTTGTAAATCATCTGCAGAAAAATTAATTTTGTTTAAGCCTGGGATTTTATCAATGATCGTATCAACTAAGACAGCGATAGGGCCTAAGTAAGCAGAGGTACCATGAGGAACTGCAATACCTTCTAATTCAAAGTAATTTCTTGTATCACGACTAAACCAATCACCTAGTTTATAAGCAAAAGCTGCGTGGATAATAACGCCTAATATGCCTAACCAATATGAACCTGTTGCAATATGAACTAATGCACCTGTAAAGGTCATATGCCAGATATTCCAAATATCCACGTTCACAACACGCGTCATTTTTAAAATTAACATAACGATGTTAGTTGCAATCGCAATTGGGATAGCTATTAATGCAATTTGTGATGCCCAAGTAATTGGTGAAGCTCCTGGCCATCCTAAATCTACAACATTTAATTTAATATCAAATGTGTGAGCCATTTCTTTGGCAGCAGGTCCAATACTATCAAGCATTAGACCTATTACTAAACCGATACCCACAAAACCAATACCAATTTGTAATCCTGCTTTAAAAGAATCGCCTAATTTCATTCCTAGAATTAGGGAGAAAATAATAATTACGATTGGTAGCATTACTGCTGGCCCCAAATCTAAAATATATTGCATAATTTCAGTAAACATAATGAATTCCTCCGTATAAAAAGGTCTTTAATTAGTTTTAATTAGCTAAAATATTGAGAATCTTTTCTTGTAATTCTTCAATACCTACACCAGATACAAATGGCATTCCATGTACTAGTGGAATATCACCAAAATCTTGAGTTACTTTAGATGTTGTGCAAATTAAATCTGTACCATCTAAATAAGTACCAATTTCATTAATTCTGCATTGAATGAGTTCTATTGGAATATTATGTTGAGAACATAACTCTTTAATTTCTTCTGCGGCAAGAGTTGATGTAGCAACAGCACCGCCACAGGCAACAATAATTTTCTTTTTCATAAATAACTCCTATAGGTTTTGTTTTATGATTGTAGCTAGTTCGCTATCAGGGGCATTAAGAAGTAATTCAACAAAATCATTCTTTTGTAGAATTTTGAATAATTTCTGTAATATAGTGATTTGTTCTTTCGGATCTGTCACTACTAAGGCGATGATGAGTTCAGCGTCTACAGTTGAATCTTCATCTGGACGATTAAATTCCACAGTTTTATTTGGTCGAATAAAATATATAGCAGGTTGTAGAGCATGATCCGCATCGCAATGAGGAATTGCTATAGAATGCTTTTCTAATTCGATCCCTGTTGGGAACTCCATTTCTCGTTCAAAAATGGCATCTCGATAGCTTTCTTTCACAATGCCTTTTTCTATAAATACATCTGCAAGATGATGAAAAACTTCTGAAAAGCTATCAAAAGAAATATCAGTTTTGATTAATAAATTTTGGCTCATATTGCTTCTCCATTGCATCCATAGGAATAATCTCCAAGCACTTGTTGTATTTTATCCATGATAAGTGCAGTTGGTTTTGCTTCAATTTTTTTCTGGATAACTTTTTTATATTGCTCTGGTAGATATTGACTGAGTAGCCCAAATGGTATTTGTTCATTTGATAAATTGTTTATTAATTTAGTTACTGCATGTTCAATACGTTTGTTAGGCCAATAATAACGTATGCGATCTGATAAACTGAAATGAAGATCAATCATTGCTTTTGAATGAGTTGGTGCGTAGTACTTCTTCCAATATTTCGGATCATCTTGCATAACTTGATCAATCACCTCAAGTAAACGACTACGTTGTTCAGGAGGGATAATTTCTTCCTCAATATTAGCAAGAGCAAAAAGTGCTTCGCGTAGCGCAAAAGTGAGAGCTGGTCCAACTTTTAAGATTGCAAAATGATCATTGACTAAATTTCTATATGATTGAGGTGTTTGATAGTCGGTTGAATGAGCCTCAAATACGTAAGGTGTTGTTTTGATAAATTCAGATAGATTCTGAGCTTGTTCAGGTTGGTATAAAATGACATTAGAATGATCAAATTCAACACCTGGTTGAACGACTATTCCAATAACTCTTTTGAAAGCATTATGTAGTCCCAATTTATCAAATGCGATTCTATGAGTATCAATAGTTTGTTTTGCACTTTCCACACTAGTCACATCAATACTAGAAATAGCATGAGCTTCTCCACCAGGAACAGGGACTTCAGTACCTATAATATAACTGATATTCTCACATTCTTGAGGAGATAATTCATTCTCTATTGCATGGCACAATTCTGCAGCACGATCAGCAACGATTTGAGGATGAAGAGGAATAGGATCATCATTACAAGACATTGATGTATCTAAGTGAATTTTAGTAAAACCAGCCTTAGCATATTCAACCACGAGATTTTTCGCTTTTTCCATTGCTACCGTTGATGGTTCATCTTGCCAACAATTAGGCCCGAGGTGATCTCCTCCTAAAATAATTTGGTGCTTAGGAAAGCCGACTTTTTCAGCGATACTGTAAACAAAATTTTTGAAATCTACAGGTCGCATACCTGTATATCCTCCCAATTGGTTTACCTGATTAGACGTGGCTTCAATAAGCACTTTGTTTGATGTATTCAGGTTGAAATGTAATGTAGCTTCAATAACAAAAGGATGGGCAGAACAAACAGACGTTATTCCTTGTGCATGCCCAGACTTGTTTTTTCGAACTAATTCTTTCATATTTAAAATCCCAAATTATTTTACTGGTGTTGCTGTTCGCATAAGCACTTCATTTAATTCAGTAATATTTTTTAGTCCTTGTTCAAATAACCATTTTTCTGCTTGCTCAGCTCCTTCATTTTTGAAAAACTCCGTACTTCCGCCCCAAGTTGCTCTTCCACAGAGTACACCATTAAAATGAGAGTCTGATGATTTAGCGAATTCTAATGTTGATTGGAATAGTTTAGGTGAAACGCCAGCGCTTAAGAAAATAAATGGTAAATGGGTACTTTCACTTTGTTGTTTAAAATAGTCTTTAGCTGTATCTTGACTATATACTTCCTCATTGCCAAATCCTTGAACAAAATTCATATCAACAGGAACTTCTACTTTGAGTACATCTACATTAAAGCGTGGTTCGGAAAATAATTTCATTGCTTCATTTACTTTTCTTGGTTTTATCTTAGCAAATTCTTTCTTATCCGAAATTTCTGAATCGTAAGTTAATATTTCTAAAAAGAAAGGCATTTCTTCAGCAACACATTCTGAACCAACTCGTTCTACAAACGCTATTTTTTGATCATTAATTGTCGGAGATTCATCAACATCAATATATAGAAGTAACTTAACGGCATCAGCGCCTTTCTCTTTAAGTCTTTTAACCGATACATCATCAATGAGATCTGGTAGACGACCTGGAATATTTTTATCGTAACCTGTTTTCTCATATGCCATAATCAACCCGCATGATTTATCTTTATAATCAGCAGCAGGCCAACCATATTCTGGATCTAATAGAATGGCAGATGCTTGTGAAGTTAGCGTTTTAGAGACTAAACTTTTAAAAGACATTAATTCAGTATCTGTTGCATCTTCTCCTAGCATACGCTTTAACGCTCCACGTTGATCTATTGCTAAGGCGCGGAAAATTTTGTCTTGACCATATAGTTTATTGAGGCGGATTTGTTTCATACTATCCATTTTTGCTCTCCTGTTTGAAGGTATATTATGTTATCTTTCGATATCTTTTGAATTAATAATAATATTTCTTTTTCTTTTGTAAAAGAATAAAAATCGAAAACTGAGAACTGGATCACAAAAAAACGAAAGTTTTAGAAATAAGTATTAATACATTTGAGGAGGTATGTGGATATATAAAGAAAGTTTATTGATGTTAGTTTGCATGTTAGAATAACCGCGTTTTTTAAGCGTGCATGTTGCACATTGTAAGGAATTTATTATGCGTCCAAATAATCGAGCGGCGAATGCTCCCCGTCCAATTAAAATTACTCGTCATTATACAAAACATGCGGAAGGTTCAGTTTTGGTAGAATTTGGTGAAACCAAAGTGATTTGTACTGCAACAGTGGAAGAAACTGTACCGCGCTTTTTGAAAGGTCAAGGGCAGGGCTGGGTCACTGCTGAATATGGTATGTTGCCTCGTTCAACACATAGCCGTATGCAACGTGAAGCCGCGAAAGGTAAACAAGGCGGACGCACGATGGAAATTCAACGTCTTATTGCACGTTCATTGCGTGCAATGGTGGATTTGGAAGCCTTAGGTGAACGTTCTATTACCTTAGATTGTGATGTGATTCAAGCTGATGGCGGTACGCGTACTGCTTCGATTACTGGTGCTTGTGTTGCCTTAATTGATGCGATTAATGGCTTATTAGAAAAAGGCATCTTAAAAACCAACCCAATCAAAGGCTTAGTTGCCGCTATTTCAGTTGGTATTGTTGATAGCGAAGCAGTTTGTGATTTGGAATATGTGGAAGACAGTGCGGCTGAAACGGATATGAACGTTGTGATGATGGAAGATGGCAGAATGATTGAGGTGCAAGGCACTGCTGAAGGCGAGCCATTTAGCCATGCCGAATTATTAACCTTGTTAGATTTAGCAAAACAGGGCTGTGAACAAATTTTTGTGGCTCAACGAGCAGCATTAGCAAACTAAAAGTGCGGTGGAAATTATGCAAGATTATAAAATTGAATTTATTAAATTTGCCTTAAGTCGCAATGTATTACGTTTTGGTGAATTTACCTTAAAGTCAGGTCGTAAAAGTCCTTACTTTTTCAATGCTGGTTTATTTAACACAGGGGCTGACTTAGCACGTTTAGGTGAGTTTTATGCAGCAGCAATTCAAGCAAGCCAATTGAATTACGACGTAATTTTTGGACCTGCTTATAAAGGTATTCCTATTGGTACAACGGTATCGGTTGCATTATTTAACAAATTTGGTTTAGATAAACCTGTTTGTTTTAATCGCAAAGAGGCGAAAGATCATGGTGAGGGCGGCAACTTAATTGGTTCACCACTGCAAGGAAAAGTGTTATTAGTTGATGATGTAATCACTGCTGGCACTGCAATTCGTGAAGCGATGGACATTATCGCAGCAAATGGTGCGAGCTTAAGTGCAGTGGTTATTGCATTAAATCGTAAAGAGCGAGGCAAAGGCGAATTATCAGCAATTCAAGAAGTCGAGCGTGATTATCAATGCGACGTGCTTTCGATTGTTGATTTAGATGATTTAATGCAGTTTATTGAGCAAGATGAACAATATCGTGAATACTTGCCAGCAATGAAAGCATATCGTGAACAATACGGTGTAGCCTAGTGTAATTAAGGAATAACCATGCCAATATTGATATTTCTTTTTGGGATTTTCTTCTATATTTACTGTGAAATTTCACTATTAGTAAATATTGGAGCTAGTATTGGAGTTATTCCGTTAATTTTATTAATGATCGCCATATCCGTCGTGGGATTATGGCTGATTAAATTGCGTGGGGTTGTGGCAGTCTGGGAAATTAGAAAACAACTCAGTGAAGGAAAAATACCAACTCAAGCCGTAATATCATCGGTTTTCTTTGTGATTGCAGGCGTGTTACTGCTTATCCCCGGCTTTTTAAGCGATATTCTCGCGATTTTATTATTACTACCCATAACTCGAACTTTATTTCAAAGCGTGTTATTGAAATACCTTTCCAAAAAGTTCCAATTTGTTTCATTTGGCAGAACGTTTTCTTCTTCTACAAAAGAAGAAACAATTTTTGATGCGGAATTTGAAACTAAGCAAGATAAAGATAAATGGATTAATAAATAAAACTTTTTATTTTTTCACCGCACTTTTGGGGATTAATATTCCCACTCATCAGGATTAACACCTAACTCACGCATAATTTTCTTCGCATCTTCAGGGATTTCATCATGGCGTTCTTTTAACAAATCTTCATCTGTTGGTAGCGGTTGACCCGTAAAGGCGTGTAAAAATGCTTCACAGAGTAGCTCACTATTTGTAGCATGACGTAAATTCTTGATTTGGCGACGTGTACGTTCATTAGTGAGAATTTCCAGTACTTTAATTGGGATGGATACCGTAATTTTCTTCACTTGCTCGCTTTTTTTGCCATGTTCTGCATAGGGGCTGATATATTTTCCATCCCAATTCGCCATAAGATCCTCTGATATAACGATAAATTTTCTAGGGGTATTTTAATCAAAAAAGGAAGGAATAACAATCTGCAAAAGAAGTTAAAAACTTTACATAAACTTTACAAAAAGCGTTGAATTTTTCTGATTTATTACTGACTAACTGAACGGTGCGATAAGCAATCGCCATTTTTATTTTTTATGAGGTTTATTTTATGAAAAAATTATTTGCTGAATTTTTTGGTACATTCTGGTTAGTGTTTGGCGGCTGTGGCTCTGCAGTATTAGCGGCAGCATTTCCTGAATTAGGAATTGGTTTTACAGGCGTTTCATTAGCTTTTGGTTTAACCGTATTAACCATGGCTTACGCTGTAGGTCATATTTCTGGTGGTCATTTTAACCCAGCAGTAACTTTAGGTTTAGTTGCCGGTGGCCGTTTCTCTGCGAAAGAGGCTTTACCATACATTGCATCTCAAGTAATCGGTGGTATCGCAGGTGCCGCAGTACTTTATGCTATTGCTTCAGGTAAAGTAGGTTTTGATGCAGTTGCAAGTGGCTTTGCTTCAAATGGTTTTGGCGAACATTCACCAAATGGTTATTCATTTGCAGCAGTAGTTATTGCTGAAATTGTATTAACTGCATTTTTCTTAATCGTTATTCATGGTGCAACAGATAAAAAAGCACCAGCAGGTTTTGCGCCAATCGCAATTGGTTTAGCGTTAACCTTAATTCACTTAATTAGTATTCCTGTGTCAAATACATCAGTGAACCCTGCGCGTAGTACAGCTGTTGCTGTCTTCCAAGGTGGTTGGGCATTAGAACAATTATGGATTTTCTGGGTTGCTCCAATTGTTGGTGGTATCTTAGGCGGTATTATTTATCGTTCATTATTAGAAACACGTGATTAATCACTTAAAGGAACCCGCTGAAAAGCGGGTTTTTTATTTATTCATTTTGACAATTCGGGCAATAGAAACTGTTTCGTTGCCCGATTATTAAACTTTTAATTTTTTCACCGCAGTTTATGCAAGGTTGATCTACTTTGCCGTAGATTTGCAGCTCTTGTGCAAAATAACCGGGTTTACCATCAGGTTGTACAAAATCTTTCAATGTTGTTCCGCCTTGATGAATAGCACGTTGCAATTCTTTTTTTATCGTTGTTACCAATAATTCTGCTTCAATAGTATTGATACTTCCAGCTTTCTTTAATGGATGTAATTTACATTGAAACAGCACTTCATTGGCGTAAATATTGCCAACGCCAACTACCACAGCATTATCCATTAAGAAGGTTTTAAGTGCGGTGCTTTTTTTGCGAGATTTTTTAAATAGGTAATCAGTATTAAAATCTTCTGATAGCGGTTCAGGCCCAAGTTTAGCGAATAGAGGGAAGTGTGCAATGTCGTCAGTCCATAACCATGCACCAAAACGGCGAGGATCGTTATATCGCATGATTTTTCCATTACTCATCACAATATCTAAGTGATCGTGTTTCTCAATGGGATCTTGTGCTGTGACAATACGAACAGAACCAGACATACCCAGATGTCCAATGATTGCGCCTTTTTCTGTATGAAGGATTAAATATTTTGCGCGGCGAGAAAGTGCGGTGATTTTTTCATGAGAAATTTTGCTCAGTTCTGGGCTAACAGGCCAACGCAGCTGAGGTTGACGTACAATAATCTGTTCAATATAGAAACCTTGAAGGTGGGGGTATATCCCATTTTTCGTCGTTTCCACTTCTGGTAATTCAGGCATAATCAATTCCTATAAAAAAACCCGACTAAAGTCGGGTTTCTTAATGTGATTCTAAAATTATTTAATTTTAGCTTCTTTATAAACAACGTGTTTACGCACTACTGGATCAAATTTTTTGATTTCCATTTTTTCAGGCATATTACGTTTGTTTTTTGTTGTTGTGTAAAAATGACCTGTTTCAGCAGTTGAAACTAATCTAATTTTCTCACGAGTACCTTTAGCTGCCATCTTTTAGCTCCTTAGATTTTCTCGCCACGAGCACGAATGTCAGCTAATACTGCATCAATGCCTTTTTTATCAATAATACGCATACCTTTCGCTGTTAAGCGTAAAGTTACGAAACGTTTTTCGCTCTCAACCCAGAAACGGTGAGTGTGAAGGTTTGGTAAAAAACGACGTTTAGTCGCATTCATTGCGTGTGAGCGGTTGTTACCCACTGCTGGACGCTTGCCTGTTACTTGACAGACTCTAGACATAATAAACTCCAATAATTAAATATAAGCTCGAGCTTATGGTTCGGATACAAAATCAAGACAAAAGCTTGATAGCTACCTCGTCAGGTCGCCATAACCGACCCACTTACTATATTAAAGGTCGCAAATTATACTTGCTTTATCTTCTTTTCTCAAGCAAAAATTTTGCTTATAACGTGAAAATAGTCGATTAGCTTGAAATTTATGAGATCGTTACCATTGTATTCAAAGCCAACCATTTTCGGCAAATGAAAAATAACATCCTTTTCCAATTACAAAATGATCTAATAATTTGATCTCAATAAGATCCGTTGCCTGTTTGATTTTTTGTGTGATTTGGCGATCCGCATTGCTAGGCTCTGAAATTCCAGAAGGATGGTTATGGGCGAGTATTAAGGCGGCTGCGTTACAATATAAAGCGGCTTTAATAATTTCTCTGGGGTGAATGGTGGCAGAATTAATGGTGCCGAGAAACATTTCTTCTTGTTTAATCAGGCGATGTTGATTATCCAAAAATAATACAAGGAAAACTTCACGTTCGTGGTCCTCTAATTCCGTTTGTAAGTACATTCGTACAGTTTCTGTGCTATTAAATATGTGATTCACTTTTAATTCTTCTAATAAATAGCGCCTCGTCATTTCCGTACAGGCTTGCAATTGGATGAATTGAGTAATGCCAATTCCTTTGAAGGCACAAAATTGTTTTTGATTGGCGGATAGTAATCCTCGTAACGATCCAAAATGTGTAAGTACTGCTTGAGAAAGTTGCATAACGGGAAGATTTTTAATGCCCGTACGCAAGAAAATAGCTAATAATTCTTGATTACTTAATGCTTCGGCGCCAAATTGAAGCAATTTTTCTCTAGGCATAAGTGGTTGAGATGACATGATTTTTCCTAAATTTTTTATTTTATTTTGTATTTATCAGTTATAAAAAACGAGGAAGAGATGATCTTTTTGGAACGGAGATCAAAAAATAAAATGTTTTATTGCTGAGTTTGAAGTAGAATGAGCAAAAATGATGTGAAGAAGGACTAACAATGATAAATTTGCACAATAAGCGCGTTGTTGTGGGCATTACGGGGGGCATTGCTGCTTATAAAGCGATTGAACTTATTCGTTTATTACGTAAAGCGCAAGCGGAAGTACGTGTTGTATTAACGCCGGCTGCCGCTGAGTTTGTTACGCCTTTAACGTTGCAAGCAATTTCAGGTAATGCGGTTGCACAATCTTTATTAGATCCACAAGCTGAATTAGCTATGGGGCATATTGAATTAGCTAAATGGGCAGATCTTATTGTTATTGCTCCTGCTTCTGCTGATTTTTTGGCTCGTTTGACAGTTGGTATGGCGAATGATTTGTTGTCCACAATATGTCTTGCAACTCCAGCTCCGATTTTACTGGCACCTGCGATGAATCAACAAATGTTTGCGCAGAAAATAACGCAACAAAATTTAACCGCACTTTTAGCGCGAGGATTGCATACAGTTGGGCCTAATTCAGGTGAGCAAGCTTGTGGTGATGTTGGTTTTGGGCGGATGTCGGAACCCGCTGAAATTTTTACCGCACTTTGTGCGTTGTTAGAGAAAAAGCAAGATTTACAACATTTGTCTGTAGCGATTACTGCAGGACCTACGCGTGAAGCAATTGATCCAGTACGCTATATTAGTAACCACAGTTCTGGCAAAATGGGTTTTGCGATTGCGGAAGCCTTTGCTAAAAGAGGGGCGAAAGTGACTTTGATAGCGGGACCAGTTAATTTGCCAACGCCTGTTAATGTAGCAAGAGTTAATGTGATTTCTGCTCAACAAATGTACGAAAAATCATTAGAAAGTGCGGTGAAGAATCAGATATTTATTGGTTGTGCTGCAGTGGCGGATTACCGCATGGCAGAGGTTGCAGAACACAAAATGAAAAAAACAGCAGGACAAGATGAATTAGTGCTGAAACTAGTTAAAAACCCAGACATTATTGCAACGGTGGCAGCGTTAACGAAAGATCGCCCATTTACAGTGGGTTTTGCTGCTGAAACGCAGGATGTGGAGCAATATGCCAAAGATAAGTTACAACGCAAAAATTTGGATTTAATTTGTGCAAATGATGTGTCAAATGGACAAGCGTTTAACGCAGATCAAAATAGCTTGCATTTATTTTGGCAAGATGGTGATAAACTATTGCCTTTTGCGGATAAAAGTAAGTTAGCAGAACATTTAGCAAATGAAATTGTTGCGCGTTACCAAGATAAATAAAATCATCATAGGATATAACAATGAAAAAAATTGATGTAAAAATTTTAGATGCCCGTATTGGCAACGAATTTCCTTTACCTACTTATGCAACTTCTGGTTCAGCTGGATTGGATTTGCGAGCATTAGTGGATGAAGAATTTGAAATTCAACCCGGAGAAACTAAACTGATCCCAACGGGATTATCAATTTATATTGCGGATCCAAATTTAGCTGCAGTTATTTTACCGCGTTCTGGCTTAGGTCATAAAAATGGTATTGTGTTAGGCAATTTAGTCGGATTAATCGACAGTGATTATCAAGGTCCTTTGATGGTTTCCATGTGGAATAGAGGAAAAGAACCATTCAAAATTGCTGTGGGTGATCGCATCGCACAACTTGTTTTTGTACCTGTGGTGCAGGCAGAATTCAATATTGTTGATACCTTTGAATCGACAGATCGTGGTGAAGGTGGTTTTGGTCATTCAGGTAAGAAATAATGATTGAACAACTTGAAATTGCAGAAGTTGAACCTATGCCAGAAGAAAAAACGGCACCTAAAATAGAAAAACGCAGTGTTCAAGCACGTCGCCAGCAAGTACTTGCAGTGCTATCAAGCATGCTGCATTCTGAACGGGGCATGGAACGAATGACAACTGCAAAACTTGCGGAAGCAGTTGGTGTTTCTGAAGCTGCGCTTTATCGTTATTTCCCAAGCAAAACGAAAATTTTTGAAGCGCTGATTGAGAATATTGAACAAAACTTATTTATTCGTATTTCTCAGTCAATTAAGATGGAAACTAACACAGTGAACCGAATTCATGGTATCCTACAGATGATTCTTGATTTTGCGCGAAAAAATCCAGGTATGACGAGAGTATTAACTGGACATGCTCTCATGTTTGAAGATGCGCAATTACAATTAAGAGTTGCACAGTTTTTTGATCGCTTAGAATTACAATTTGTGAATATTTTACAAATGAGTAAATTACGCGAAGGAAAAAGCTTTGCTACCGATGATCGTACTATAGCGAGTTATTTAGTTACTTTTTGTGAAGGACAGTTTATGCGTTATGTCCGCACTAATTTCCGTCGTTCAGTCAACCAAAGTTTCGAGCAGCAATGGAAATTGTTAGAACAGTTATTTGTGTAATTTCCTATGATTATTCCATGGCAAGAACTTGAAAAACAAACCTTAATTAATCTGGTAGAAAGCTTCATTTTACGTGAAGGTACAGATTATGGTGAAGAAGAGCTATCCCTTGCTCAAAAAACACAAAATTTGCTTGATCAAATTTATCAAGAAAAAGTGGTGATTGTTTGGTCAGAATTGCATGAAACTATTGATATTAAAAACAAAAGGGATTTTTTCCGTTAGAATTCTTTAATGTTATTATGTATGAATTCTTGACTTATTTTTAGGCAAGTAGAGGTTTATTTATGCCAGAACAACTTCAACATCTTGATGTATATCAACCACATAGACCCGCTAATGCAGCGGATCCAACATTAGAGTGGTTTATATCGCATTGCCATATTCACAAATATCCTGTGAAAACAACGATTATTCATGCAGGAGAAAAAGCGGAAACCCTTTATTATTTAATCAAAGGGTCGGCTTCTGTGTCGACAAAAGATGAAGACGATAAAGAAATGTTGCTCACTTATTTAGGGGCAGGAGATTTTTTTGGTGAAGCAGGTTTATTCAATGAAGATGAAGTTCGCTCTGCTTGGGTTAGAGTGAGAACTCCTTGCGAAGTAGCAGAAATTTCATACAAAAAATTCCGTCAGTTAGTTCAAGTGAACCCAGATATTTTAATGATTTTATCTGGTCAACTTGCTAAACGTTTACGTACTACTTCTCAACAAGTGCGTAATTTAGCCTTCTTGGATGTAACAGGTCGCATTGCACAAACTTTATTAAACTTGGCTAAAATGCCAGAAGCAATGACTCATCCTGAAGGGATGCAAATTAAAATTACACGTCAAGAAATAGGGCAAATGGTAGGATGTTCCAGAGAAACGGTGGGACGCATTTTGAAAATGCTAGAAGATGAGCATTTGATTTCCGCTCATGGAAAAACCATTGTCGTATATGGTACGCGTGACTAAAGGAATTAATGAACAAAAAGTGCGGTGAAATTCACCGCACTTTTTTTATGTATTGATTAATTGAATATGACCATTGTGCAATTGAAAGATTTTGGCTTGCTTAGGCTGCATTTGTTTGAGTTGTTCTTTTGTAATTGCAGTGACAAAAACTTGAGATTGGCTATGTTGGAGCCGCTCCGCTAACAAACCTCGTTTAATTTCATCAAGCTCTGAGGCGAAATCGTCAATAAGAAAAATACAGTGGCGATTTTTTTGTTTCATTAAGTGCTCGCCCTGTGCAAGTCGTAAGGCACACATCAGTAATTTTAATTGTCCGCGAGATAGCACATCTTCTGCTGGTAAGCCATTGGCTTTAAAACGAAAATCGGCTTTTTGCGGACCTGAAACCGTATAACCAATTTGCCTATCTCGTTCGAAATTTTCTTTTAATAAACTTGCGTAGTCTGTATCTTTTTCCCAACCTTGATGAAAACTCACTTGAATTTCTAATTCAGGTAAAAATAGCTGGCAGGTTTTTTCTATTTCAGGGCGGAGTTCTTCCGCATAATGTTGCCGCCATTGGCTAACTTGATGTGCTAAAACAGCGAGTTCTTTATCCCAAATGCTGAGTATGTCGTAACGATAGTTCTGTTGCAGAGCGGCATTACGTTGGCGTAGTAAACGGTTTAAATTTGACCAAGCGGAATAAAAAGCGGTTTGGTGGTGGAATAACCCCCAATCTAAGAATGCTCGACGGAAACTGGGACCGCCATTAAGTAAGTTTAGTCCCTCAGGCGTGATGAGCTGCATGGGAAGCAAATGGGCAAGATCGGAAATTTTACTGCCATCTTCACCGTTGATTTTGACAATGGTGTTACCTTCTTTACGTAATTTTTGTAAGCCTACGGACCATTGATGTTGCTGCTCTTGAATACGTCCATGTAATGTGAAGTGGGGTTGTTCGTAACGAATAATTCTAGTCGTAACGTTACTCTTAAAGGAGCGTCCATGACCTAAGTAATAAATAGCTTCAAGTAGGCTAGTCTTTCCGCTGCCATTATTGCCTATTAAAAAGTTAAAGCCGCAATCTAATTCAAGATCAACGGCTGTTAAATTTCTAAAGTTTTCGACAATTAAGCGAGAAATAGCCATAAAGTGCGGTTAAAAAATCAGTAGTTTTATAAACGCATTGGCATGATGACATATTCAGCGCTGCTATCTTCACAATCTTCAATTAAGCAACTTGATGACGCATCAGTGAGACGCATACGCACACGATTACATTTTAGTGCGTTGAGTACATCTAAAATGTAGCTAGCGTTAAAGCCAACTTCCATTTCTTCGCTTTCATAGAATACATCTAAAATTTCTTCTGCTTCTTCATGCTCTGGATTGCTTGCTAAAATTTTCAATTGATTTTGGCTAAGTTGCAAACGCACTGTACGTACTTTTTCCGTTGAAAGAATAGAAGCGCGAACAAAAGATTGTTTTAATGCCTCCCAATCGCTTTCTAAAATACGATCTGCATTGCGAGGTACAACGCGGCGATAATCAGGAAAACGTCCGTCAATTAATTTGGTAGTAAAGACGATAGTGCCAAGCTCTACACGCAAATTATTTGTTCCAATTTTTAAACGAGCAGGCTGTTCGCTGTTTGCATCAAGGAGGCGGGCTAATTCTAAGACACCTTTGCGAGGTACGATAACGGAATGATCTTGTAAAGCCTGTTCCAGAGCAATGGTGCAAACGGCAAGGCGGTGACCGTCAGTTGATACAGTCCGTAATAAGTTGCCTTCGGTTTCTAATTTCATCCCGTTCAATGAATAACGAGCGTCATTGTTCGCCATAGAAAACTGTGTTGCATCAATAAGACGGCGAATGATATTTTGCGTTACTTCAAAATCCACTTCTGATTGCCAGTTCGCAAGATTTGGATATTCTTCTGCAGGGAAGGTGGATAAGTTAAATTTCGTTCTGCCTGAACGAACAATTGCGCGATCTTGTTCAAAATCTACGGTAATGCTTGATTGTTCTGGTAAGCTGCGGCAAATATCAAGGAATTTTTTGGCAGGAATTGTGAAATTGCCTTCACCGCTATTTTGTAGCAACGCTTGAGTTGATAGCTCAACTTCCAAATCCGTTCCAGTAATGGTTAACACATTGCCATTTACTTGTAGCAATACATTGTTTAATACAGGAATATTTGGGCGGTTGCTAAGTACACCACATACTTGTTGTAATGGTTTTAATAAATCTTCTCTTGAAATAATCAGTTGCATATTGATTTTCCTTTCATTGATATTGACCACAATTATGCGGATAAAGTGCGGTTTAAATTTAACCAATCTTCTTGAATATTCGTATCTGTTTCCCGTAATAATTGGATCTGGCGACAAGCGTGTAATACCGTTGTATGATCACGATCGCCGAATGCTTTACCAATTTCTGGTAAACTGCGGTTTGTTAATTCTTTCGCTAACGCCATCGCTAATTGACGTGGTCGAGCAATAGAACGTGAACGATTTTTAGATTTTAAATCAGATACTTTGATACGGTAATATTCTGCCACGATTTTTTGGATATTTTCAATTGTAATCAGTTTTTCTTGTAAAGCCAAAATATCTTTTAAGGTTTCTTGCGCAAACTCAATGGTGATAGGTTTTCCAGTGAATTCTGCATAAGCTTGCACGCGATTTAAAGCACCTTCTAATTCTCGCACATTGGTGCGTAACTTTTTGGCAATAAAGAAAGCAACTTCATCAGGTAAGTGTAATCCTTTTTCCTCTGCTTTCTTCAGTAAAATAGCAATACGGGTTTCTAATTCAGGCGGTTCAATTTGTAGCGTCAATCCCACGCCAAAACGAGATGTTAAGCGCTCAGTGAAATCTTCAATAGCTTTTGGTAAGCGATCTGAAGTAAGAATAATTTGGCGACCGCCTTCAAATAAGGAATTAAACGTATGGAAAAATTCCTCTTGTGTGCCATCTTTTCCTGCAAAAAATTGAATGTCATCGATGAGCAATACATCTAAAGAACGATAGAATTTCTTAAATTGTTCAATACGTTCTGTTCGCAATGCTTTCACCATTTCTTGCACATAGCGTTCTGAATGAATATACACAATTTTAGCTTGAGGATTGTCCGCTAAAATACTGTTACCAATGGCGTGTAATAAATGGGTTTTGCCTAAGCCTGTACTACCATATAAAAATAGTGGATTGGTTAATTTGTCGCCTGGTTGTTTAGACACTTTGAGTGCTGCAGAACGCGCTAACTGGTTGGATTTACCTCCCACGAAATTTTCGAAAACATATTGAGGATCTAAATTCGTGCGAAATACGGGGTTATTTTCCGTATTAACTGGTGTTGAGGATGTTGTAGTTTCAACGACAACTTGAGCTGGTTCTTGTTGTTTCGTCGGTGCGGGCTTGACCCCTTCTTTAATTTTAATAACAAGATTTGGGTTTTGGCTAAGTTGGTACATCATTTTACTGATTTTTTCAAGATAGTGATTTTCAACCCAACTTTTAATAAACACATTGGACGCGTACAAAGTGATTGAATTTTCTTTGTTAGCATCTACTTGCAAGGGACGTAACCACATATTGAAGTCATTTGCAGACATCTGATCTTGTAGTTGTAAGAGGCATTCTTGCCATAATGTTGAGGGATTGAAGCTCATTTTATCTTTTTAAATCAGTAAATTAATCTAGCTCGACCTAAAAGTGCGGTCAAAATTTCGATTTATTTTACAATAAAATGGTTGAAAGATCTCCCCAAATGGATCAAAAAAATCACTTGAGATTTTTGCTAAAAAACGTATAATTTGGCACGCTTTTATGGCATAAATTCAGCTGAATGACAAAAAATGTAAAATAATTGTCTGATTTTAGCTATTCTGATTTGACGAATGCTGATTTTATAAGTAAAATCCGCTTCCTTATTTTGAATAACCTTGTTTTCAAGTAATTTGTGTTTTGTTCGCTTTTGCCACTCGCATTTGTGAATAAAGCGATCAATAAACAATTTTGATTTAGGTAGATTTAATATGAAACGTACATTTCAACCTTCTGTATTAAAACGCAGTCGTACTCACGGTTTCCGTGCACGTATGGCAACTAAAAACGGCCGCCAAGTTTTAGCTCGTCGTCGTGCTAAAGGTCGTAAAAGTTTATCAGCTTAATTTTTAACACCTTGTGTGATTAAGCTAAACTTTTCTAGGGAGTTACGTTTGCTAACTCCCGAACATTTCAAATACGTCTTCCAACAGCCGCAACGCGCTTCCACGCCTGAAGTAACAATTCTTGCTCGACAAAATAGCCTAGATTATCCTCGTTTGGGATTAACTGTTGCTAAAAAACATTTAAAAAGAGCACATGATCGTAATCGTATTAAACGTTTGTGTCGTGAGAGTTTCCGTACTCTACAACATGAATTACCTCATTGTGATTTTGTTATTGTTGCTAAAGCAGGGATCCATAAATTAGATAATCAAACCTTTACCCAGAATTTGAGTAAATTATGGCAACGTCATATTCGTTTAGCGAAAAAATCCTTATCCGATTAATTCGTTTTTATCAAATTGTTATTAGTCCATTGATTGGACCACGTTGTCGCTTTGTGCCAACCTGCTCTTGTTATGGTTTAGAAGCAATAAAAGTGCATGGAGCTGCAAAAGGTAGTTGGCTTACGCTTAAACGTATATTAAAATGTCATCCTTTGAATGCTGGTGGATTCGATCCTGTTCCGCCAAAAACTAATAACCATAACTACAAAGAGAACAACAAATGAATTCTAGTCGTAGCTTATTAGCGCTTGCGTTACTTTTTATTTCTTTTCTTGTGTATCAACAGTGGGAAATTGATAAAAATCCAAAACCAGTAGTGCAACAAACTGCCGTATCACAACAAACAGATACACCAACAAGTTCTAGCTCTACTGCGACTGTCGATAATCAAACTCAAGGTCGTATTATTACCCTTAAAAATGATGTATTTAGCTTAAAAGTAGATACATTAGGCGGTGATGTGGTTGAAAGTAGTTTACTGAATTACGCTGCAGAATTAGATAGCGAAGCGCGTTTTTCTTTATTACAAAATCAAGCAGATAAAACTTATGTCGCGCAAAGTGGTTTAGTGGGTAAAGACGGTATTGATAGTGCAGCAGGTCGTGCAGCTTATCAAGTGGATGGAGATCATTTTGCTTTAGCCGAAGGTCAAAATGAATTACGAGTACCATTAACATTTGAAAAAGATGGCGTGATTTTCCGCAAAGTATTTGTATTAAAACCAGGTGCTTATGATGTAGAAGTCAATTATGAAGTACAAAACCAAAGCGCATCAGCGATTGAAGTACAGCCTTATGGTCAATTAAAGCATACTTTAGTTGAAAGCTCTGGTAGCATGGCAATGCCAACCTATACTGGTGGTGCTTACTCATCTTCTGAAACAAACTATAAAAAATATAGCTTTGATGATATGCAAAAAGATAATTTATCTATTGCAACAAAAGCTGGCTGGGTAGCCATTTTACAACATTATTTTGCATCAGCTTGGATCCCTAATCCAGATATGGATAACCAACTTTATACTAGCACCAACAATGGCATGGGATTCATCGGTTATCGTGGTCCAGTAATTACGGTACCTGCTGGTGCAACAGAAACTATCAAAAGCACACTTTGGACAGGTCCTAAATTACAAAATAAAATGGCAACTGTAGCTAACCACCTAGACTTAACAGTTGACTATGGCTGGGCTTGGTTTATTGCGAAACCATTATTTAAATTACTTACCTTTATCCAAAGTTTAGTACACAACTGGGGTCTAGCGATTATTGGTGTAACCTTAGTGGTTAAAGCGATTTTATATCCATTAACCAAAGCACAATATACCTCAATGGCAAAAATGCGTATGTTGCAACCAAAACTTCAAGAAATGCGTGAACGTTTTGGTGATGATCGTCAACGTATGAGCCAAGAAATGATGAAATTGTATAAAGAAGAGAAAGTAAACCCATTAGGCGGTTGTTTACCAATCTTAATTCAAATGCCTATTTTCATCGCATTGTATTGGACATTTATGGAGGCGGTTGAATTACGTCACGCTCCATTCTTTGGCTGGATTCAAGACTTATCTGCACAAGATCCATACTATATCCTGCCATTATTAATGGGTGGATCGATGTTCTTATTACAGAAAATGTCGCCAACGCCAATGACCGACCCAATGCAACAAAAAGTAATGAACTTTATGCCTGTTATGTTTACAGTGTTCTTCTTATGGTTCCCAGCAGGCTTAGTGTTATATTGGTTAGTGTCTAACTTAATTACGATTGTTCAACAACAATTAATTTATCGCGGTTTAGAGAAGAAAGGATTACATTCTCGTAAATAGTTGATTAAATAAAAGGAAAAGGTATCAGTAAAATGATACCTTTTATTTTATGTGAAAATAAAATATTGTAATTTCTTGTTTCATGGTTACAATCTGATCTTGTAAAGATTTTGCTGTTGAGTGTATTTTTATATCCAACTAAGGAGATCTAATATGAAACTAAAAACATCTTTAGCCGTTATTATGTTATCCACCGTTGCTTTTAGCCAAATGGCTTCTGCAGAAGCAGCTGAGAAGAAAGAATACGATCGTAGCATCCAGCTTTACAAGAAAGCTGAACTTGCCACATGGGATCGAGAAAATGCGGGTGGCGGAGAAGGTCCTTTATTAGGTAAATTTGCTTATACTCGTCATGATACTGGTAGCCAAGATGCGTTCCAAGAAGTAGGTTGGTTAACTTTACCTAAAGGCGCTTCGATTGGTAAACATAAACACAATGATAATGAAGACGTATATATCATTGTTTCCGGAAAAGGCTTGTTCGTCGATAGTAATGGCAAAGAGTCCATTGTTGAAGCTGGCGATATTACTATTGCACGCCCAGGGCAATCTCATGGTTTAAAAAATATTGGTGATGATCCGTTAATTTTCATTAATACCGTTGCTAAACGAGATCAAACAACCAAATAGGTAAAACTATATTAAAATCAATGAATAAAAGGTATCATATTGATACCTTTTATTTTGGGAGCAAAATATGGATTTAAATGACCGCACTTTTTCCTCAATCAGCAATTCAGAAAGTGGCGAAGTGAATGGAAACACATTCTTCTATTATCATCAAGATAATCGATTGATTTGGGCAGAATATGAAGGTGGTGAAATTATAAAAGGTTTTCTAATTGGCAAATTTATTGCGGAAAATAAAATTGCATTTACTTATCAACATGTTAATCAATCATTAGAAAATCGCCTTGGTAAATGTGTAAGCCAAATTGAAGTGCTGCCGAATGGGAAATTACGTTTACATGAAAATTGGCAGTGGTTGGATGGCGAGCAAAAAGCTGGACAATCCATTATTGAAGAAATTTAGTAAAAATTGACCGCACTTTGATCAAAAAGCGCGGTGCATTTTAGGAATATTTTATGACAAAAGAAACAATAGTCGCTCAAGCAACGCCGATTGGTCGAGGTGGCGTGGGAATTTTACGTGTATCTGGACCTTTAGCACAGGACGTCGCGCAAGAAGTGCTAGGCAAGACCTTATCTCCACGTATGGCAAATTACTTGCCTTTCAAAGATGTAGATGGCTCGGTATTGGATCAAGGCATTGCCTTATTTTTCAAAGGTCCCAACTCTTTTACGGGTGAAGATGTCTTAGAGTTTCAAGGACATGGCGGACAAATTGTATTGGATCTGTTATTGAAACGCATTTTGAAAGTAAAAGGCATTCGTTTAGCAAAGCCGGGCGAATTTTCAGAGCAGGCATTTTTGAATGATAAATTGGATTTAGCACAGGCGGAAGCTATTGCGGATTTAATTGATGCAACTTCAGAACAAGCGGCACGTTCCGCATTGAAATCGCTGCAAGGCGAATTCTCTAACAAAGTGAATCAGTTAGTTGATTCCGTCATCTATTTGCGAACCTATGTGGAAGCAGCAATTGATTTCCCAGATGAAGAAATTGATTTTTTGGCTGATGGCAAAATTGAAAACCATTTGGTTGATATTATCCGTCAATTAGAGCAAGTGAAGGCAGAAGCAAAACAGGGATCGATTTTACGCGAAGGAATGAAAGTGGTGATTGCAGGTCGCCCTAATGCAGGTAAATCTAGCTTACTCAATGCCCTTGCCGGACGAGAAGCGGCGATTGTAACGGATATTGCAGGAACAACCCGAGATGTCTTGAGTGAGCATATCCACATTGATGGCATGCCATTGCATATTATTGATACGGCAGGTTTGAGGGAAGCAACGGACGAAGTAGAACGTATCGGGATTACGAGGGCTTGGAACGAAATTGAACAAGCAGATCGTATTTTATTAATGTTAGATAGCACAGATCCTGACAGCCAAGATATGCAAAAAGTGCGGTCAGAATTTTTACAGAAATTACCAGAGAATTTACCTGTTACGCTAATTCGTAATAAAACTGATTTAAGCCAAGAAGGTGAATCTATCTTAGAAGAAAATGGTTATACTACGATTCGTTTGTCTGCGCAGACCCATAAGGGTATTTCATTATTGCGTGAACATTTAAAACAGTCCATGGGATACCAAACAAGTACGGAAGGCGGCTTTTTAGCTCGTCGTCGCCATTTAGAAGCATTAGAAAAAGCAGCAGAACATTTACAACTAGGTTATGTGCAATTAACAGAATTCTATGCAGGCGAACTGTTAGCGGAAGAACTGCGTTTAGTCCAAACCCATTTGAGTGAAATCACAGGCCAATTCACTTCTGATGATCTACTTGGCAATATCTTTAGTTCATTCTGTATCGGTAAATAACTAATAAAAAAGTGCGGTGTTTTTCACCGCACTTTTTGTTTCATTAAGTTGAATTACCAACCTTTTACTACACCGTCTTTAAAGAATTTGACGGCTTCTTGGTAAACTTCTTCAGTTTGATATGCTTTCACGAAGTTTTGTACTGCTGCACTGTCTTTGTTATCTTGACGAGCAACAATGATATTTACATAAGGACTGTCTTTGCTTTCAACAAATACACCATGCTCAGTTGTATTTAAACCAACTTGACCTGCATAAGTGTTGTTTACTACTGCTAAATCAACATCATCTAATGCACGAGCTGCAACTGCGGTATCAACTGGTGAAATTTGGAAGTTTTTCACATTCTCAACAATATCTAATGGCGTCGCTAATAAATTTGTATTGTCTTTTAATTTGATTAGACCTTGTTTTTCTAACAGAATTAACGCACGACCTTGGTTAGATGGATCGTTTGGTACAGCAATTTTGGCACCTTCTTTTAATTCTTCTACTTTCTTAATAGTTTTAGAATAACCAGCTAATGGGTATACGAATGTATTACCTACAATCACAAGATTAGTAATATTATTCGCTTGTGTATTGGTATCTAAATAAGGTTTATGTTGCATTGCATTGATGTCTAAGTCGCCTTTACTTACTGCTGGGTTTGGTAATGCATAATCGTTAAATTCAACGAATTCAACATTTAAGTTGTATTTTTCTTTTGCAATTTTTGCAGCAATTTCAGCAACTTGGTGTTCAGGACCTGACATTACACCCACTTTGATTGTTTGTGGTGCAGACGCTGCTGGTGCAGCTTCAGCTTTTTTCTCTTCCTTACAAGCTGTTAATGCAAATACAGATGCAAGTGCGGTAATAGTAAATAATTTTTTGAAATTCATGGAGCTTCCTTTTTTATTGATAATGATATTAACGATGATCGAAATGATCAGCGAGTTTGTTTCCGTACCTTTCGCAAATCATTACGATCAATACGATGATAATAGTTGCCACCCAAAGCACATAAGGCATATTGCGGTGTAAACCATAAGAAATCGCAGTGTTACCTAAACCACCGCCACCAACAGCACCAGCCATAGCGGAGTAGCCAATGAGTGTTACCAAGGTTAAAGTGGTTGCTTTAATCAGCATTGGTAAGGCTTCAGGTAAATAGAATTTTGTAATTAATTGCCATACGCTTGTTCCCATTGCTTTTGCGGTTTCCGTTAAGCCACTAGGAATATCACCCAATGCATTGGCTGTTAAGCGAGCAAAAAATGGCATGGCTGCAACGCCTAATGGAATAATAGAGGCGGTTGTACCCAATGTGGTTCCAACAAGGAAACGTGTTACAGGCATTAAATCGAATAATAAAATAATGAAAGGAATAGAACGTCCTACATTAATAAATGCTTCTAAAATGCGATTGATTCGGCGGTTTGCTAAGGTTTGACCTTGTTGAGTTAAAAATGTCCACACACCTAAAGGTAAGCCGAATACAACAGCAAATAGAGTAGCGGCAAAACTCATATAAATGGTTTCGTATGTACTTAAACCGATAAGTTGCCAAACTTGCGGTGTAATTTGAGCGTTGAAGCTAGTAATAAAATTATCCCACATAACCTAAAACCTCCACGCGGACATTATGTTCCATCAAATAAATTTTCGCTTGCGTTATGGCATCTTCATCACCTTCCATTTCGGCAATGACAAAACCAAATTTCACCCCGCCTGCATAGTCAATTTGCGATGTTAAAATACTTAAATCAATGCCAAACATTTTTGATGCTTGAGAGAGAACTGGCGCATCAACTGTGCGACCAGTAAATTCAAATTTCACAATCGGCCAAGAACGATTATGTTTTGGCGTGTCAGAAAGTTGTTCTAAATATTCTTCAGGCAAATTGATATGTAATGTTGAGCTGATGAATTTTTTTGCCAATTCGGTTTTTGGGTTTGAGAAAATGTCGCTGACAGACCCTTGTTCAACTAATTGGCCTTTATCAATCACCGCAACTTGATCACAAATACGTTTTACAACTTCCATTTCATGAGTAATCAATAAAATAGTAATGCCCAAACGTTGATTGATTTCTTTTAATAGTTTTAATATTGATTGTGTTGTAGCCGGATCTAAGGCACTGGTTGCTTCATCGCAAAGTAAAACATGCGGATCGCTTGCTAAAGCACGCGCAATGGCAACACGTTGTTTTTGACCACCAGAAAGATTTGCAGGATATACATCTTTTTTATCTGATAAGCCGACCAGCTCTAAAAGTGCGGTGACTTTTTGATGAATTTTCTCTTTTGCGGTTTTTTCTAATTCAAGTGGTAACGCAATATTGTCAAAAACAGTGCGCGAGCTCAGTAAATTAAAGTGTTGGAAAATCATCCCGATATTACGGCGTTCAGCAATCAGTTGCTTGTCACTCATCTCGGTTAATTCTTTTCCATCTACAATGACATGACCAGACGTTGGCCTTTCTAATAAATTGACACAACGAATTAATGTACTTTTACCTGCACCAGAAGCGCCTATGACGCCACAAATATGGCCAGCCGGCACCTCTAATGACACATTGTCAAGTGCGGTTAATTTTTTTCCAGAAATATCAAATATTTTAGTTATATTTTTTAGCTTAATCATATAAGCCCTTTGTTAAGTAAATAGTTGAGTAAATAAAAATGATTTCTTTCGTATTTTAGACGTCTATATGGCTATGTCAACAACTATTCGCTTTGTTTTTCATAATAAATAGGTAAAATTGCAAATGAATAACACCATAATTTGCGTTGTGATTGGGAGAGAATAAATGAAAAAAGCGATTTTTTTAGATCGAGATGGCACTATTAATATTGATCATGGGTATGTGCATCAAATAGATAATTTTCAATTTATAGAAGGGAGTATTGAAGCATTACAACAATTAAAAGCCATGGGCTATTTATTGGTGTTAGTCACAAATCAATCAGGAATTGCACGAGGTTATTTTTCAGAAGAGCAATTTTTGCAATTAACAGAATGGATGGATTGGTCGTTGGCGGATCGAGGTGTTGATTTCGATGGCATCTATTATTGTCCTCATCATCCACAAGGATTGGGTGAATATCAACAGGATTGTGATTGTCGTAAACCCAAATCCGGCATGTTGCTACAAGCCATCAAAGAGCTAAAAATTGATCCGACTAAATCTTTTATGGTCGGCGATAAAATAGAAGATATGCAAGCAGGTATCGGGGCGAATGTAAAATATAAAGTATTGGTAAAAACGGGTAAGCCCGTTACAAGCGAAGGAATGGCAAAAGCAGACTATACGATTGATTCAATTGTTGAATTACCGCGGTTGATAAAACAGTTAAAAATTTAACCGCAGTTTGTTGTGGTTTTCATCGTTAAGATTAAAAAAGCATCGCTTAACAAAAAAGT
>NZ_JBQSUQ010000013.1:0-13320 GCF_052384575.1 Reella acinonychis | reverse complement strand
AAATAGCAGCGATTGTGGCTGCAGGAGGACAAGCTGGTATCGCTCGAGAATATTTGCTTGGTTATGCGCAGGACGCAGCCAAAATGGGTGTTGCTTTTGATATGGCAGCAGGCGATGCAGGGACGGCAATGGCAACAATGGCAAACGTACTCGGTAAACCTATCAAGGAAATGGCACGTTTTGGCGATGTGATCAATCATTTATCAGACAACGCAAATGCTAAAGCAGCAGATATTGTGAATGTGATCGCTCGCGCAGGTTCGGATACAAGAATGTTGGGGTTAACCGAAAATCAAGCTGCCGCATTGGGTTCAACTTTTCTTTCAATGGGTAAAGCCCCTGAGCTGGCAGCGCAAGCCATTAAAGGGATGAGTGCCTCTTTTGCAGACTTAAAGGCTGGAAAGCACGCCAAAGAATTAGCGATGTTAGGATTAACACCTAAATCTTTTGCTAAAGCAATGAATAAAGACGCGCAAGGCGCGATTTCAGATTTTATTGAGCGCGTGAAGAAATTGCCAAAAGACAAGCAATACCCAATCCTCGCCAAAATGTTCGGTCGCCAATATGCCGATGACATGATGTTGTTGGCACAAAACACCGCGGAATACAACCGTCAGCTCGGCTTGCTTGAAGAGCGCGATGAAAACGGAAATTTGAAATATATCGGCTCAATGGAGCGAGAATTTCAAAACCGAAGTGCAACGACTGAAAACAATTTGCAACTATTGAAAAATAGTTTTACTGAAATTGGGAACACGATTGGCGAAAAATTACTTCCTGTTATCAATACCTTTGTCAATTGGCTCAAGCCGATAATTTACAACATTGTCGAATGGATTGATGCTAATTCTGAGCTGGTTACCATGGCATTGCAAGTTGGCGGTGCAGTTATTGGGGCTGCAGGGGGATTTTTAGCCATGAAAAGTGCTTTATCATTAGGATTAGCAATCCTTCTTTCATTTAAATGGGGCGTGGTTAAATTATTTTCAGGTGTTGTACGACTTGCGGTTGGATTGGGGCGTACCATTGTCTATATCGCCAAGGCAAGTATGTTTGCGTTCAATCTTGGCAAAATACTTGCAGGCTTATTGTTCAAAGGGATTGTTTTTGTTAGCAAAGCAGCTTGGGGGCTAGCTAAAGTTCTCGGCGGTGCTTTAGTGAAAGGCATTACCCTTGCTGGTAAAGCTATGCTTTTCCTCGGACGTGCTTTAATGGCAAACCCTATCTTAATAGTGATCGGTATTATCGCTGCAGCTGCTTATTATGTGTGGAGCAACTGGGCAACCCTTCAACCGAAATTCCAAGCCCTTTGGCAAACCATTACAGGCTACTTTGAAGGCGCCTGGCAATGGATTAAGGGTGCGTGGTCTGGAGTTGGAGAATGGGTTTCTTCCGTTTGGGATAGTGTAACCATCTATTTCAGTAACCTTTGGGGAAGTGTTACATCTCTATTCTCAGGCAATTTTAACCAACTCGGCAATCTAATCCTTGCTTTCAATCCATTGGCGCTCTTTCAGCAAGCTTTTTCAGCTGTCCTCTCATGGTTCGGAGTTGATATGCCTGCCATGTTTACCAACTTTGGTAAAAATATCATCGACGGTTTAGTCAATGGTATAAAAAACACATGGGAAAGTGTGAAACAAAGTGTGTTGGACCTTGGCGGTAATATCACTTCTTGGTTTAAGGAAAAACTGGGTATTCACAGTCCTAGCCGCGTATTTATGGGGTTTGGTGTCAATACTGTTGAAGGATTGGCAATAGGTTTGGATAAAAGCGCCCCTATCGCTACCCAATCTATCGCCAAAATTAGCGAACAGATGCAACAAGGCATGTCGGCAGAAACTGCGCTAAAAATGACCGCGCTTTCTTCACAAGCTGAAACACAACCTTATCAATCCTTACAACAAACCTATCAACAACACCAAATTGAGAGAGATACACAAGGACGCGAAGCGATTAACATCAACTTTAACCCAACCATTCAAGTTAATGGTAGTCAGGAAAAATCAGGATTATTAAACGATATTCAACAGGGCTTAAATATGAGTTTAATAGAGTTTGAACAGCTATTAAATCGCGTATTAGATCAACGTCAACGGAGGGCTTATTAATGTATTTTATGCTCGGCAATATTTCCTTTGAGCCTGCCAATCTCACTGATTTTAATGAAACCCATGCAGCTGAATTTGCTGAACATCAGGTGTTAAAAGGCAAGCCACAACTGCAAGCCATGGGGGAAAAGCTCATTGAGTCACATTTTACCTTGCGTTTGCATTATCGCTTAGGTGGCGTAGAAAGCCGCTATCAAGCCTTATTGGAAGCACAATCTAAGCAAGAAGCACTCGCGCTCATTTGGGGACGAGGTAAATATCGAGGTAATTTTGTGATTACCGCTATTAGTTCAACCACACTATTTACTGATGCTGAAGGCAATGTGCTCTGTCGTGAAATGGATATCAGCCTAAAAGAATATGCTGGAGAACTTGAAAATAATCCTCTCGGTGCGGCGTTGAATTTGTCTAGTGGCTCATTGTTGGGGTCGTTATTGCCTGCAGGTATAACTAATGGTTTGTCACAGGTCAAAAATGCGGTGCAAAAAGGGCTGGAATATTACAATCAAGGTAAACGTATTGTGGATGAGGTGCGTAATACTGTCGCCTTGGTACGTCAATTTGCTGATAATCCTTTGGCGGCAATTAATCACTTACCACACGCCCTAACGGGTTTAGATCAGGCTTTAGGCTGTTTTAGTGAGGTGAAATTACTGTCCAATATATTTTCTGAGGCACAAAAGGTACTCCCTATGGTCGCTGAATTCGGGCAAGAGGTTGCCTCGATTTATGACGAACTCAACACTATGCGCCAGCATTTCAGTGGTGCAAATACAGAAAACGCATGGGATGATTGGTTTACTCCTGCTGATACCGCATTAAATAATGTGAATAATAGTATGGATATGCTCGCGCCACGCGTGGCGAAAATGACAGCTTGGATTGTATTGCGCAGCGATGAAACAATAGAAGAAACGGAGACAGATAATGGCACAAACCTATCTTAAGCACATCGTCAAACAAGGAGAGCGTTGGGACAGTCTTGCCTATCATTATTACGGTAACGCCTGTGAATACAGTCGTATTATTGATGCCAATCCTCACATCAGCCTATGTGAAATGCTACCCACTGGTGCGGTGTTGTTTATCCCCGTTTTGCAAGTTAAAGCAACTAATAATGCAGATATGCCACCTTGGCTAAGAGGTCGAGATGAGTAATGTGCCACAACCTGATTTTTCACTTTTTTATGAGCAAACCAATATCACTGCCGATATTGAGCCTGATTTAATTGAGCTTAATTACACTGATTATCTTGAAGGGCAATCGGACGAGCTATCTGTTGAGTTTTACGACAAAAGCGGAAAATGGATTCGCCAGTGGTTCCCAACACAAGGTGATAAGCTCAAAGCCGCAATTGGCTACAAAGGCACGCAACTCGTAGATATTGGTGCATTTGAAATAGATGAAGTGGAATATCGCTACAAACCCTCAACTATTCAGTTGCGCGCGCTTAGTACAGGGATTAGCAAGTCCAATCGCACCTTAAAGCCAAAAGCCTTTGAAAACACCACTCTTGCACAAGTGGTAAACAAAGTGGCAGAACAGCTGAAATTGAAAGTGGTCGGCAAAATCAAACACATCCCGATTAAACGTATTACGCAATATCAAGAGCGGGATGTGGAATTTTTAGCTCGTTTAGCACGTGAATATCATCATAGTTTTAAGATTGTGGACAATCAGTTGGTATTTACTGACAAATCTGAGTTAGGTGTCAGTGAACCTGTGTTGATATTGGATGAACATGATGTGCTGAGTTTACGCCTACGTGACCGCATTAAAGATACCGCCAAGGCAGTGGATATTAGTGGTTATGATGCCAATGGTAAAAAACTAGTCAAAAAACGTAAAAAATCCACCGCGCTTCGCCCTCAATTGAAACAAGCACAAACCGCAAGTGGCGATGTGTTGAAAGTGGTGACACGCGGTGAAACACAAGAACAAATTGATGCACGTGGTGAGGCGGCATTAGCGGAACAAAATGACGACCAATCTGCAGGTAATATCAGTCTTGTAGGTAATCCAAAACTCGTGGCTGGCGCAACGATAGAATTACGCAACCTTGGTGTGTTTTCGGGTAAATATCTCATCAAGTCCTCGCGCCATCGCTTTGCAAAATCACAGGGGTACACCACAGACATTGAAGTGCGTCTGCTCGAATTTATCCCCGATGATTTAAACCTAACGGAAGCCAAAAATGAAACAACCAACCCATAATTTCGGTGCAACCTATCAAGAAGGCATTGTCAGTGCAGTAGATGCTGCCAAACACAAAGTGCGGTGTAAAATCCCTGCACTTGAAGACTTGGAGACTACATGGTTGCCGTTTCTTACACCTAATGCAGGTGGCAATCAGTTTTACTGCTTACCTGATAAAGGCGAGCTTGTGGCAATACTACTTGATGCTCGTGGTGAAGGCGGTTGTGTACTTGGTACGATTTACAACGAGCAAGATCCTACTCCGACACAAGATAATGCCATGTGGATGAAAAAGTTTAGTAACGGCACTGAGATTTCCCATAATCGCAAAACAGGCGATGTCATTGTCAATACCACTGGCAACGTGATAGTAACCGCAGGTCAAGCCATTGTGCATGCGGATACACGAGTCAATGGTAATTTGCATGCTACAGGGGCTATCACTTCAGACACCTCTGTTGATGCGCCATCTGTTACCTCTAACGGTGTTGTATTGGATAGCCACCGCCATAACGGTGGACCAACACCTGACAAATAATTCTTTAAACCAGTTTAAAATCAATTCCTTGTTATAGCCTGTATCCTCAGGCTATGAACACACAAGACAGTATCTATTCAACCCATTGGCAACTTTCACCACATGATGATAAATCAGCGGTGGTGCAAGGTGTTGATGATATCCATCAGTGCATAGCTAACATTCTTGCCACGCATAAAGGCTCGGATGTGCTGCGTCCTGAATTTGGCTCTGATCATTTTCGTTATATTGATGCGCCTGAAGATGTTGCTATCCCAAATTTTGTGCGCGAAATCACCCAAGCGCTACAACGCTGGGAAAAACGCATCAACATTGAACAGGTGTTAATTGCAGGCTCAGCTCCTCACTTTACTTTTACTGTGCTATGGATGTTGACCGATGCAGTCTATCCCGAAATTCATGCGACAGAGGTAAGCCACAATGGATATTAATAACCGCTACGACATTAAAGTGGTGCCTGAAGATGTAAAACAAATTCTCGCCGATAGCATTGCGAAATATGAGAAAGACACAGGCAAAATGTTGCAACCTGCTCATATTGAACGCTTGATTATTAATGTCTATGCCTTCCGCGAATTATTAACTCGTAAAGGCATTAACGAGGCATTTCGTCAAACCTTTCCACAAACCGCCACAGGCATTGCTCTCGATTTATGTGGTGAAACCATGGGGTGTTACCGTTTAACAGACAAACCAGCACGTTGTATTTTACGTTTTTCAGTGCAAGGCGTTCATCAATCCATTCTTATTCCTAAAGGCACTCAAGTCGCCGTTAGTGATGATCTTTATTTTGCCACATTAAATGATGATGTGATCACTCCACTCATTTCATACGTAGAAATTGAGGCTGAATGTAATCAAGTGGGATTGAAAGGCAATGGTTGGGAAGTGGGACGCATTAAAAATCTCAAAACTGCACTAAATTCCACTGTAGTTGAAGTGCGTAATGTCGATATTTCTAGTGGCGGATTAGTCCGAGAAGCTGATGATGACTATCGCAAGCGCATACTCGCAGCACCAGAGGCATTTAGCTCGTGCGGCTCAATCGCTGCTTATGATTACCATACGCGAGCAGTTTCACAAGCCATTGCGGATGTCAATATTGCTACACCTAAAGGTGGGCTTGTGCGTATCACTGTACTGACAAAAACGGGACTCCCTGATAGTCGCCTGTTGCAAGATATAAAAAAACACCTCAGCGCAGAACGCTTGCGCCCACTTTGTGACACCGTAGAAGTTATCGCACCAACTCAGCGAGATTATCAAATTCGCGCAGAATTAACCTTGTTAGATGGCTATCGCGAAGACGTTGTTAAAACCAAAGCAAGAGACGCACTGCAGCAATATTTATCGGACAAAACCAAAAAGCTAGGAATGGACATTGTGCCAAGTGCCATTATTTCGGCATTGCGTGTTGAAGGAGTTTATGATGTCAACCTTATCCAACCGAGCAAAACAGTCGTCGCAGACAATGAATGGGCAAACTGTACAAGCCTAAGTATTGAAGTCGCAGAAGGACGCACTAATGGCTAAGTTGCAATATGCAGATATTATCGTTAATGACCCTAAATATACCGCACTTGCAGATTTAAGCTTACGTTTAGGGCAATTAAGTACTCAGCAAATTATGACAACGTTAGTTGAGTTGCTAGGAGATGAATTTACCCCCTTATTAGCGGAAAAATGGAGTGTAACAGGCTATGACGGTGAGTTTGTAGCGGAAAGCGAAGGCTCGAAGCAAGCATTAATCAAAAATGCCATTGAACTGCATCGACGTAAAGGCACGCCAAGTGCTATCCGAGAAGTATTGCGCAAACTTGGTTTTGGTGAAATCGAAATTGACGAAGGGTTAAAAGATCGTGTTTATGAAAACACCAATGTGACTCGCATACCAACTGAAGAACGCTGGGCGCATTATGCTATCCGACTCACTCAACCTGTCACTAATGAACAGGTTGCCAATATCCGCAAAGTGTTGCGTAATTTTGCCCCCGCAAGATGTATTTTGGCAGTGCTGGACTATAAAGCTGCAGCAATCCGATACAACAACAAAGCGCGCTATGACCGCACTTATAACCATGGCTCTAACTAATTTTAAAGTAGATTAAAGGACGTTTAAATGGGATTTTTTGCACAAGTAAAAAAATGGGTAAATCAAGTTTACCTCATCGAAGAAAATGACCCAGTACATGGTGGTGAAAAAGGCATTACCAACCGCCCACTACGTGAACTGGCGGACCGTACTGAGTATTTAAAAGCACATTTACAGCCTAAGGACATTAGCGCAAGCAGTAGCAATACCTCTGATACACAAGGTCATAGCCACGCCATCGACCAAGCCAGCACCACACAAAAAGGGATTGTGCAACTCACCAATGACACAGGACTGGATAGTGAAAGCTTAGGACTCACCGCCAAAGCGGGTAAAAAACTGGCGCAAATGATTGCAACAGTGCAGCAAGCATTGGGTAACTATATCAAAAATGATAAAAAATCCGACTCAGTGGCAAGTGATTCCTCTGACAATGTGGCGACAAGCAAAGCGGCGAAAACTGCCCACGATAAAGGTGTTGAGGCATTGAATAAAGCTAATGATGCAAACGATAACGCCAACGGAAGAGTAAGCAAAAGTGGCGATACAATGACCGGCAACCTGGAGTTTGACAGTAGTTATAATTTTGTCAGAGGCAAAAAAAATGGTGTTAATAACTGGTATGTGGGTAATCAGCGTGAATCAGATGACGATATTGCATTACATAGTTACGCTTATGGTTGGGGTATTTATATCAAGTCGGACAGAATAGAGGCTAATAAAGATTTATATGTGGATCAGTACAGGGTACACCATAATGGCAATACTTACCTAGATGTTACAACTAGCCAATATGGGGGCTTAACTATTATCCGTCCAAGTCGCCAAGATAAAATGATAATAGAGAGTAATAGCAATAAATTTGTACTTTATCGGAGAGATATCAATAACAGCAGAAATTACTACGAAGTATCAGTCCCAGAAAAAAGTGGCACGCTAGCTCTCAAAGGCGATATTGCAATATTAACGGGGGCGGTAGGTAATAATTCAACTTTACCACTACCAGCGGGATTCAGTGAAAATGAATGCTACTTTCACATATCAATCCGACGCAGTACGGAGTTAAGTAAATTGGACGGTAGAAACCCAAATTATATGGTATTAGATTATTACCTTACAGGGAGAGTGGTTACAGCTAAAACTTACAGTATAAATGGTACACACACAGAACCGGGTACTGGCAGAAAATACGATAATGCCAGCGTCAATTATATTGTGATAGGAGTGAAAAAATAATGTACTACATTTTTAATCAACAAGGTGATTTTGTGGCAAGTTGCAATCTTGAGCCAGATTCTGCGGATTTGATGAGCCGAAACGAGACTGTGGTGCAATCAGAGGATATTTTTGATAATCCAGTGTTAATCAACGGGATAATTGTAGAGCAATCCCCTCGACCTAGCTCCTATCATAAATTACAAAATGGCATTTGGGTGATTTCAGATGAACATCAAGTCCAATTAAAAGCCGAACAACAAACACAAGTCTGGGAGCAAATCAAACAAAAACGCCATGATAATTTGCGCGGTGGTTGCTATGTTAAATCGGTGGATAAGTGGTTCCATACTAATGATGAAAGCCGTCAACAATACATTTTTATGCGTACCCTAGACCAGCTACCGCCAATCCAATGGAAAACCATGGATAACAGTTTTGTGACACTCACTAAAGCGTTATTGGATGAATTATCTATGCAAATGCTACTCAATGAGCAAGCAGACTTTACCAACGCTGAACGCCACAAGGCGCTGATGGAGCAAGCGGACACCCCCCTTGATTATGATTTTAGCACTGGCTGGTCGGCGGTTTATCAAGGAGATTAACTATGGAGGCACAAATCTATTTGGCTCTCTACAAGGGCAAAAAAACGGGTAAAAATCCCACCGCACTTTTGGCACGCTTTAGCGACTGGCTTACTCGTAAATTGACCAAGGGTATCTACTCCCATTGTGAGCTTGTGGTTGAGAAGAAAGAGTTTGTTGGTGGAGATCCATACCCTTACGTTACTTATGATTGTTATTCATCCTCTATCCGTGATGGCGGTGTGAGGTATAAAAATATGTTGCTAGACCGTGACAAATGGGATCTGATTCCGATAAATATGATATCCGAGCAGCAAATCATCCGCTATTTTAATCAGACTAAAGGCGCAAAATACGACTGGTGTGGCGCGTTTGGCATTGTATTTGGTGTTAAGCACAAACGCAGCCGATATTTTTGCAGTGAGTGGTGTTTTAACACCCTTTTTAACAGCACCGACGGGTGGCGATTTAGCCCAAATGATTTAGCAGAGATTGTAAGAGGACTTAACAAATGACCAAAGTAACTCCAGCGTATTTAAAAAGCCTAATTGTTAACACTGAGTACGTGCATCAAGGTGTACTCACTATCTGCACGCTCACCCTTAAAAACGGCTTTAATGTTGTGGGGACAAGCGCTTGCGTGGATGAGTCAAACTACAATCAAGAGGTGGGCGATAAGGTGGCATTTGAGGATGCCTTTGACAAAATTTGGGTGCTAGAGGGCTACTTGCTCAAACAAAAAATGTATGAGCAAAAACAACCTAGTCAAGTTAAATTACGCAATGGCAATGCAGCTCAAATCGTCCATGAGAGCGATTTTGGCAAGTTATTGGTAGTTGAGTTTAACGGAGATGAGCTACCACCTACCCATTGGCATAATGCCGATGGCTCTTATTGGGCAGATGCACAAAGTGATTTAGATATTGTGGAGGGGGTAGATGGATTACACTAAAAATAACAAACAAACAAACAAACAAACAAACAAACAAACAAACAAAGCGTAGTCCATTTTAAACAAGCTCCGCTACCATTTATTGGGCAAAAGCGCATGTTTTTAAATCACTACAAGCAAGTGTTAAATGATAATATCCCCAATGATGGCGAGGGGTGGACAATTATTGATGCCTTTGGCGGTAGCGGTCTATTAAGCCACGTAGCAAAACGTATCAAGCCTAAAGCACGCGTTATTTACAATGATTTTGATAATTACGCTGAGCGCGTAGCACATATTGATGATATCAATCGCTTGCGACAGCTTATTTATCCACTACTGGCAGATGTGCCAAAACAAAAGCGTTTGTCGGCAGAGTTAAAACAACAAATCATCAATGTAATTAAAGGTTTTGATGGTTATATTGACAGTCATATTCTTTGCGCATGGCTACTATTTAGTGGTCAACAGGTAAGGGGTTTGGATGAGTTGTTCAAAGAGGATTTTTGGCACTGCTGTCGCCAAAGTGATTATCCAAGTGCAGATGACTATTTAGATGGGATTGAGGTAGTTAATGAGAGTTTTCACTCTTTACTGCCCAAGTTTAAGGATGACCCCAAAGCGCTATTTATGCTTGACCCACCATATTTATGCACCCATCAAGCTAGTTACAAACAAGCGCGCTACTTTGACTTGGTTGACTTTTTACGGTTGATAGATTTAACCAGACCTCCATACCTCTTTTTCAGCTCAACCAAAAGCGAGTTTATACGGTTTATTGATTATCTAATCACAGATAAGGTCAAAAACTGGCAAGCCTTTGATAATGCCCAACGCATTGCTATTAACACCTCAACAAGCTATGCGGGCAAATATGAGGATAACTTGGTTTATAAATTCTAGTTTAAACGCCTTTTAAGGACATTTTTAAAGGTACTTAAATCTCAAAAATCTTAGGTAACAAATAACCACTTGAACTGAGAAAATGCGCTAAAAATCGTTTCTCACTTCAAGTGGTTATTTTTCTCAAATTTCGCGGTCGGCAACAATTAGGTCTGGAAAATTGATTTTCTTCACTAACAAATCCATTTCCTTCTACTTCAACAATCATTGGTTTAACGGAACCAATTTTTATGACAGGTAAGCCTTCATCAGTCCATTCGCTACTTTTGAATGCATATCCGTTTCTCATTGATGAAATATCAGACAAAACGCTAATATCCCACCCCTTCGGCACTTCTACACCATCAATCACATCCAATTCGCTGGGGAACTGGTGGGCGAGTTGGGCGAGTTTGTTGTAGTCTTCGGGGTGGGTTTGGCGGTAGGTGGCAAGTTCGGCGGGGGATTTTCCGCTGATGATGCCCATTGCCGCTTGGTCGGCTTGATCGTCCGTTGCCCCTTGTGCTTTGGCGGCGGCTTTGGCTCGCACAGGGTCGAAGTCGATAAACCAGCTTTTAAAGATGGCTTGGGCGATCTGTTCTAGGGTTTGGTTGATTTGGGTGTTGAGTTGGATTTTTTGGTCGAAAGCACTTAAAAATGCCCCTACATTTTTTCTGTTCTCTTTATCAGGAAAGTTAAACTCAAATTCTGATAAGGATTGCCAAGAAACTCTCTGCCTTCCCGATGTTCCTTCCATTCGTGATTTGGCATATTCTCTAAATTCAGGTAATTGAGCAAAATAATATAAGTAATCTTGATCAAATTCTGGTTCCTTGGCAGACATAACAATAAACTCTGTTGAACCAAAAGCAACTTCATCATCTTTTAATTCAAAAACTTGAGCTGTTTTACCATTTTCTAGGCAGGGAGTTATACGAGCAAATAAAACGTCGCCATTTTTAAACTTTGTTCCAGAGCCACTAAATTCTTTTAGTTCAATTTTCTCTATATATCGTGCATTAGTAGGCAATGAAGCCATTTCTATAAAAGATGTTACAGTTCCCTTTTTTAAAGATCTTGTTGGGTTAAATACCACAATTTCTGATAACTTACTCATACCCCAACTCCTTTAAATTCGCTTTGATTTTGGCTTCCAACTCGGCACTTTGTTTAAATTGTTCGGCTAAACAAGCGGTGAGTTTTTGCATTTTGTCGCTAAAAGGTATGCCGTCGTCTTCCTGTTCGGCGGTGCCGACATAGCGTCCGGGGGTGAGTACAAATTGTTGTGCTTCAATTTCGGCAAGTGTGGCGGAATAACAATAGGCGGCTTGGTTTTCATAGCCGTCTGCAGCTTGCCATCGGTGGTAGGTGCCGGCGATGTGGGCGATGTCCTCAGGTTTGAAATCCCTTAAAACGCGGTCTTTCATATAGCCGATTTGGCGGGCATCGATAAACAGCACTTCGCCTTTACGTTTCTTGCTTTTGTTTAAAATCCAAATGCAAGCGGGAACAGTCGCATTAGTGAATAGATTACTAGGCAAAGCAATCATTGCTTCAACTAAATCAGCATTGATGATGTTTTTGCGAATCTCGCCTTCGTTATTTGTTTGGCTAGACATTGAGCCATTGGCAAGCAGCAATGCCATTTTGCCTTTGGGCGATAAATGGTAAATCATATGTTGCATCCAAGCAAAGTTAGCGTTGCCTTCAGGTGGTTTACCATATTGCCAGCGAGGGTCACTTTCGAGCTTGGCATTCCACCACTCTCTCATATTAAACGGCGGATTTGCCATCACGAAATCAGCACGCAAATCAGGATGTTGTGGATTACGTAATGTATCAGCACTGCCTTTGCCAAAGTCGAACTCCAAACCACGAATCGCCATATTCATTGCTGCCAGTTTCCATGTTGTTGGATTGGATTCCTGCCCATAGATGGAAACATTGTTGATATTGCCCTGATGGGCTTGGATAAAGCGTTCGGTTTGCACAAAAAAGCCGCCCGATCCCATTGCTGGGTCGTAAATTCTGCCTTGGTAGGGCTCAATCATTTCGACAATCAGGGAAACAATGGATTTCGGGGTGAAATATTGCCCTGCACGCTTACCTTCAGCAAGAGCAAATTGCCCGAGAAAATATTCGTAAACGTGCCCGAGAATATCTTTGGCGGCAAGGTGCAGTGGCGTGCCGTTGTAATCTTTGGCGGTAAAACTGGTGCTGGAAAATAAATCGACCAAGCCGATTAAGATGCTTTCATCCACATTAAAGGGGGAGATGCGTTGGATCACGCCTTTGAGTTTGTCGTTGTGATTTTCAATGGCTTGGAAAGCATCATCAATCAAATTCGCCACGCCTTTGAATTTATCGCCCCAAGGCAGCGGATCGCCGTTATTGAATTTGACGACTTTGTTGAGATTATTCCAACGGGCTTTTTCCGGCACGATAAAGACGTTGTCTTTTTGGTAATAATCGGCTTGGTTCAATTCATCGGCTAAAAGTTGTTGATATTCGCTGTCGCTGTAGCCTTCGGGCGAGAGATAAAAGGGATTGTCAGGGTCGGTCAGCTCTTGTCGGATTTTTTCGCGTTGCTGTTCGAAGGTGTCGGAAACGTATTTGAGAAAAATCAAGCCGAGCACAACGTGTTTATAGTTGGCGGCATCGAGCTGTTGGCGGAGTTTGTCGGCGGATTGCCAGAGTTTGGCATCGAGTTCGTTAAGAAAGGCTTGTTGGGCGGCTAGAATTTGAGCCTGCTGTGCTGTGCTGTGCT
>NZ_JBQSUQ010000012.1:0-87925 GCF_052384575.1 Reella acinonychis | reverse complement strand
CATAATTTTAAACCTTAACCATTTGAAAGTAAAGAAAAAAGTCAAAGAAAGGACATTTAACCTTATAAATATTGGTTATATTATACCTGTTTATAATAAAGATGGTAGAGGGCAGGTTACATCGCCTATTGGCATAGGTGATGCTTAATCTAAAAACGAGGATCTCTGTTGATCTTATATCCTCGAGAAGAAAAATTTATCTTTTTTACACCGCACTTTTTAAACTAGCCACAGTTTCGGCACTGGATATCTCGTTCGATTGGTTGGATTGGTTGGTTTATGGGTTGATTATCTAGTTGGCTAAAAGTGAGTTGTAGTAAGCTTTCCACGATTTTTTCGTGATGTTGTACACTGCAAATCACTTTATTTTCTAATAAATCGAGCATTTCATGATTGCCAAATGTCGCGATAGCTAATTGTTTTGGAATGGCTTTGTATTTGGCGAGCAAGGCTTGGAATACGCCGCGTAATAATGTTAAAGAAGTAACAAAAATCGCTTCTGGTAATGGATTGTGCTCAAGCCATTGTTGCATAATTTGGGCAGCACTTTGTTTGTGGAATTGTTCAGCATATAAAAACTGTGCAGAAATCGACCGCGCTTTTAATGCTTGGCGAAAGCCTTTTTCTCGTTCACAGCTTGTCGCTAATTCTGGCACTGCACCGAGGAATAACACGTTATTATAGTTGTTTTGCAATAAATTTTCCGCTAGACGAAAAGCGTCTTGTTCATCATTGCTTAATACATTCTGTACCTTGTCCACCATAATTTTTCGGTCGAAACCAATGATGGAAACTTTATCTGCCTGCTGTTGATAAAAAGGATCATCAGAGGCTAAGGCGCTAGACACAATGAGGGCATCCACTTTACGACGTAGAAGTTGTTGAACACAGGCTATTTCATTTTGCGCGTTGTCGTTGGTGCAACCGATTAATAATTGGTAACCTTTTTCGCGACAACGATTTTCTAATAGATTGGCGATTTGCGCGTAGCTGATATTTTCAAAGTCTGGAATGATTAAACCGATAGTATTGGTTTTGCCAGCTCTTAAACTGGCAGCAAGGGCATCAGGTTTGAAGTTATGCTCTTTAATTAAGGCGTTGACTTTAGCAATGGTTTTATCGCTCACGCGATATTGTTTCGCTTTGCCATTGACCACATAGCTTGCTGTTGTGCGTGATACGCCCGCTAATTTTGCTAATTCATCTAACTTCATCCTAATCCTTAACCATTCCGTCCATAAAAATGAGGGGAACGATTATAAACAGATCATTTAATACAAATAAAGTATAAATCTTCCGAAGTTTGATCAGGATCGCAAAATTTATCTTCTTTTTTAGTCAAAATGTTCTAGCCCGTATTGATAAAGGGCATTTTTTTTGTAGCCATATAATTCAGCGACAATTGCTGCTGCTTTTTTTAATGGTAATTCTTGGCTTATCAGTTGTAAGGCTTTAATAGCTTTCGGTTCAAATTCTTCCTCTGCCCTTTGTGTATTTCCTTCCACAATCAACACCATTTCGCCTTTGGTTCGATTCGCATCCTGTTGCAACCATTGACGTAATTGGCCAACTGCATCGCCGGTTATGGTTTCCCATGTTTTTGTAATTTCGCGAGCAAGCACAACATAACGTTCTGCCCCAAAAACGCTTTCTATATCTTCTAGGGTATCCAAAATGCGATGGGTACTTTCATAGAAGATTAAAGTGCGGTCTTCTTTGACTAAGTTTTGTAATTTATCTTGTCTTGCTTTGCTCTTGGCAGGTAAAAAACCTTCGAAGCAAAAACGATCTGAAGCAATACCAGAAGCACATAATGCAGTAATAGCGGCACAAGCACCCGGCACTGGCACCACTTTAATGCCTGCTTGACGACATTTTCTCACCAAATGAAAACCTGGATCGCTAATTAATGGCGTGCCAGCATCAGAAATCAGCGCAATATGGCTCCCCTGTTGCAGTTTTTCTACCAATAAATCCGCTTTTTGCTGTTCATTATGATCGTGTAAAGCAAAAAACGGCTTTTTAATCGCGTAATGGCTCAACAATAAACCGCTGTGACGCGTATCTTCCGCCGCAATTAAATCTACTTGTGCAAAGGTTTCTAAAGCGCGCTGGCTAATATCTTGCAAGTTGCCAATTGGCGTTGCCACTATATATAAAATGCCTGAATTCATCATTTTGTGTCTTCTTTTATTGCTTTTAATCGATGAGAGAAGTAAGATCCTACCATCTTTCTGACGAGGAGTAATTATGACTATTCTATTACAAGGTACTAAATTTAAAAAACGTTTAATGCCACTTTTATTTCCTGTGATGTTAGCCGGCTGTACCAATCTATTTGGCAGCAACTTTGCAGAAGTATTAAAAAACGACGCCAATGCTAGTTCTGATTTTTATATGAATAAATTAGAACAAACTCAGGATCTTGAAGATAAACAAACCTATAAATTACTTGCAGCTCGTGTATTAGTTACTGAAAATAAAATTGCACAAGCAGAAGCCTTATTAGCAGAACTTGTGGATTTAACACCAGAACAATTATTAGATAAATCATTAATTGAAGCTCATATTTCTGCGCTTAAAAATAAAAATAGCAATGCAGAAAACCAATTAAGTTCAATCAATTTAGCTTTATTAAGCCCATCACAAAAAGCACGTTATTATGAAGTGGTTTCTCGTGTGGCAGAAAATAAACGCGATATGATTGAAGCGGTTAAAGCGCGTATTCAAATTGATGCCTTACTCACAGATGTGCAACGAAAACAAGAAAATATTGACCGCACTTGGGCATTATTGCGTAACACCAATAAAGGCACTATTAGCAACACTTCAGCGGAAGGCAATGCAGCTTTAGGTGGTTGGTTAGCCTTAGCACAAGCTTACAATGATAATTTGAATAATCCATCTCAACTTAACCAAGCATTACAAACTTGGAAAGCGAATTATCCAAATCATAGCGCAGCTTATTTGTTCCCAACTGAACTCAAAACCATGTCTAATTTCCAACAGACGCAAATCAATAAAGTAGCATTGTTGTTACCATTAAGCGGTAATGCTCAAGTGATTGGCAATTCTGTGAAATCAGGTTTTGATAGCGCGCGAGGTGATGCAGCTGATATTCAAGTTGATGTGATTGATACGGTAGATAAAGATATTCCGACAATTATCGAACAAGCCAAAATGTCAGGCGCGAAAGCGGTTGTTGGTCCATTGTTAAAAGCCAATGTGGATGCGGTATTAAATAATCCAAATGCAATTCAAGGGTTAAATGTGTTGGCATTAAATGCAACAGCAAATGCTCGTGCCGTAAACCAGCTTTGCTATTATGGATTAGCTCCAGAAGATGAAGCAGAATCAGCCGCAAACAAAATGTGGGATGATGGTATTCGCTCACCATTAGTGATGGTACCACAAAGTGATTTAGGGCAACGCACAGGTAATGCATTCACTGTACGTTGGCAACAACTAGCTGGCACAGATGCGAATATTCGTTTCTATAATAGTGCACAAGATATTGCCTTAGCTTTAGAAGAAGGGGTATCAAAAGAAGCGCAAGCCATGTATATCGTTGCGTTAAGTGAACAGCTTTCTGAAATTAAATCTGTGATTGATAATGTCAATCCAAATTTAAAACTTTATGCAAGTTCACGCATTAATTCATCCAATAATACACCAGAATATCGTTTACAAATGAATGGATTACAATTTAGTGATATTCCATTCTTTAAAGAAACTGATTCTGAGCAATACAAAAAAATTGAAGCACAAACAGGCGGTGATTATTCTTTAATGCGTTTATATGCAATGGGAGCTGATGCTTGGTTATTAATCAATCAATTCAATGAGTTACGCCAAGTACCAGGCTATTCAGTGAGCGGTTTAACTGGTAAATTAAGCGCGGGGCCAAACTGCAATATTGAACGTGATATGACTTGGTTCCAATATCAAGACGGTAATATTCACACCTTAAAAAATTAAGATGTTCTCTTCTAAACGTCAACAAGGGGCGCAGTTTGAATATCAAGCTCGCCTCTTTTTAGAAAATCAAGGGCTACAATTTGTCGCAGCTAATCAGCAATTTAAATGTGGCGAGTTGGATCTCATTATGCGAGATGGCGAAACCTTGGTGTTTGTGGAAGTTCGCCAACGTAAAAATGATCATTTTGGCTCTGCTATTGAAAGTGTGGATTGGCGTAAACAACAAAAATGGCTTGATGCGGCAAGTCTTTGGCTCGCACAACAAGGACAAAGTTTAGAAGATGCAGATTGTCGCTTTGATTTAATTACCTTTGAACAAAGTCCCTCTTCAATTGAATGGTTACCTAATTTCCTTGAATAATATGTTAAACAAAATTAACGATCTCTTTGCTGAAAATATTCAAATTCAAATTGCAACGTCAAAATCTCTCGCCAATCAACTTAATGTGGCAACGCAACATCTTGTCAGTTGCTTACTGCGTGGTAATAAAATTATCGTGTGTGGTATTGGTCGTTCTTATGCTAATGCGCAATGTCTTGTGGCAAATTTACTCAATCGCCACGAATTAGAACGCCCAAGCTTTCCTTCAGTATTACTAAATTTAGATAGTGCGGTGGGTTCTGCCATTGTTTTTGATAATCCATTGGAACAATTATTACAACGCCAATTTAACGCGGTGGCACAACAGGGCGATATCTTAGTTATTCTCTCTCCTTTTGGTGATGAATTACCGATTATCAATGTAATCAATCAAGCCTTTACCAAAGAAATCCCCATTATTGCTTTAACGGGTGATAATGCGCACCACTTGCGCGGTTTATTAAGTGAAAATGATTTGGCTCTTTCTGTGCCTAGCAATAAAGAAAGCCGCATTTTAGAAAGCCATTTATTTATGATTAATTTATTTTGTGAATTAATTGATCACCAATTATTTACACAAAATAGTTGACAAAGTAGCCCTAGCACAACACACTAAGGCAAACAAACATTGAAGGAGAAATGGTCAATGAATATGAAAACATTTAAGAAAATCAGTCTGTTATTAGGTGCTACTTTTCTTTTACAAGGTTGTATCGCTTTAGGTTTAGGTGGTGCTGCAGTAGCAACAAAAGTAGGGACCGATCCTCGCACAATGGGGACACAACTTGATGATGAAACCCTCGAATTTAAAGTTTATGATGCTGTAACCAAAGATGAGCAAATCAAAGCGGAAGGTCGTGTGGTTGTGGTTTCTTATAGTGGTCGTGTGTTGCTATTAGGTCAAGTGCCTGATGAAAGTTTGAAATCCGTCGCAACGGGATTGGCGCAAGGCGTAGAAGGTGTGAATGATGTTTATAATGAAATGCGTACAGGCACGCCAATTTCATTTGGTCGCAAATCACAGGACAGTTGGATAACAACCAGAATTAAGTCAGATATGTTGTTAAATTCAGCCGTTAAGACAACCGATATTAAAGTGGTCACCGAAAACAAAGAAGTGTTCTTGATGGGTAATGTAACACAAGAACAAGCTGATGCTGCTGCTGAAGTCGCTCGCAATGTATCTGGTGTTGAAAAAGTGGTTAAAGTATTCAAATACCTTAACTAAAATTTAGCAAAAATAGACCGCACTTTTAAGGTGCGGTTTATTCTTTTTTACTTTTGAATTTAAAAGGGGAATATATGTTTAATATCAGTAAACAACAGGTTTTAGATGCATTCAATTATCGCGCAGCTTGCCGCTACTATGACATCAATAAAAAAATCAGCCGAGAAGATATGGATTATATTTTAGAATTGGCTCGACTTTCACCAAGCTCTGTGGGCTCTGAACCTTGGAAATTTATTGTCTTACAAAATCCAGCATTACGCGAAAAAATTCATCCTGTCTGTTGGGGAATTAAACATCCTATTGCTGAAGCAAGCCATATTGTAGTTTTATTAGCGAAAAAGAATGCACGCTACGATAGCGAATTCTTTCGCGTTTCTTTAGCTAAACGAGGTTTAACAGCGGAACAAATGGAAGCGACGATTGCGCGCTATCAAAGCTTCCAAATCAATGATATAAAAGTGCTTGAAAATGACCGCACTTTATTTGACTGGTGCAGCAAACAAACCTATATTGCCTTAGGCAATATGATGACAGGGGCCGCGCTAATTGGTATTGATAGTTGCCCAATTGAAGGCTTTAACTATGACGAAGTAAACCGTATCCTCGCAGAAGAAGGTTTGTTTGACCCAAATGAATACGGCGTTTCTTGCATGGTGACTTTCGGTTACAGAGCAAAAGAAATCACTAAAAAATACCGCAAGCCAACTGAAGAAGTAGTTGAGTGGATTGAATAAAACATCATGAAAAATGACCGCACTTTAGCGGTCATTACTTTTATCACAGATAAAATTGGAGAAAAAATGAACTATAAAGTTGTTGCCTTTGATCTTGACGGTACCTTATTAAATAGTGAAGGAAAAATTTTACCTTCAAGTAAACAAGCGATTCAACGCTGTATTGAGCAAGGTATTAAAGTGGTGCTTGTTACAGGTCGCCACCACACTGCTACTTATCCTTATTATGTTGAGCTAAATTTAGATACACCAATGATTTGTTGTAACGGTACCTATTTGTATCAACCGCAAAATGACGAAGTGCTGATTTCTAATCCTTTATCATTGCAACAAGCAAAACAACTCATTGATTTAGCAGAAAAATATCAATTACATTTATTAATTTATTCCCGAGATAAAATGAATTTTGCCAGCTTAAATCCTCATATGGCCAAATTCTCACAATGGGCAAATAGTTATCCAGAAAATATTCGCCCAAAACTAAATCTGTTAGACAATCTGAATTCGCTGATTGAAAACAAAGAAATTATTTGGAAAGGCGTACTCAGCCACCCAGATAAATCGCTAATGGAACAAGCTCTCGCCGAATTATCTCCACAAGAATTTAGCTGTGAATGGTCTTGGTTTGATCGTGCCGATATTGCTAATTTAGGTAATACCAAAGGTGCCCGATTAGTTGAATTGTTAAAAATGTGGAACATCGAGCCACAACAGGCTATCGCATTTGGTGATAATCATAATGACACCTCAATGATCACCGCTGTGGGTTTAGGTGTGGCAATGGGGAATGCTGAACCCGAAGTGAAGCAACAAGCTAAACTTGTTACGCTAAGCAACAATGAAGATGGGATTGCCCAAGTTCTTGCAGAATATTTAGCAATATAAAAACGAAAAGTGCGGTGAATTCCACCGCACTTTTTTATTGCTTAAGATTTTACTTTTTGCAAAAGTTATATAATACCCTTGGTTCGCTCAACAATTATTGTCCGTAATAAGCATTTTTACCATGTTTGCGTAAATAATGCTTATCAAGTAATTCTTGTTGCATTGATTGCACATTTGGACGAATCAGTTTGCTACAGAAATTCATATAAGCCACTTCTTCTAATACAACGGAATTATGCACTGCATCATGTCCATTTTTACCCCAAGTGAACGGGCCATGTGAATGAACTAATACGCCTGGCACCATATTAGGATCGATATTGCGTTTACGGAAAGTTTCTACAATCACTTTACCTGTTTCAAGTTCATATTCGCCCGCAATTTCTTCTGGGGTCATTTTGCGCGTACAAGGCACAGAACCGTAGAAATAATCGCCCTGTGTTGTGCCTAACGCTAAAATATCTTCACCCGCTTGTGCCCAACCCACTGCATGGCGTGAATGGGTATGCACTACACCACCGATTTCAGGGAATTGACGATAAAGCTCTAAGTGCGTAGGTGTATCTGAAGAAGGCTTTTTATCGCCCCATACTCTGTTGCCATCTAAATCAACAATGACAATATCATCAGCGGTCATCACATCATATTCCACGCCAGATGGTTTGATCGCCACTAATCTTGTTTCAGGATCAATTTCACTGACATTTCCCCAAGTAAATGTCACTAAGCCATATTTTGGCAATTCAAGATTTGCTTTTAATACACGTTCTCTCAATTCTTTTAACATTGGAAACCTCCCTCTTTCATTTTTTGTTCAATCCAACGGCGTGCATTAATAATTTCCGCAATTGGTTCTTCTGCTTTTTCTGTCCACATTTCAATTAAAAATGCACCGCGGTAATTTAATTCCGCTAAGGTTTTAAAACAAGATGCGAAATCAACACAACCATCGCCAAAAGGTACATCGCGGAATTGACCCTTACAGGTTTCTGTCACTTTAAATGTATCTTTTAAGTGGATAGCAGAAATTTTGTCGATACCTAATTTTAACTCTTCTGCCACATTGTCGTTCCATGCAGAAAGGTTGCCTAAATCGGGATATACGGTAAACCAAGGCGATTTGATAATATCGTCCCATTTTTTCCAGCGAGAGATTGAACTCATAAATTTGGTATCCATAATCTCAACTGCAATGGTCACTTGATTGCTTGCTGCAAGCTCAACTGCCCATTCTAATCCTTGTTGGAAACGCTCAATTGTGCCTTCATCTTGCTCTTCGTAATATACATCATAACCAGCAAGTTGGATTGTACGAATACCCAAATCCACAGCAAGCTGAATGGCTTTTTCCATAATTTCATAAGCTTTCTTACGCGTTGCTTCATCTCGGCTACCAAATGGGAAACGACGATGTCCAGAAAGACACATTGACGGAATAGTCACGCCCGTATTCACAATCGCTTTCACTAATTTTAAACGTTCTTTTTTCGTCCAATCTAAACGTGCTAAACGTTCATCAGTTTCATCAATTGAGATTTCAACGAAGTCAAAACCACACGCTTTCGCAATAGAAAGGCGATCTTGCCAACTGATATTTTTTGGTAAGGCTTTCTCATAGATGCCTAATTTATGTTTTCTCACAAACCACTCCTATTTTTATACTGTTTTTAATGCTTCAACTAAGCATTGATAGCGTTGATATTTTTGCTGATAAGCATCAAAATTTTCTGGATTAGGTAAAATTTGTTGCATTTTACCACTTAAAATTGCCATGTCACTTAAATTCATACCAGTACCTTGCATTGCCATTAAGGCTGCACCTAAACAACCCGTTTCCTCTACAGCTGGAATTTCTAATTTCATTCCAGTTAAATCCGCTAACATTTGCATCCATACTTTAGATTTAGCTGGACCACCAGTTACTCGTAAGACTTGCGTATTCGGAAAACGTTTTAACATGCGATTTAAATGGTGCATTAAACTAAATAGCACGCCTTCATAAATCGCTTGCAATAGATGCATTTTTGTATGATAAGCTTGCATACCATAAAAGCCCGCTTGCATACCTAATCCTGCATTTGAACCATATAAGAAAGGCACAAATAAAACTGAACTTGCAGCTGGTGGTAGTTCAGCTATGCCTTGATTGATTTCATCGTAGCTTAAATCACCCCATTGCTGCACGAACCATTCTAAATTCCCCGCAGAAGTTGGGCTGGCTTCATGAACAATAAATTTATTTTCTTCTGCATAACGACCATAAACAAATGGCAATGTTTGTGTACTATCAATATGTGAGGTAATGCCACTCACCACAGACCAAGTACCCAATACCGCGTTTAATTTGGTTTCATCATCTAATCCTGCACAAAGTGCGGTGGAAACTACGTCAAATAATCCGCCTACAACTGCAGTACCTACAGCTAATCCTGTTTGTGCGGCCGCCTGTTCAGTGACATAACCAGCCACTTGATTAGCAGCAATCACCGGTGGCAATTTGTCCATTATTTCAGATAAGCCTAACAATTCAGCTAACTCAGGATCGTAGCGTCCCTCTGCCATATTATAAAGATTCGATTCTGAAATATTGGTTTCTTCGCAATGCAATTCACCAGTTAAGCAAAAACGTAAATAGTCGTGAGACATCAGTACTGAACCAATTTTTGCATAGCGTTCAGGCTCATTCTCTTTTATCCAACGTAAAATCGAAACAGGATGACCTGTCCATAAGGTTTGACGAGTGATAGGATATAATTTTTCAGGAATACCCTGTTGCTGCCATTGTTTTACAATTTCAATAGAACGCTGATCTGAAGATAAAATCGCTCTCCCTAAAGGCTGGCGATTTTTATCCAATAGGAATGCTCCTTTACCTTGTGCCGAGATTCCCACAGCCTTAACTGCGGTGGAATTTACGCCACTTTTTTCAATTGTCTTTTTAATTACATCTGCACAAGCTGACCATAGCTGCGGCATATCACGTTCCGCATAGCCTGCAATATCACTAATTAACATCACGTTCTCTCTTGTGCTGGCAAGCATATTGCCCGCGGTGTCAAATAGTGCAGCTTTGATAAACGTACCACCACAATCAATACCAAGGTAATAGTTCATAATTTTTCCTATTGAAAAGTTAAACGATAAAGGCTATTCGATGCCGTAATAAATCATGTTTTTTGATCGTTGCCAAACGTACAATTTGAAGTTGTTTTGCCTAGAATAAAGCGTCCGGGTAAAAAAATAATAGGTTATCGCTGGGCATGTCATCATTTCGACAACGAGGAAAGTAAAAAAGTGCGGTTAAATTTGACCAAGTTTTATCAAATTTAACCGCTTATCAATTATTGAGCTAATGCATCAATTTGTTTTACTAAACCATCGCCATTTTTCTCGATGAAGGCTTTACGCACATCTTTTTCGATAATCGCTTTGAATGGTTGTGTATCTACTTTTTCAACGATTTCAATGCCCGCTTTTTGTAATTTTTCGAAAATACCTTTTTCATTTTTTAAATTAAGCTCACGTTGGAATTTACCCGCTTCTTGAGCTGATTCCACCACTGCTTGTTGTAATTCAGGACTTAAACCATCAAATTTTGCTTTGTTCATCACAACAATTAATGGAGTATAACCATGGTTAGTTAAGCTAAGGTGTTTTTGTACTTCATACAATTTCGCTGACCAGAAAATACCTACTGGATGCTCTTGCGCATCAACAGCTTTAGTTTCTAACGCAGTGTACAGCTCACCTAATGGCATTGGCACTGGGTTTGCACCTAATAAGCTAAATGCTTGAATGTACATTGGGTTTTGGTTAGTACGTACTTTTAAGCCTTTGATATCATCAGGTGTTTTAACTGGGTGTTTAGAGTTTGTGAATGAACGGAAACCTACTTCCCAGAAAGCTAAACCTTTTAAGCCTTGTGCTTCTAAATCTTTTAATAAGCCTTGACCAATTTCACCATCTAATACTTTGTAAGCATGCTCACGATCTTTGAAAATAAATGGAATATCAATTACATTTAATTTTGGCTCTAAACCAGAGAAATTTGGAGATCCTGACATTTCGATATCAAGTGTACCACCACGAACTGCGCTAATCATGGTTTGTGCATTACCTAATGTGCTATCAGGGAAAAGGCTTAATTTGATTTCGCCTTTCGCTTTTTCTTTTAACAACTCATCAAATTTTTTCGCCGCTGCATGTTGGGTATCGCTGCGAGGTGCTTCATAACCAAAGCGTAATTTCACTTCAGCATTCGCTGTTGATAATACAGCCATACCTGCAACAAAAGCTGCTAAAGTTTTAAGATTAAATAATTTCATAATAATCTCCTAATAGATTAAGGTTGCATCCACGAAAGTGGGGTTAAAATTAATGATGGAACAAAAATAAAGGTAAACAATAACACGACCATCATCAGCATATAAGGCAGAATACCTCTTGCTGCTTGGTCAAATGGTAATTTTGATACCCCTGTTATAACGTTTAATACATTACCGACTGGTGGTGTAATCAAACCAATAGAGGTGTTTAAAATAAAGAGTACGCCAAAATACACTGGGTCAATACCCGCTTCTTCAACCAATGGCATTAATACAGGTGTTAAGATTAATACCGTTGGGGTTAAATCCATTACCATACCAATGACAAAAACAACGAACATAATGACAATCAGTAGTAAGGTTGGCGAATCAATTAATGGGCCAAGCAATTCTGTCATCATTTGTGGTAATTCAGCGATAGTGATTAACCAGCCAGTCACATTTGCTGCAGCCACTAAGAACATAACTACCGCTGTTGTTTTACCCGCTGCTAAAATCACTTTATATAAATCTTTGAACTTAAGTTCACGATAAACAAAGAGTGAAACAACAAGAGCATAGAAGGTTGCCACAGCACCCGCTTCTGTTGGGGTGAAAATCCCTGTACGGAAACCACCAATAATAATCACAGGTAATAATAGCGCCCAGATACTGTTTTTAAATGAGATGCAAAGTTCTTCTTTAGATGCTTTAGAGAAAGTCATTAAATCTAAACGTTTTGCTTGCCACCACCAAAGTCCAGCTAAACAGAATCCCATTAAGACACCAGGGAAAATACCGGCTAAAAAGAGTTTAGTGATTGATACACCACTTGCTACACCAAATACAATAAATGGAATAGAAGGTGGAATAATTGGTGCGATAATACCCGCAGTACCAATCAAGCCAGCAGAACGATCAATTGGATAACCTGTTGTTTTCATCATTGGCAATAACATTGCAGCAACCGCTGCTGTATCTGCAACAGCAGAACCCGATAAGCTCGCCATAATCATTGCAGCTAAAATCGCAACAAAGCCTAATCCACCACGTTTATGACCAACCAGTTTCATTGGTAAATCAATAATACGCTTAGACAATCCGCCTTCATTCATGATTTCGCCAGCAAGAATAAAGAATGGAATCGCCATTAAAGAAAAGCTATCTGCACCACTCACTAATTGTTGCGCTAAAATTTGCGCATCAAATAAATCTAAATGAAGCATTAATGCTACGCCACAAACTAATAGCGCAAATGCAACAGGGATACCAAGAATGATCGCCCCTAATAATACAGAGAGGAAAATCACAACTGTCATTGGTTATCTCCTTTCACTAACAAGCCAACCGTAGTTACAAGTCTAACTAAAATTAAGATGCCAATTAATCCCCCTGCAACAACACTTGCAAAAAAGGTAATCCCTTGCGGTAAACCAGAAATTGGCGCTAAATTATTAAGGTTTAACTGAAATTGAATCCAGCTCCCCGTCACAATTAAATAACAACAAAATAGCATTGCACTATCTGTTACCAAGCTTAATAAATGACGTTTCGTTGCCGATAATTTGCTTGTTAAAATGCCTACACTCACATGTTGATTATCTCTAAATGCAAGGATTGCACCTAAAAAAGCTAACCAAACAAAAAGATAACGAGACACTTCTTCAGTGACATTAATACTGCTATTAAAGCCATAGCGTAAAACAACGTTTAAGAAAACCAAGCAAGACATAGCGGCTAATATGGCAACCACCAATCCTTCTAATATCTTGCCTACAAATGTTGCTAAAGATTTCATTTTCAACCTCAAATCTCGCTCATTGCAATTTTTACAACAACTTTGCGAATTTTAGATACTTCACCATCAATGCAAGCTGGGCGATGCACATCATGTGGGAAGAAGACAGCAAAACTGCCTTCTTTCATAATAAGTTCATTTTCGCCTTCAGCATCTTGATAGAACTGAATATCACGTTCTGGATCATATTCAATGGCAACCTGGTTATTACCCAAATCAGGTGCAAATCCCATACGCTCTTTGCCTGAGTGAAGATATTGCACATCAAGATAAGCGCGGTGGATTTCTGGCAAGTTTTCAGATTTTGGTTTGGTTTCCAAATCTAATACTTGCACATAAATCAGATTATCTTTAATCGAATAACGGCCTGCAGGCAGGTTATCAAAATCCGTATCTTGCAAATATTTCAACGCTGTTTGAATTGCAGCTGGATAAACTTTTAAATCCACATTAGAAATATGACCAAAAAACATAATAACTCCGATTATAAGGATTTTAATTTCGCCCAAACGGTTTCATCAACTGGGATACCATTGGCTTTGTTGTCAGCTAAAATTGTGGTGAACTCATGACCAGGTAAACGTACTTCCACATTAGGATCTGCACGCTCAGCTGTTTTCACATAATCCATAATGCGTTGTAATTTCTCATCTTTAGTTTTGCCATCAATTAAACGATCCACTTCGATAGCAATAAACACTTGAGAAACACAGTATTCATCATCTTTATCTTCTGTTACTGCTGCAGTAGATAAGCCGTTAGAAAGTAAAGTTGCGATCATATCTAATACGATTGATAAACCAGAACCTTTCCAGAATCCCATCGGTAATAAGCGACGGTTACGTTCTACTGTTGCAGGATCACGTGTTAGGTTACCATCATCATCAAAGCCTGCATCAACCACAGTTTGACGCCCCGCTAAACGATTGACTTCTAACATACCATAAGAATACATAGAGCAAGACATATCAACCATTGTGATTGGGTTACTTGGTACCGCAATAATTAATGGGTTAGTACCAATGCGACATTCTTTTGCGCCCCAAGGTGGCATAACCGCTAATGCGTTAGTCCAACAAATCCCGATATAGCCTTTTTCAGCAGCTTGCCAACCGTAACCACCACCACGCATCCAATGGTTTGCATTTTTAAGTGCTACTACACCAATACCAAATTGATCCGCGATTTCCATTGCGCGATCCATCATTTTTTGTGCAGTTAAGTTACCAATTGCTTGGTGAGCATCCCATTGTTCAATAGCCCCTAAAGAAAGAACTTTTGTTGGCTCAGCTTCAGGCACTACATCGCCTTTTTCTAATTGTTGAATAAAACGAGGAAAACGATTCACACCATGTGAATACGCCCCTGCCTGAGTGGTATCCGCAAACAAGGTTGCGCAATCTTCAGCAATATCTTCTCTTACGTTACGAGCAAGTAAAACACGTTTAAATTCTGCTTTTAAATCAGCATAAGAAACTCTCATAAAAAACCTCGATTTCAGATTGTAAAATTTCGTTTCATAAATTACGCTTAGTTAGGTTTAAAGTCAATTGTAGCCCTAAAATAAAAAACCTTTAAAATCATACAATTATTATTTATTTTTCAATTTTGTGAACTAGATCACAAAAATAAATCAAATCATTTCATATTATGGAACCCTACAACAATATATAAAAAATACGAGGGAGAAGTACCATGTCTGAAGAAAAATGCAATGGAAACCAGAGTTTAATCAGAGGATTACGTTTAATTGAGTTACTCAGTAATTTTCCCAACGGTTGCCCATTAGCACAAATATCTGAAATCTCAGGCTTAAATAAAAGTACTGCACATCGTTTACTACAAGGGTTACAAAATGAAGGCTTTGTTCAACCCGCTAGCACAGCAGGAAGCTATCGTTTAACAACAAAATGTCTTGGTTTAGGTCAGAAAACCCTATCTTCTCTTAACATTATCAATGTGGCAGCACCCTATTTGGAAAAACTCAATCTCACTTTAGGCGAAACTGTTAATTTCTCAAAACGAGAACAAGATCACGCCATTATGATTTATAAGCTTGAGCCCACCACAGGCATTATGAAAACGAGAGCTTATATTGGGCAGCATTTACATCTCTATTGCTCAGCGATGGGCAAACTCTATCTGGCTTATGAAAAGGAACGCCATTATTTAAGTAAATATTGGCATTCACACCGCGAAATTATTGCCCCATTGACCGCCAATACGGTGACGCAAATGGATATGATGGAAAAAGAATTACTCGAAATTCGCCAAGAACAGTTCGCAATGGATAGAGAAGAAAATGAGCTTGGTGTCGTGTGTATCGCTGCACCAGTGTTCGATTACTTACATAATGTGGATTATGCAGTGTCCGTTTCTATGTCCATTTATAAACTAAAACAATATGGTATTCATTTCTTCTTAGACGAAATTAAACAAACTGCGCAGGATATTTCAAAGGAATTAGGGTATTTAGGCTAATATGACGCAAATATAAAGGGACCTCTGTCCCTTTATGCCAAAATCACATCTAAGCCTTTTTGTTTCAATTGTTGAATAATTTCGGGATCGGCTTCTCTTCCAGTCACAAGCATATCAATATGCTGAATGTCACTGAATAACATCCCCATTTGCTTACCTAACTTTGAGCTATCAAGCAATACAACCAATTTACCGACTTTCGATAACATTCTTTGTTCCGAATTCGCAATCAACATATCGGTTTTATACAACCCCTCTGCCGTAATGCCTCTGCCACTGGTAAACATAATATTTGCCGCATACATCGACTCCGCATCGCTACTGATAGACAAAGTAACTGCTTGATTTTTATGATATTGCCCACCAATGATCACAACATCATCATGATCATTTTCAATTAAATAATTAGCAAGAGGAAGAAAATGTGTAATAATTTGCACATCACGACCACAAAGGCAACTACCAAGCATTTTCATAGTGCTACCACAGGTCAAAATAACACTTTCTCCTCCAACACAAAGTTTTGCGGCAGCTTCTGCGATACGTTGTTTTTCTTCCGCATTCGTTGTTGGTGTATTCGTTAAAGTGCGGTGTATTTTTGATGAGATTTTTTCTGCACCATTACGCACTTTTTTCAATCTGCCCTGCTCACTCAATTTGGTAATATCACGACGTGCTGTTGCTGGCGACACACCTAACAACTCAATAATGTCCTGAGTAGAAAGTGCAGTTCGTTCTTCTAATAATGTTAATAATTGTCGGTGACGATAATTTTCGTTCATTATTTATCATTCCTTAATTGACGAGATATTATTCCATCAATAATGAACAAATAAGCTATGCCTAAAATAGAAAAATGAAGGGCGTATGAGATACGCCCCCATTAAATTACAGCATTGATTTAAATTGAATATTTGGTTCTTGTTCGAAGCAATCATCGAATCCACGAGGGTGATGATATTCAATTAAATCTTTGTCCTGTGGATAAACATATTTGCCGCCCACTTCCCAAATAAATGGATGGAATTTGTATTGTAAGCGGTCTTTACGCATACGCCATAAATCAATGATTTCTTGCGTACTTGCCATAAAGTTTGTCCAAATATCATGATGTACAGGAATAATCACGTTACAACGTAAACATTCAGCCATTCTTAATAAATCCACTGATGTCATTTTATCTGCAATACCCACAGGGTTTTCGCCGTAGTTATTTAATGCAACATCAATATCAAATTGTTTACCATGTTTTGCAAACTGAATTGAATAATGAGAGTCTGCACCATGATAAATATTACCGCCTGGTGTTTTGAATACATAGTTTACAGCTTTACGTCCCATTTCTTCATCTGATGGGCAAAGACCTGCTAATTCACCACCTTGTTCTTCTGCACCTTCAACTGGTAATGTCACTAAACAAGTGCGGTCAAAAGAATCTAATGCGTGGATCTCAACGTCTTTTAATTTCACTACGTCGCCTGGTTTCACCACAATAATACGCTCTTCAGGCACGCCCCATTTTTTCCATAATTCAGCACAATGCCAAGGACCCACAAATTTCACATGATCCAATTTCGGATTATTGACAATTGCCGCCGCCACATTCACATCAATATGATCACTGTGATAGTGAGAAGCTAAAATGAAGTCCACTTCATTAATCGCAAATGGATCTAACACCATAGGTTGTGCACGTAAGTTTGGTTGTAATTTACGTACACCCGCCATATTTGCCATTTGGTGACCACGCACCATGTCTTTCACTTTTTTAGTGGATTTACCGCGACCACACCATAAATCCATACAGATATTTGCACCAGCAGGAGTTTTAATCCACACGCCCACACAGCCTAGCCACCACATTGCGAAGTTGCCTTCTGGCACGACTTCGTTTTCAATTTCTTCATTTAACCATGTGCCCCACTCTGGAAAAGTAGAAAGGATCCAACTTTCACGAGTAATTTCACTAATTTTGCTCATCGCTAACTCCTAAAATATAAAATGGAATGAAATAATCAAAAGCAATCATATATAATCAAAAATAATAACTCAACATAAAAAAATGAATTTTGTGATCTTGATCTAATTTTTTATGTTTTTCTTTCTTTTATATGAGATCATCAATAGATAAAGCTTTCTTCAAAAGTGCGGTGGAAAAATCAATATTTTTTCAAATATGATAAAATAAAATGTGACATCGCTCACAAATAATCAAATTAAATCTTTTTTAATCTTTATAAATTGATATTATTCATTCCGCAATCTTCCATTTCTGGAAAATGATTTTATGGCAAGTAAATAAGTGCCATCAGTTATTATTAATATATCAACACATAATAAGAGGTAATCTTATGGAAATGCTAACCGATTTTCTGCTCTTTCTAAAAGATCAGGTATTGAATAAAGCACCATTCTTACTAGGTATTGTAGCCTGCTTAGGCTATATTCTTTTGAAAAAAGACACCACAACTGTTGTGAAAGGAACCATCAAAACTATTGTTGGTTTTATGATTGTACAAGCGGGTTCTGGTTTCCTTGTTTCTAACTTTAAACCTGTTATTGAAGGTTTATCTAAATTCCACAACCTTACAGGTGCGGTAATCGATCCATACACCAGTATGCAAGCGACAATTCAAACCATGGCAGATAACTATGCTTGGGTGGGTTATGCAGTCATCGGCGCGCTATTCTTAAACATCTTATTAGTGGTATTTAGACGCTTTACTGGTATCCGTACCATTATGCTTACTGGTCATATTATGTTCCAACAAGCCGGTCTTGTTGCAGTATTCTATATGATTATCGGCGCGTCAATGTGGGAAACGATTATTTATACCTCTGTATTAATGGCATTATATTGGGGTATTTCTTCTAATATTATGTACAAACCAACGCAAGCAGTAACTGGTGGTGCAGGTTTCTCTATTGGTCACCAACAACAAATCGCTTCTTGGATTGCTGTTAAATTAGCACCAAAACTTGGTGATAAAAATGACAGCGTAGATAATATGAAATTACCAAAATGGTTACATATTTTCCACGACAGTATTTCTGCAACTGCGTTAGTAATGACCATCTTCTTTGGTATCATCTTACTCTCATTCGGCTTTGACAACTTACAAACTATGGCGGGCAAAACCCATTGGTTTATGTACATCTTAGAAATGGGCTTGAAATTTGCGGTAGCAATTCAAATCATCGTAACGGGTGTACGTATGTTCGTTGCTGAACTTTCAGAAGCATTCAAAGGTATTTCTGAACGCTTAATTCCAAACTCTGTATTAGCGATTGACTGTGCGGCGATTTACGCCTTCTCTCCAAATGCAATGGTATTCGGTTTTATGTGGGGTGCAATCGGTCAGTTCGTTGCAGTAGGTTTATTACTTGGCTTTAGCTCACCAATCCTCATCATCCCAGGCTTTATCCCAATGTTCTTCTCTAACGCAACCATTGGTGTATTTGCAAACCAATTTGGTGGTTGGAAAGCTGTGATGAAAATCTGTTTTATTATGGGTATGGTTGAAGTATTAGGTTCTGCTTGGGTTATCCAAATGTTAGCAAGCCAAGGTACTGTGTTCAATGGCTGGATGGGTATGGCAGACTGGGCATTATTCTTCCCTCCGATCCTACAAGGTATCATCAGCGTACCAGGTTTCTTCTTCATCATTGTGGCTTTAGCAGTAGTTTATATGGCGTCTGCGTCAAAAAGATTACGTGCTGAAGAAGCAGAAGCTGCAGCAAAAGGTTTAACACTTGAACAATTAGATGGTTACGGCTTAGATGAAGTTGCTCAAGCAGCTGAAAAAGAAGTAAAAGTTGAAACTGTGGTTAATACCAATGCTGATGTAAAACCAATCCGTATCTTAGCAGTTTGCGGTTCAGGTCAAGGTTCATCAATGATGATGAAAATGAAAATCAAAGGCTACTTAGATAAACATGGCGTACCAAATGTGATGGATTCTTGCGCAGTAACTGATTACAAAGGCAAATTAAACGAAGTTGATATCATCGTATCTTCTCGCCACCTTGCTGATGAAATTGAAGTAGGTGAAGGCAAATCAGTACTTGGTGTACAAAATATGTTAAATCCAAACTCATTTGGTGACGAGCTCATCGCTCTCATTAAAAAACATCAACAACAATAAAAGATATGAATATTATGTAGGACCTATATAATAGGTCCTCTTTATTCCCAAAGGACGATATATGAATTTAAAACAAGCTCTGATTGAAAATAACTCAATCAAATTAAATCAATCTGCCAATAACTGGCAAGAAGCAATCAAAATTGGTACAGATATGTTAGTTGCTTCTGGTGCTATTGAAACACGTTATCATGATCGCATTATCCAATGCATTAATGAAATGGGACCTTATATTATTCTTGCACCAGGCTTAGCAATGCCGCATGCTCGCCCAGAAGATGGCGTAAATCGCACAGCCTTTGCGTTGGTAACATTAGAAAAGCCGGTTTATTTTGAAGGTGAAGACGAAGGTGTTGATGTCTTCTTAACACTTGCAGGTAGCGATTCTGACCAACATATGCAAGGTTTAATGGAAATCACACAAGTACTTGATGATCCTGACAGTGAAACTGGTGTTGATTTAGATAAAATTCGTCGCTGCAAAACAGCAGAAGAAGTTTATGCAGTGATTGATGCAGCATTAAACCAATAAAACTCAGCAAAAATTAACCGCACTTTTATACAAAATATTTTAGAAGGAAAAATAAAATGTCTAAACCTTTACTTCAAATTGCACTTGATTCTTTAAGTTTAGAAAAAGCCGTCGCTGATGCGAAACAAGCAGAAAGCGTAGTAGAAATTATTGAAGTTGGCACAATCTTAGCTTGCGCAGAAGGTATGAAAGCAGTGAGCACATTACGTGCTTTACACCCAAATCATATTTTAGTTTGCGATTTAAAAACTACTGACGGCGGTGCTATTTTAGCTAAAATGGCATTTGACGCAGGCGCTGACTGGTTGACAGTTTCGGCAGCAGCACATCCAGCAACGAAAGCGGCTTGTAAAAAAGTAGCTGATGATTTCAACGCAGCAAACCCATACTTAAAAGTGAAAAAAGAAATTCAAATCGAAATTTATGGTAACTGGACTTTTGAAGATGCGAAAGAATGGGTTGATTTAGGCGTTAAACAAGCGATTTATCACCGTTCTCGCGATGCCGAATTAGCAGGCAAAGGTTGGACTGATGAAGATATTGAAAAAATGAAACGTCTTGAAGAGATTGGCTTAGAACTGTCAATTACTGGCGGTATCGTTCCTGAAGAAATTCATTTATTCAAAGAAATCAAAAATGCGAAAGTCTTTATCGCAGGTCGTGCTTTAGTAGGCGAAAAAGGCAAAGCAACAGCGAATGCAATTCGTGCTGAAATCGACAAATATTGGGCATAATCAGACCAATTTTTACCAAACGCTTAGCTAAAGCTAAGCGTTTTATTTTATCGATTAAATACAAAACTAAGGTCTCAATTAAAATTTATAAAAATTACACCGCGGTTTAGTATATTATTTTAAATTTTCCTCAGTTTTATCCTCAATATCAGAAAAAATCACTCTTTTTTAATTACAATTACAAAACTTATCGCTAAAATGGTAACTCTTTTTTTATCGATTTTATACTTAAGGAGCCTTTAATGAAAAATAAAACGTTAGGTAGTGCTTTAATCATTGCTGGCACAACCATCGGTGCGGGAATGTTAGCAATGCCACTCACATCGGCCGGCATGGGCTTCGGTTTTACCTTATTACTTTTAGTGGGATTATGGCTTGTTTTAGCCTATACAGGACTATTATTTGTTGAAGTTTATCAAACAGCAAAACAAAAAGACGATGGTGTCGCCACCTTAGCCGAACAATATTTTGGCTTATTTGGTCGCGCCCTTTCTACCATTAGCTTATTAGTGTTGTTATATGCACTCTCTGCTGCCTATATTACGGGAGGTGGTTCATTGCTTTCTGGTTTACTGCCAGATTTAGGCGACAACACATCCAAAATCGCCATTATTTTATTTACTGCGGTATTAGGCACCTTCGTTGTAGTTGGCACTAAAGGGGTGGATGGCATTACTCGCCTACTATTTATGGGGAAACTCATTGCTTTTGCCTTTGTATTATTAATGATGTTACCGAAAGTGGCATTTGAAAATCTATTGGCATTACCCTTAGATTACGCTTTCGTTATTTCAGCAACCCCAATTTTCTTCACCTCTTATGGTTTCCATATTGTAATGGGTACCATTAATAGTTACTTAGATGGTGATGTAAAACGCTTCCGTCGTGCCGTATTTATTGGTACTGCTATTCCATTATGTGCCTATTTATTGTGGCAACTAGCCACTCATGGCGTACTAAGCCAAAATGAATTTATGAACATTTTGAAAGCTGATCCAACTTTAAACGGATTAGTGAATGCCACACGTCAAATTACTGGTAGCAATCTATTAGGCGAAGTAGTACGCATTTTCTCATCTTTAGCACTCATTACTTCTTTCCTAGGTGTTATGTTGGGAGTATTTGAAGGTTTAGGCGATTTATTCAAACGCTTTAATCTTCCTGCAAACCGCTTAACATTAAGTATCGCCGCATTTACGCCGCCATTGGCATTTGCGTTATTCTATCCAAATGGCTTTATTGCCGCTTTAGGTTATGCGGGTTTAATTTGTGCATTCTATCTATTAATTTTACCGGTAGGATTAGCTTGGCGTGCACGTCAACAACACCCAAATCTGCCATATCGTGTTGTCGGAGGCAATGCTGCGCTGATTATTGGTTTGTTATTAGGCATTATTATTATGATTATTCCATTCTTAATTGAGGCAGGCTATTTACCAACAGTAGCTGGATAATCTATCTTTTCAGAACAAAAAAGTGCGGTTTATTTCACCGCACTTTTTTTATGAAGTTCCAACAGATTTTCTTCCTGTTGAGGCATTTGCAAATAAAAACCTTGTTGTTCAATTTTTTGCATAACTTCTTCATTATCCGCTTGACGTAATGCTTTCTGACCTTTCAAATTAAACAGCATTACAAAAATGGGCGTCCCAAAAAGCTCGCGCAAAACCTGTGGCACCATATCAAATTGATCTCGCTTGGCAACGTACAAATACATTCCCTCTTTTTTCTTACTTTTATAAATTGCACATAACATAACTTTACCTCAAATTAAAACGCTTGCGAGAATAACAGAAATCATTACAATGCACAGCAACTTTTTAGCTTAACAAGGAAAAATCATGCAACTGCCTGCAATGCAATCTGCAAAACTTATTCGCCGCTATAAACGCTTTTTAACAGATATTGAACTCAATAATGGCGAAACCTTAACGATTCATTGTGCCAATACTGGCGCAATGACAGGCTGTGGTGAAAAAGGCGATACAATTTGGTATTCCGATTCAGGCAGTGAAACCCGCAAATATCCTCATTCGTGGGAATTAACACAGTTGGCGAATGGTCAATTGGTTTGTATTAACACCCACCGTTCTAACCAATTAGTTTATGAAGCTCTGCAAAATAAACAAATCAAAGAACTGGCTATGTACGATCACATTTTTCCAGAAGTAAAATATGGCGAAGAAAACAGTCGAATTGATTTTTTACTCAAAGGTGATGGTCTGCCTGATTGCTATGTGGAAGTAAAATCCATCACCTTAGTAAAAAACAATATTGGTATGTTTCCTGATGCAGTTACAACCAGAGGACAAAAACACGTGCGTGAATTATTGGCGATGAAAAAGCAAGGTCATCGTGCTGTCGTGCTTTTTGCCGGATTACATAATGGATTTGATTGCTTCAAAATCGCAGAATACATTGATCCTGAGTACGATCGCTTATTAAAAGAGGCTGTGAAACAAGGCGTAGAAGCCCTTGCTTATGCCGGAGAATTTGAAATTTCTAACGGAATTCCCACCGCACTTTCCTTAACGCAGGCGGTTTCTTGGGTAAAATAAAAATTATTTGAGAATAATTCTTATTTATTACTTGACTTTGTTATTGAGAATAACTATCATTAGCTCATTCCAAAACAATAATAGATAATCACTCCAACATTTCATGCCGCTTTCCCCCACAACAAGCGGCATTTTTTTATGCATAAAAAACGAAAAAAATGCACCGCACTTAAAAATAAAGGGAAGATAATATCTTCCCTCTTTGCTTATTTTGAAGTATCTAATTCAGGAAAAGATTTCACTAAATCATCTACAGCTTTTATTTGGCTCACAAAACCTTCAAGCGCTGAAAGTGGTAACGCTGATGGGCCATCACATTTCGCGTTATTTGGATCTGGATGAGCTTCAAGGAATAATCCAGCCAAACCAACAGCCATACCCGCTCGCGCAAGTTCTGTCACTTGAGCACGACGACCACCAGAAGCTGCACCAAACGGATCGCGGCATTGTAAAGAATGGGTGACATCAAAAATCACAGGACAACCTTTGGACACTTGCTTCATCACGCTAAAACCAAGCATATCAACGATTAAGTTATCATAACCAAAGTTCGTACCACGATCACATAAAATCACTTTGTCGTTGCCACATTCTTCAATTTTTTCAACGATATTGCCCATTTGCCCCGGACTTAAGAATTGTGGTTTTTTCACGTTAATCACAGCACCAGTACGCGCCATCGCTTCCACTAAATCGGTTTGACGTGCTAAAAAAGCAGGTAATTGAATCACATCAACCACTTCTGCCACTGGCTGACATTGATAGATTTCATGCACATCGGTAATAATTTTCACTCCAAAAGTGTCTTTGAGTTCTTGAAAAATTTTTAATCCTTGTTCCATTCCTGGACCACGATAAGAATGGATCGAAGAACGATTAGCTTTGTCAAATGAGGCTTTGAACACATAAGGTACGCCCAATTTTTGCGTCACTTCGACATATTTTTCACAGACGGCCATTGCCATATCACGACTTTCTAACACATTCATACCACCAAACAATACAAATGGCTTGTCGTTAGCAACAGCAATATTTCCAATATTAATTACTTTGTTCATTGTTTTTTCCTCTTTAATCATCGTTCTCACGATAGTTTAATGTAACAAATCTTTCTCTAATTCTTTCTTCATCTCAGGTAGCTGAGATAACAACAGAAAAGCGGTGGGATCTTCTGGGCATTTATCCACAAAATATTGCAAATCATCTATTGCAGCATGATAAGCACCCATTTGTGCTAAAACCAAGCCACGATCACGACGTTCATAAGGATCATCTGGCTCCCCCCTCCATTTGGACATGGTTAAACGTCGTTCAATATATTTAAATGCTTGCGAATTTAATTCCTCTCGAATTAAACAATTTTTTGCGACCTGTGCAAAGCGTTCAATTAAATCTCTTGAAGGCGCAATATCAAGTTCCTCTGTACTCAACTCAACGCCAAACCCCATAGCACCTTCATATAATTTCTGCAATTTTTCTTGTGAAATATATTGCCCATTCCAAGGATCGATAAATGCAGTTTCACTATCCACATCAACACGCAAAATCAATTGTGTTGGGAACATCACAGGAAAAATAGGCAAATCTAATTTGTCTGCTAAATATAATAAAATGCTACCCAAACTCACTGGCATGCCTTTTTTCTCGCGCAAGACATAGTTTAAATACAGATTTTGCGAGTAAAAATAACCTTCTGGATCGCAACCAAATCCCCAGTCACCATACATTAATTGCAATAATTTATGGACTTTTACTTTCACATCATCATCTTCAGGAATGGCTTTACGCGCACGACGAACAAGAGTCCCCATCGCCCTTCTAATCTTGCCTAATTCTTTTCCATCATCAAAGCCCGTCAGCAAATAAAAGGCTTCTAATTCAATATATAGCGCTTGTTTATTATATTCTTTCATACTGCTAATTTTGCTAGAGTTACTCGCTCATTGTCGCCATAATCTTTTGCTGTTGCAACCTTTTCCCATAAATTCTGTGAAAAAAAGGACCGCACTTTTTCCCCTTGCTGCCAACCATGTTCAAGTAATAACCAACCTTCAGGTTTCAAATAATTAGGTGCTTGCGCAATGATATGACGCAAATCCGCATAGCCTTGCTCATCGGCAATCAAAGCGCTTAATGGTTCAAAACGCACATCGCCTTGTTGTAAATGGCTATCTTGCGGGGCAATATAAGGCGGATTACTGACGATGACATCAAATTTTCCCTTCACATTCTCAAACCATGAACTTTGCAAAAAGGTCACTTCATCTAATTGATTTCGTTGTGCATTTTGTTTAGCCAATTCAACAGCACCAGCAATCAAATCCACACCAAAAATCTTACATTTTACACCGCACTTTTTCATCTCAGCCGCAATGGCTAAAGCAATAGCACCAGTTCCCGTCCCCAGATCTAACAATTTGATTTCACCATCAAAGTGCGGTGAATTTTGACGAAGTTTTATTACACCTAAAGCCTGCTCCACAAGTATTTCTGTATCAGGACGAGGAATTAGCGTATCAGGAGACACTTTTAAATTTAATGACCAAAATTCCGTCTCACCTAAAATATATGCCATCGGCTCGCCTTGGCTGCGACGTTGTAAAAGTGCGGTCAAATTTTGCAACGTTTTTTCTTCCAACACTGTTTCAGCAAAAGCCATAATCTGAGATTGAGATTTTTTAGTCACAAATTGCAATAACAAAGTGGCATCCAATTTCGCATTCAAATAAGGATCATTTTTCAGATTTTCTAATAAAAATTGTTTGGCATGAGCGAGCCATTGTTGATAGTTCATTTAATTTTAATCTCTTTTAAAACAATCACATCATCCGTATCCAGATATGCACTTAAATCCACACTTTCTCTACCACGTAATAAATCAATCAATTTAAAAATAAACTTGAAAAATAACACCATATAGAAAAGGGCGGAGGTGAGATAGGCAACCAACAGATAAAAAGCTTTGATTTCTCGCCAAATATAATTACCAAAGGACAATTTATCCTCTGAATTTCGGAGACTCACATGAATTTTCATCATTTTTTTACCTAAAGTTTGTCCCCATATTTTCATCAAAATTAATTGAAATAACACATAACACAGAAAGGCGATAAATCCTGCTCGCGCAATAGGGATAAAGATCTTAAAAAGATGAACAAATAGAAATAAAAAGAAAAGATTGAGTAACACCGCTGATAAACGTTCAAAAAAAGTGGCTGTTCGATATCTCACTTGTGGTGCAACATCATCCTGTTTTAGCCTATGAATATTACTATTAAATTCAATGGTATTCTTAGATTGTTTCTTTCTTGTTTTGGGATTTTCTACCAGCATTGCTGCCATATCCTTTATTAACCAAAAGGACAGGAATAATGCCTGTCCTCTGGATATTTCAACTTAACTATTTTCTGACAGTGCAGCCAATTGATCAGCTTGATATTCTGTCACAATCGGCTGAATCAGCTCATCTAAATTCCCATCCATAATGGCAGGTAAGGAATAAAGTGTTAAGTTAATGCGGTGATCATTGACGCGGTTTTCTTTGTAGTTGTAAGTACGGATTTTATCAGAACGGTCGCCCGACCCCAATAAATTACGTCTTGTATCCGCTTGCTCAGCAGCTTGACGTTCCTGCTCAACTTGAACAATACGCGAAGCCAATACAGATAACGCCTTGGCTTTATTTTTATGCTGTGAACGCTCGTCCTGACATTCCACCACAATCCCCGTTGGAATATGGGTAATACGCACCGCAGAATCCGTTGTATTTACGTGCTGACCACCTGCACCTGATGAACGGTAAGTATCAATACGCAAATCTGATGGATTAATTTCTGGCAATTCACTTTCTGGCAATTCAGGCATAACTGCAACAGTACAAGCCGAAGTATGCACACGCCCTTGCGACTCAGTTTTTGGCACGCGTTGTACACGATGACCGCCAGATTCAAATTTCAAACGACCATACACTGCTTCGCCCGAAATTTTAACAATGATTTCTTTATATCCACCTTGCTCACTTTCATTGGCACTCAAGGTTTCTACTCGCCAGCCTTTACTTTCTGCATAACGGCTATACATACGATATAAATCGCCCGCAAAAATCCCAGCTTCATCACCACCCGTTCCCGCACGCACCTCTAAATACGCGTTATATTCATCATTTGGATCTTTCGGCAGCAATAAGATTTGTAATTGTTGCTCAACTTGCTCGATTTCCGCTTTACATTCTTCAATTTCAAGTTGCGCCATTTCTTTCATATCAGGATCATCAAGCAACATTTCAGCTTCTTCGATATTAGAATTAAGCTGCGTCCAACGTGCAAAGGCTTTCACCACATCTTCTAATTGGGAATATTCCTTTGAGTAAGCGCGAAATTTATCTTGATCACTAATCACCGAAGCATCACCCAACAAGGCTTCCAGCTCCTCGTGACGCTCCTTCAAACTGTCTAATTTCGTAATAATACTGGCTTTCATCAATTAACCTGTCATTTTGCTAATAAAAAAATCGGCGTATTTTAGCATAGATTTAGATTGGTATAAATATGATGAACTAGTTATTCACTACTGGATAAAATGGCTTGCCCCAATCAATTTCAGCATGATGTTGCAACATAATATTCAACATTGCGGGAATTAATAACGACAAAATATTGCAACCGTCTCGCAGCTGTTCACGATTAACTCGGCTTTGATAAGTAGCTCCACCATGTATAATTTGATTGCGTAGAGTGTATAAACGACCAAACATTACATCCAAAATTCGCTCTGTTTTTTGAGCTTCTAAAGCAGACAAGAAGCGCTCACGCTCTTTCATTTCTTCGATTAAATATTGTTTTTCCGTTATTTTTTGGTTATGAAAATCCCAAAAAGGCTGGAATACAAATTTATTGTTAATCCACAAGCGAATAGATTGAGAAAATTTCAGCCAAACAAGATTGTACACTGTCTTATCTTCATCAAAAGCACAAATACGAAGCAGAAATTCATTGAAATTGACACGATCCCCAAAATGTTCATCGAGTTCTTTGGCATAGGCTGCGTTAAAAGCAATCCATAACGAAATAAATTTCATATCCAAATCATCTTCTTTCTCTGCTTTTTTCAGCCAACTCAAAGCGCGGTGCATTCGTAAAGAAAAATTATCCGAAAGTGCTTTAGTTTCACGAAGTTGCTTAAATTTCTCGGTTAAAGTAATAGTGTTGAGATAATTCATTTGAGATCCTTTTAGAATAAAGATTTGATTGTATTAAATGGCAAAATAAGCGACAAAGGTCTATCAATTAAAGGAACAGCACCAAAAGATTGGTACCAGCTTGCTACTTTTTGATCTTTGGCTTCAATAAATAACCCAATTCCGCCAACCTGATCCGCGACTAACATACAGCGTTGAGCCGCTTTTAGTAAAAGCTGCCCCCCTACCCCATTGCCTTGAACGTTTTTAGAAACAGCTAATCTAGCAAGGGTAAAAAGAGGAATTTGATGAGAACCTAAACGTTTTGCTAAAGTATCAGGCAATGTTTTGGGCGAAATTGAATTTAGCGTAATCGTATAAAAACCTAAAATTTGCTCTGAATTATTATCAATTGCCACATAGGTTTTAGATGTGCTTCTTTCGTGAGATTGGCGAGCGTATTTACTAAGAAAGTCATTGAGTTGTGCGTTACCACAATCAAATTCTTCTCTTTTATGACTTTTACTCAGCTTTTCTTCTCGCCAATTAAAATTCATTATAGCTTTCCTTTAATGCAAGAGCGGCTTTTTTCAAACGTTCATTCGGTGCAGGTGGGTTATCGAGCAACTCACAAATGAGTTCCCAATCTTTTTCAGAAAGCGTTTTTTCTTCAACGACTTGTGCTTTATATACAGGCTCAAAAACCAAACGAGAAAGATCCGAAGATGTAACCAAACGCAGTGAATCTCCTTCAGATAGATTAAATTTAGCAAGAAGCGTTTTAGGCAAACGAATGGCGGTGCTATTTCCCCATTTGCTGATAGTAAGTGATGCTGACATATCAACTCCGTAGATACATTAATAGATACATTGAATTTTATATCAGTAGAAAATTTAGTCAATAAAAAAGTGGGACAAGCCCACTTTATTTACCTAATCATTTCACAGTAACATTTTTAATTCATACAATATTCTTATTTAAACAAGAATTATCAAATTATATTAATATCTACAACTAAGTTTATAGCTTTTCACAAATAGAGATGTTGATTTTGACAAACTCTTCCCAAGTATAAACATCAGATAAGAAATTTTTATAATAGTCTTCAACTCTGCAGACAAGTGGTCTTGTTTCATATATTGTACACAGATTAGTATTTTCATCGAAATATTGGCAAACACCATCGCCACGATCTAAAAAAATGGTTTGTTCACTCAGATTGACTCGGCGACAGCATTTACCACAAGCAGTGCAAGGAAATTGGGTTAGTTTTTGCATTTACTTTTCAAAAAACGACGTATATCGTTAGGATTTCCTGATTGATACGGTAATTCAATGTTTCTGCGTTGAATTTCTTGGTTTAGAATAAAATTACGTTCGAATTCGTTACTGCTAAGAGTGAGAGAATCAGAGAATGCTTTTAATTCTTGAGTATTTAGATTAAACTCAATTTTTGTTAATTCAGTCAGATAGCGATCTAATTCAGCATTGATCTGCTTCATTTTCTCAATACCATATTCTATGGTATCTTTTGGCTTAAATTGATTAAGAAAATTCCAGATTTTTTGTGTGATCTCACTATGTTCAAGGAAGTAAACAAAACCTAAGTTTATAATTCCTGTTACTAAAGCACTTATGAAGGAAGATATGGCTTCTCCAAAAGGGATTGTTAATATAGCAGCTAAATGGCTGTGCAATAGAGTTCCAACTAATGCAGAAATACCTAACCCTAATAATTTAAATGCCTCTCTTAGCAAATCTCCCATAGCTAATCTATTCGGATTAAAAGCAATTAATTTAATGACTCCGATAAGACTATTCCATAGCTCTCGAATCATCTTTCCAATCATTTTTTGGGTCGTTAAAAACGTATTTAGTAACGTAGTATTTAAACTCGATAATGCTCCCCCAATGTAACTATCTTTAAATGTTACTAAAAGATCATTAAACCGTTTTTTTATCTTTTCCCAAATACGCTGAAAAGAAACTGCAATATCTTGCAAAAAAATCTCGAAGTCAAAATTATTTTTATGCTTTTTATAGATTGCAGGTATTTGCTTCCGTAATTCAAACCATACTTCAGCTAATACCATACCAATAGCTTGACGAGCCCCCATTGCCAACCCTTTTTTGTGCATATCTTTTGCAGTAGCAGTAAAAAATTTTGAACTTGTATAGTAAGACCAGTTGATTTTTTGGTTATATTTATCTCTAGCATCTTTCTCTATTTTTTTCATCTTTTCTTCATCAAGATTTTCTAGTATTTCTTTTTTCTTTTTTAAATCTTGAATCTCTTTTTTTATTTTTTCTTTATCTGGTTGAGATAAATCTGAGCATAGTAATTCATTCTCTTTTTTAGTTAACTCATTTTTGAAATTTTCTACTTTCTTATCTCTAACACCTCCTTCTTTGAAGAAGTCTTCAAGAGAATGATCGCTTTTAGCATTGTTGATTACCCAATGAGTAGAAACAAGATTATCATCACAATTAGCCAAACTGACACCATCGATGTCTGCTAATATTCTTCCTAAATCATCGTGAATTTCGCTAGCTGCTACAACGTGATCTAATTCTGTAACATAATTATATTCTTCACCATTTCTTGATTTTTTTACATCATTAGATGATATTTGTTTTCCTGTATAACCATCAACCATTGTTCCTTGATCTTCTTTTTGACGATCTTGCTCTTTTCTATTTGTATATTGCTTACTTTTTTGATGATAATCGTCTTTTTTTATTGCTTTTCCTTTAGAATCAACTTTGATATTACCTTGCTCATCATATTGGATTTTTTTATATGGATCGACATTTCTTCCATTTAAGTCGATTTTTTCGGAAAGATCTTCAGATAAATTAATGTCAGAATAGCCATCATGTTTAATTTGTTTTTGATATTCTCTTGCATTATGAATAGTATCAACATCCCCTCCAGTTTTATCTTCAGCAAATAAAAAATCCAATCCAAACGTAGTTACAAGGGAATTAACCATCGTTTTTTCTAACTCACCTTGCCAATTAAATTCTTTTAAAACTGCATTGTTATTCATAAATTATTCCTTAGTATATTAAGTGTAATTTAGCGAGATATTTCTATCTCGCTAATAAATTATTAACTTCTAGCTAACTTTTTTAGCTCCTCATAAGATCCCTTATGAAGAACTGCTTTTAGTTCATCTTCGTTAATAATTTTCATATTATCCTTATCTAATTCCATTTCAGGAATGCCATCTTTATTTATAATAGCATTTCCTGAGAAGTCGGTTTTCACTTTGAATAAAGGAGTAGTAATAATATCAGTTAAAATAGCAGCAACTTGATATCCATTATCAATTGACAATAATAAAGAATCACTTACAACATCTAAATTTATGCTACCAGATTTTAATAACGTATTGATGGATTTTAACTCTTCAAAGTATTGTTTAAATACAGTGTAAATACGCTCCAATTCTTTATGTAAGCTACTGACATAACTTTCTGTTTCACAAAGATGTTTTGTAGATAAACACATCTTATATATAGCATCTTTAACCTCTGAAGCGTATTTTTCTGCATTTGCTTTTGCTTTTTCAGCATGGCTATTATATGCCCAACCAGCCACGGCAATAATTGGAGCTGCAACAGCAGCGCCTAGCACCATTGCTCCACCAGCCATTCCGAATCCTCCAGCCGCAATAGAGCCGCCACCAATAGCAGCCATAGCGGCATTATGGGCAGCCACACCAGCAAGAGCTGTGATAGGTGTTCCTGTAGAAGCAGCAGCGAAAGCCATTACTCCACCATAGACAGCATAAGCAGCAGCCGTTCCCGCCACAGCTCCAGTAGCTAGTTGTCCAAGATACTCTGTAGCAGAAAGAGAAAGATCTGCAATTTTATCTAATTGATGTTGAGGTAAATTAATTTCTAAATCTTTATTTTGAGATTTTTCTACCTGATTTAATAATTCTTCAGCAATTTCTTGGAAACTCTTAAAATCAACGCCAATCTGTAACTGTAATTCGCCTAATTTATCTAAAGATTTTGTGGTTAATTCACTTTGTTCTTCAAATAAATTTTTATGAATCTCGTATTTATCAGTAGCTCTTTTGGAAATGGCTTCAGCTGCAGATTTAATTTGATAGCCATCATATCCTTTCTTAGCTCCAAAACCTGCGGCAGCGACAGCTGCCCCAGCTAAAATAAATGGTAAAGGCATAGTAAACTCCTAATTAAGATAATAACATTTCAATTTCAACAGATAGAGCAATTTGCTTCTCTACCCAAAATTCTAATTCATTTAAAGTTTCAGGGGAAACATTCAAATGTTTAGCATATGAACTAATTAAGTCTTTCTCATCAAGATGATATTCATTATCAGCGTGAGCAATACCTAATAATTCAAGTAATAAAGAATGTTTTTCTTTATTGGTTGTAAAAATAGTTGATAAGTTAGCTAAATCAACAGAACTTGCTTTAGCATCAGGATTTGCTTGAGATTTTAAAATTTCAAGCATTGCTGTTTCAGCATCAGTTAAATTTGAATCTGCAGCAATAATTTCTTGTGCTAAAGATAATAATACAGACTGTTGCTGTGTATTTAAGTTTTGTACAAACATAGTAGTTCTCCAATTGTAGGTTGATAAATAAAATTAAATCTTTTTCTTGTATTTAACATTGATTCTATTATTAACAATATCTATTTTAGATATCAGGAAAGTAATGAAATTACTTCTTATAAACCACATTCACTTTTCCATCCCAGAAATTTTTTCCAATTTCAAAATCAGGATCAAAAGTCGCTAAATTGTGTGCAGCAATAGCAACTCCAGCAGCGATACTAGCAATCATTCCCACACCTGGTACAGCGGCGGCTGCCATTGCAGAAGCTCGGTTTTCCATATAAACACGGCATTTATAACCACATTTTTCGATCATTTCCTCAACCTCATCAACAACGCTTGCAATATCATCGGTTTTTATGGAAAAGTTACACTTATGCAGAATCAGTTCTCTCATCAAGGCTGGGGTCATATCTTCAGTTTGATAGGTTTTATCGCCATATTTACGAGCAAATTCTTTATTCGATAATTTCTCATCTTCACCGAAACTAGGCGGTTCAGCACCATTATTCATTAAAGCATAATAGGCTTTGTGCATTTCTTTTGGAGCGGCTTCTAATTCGCCTACAAGTTGTTTTAACTTGTCAAATTCTTGATTTAATTCTAATAAGGCTACATCGTTCTCAGATAATGGGGCGACTTTGGCAATAACATCGCCTTTTCTAATGGTTTGCCCTTCCTTAACGCAAATTTCAACTACTTTTCCTGCTAATGAAGGGTTGACCATTTTAAATTCATATTCTTCATTTTGGGCGCAGAGCAAATATTCTTTATAATCATCAAGAATATCGCCGAGCTTAATCTTCATTTCTTTAATTACTGCAGAGTCAAATTGCGTAAAAATAATCTCTTTATAATTTTCACCTTCGAATTTTTGTTCTTCAATCTTAACGTTTTCATCAATTTCAATATCAACAATCAAATTATCTTTTCTAATAACTTGTCTGCCACCAATGGCATATACCTTTTTAATCGTGCCATTGACAGGGCTTTTTATGGCAACTTCGACATCATTATATTCAACGTAATAAAGAATCTGATCTTTTGTAATGTAATCCCCTTCTCTTAGCTTAATCATTGGAATAATCAAACCTTCATCTGCTTGGGTAAATTTTACGGTATGTAGTTTCATTTCTTTTTTCCTTAATTTTTATTCGCCAAATAATTCTGCAACTTCTCAATCATTTTCCCTTGTAATTCCACAGGGTTAATAATCTCTAAATGAGGTATCCAATATTGCACTAAAGGGATAATATCCATTTCATTCACATTGTGGCTGGCAAGTAATAATCCGCCATCATCAAGGGAATGTAATAGTTTTTGATTGGGTAATAAATTGCGTCTTAAAAAATAAGGGGCGGCAAATTTGCTGACTTTAATAATAACTTCAGAAATTTGATTGCCGTGAGAAATGCTGTCATTTTCTTTGATTTCTTTTAAAAATTGTTCGTTTGGTGCAAAGGTTTCTGGCAAGATTCTGAGCATTGACATTTGAGTAAAACAGAAAGTTTTTTGTTTATCGTGATCAGAGCCGATCAAATACCAAATGCCATTTTTATTTAGTAACGCATAAGGCGCGATCTTGTAAAATTTTCCTCCATTTTGTCCGCTTTTTGTATAGTTAAAATCAATATATTGATGCTGAGAAATAGCTTTTTGAATGAGATCAAATTCTTTATGTAAATGATGAATATCTTCATATTCAAAACCTTTCACTTGCACACTTTCAGTTAGTTTATTTTGGAAAAATTCACGATCTAACTTAGGAAACAACTCTGATACACTGGAAAAATTAGCGAAGCGCTGAATATCAATTTCATTTAATAAACCTAATTGTTTCAGGTTAAGTTGATAATAACGCGCTCCTTTTTCTTTCCATTCAAGGAAGCCAAAACGTTCATTGATATCCCGCTGAATCGTTCGTACCGATACATCAAATTGTTCAGCAAGTTGATAAATATCAATACGACTTCCTTTATTTAGTAAGGTTAGAATTTTGGCAAGGCGTTCAGCTAGCATTTTATTTTTTGACATGAATAAAAACCTCTTGTCCGTTAATGTTTTTCCATTCTAGCAAGAACTCAGAAATAAATATCGTCAGGTTGTGTCGTGCAAACATTTTTATTTTATTTTTTCTAAATATAGACTTCATCACCAAATATTATACTTTAAAAGTATAATGCAAGTATATTCAGCCCTTTATTAGCAAAAGTCAATATCTATAATTACGCCTAAACGAAGGAGCAATGGCGTGTTAGATAAAAATCAGCAATTAATCAATACTATTGGTAGAGCAATCACAAAATATCGACAAGCTATTGGCTTAACGCAGGCTGAACTCGCTGAAATATTGGGAATAGGCAATGATGCGGTTTCTCGAATGGAGCGAGGAACAACTGTTCCTACTATCTCTCGTTTAATTGAGTTATCCGACATATTCCAATGCGAACTTGCTGATTTAATTACGGATACGAGTCATCGTTCTATGGATCAAGCACGTAGCCTTGAGCGTTTACTCAATCAATTAGATGAATTTGAACGAGCTGAATTACTTGTATTAATCGAAAAAATGATAAATTGGAAACGATCAACTCATAAAAGTTAATCATCTCCCTTCAAATAAAAACTCGCCCAATTTCCACCGCACTTTTCTTATTAACTTCATCAGCTACCTCGATTTTTTTATTGTTCTTAGGGATTAAAACAAGGATAATATGGGGTTTGTTGAGGGGAGCTTTGTTTGTGGTGCACTTTGCGTCACTGTATTGATTACTATGGAATATATTTTACTCATTATTTCAACCGCACTGATTAATAACTTTGTGTTGGTTAAATTTTTAGGCTTATGTCCGTTTATGGGCGTATCTAAAAAAGTAGAAACCGCAATTGGTATGGGATTAGCCACTATGTTTGTGCTAACCGTTGCTTCCCTATGCTCCTATTTAATTGATACCTATATTTTAAAGCCGCTTGACGCTGAATTTTTGCGTACGCTACTGTTTATTTTAGTGATTGCAGTTGTGGTGCAATTTACGGAAATGGTCATCAATAAAACCAGCCCTACTCTCTATCGTTTACTCGGTATATTTTTGCCACTGATTACCACAAACTGTGCTGTATTAGGTGTGGCATTATTAAATATCAATCAAGCTCATAATCTGGTGCAATCTGTTATTTATGGTTTTGGTGCGTCCTTAGGCTTTGCTTTGGTATTGGTGTTATTCTCATCTTTACGCGAGCGCTTAGCCGCTGCGGATGTTCCTACACCATTTCGAGGTGCATCTATTGCATTAATTACCGCAGGTTTGATGTCCCTTGCCTTTATGGGCTTTGCTGGATTAGTGAGAAGCTAAGATGAGTATTTATTATATTTTCATTGCTGTCGCTATTTTGGCATTGATTTTCGGTGCAATATTAGGCTTTGCGTCGATAAAATTAAAGGTTGAAGCCGATCCCATTGTCGAAAAAATTGATGAATTATTACCTCAAAGCCAATGCGGACAATGCGGTTATCCTGGTTGTAAACCCTATGCAGAAGCCATTGCTAATGGCGATGAAATTACCAAATGTGTTCCCGGCGGTCAGCCTTTAGTAGTTAAAATTGCAGAATTAATGGGGGTTGATGCGCCTCATATTGAAGGCGATGCCGCACCTGAAGTCAAAGTAGCTTGGATTGATGAAGCTATGTGCATTGGTTGCACTAAATGCATTCAGGCCTGCCCTGTGGATGCTATTATTGGCACCAACAAAGCAATGCATACTGTCATTGCTGACCTATGCACTGGTTGTGAACTTTGCGTAGCGCCTTGCCCAACAGACTGTATTCATATGATTAAAGTTGAAGAAAAATTAGAAAATTGGCATTGGAAAATCGATCCGAAACAAGTGATTCCAATTATGAATACTACTGACGGACAGAAAAAATGGGTTGTGGGAGAATAAAATGACAGATGTATTAACTCGCTACAATTCAGGCAAATTATGGGATTTTGAGGGTGGCTTGCATTTACCCGATATGAAATCGCAATCCAATTCTCAGCCAATTAAGACCGCACTTTTAAGCAACGATTTCTATGTTCCTGTTAAACAACATTCAGGACAAGCGGGCAATTTATTGGTCAAGGTTGGTGATAAAGTACTAAAAGGTCAGCCTTTAACACAAGGTGAAGGCTTACGCGCTTTGCCTGTTCATAGCCCAACATCTGGCACAGTGATTGATATTGCGCCCTATGTAGCAGCTCATCCTTCAGGTCTATCGGAATTATGCGTTCATATTCAAGCGGATGGCGAAGATCGTTGGCGTGAACAACAACCTATTGAAGACTTTTTTACCCATTCTGCTGAGCAATTGATTGATCGAATTTATCAAGCTGGCGTAGCAGGCTTAGGTGGCGCAGTGTTCCCAACTGCTGCCAAAATACATTCTGCACAACATAAAATAAAACTGTTAATTATTAATGGTGCCGAATGTGAACCCTATATCACCTGTGATGATCGTTTAATGCGTGATTACGCCGACGAAATTATCGAAGGATCTCGCATTTTACGCTATATTCTACGCCCAGAAAAAATTGTTATTGCGGTTGAAGACAACAAACCAGAAGCCATTTCTGCCTTACAAAAAGCATTACAAGGGGCAGATGATATTGAGGTTCGAGTCATCCCAACTAAATATCCTTCAGGCGATTCTGACCGATTAATTTATGTGCTAACAGGTATGGAAGTGCCCAATGGTCAACGCGCGTCTAGCATTGGTGTAATGATGCAAAATGTAGGCACCGTTTTTGCGATCAAACGAGCAGTCATTGATGATGAACCCTTAATTGAACGAGTCGTGACCTTAACTGGCGATAAAGTTGTAAATAAAGGTAACCTTTGGGTTCGCTTAGGTACGCCAATTAATCAATTATTGCAACAAGTTGGCTACCAAACGGATGAACGCTTCCCTGTGTATTTAGGCGGGCCAATGATGGGATTAGCACTCCCTAATTTAGCCGCGCCCATCACAAAATTGGCTAACTGTATTCTTGCTCCAGACCATTTTGAATATGCACCACCTCCTGCAGAACAATCTTGTATTCGTTGTTCTGCTTGTTCGGATGCTTGTCCTGTGCATTTAATGCCACAGCAACTCTATTGGTTTGCTCGTGCAGAAGAACATGATAAATCTGAACAACATCAATTAATGGACTGCATTGAATGTGGCATTTGTGCCTATGTTTGCCCAAGCCACATCCCGCTTATTCAATATTTCCGCCAAGAAAAAGCGAAAATCTGGGATATTGCAGAAAAAGCGAAAAAAGCAGAAGAAGCAAAAATTCGTTTTGAAGCACGACAAGCGCGGTTAGAAAAAGAAGAACAAGCACGTAAAGCAAGGGCGCAACGTGCCGCAGCTAATCGTCGTGAAGAAGTCGCAGCAAGTAATGGCGAAGATCCTGTCAAAGCTGCTTTGGCACGTTTAAAAGCGAAACAAGCTAATGAAAATCAAGCGGTTAAAACAATTGTTGGCGAAAAAGGTGAAGTGCTACCTGATAATACAGAGTTAATGGCAGAACGTAAAGCTCGCCGCTTAGCACGTCAACAAGCACAACAGGAAACAAACAGCGAACTCAATTCATCAGAAAAAACGTCGCAAAATTCCACCGCACTTGATGATAAAAAAGCCACTGTTGCCGCCGCTATTGCGCGTGCCAAAGCGAAGAAATTAGCGCAACAAGCTGAAAATGCATCAAACGAACATCCAGCTGAAAGCGAAGTTGATCCGAAAAAAGCTGCGGTTGCCGCCGCTATTGCGCGAGCTAAAGCGAAGAAATTAGCACAACAAGCTGAAACTACATCAAGCGAACAGCTTGCGGAAAACGAAGTTGATCCGAAAAAAGCAGCGGTTGCCGCCGCTATTGCACGTGCCAAAGCGAAGAAATTAGCGCAACAAGCTGAAACTACATCAAACGAACAGCCTGCGGAAAACGAAGTTGATCCGAAAAAAGCAGCGGTTGCCGCCGCTATTGCGCGTGCCAAAGCGAAGAAATTAGCGCAACAAGCTGAAACTACATCAAACGAACAACCGACTGAAAGCGAAGTTGATCCGAAAAAAGCAGCGGTTGCCGCTGCTATTGCACGCGCCAAAGCGAAGAAATTAGCGCAACAAGCTGAAAATACACCAAACGAACAACCGACTGACAACGAAGTTGATCCGAAAAAAGCAGCGGTTGCCGCTGCTATTGCGCGAGCTAAAGCGAAGAAATTAGCGCAACAAGCTGAAAATGCATCAAACGAACAACCGACTGAAAGCGAAGTTGATCCGAAAAAAGCTGCGGTTGCCGCTGCTATCGCGCGAGCTAAAGCGAAAAAATTAGCGCAACAAGCACAGACAGAAAGAAAATAATGAGTAAATATGTTTAGAATAACCAGTTCACCACACAGTCATTCAGGTAAATTAACCGCACGCATTATGTTGTGGGTTATCGTTGCAATGCTCCCCGCTTTAGCAACATTAATTTACTTTTTTGGTTTTGGCGTGTTATTGCAAACCACTCTAGCACTCAGCTTTGCCATTTTTTTAGAACTTATAGTAACTAAATTGCGCCGTAAGCCTACCCTATTTTATGTGGCTGATTTTAGCGTAATTTTAACCGCACTTATTTTGGCAATAGCAATTCCCCCTTACGCGCCTTATTGGATTGTACTTATTGGTACCTTCAGCGCGGTTATTTTAGGTAAACATGTTTATGGCGGCTTAGGACAAAACTTATTTAATCCAGCCATGGTTGGCTATGTCGTATTACTGGTTTCATTTCCTGTCCAAATGACATCTTGGATGCCACCGATCAGCTTGCTGAATGAACCTCCAACATTCGCCGATAGCCTAAGCCTCATTTTCTCAGGCTCCACCACCGATGGTTTTAGCTTAAGCCAATTAGCGCAATCTATTGATGGTTTAACAGCAGCAACCCCGTTAGATAATGCAAAAACCCTGTATAAAATGGGCAATCCTGATGTACTACATTATGATTTAATCAAACAACCGCTTTTCAACAATGCCTTTGAGTTTGGATTAGGTTGGTGGCAAGTGAATTTAGCCTTTGCATTGGGGGGGGTATTCCTTATTTGGAAAAAAATCATCCATTGGCAAATTCCTGTTGCGATGTTGATCAGCTTTGCATTATTTAGTTTCGGCACAGAAGTCATTATCGGTTCAAAAGTGCTATCTTCTCAGGCTCAATTGCTCAGCGGTGCGATGATGTTCGGTGCATTTTTCATTGCAACCGATCCCGTTACCGCCTCTATCACACCAAAAGGAAAACTCATATTTGGTGCTTTGGTTGGCTTACTTGTGTATTTAATTCGCTACTATGGCAATTACCCTGATGGCGTGGCATTTGCCGTTTTATTAGCCAATATTTGTGTGCCATTTATCGATCAATACACTCGTCCAAGAGTTAGTGGTCATTTAGGGAGAAAATAATGAACATCGGTAAAATTTCGTCTAAATATGGCTTATTGTTAGGTTTAGTAGCATTAATTTGCACCGCTATTTCAACGGGTGTTTATCGTCTGACAAAAACGAAAATCGAGGATGAAATTGCCAAGCAACAGCAAGCTTTATTGCTAGAAATTATCCCTCAACATTATTTTGACAATCCTGTTATGCAAAATTGTGAGCAACCCAATAACCCACAAATTCAAAAAATTTGCACCGCACTTTTAGCGGGCAAGAAAACAGCTTATTTGGTAGAAAGCACCGCACCTGATGGCTATTCTGGCAATATTCGCTTATTAATGGGAATCACACCACAGGGCGAAGTATTGGGCGTTCGCGTACTTGAACACAAAGAAACACCGGGGTTAGGCGATAAAATCGAAACCCGAGTATCAAATTGGATCCTGAGCTTTAACCATAAAAAAATCCATGAGGATAACTTACAAGATTGGGCAGTAAAAAAAGATGGCGGTCAGTTTGACCAATTTGCTGGCGCCACGATTACGCCACGCGCTGTTGTTAATCAAGTAAAACGTAGCGCTTTAGAAATTCTCAAAATAGAACAAACCTCATCGCCACAACCTTAAAAGTGCGGTGAAAAAAAGACAATTTTTAATGAGTTTTATATGACTGAACAAACAGAAAAAAGTATCTGGTCAGATTTATTAAGCCAAGGGCTATGGCGTAATAACCCTGCGATTGTGCAATTATTAGGTTTATGTCCCTTGCTCGCGGTCTCAAATTCCGTCACTAATGCACTGGGATTAGGCATTGCAACCCTTGTGGTATTAGTTTGCACCAATACCATTGTTTCCCTATTCCGCAAACAAATTCCTTATGAAATTCGTATCCCAATTTATGTGATGGTTATCGCTACAATGGTAACCACTGTCCAATTATTAATGAATGCCTATACTTATAATCTCTATCAATCCTTGGGCATTTTTATTCCCTTAATTGTAACAAACTGTATTGTTATTGGACGAGCAGAAGCCTTTGCTAGTAAAAATACCGTTATTCATTCTGCCTTTGATGGCTTTGCAATGGGCTTAGGGATGACATTAAGTCTTGTTCTACTTGGTGCATTACGTGAAATTTTGGGCAATGGCACCTTATTTGATGGTATCCATTTATTGTTGGGGGATTGGGCAAAAGTACTGAGAATCGAACTATTCCATCAAGAAAATCATTTATTGTTAGCCATTTTACCACCAGGAGCCTTCATCGGTTTAGGTATTATTTTGGCATGCAAAAATAAGTTGGATCAGAAAAAATGAATAAACAAAAACGCATTGAAATTTTAACGCGCTTACGCGATCAAAATCCGCATCCAACAACAGAGCTTAACTTCAGCACGCCATTTGAATTGCTTATTGCAGTCATTTTATCCGCTCAAGCCACAGATAAAGGCGTGAATAAAGCAACAGACAAATTATTTCCCGTTGCCAATACACCCGAAGCCATTTATGCACTCGGCGTTGATGGATTAAAAGAATACATCAAAACTATTGGTTTATTTAATAGCAAAGCAGAAAATATTATCAAAACCTGTAAAGACTTAATTGAAAAACACAATGGTCAGGTGCCTGAAAACCGCGAAGCCCTTGAAGCACTAGCGGGAGTAGGTCGTAAAACAGCGAATGTAGTGCTAAATACTGCTTTTGGTCACCCAACTATCGCTGTTGATACCCATATTTTCCGCGTTTCCAACCGCACGAATTTCGCTCCCGGAAAAGATGTGGTGAAAGTAGAAGAAAAACTGCTTAAAGTTGTTCCTGAAGAATTTAAAGTCGATGTTCATCATTGGTTGATCTTACATGGACGTTACACTTGTATTGCCCGTAAACCAAGATGCGGCTCCTGTATTATTGAAGATTTATGCGAATTTAAAGAAAAGACGGAATGTTAATGGGGTATTTTCATGTTCTATAAATGGCTACTCATGCTCAAAAAACCGAGCAATCAGTTATGGATTACACCAAGTTATTGGACCATAGTCACCATTTTATTTGTCTTTTTATTGAGATTAGGTGCTCAAATTCCTGATAAAAATATACTGCCAGGGATTCCAGACAAAGTCTTACATGACCTATTAAATATTATTGCCTCAAGTATGCTAGCTGTAACCACCTTTTCATTATCGATCATGGTTTCAGCCTATTCTGCAGTAACAAATGGCGCAACACCAAGAGCTATCGATTTAGTCGTTGATGATCAAAGCACAAGAACAGCTATTAGTAGCTTTATTTGTGCTTTTATTTACGCCATTATTGCTAAAACAGCATTAAGTATGGGATTCTACGAGCAAAATGGACATTTTGTTTTATTTATTAGTACGGTTGCTGTACTTATTTATTTAATTATTACTTTAATTAAATGGGTTTATACCTTATCTCAACTTGGTCGTTTAGGGAATACATTAACAAAAATCGAAAATGCCACCAGATTATCTTTGGAAAACCATTGGAATAGCCCAACAATGGGAGCCACAAGCAATGTGGATATGATATCTAAAAATCTGCCTACATATGCTGAATTTACAGGCTATCTCACCCATATTAATATGCAGACATTACAAAAACTGGCTGAAAATCATGATTGTAATCTCCATATTAATGTTCGACCAGGCGAATTAATTACACCTCATACGATTCTCTATTACGCAGAAAAAACAATTCCTGATGACAAAGCATTTAAAGCATGTTTTATTCACTCAACAGAAAGAACTTTTGAGCAAGATCCCTCTTGGGGATTTATTGTACTAAGTGAAGTTGCACAACGTGCATTATCACCTGCTGTAAATGATCCGGGAACAGCTATTAATGTGATGACAAGAATGATGTCCTTGCTATCAGAAAAAGTCACACCCCAAGAGGATAAACCTGATTATAACCGTTTGTCCATAAAACCTTTTGACTATGGTAAATTAATTAGAAATGGTTTTTGGCCTATTGCGCGAGATGGTATCAATATCATCGAAGTGAATCTCACAATACAAAAAGTATTAGCTAGTATTGCTATAAATAACTCACATCATGAAATAGCCATTGAAGCGCAAAAAATGGCGCAACTTTCATTAGAAAGAGCAATGGAAGAAATTAAATTTGATGTTGAGAAAGAGATTTTAACGCAGAAATATAACAAATTATTTCAATCATAAATAATCCCAATCTGTTGGGAAGTTTACCTTCCCAACAACAATGCCCCGCCACTACTTTGCAAGGTTGTGGCGTACATTAGGCTTAATGCAAATCCCATTAATAGTAAAGCAAAAATCAATTTCACAATGCTTGGGATATGTTGTTTAAACTGTGGCGAAACATACCATTTACCTAATTTAACCGCAGTTTGTCGCGCATATTGCACTAATAATGCAAAACTCGACAAAGTAATTCCCGTTCCTAATGCCATTGCCATTGTGGCTAACATCCCCCACCAATAAAGATCAAGCATATAAGAAAGAAATAAAATAAAAATCGCACCAGTACAAGGGCGCATGCCAATACTGAAAATGACTAAACATTGTGATTTAAAATCAGTAATTCCCTCAAGCTGAACAGAATTAGGCAAATGTTGGTGACCGCACGCACAGTTTTCACTATGCTGATGAAAAACTTGTGGATTTTTCACCGCACTTTTAGATAGTTGCGCTTGAGAAATTGGCTGAATGGCACGAATTTTCGGTTTACCTTTCTGTGATAGCACATTTTTAATGGCTTGCCACAACCATTGTAAACCCAATAAAAAAATTAAGCCGTACGCCACACGTTCCAACCAAAGCTGGCTTGTTTTAAATTGCGCAGAAGAAAGGTTAAGCAGCACCACAATAATCGAAGTAGCAGCAATCGCTACAATACCTTGCATTAATGAAGATAAAAAAGTTAGCCGCATACTGGTTGCTAATTTGGATTGATGTGTAGATAAATAGCTCGTGATAATAAACTTACCATGCCCTGGGCCTAAAGCATGAAACACACCATATAGAAAACTCGCTGCTACTAAACCAATGCCAGCGGAAATAGGTTCTTGCTTAATTTGATGTAGTTGTTGTGAAAGCAATTGATTAATATCCTTTTGCCAACCTACAACCTGTTGAAATAACAAAGGGAATAAAAAGCAAATGCCTGCAATCAACAGGCACAATAATACAACTAATCGATATTTTTTTATTTGCATTGAATTATCACTTTTTGCGCAAATAACACGCCTAATGAGAAATCCGCCTCTTTTTGTGTTTTATCCAAAGATGACGCATATTTTTCTGTTTTTTCATCCACTTGCTGATGAATTAATTTGCCTTCACAATTTGAAGGAAGTGGCGAAAAATCAACCGCACTTTGAGCATCATAAAACATGGCAACATAATAAGTGGGATCATACACCATAAAAGTTAACTGATTATCCACCAACGCCTGAGGTTTAGATAAAAAGAAATCAAAGTAATAGGCAATTTGGTTACCAACCGCTTTTAAACCATAATTTTTAGGCTGAGAGGTATATTTGACTTTATTTCCTTTTTTATCATACAGATAGCTAAAATAATGCTCAGCAATCACATTTTTGATAATATTTTCTGCCATCTCTTTCTTGGCTTTTTCATCATCCTGAGCCAATTGGAAATCATACAGAACTTCTGCAGAACTCGCTTCATCCAACAACCATTGCAGCGAAAAACCAATTAGCTGATTGTTTTCCACTAGAGGTTTAGTCTGCATACTAATAAAGGCATGAGGATGAGCCAATGCCGTTTGCTGCCACATAAAAAGTGCGGTGAAAAAAAAGAGAATTTTTTTCATTATGCTTTGGTCGCCAAATAACGTTCTACTGTATCCACAATGGCTTGCGTTTGCGGATCAATTTCAATATTCACCAACTCACCAATGGCTTTTTTCGCGATTAATGTGCGTTCGATAGTTTCAGGAATGAGATTAACACAGAATTTCAGACCTTTTACTTCACCAATGGTCAAACTAATACCGTCAATAGCAATAAAACCTTTGGTTAAAATATATTTCATCACTTCTTGATTAGGCAACTCAAACCACAATTGCAGGTTGTTTTCTGTTGCAATACGTTCGCTAATTTTAGCGGTGCAATACACATGCCCCGAAAGCAAATGCCCGCCAACTTCGGCCCCAAAACGCATAGCTCGTTCCACATTGACACTATCGCCTTGTTTTAAAGCGCCTAAATTTGTAATACGTAAGGTTTCTTGCATTAAATCGAAGCTAATTAAATCACCTTCAATTTGGGTAACGGTTAAACAAACACCGTTATGCGCCACTGACGCCCCTAATTGCAAGTCTGCCAACAATTCCTGTGGCATTTTGATGGTATGTGTTCTAAAATTCGTTTTATTCTCAATTGAATGAATTTGTGCAGTACCTTGCACGATACCTGTAAACATATTAACTCTCTTAACCCGCAAAAGTGCGGTGTATTTTCCAAGATTTTTCCATTATAAAATAAACTCGGATTTATTATGCAATTATTTCAACGTTGGCAAGCATACCACGAACAAGCAAAAAAATTAATTCAAATTGCCATTCCTATTTTATTGGCGCAAGTGGCACAAAACTCCATGGGGATTGTGGATACTATTATGGCGGGACGCGTTAGTGCAGCGGATATGTCAGCCATTTCGGTTGGTGCTTCCATTTGGTTTCCCTTGGTGTTATTTGGTCAAGGACTTTTACTTGCGCTACCTCCGACTATTTCTTATTTGAATGGTTCAGGTCAACGTCATCGCATTGCACATCAAGTACGACAAGGCTTGTGGATTGTATTGGCTAGCTGTATTCCCATTGCTTTTCTTATTTATCACAGTGATATTGTGATTATGGCAAGAGAAATGAAAAAAGATCTTGCGGATATCACCATCAGTTATTTACGCGTGATGCTTTGGGGGCTACCCGCTTATTTATTGATGATCAACTTTCGTTGTTTAAATGATGGTATCGCCAAAACGAAACCCGCAATGGTGATTACGGTTCTCGGTTTATTATTAAACATTCCCCTCAATTACATTTTTATTTATGGCAAATTTGGCTTGCCGGCTTTTGGCGCGGTAGGCTGTGGCATTGCAACCGCAATTGTGAACTGGGCAATGTGCATTATGATGATAAGTTACAGTAAAGTTGCCGCAAACCAACGGGATCTTAAGGTGTTTGAACATGTTATCGAAAAACCAAATGGCGAAACATTAGCTAAATTATTGCGCTTAAGCTTGCCCATTGCCCTCGCCCTATGGGCAGAAGTGGCACTATTTTCTTTAACCGCTTTATTCCTCTCCCCACTTGGCGAAATTGTGATTGCAAGCCACCAAATCGCATTGAATACCAGCTCATTTATTTTTATGTTCCCAATGTCCTTGGGCATGGCAGCAACAATTCTGATCGGACAACGTTTAGGTGAAAAAAGCCCACATCAAGCAAAACAAATTTCCTATATTGCACTCGCCGTTGGCTTGAATATCACGATTATCACTGTATTAGTGACCGTATTATTTAGAGAGCAAATCGCAGCATTATTTGTGAATAGTGATAAAAACAAGGAAGTTATTGCACTGGCGAGTTCCTTATTTTTAATTGTCGCACTTTATCAATTTTCCGATACAGTACAAGTTGTGATTAGTGGTATTCTAAGAGGATATAAAGACACAAAAGCAATTTTATACATCACGCTATTTTGTTATTGGGTGATTGGTATTCCCCTTGGTTATAGCTTAGCAATGACAGACCTCATCTTGCCTCATTTGGGCGCGAAAGGCTTTTGGATTGCTTTTGTCGTTGCATTAACTGCTGCCGCAATTTTGTTGTTCTATCGAATGAGAAAAATACAATCTCAACCAGAAGAATTGTTATTAGCGAAATTGGAAAAAATGAAATAAAAGGGAAGGTCTTATAGGGCGGAAACCTTCCCAGCGAATTCTCGGCACACAGAAATTCTGACTTTGGCTGCTTTCTTCCGAACCTGACCGAGTAAACCAGACACCATTGCGAGAGACCGAGAAGGTTTCCATTGAACTAAGCCAACGGCTTAGGCTGTGCATTATGCTATAAAGCAATCTTGATTGCAAATATTTATTTGGCAAGTCAAAAACAAGACATAAGCAACAAAAAAGTGCGGTGAAAATCTTTACTCTTTTTCACCGCACTTTTTACTGTTATCAACTAAGAACTAGAATAATAAATAAATTAATAATACCCAAGCAATACTCAGAATTGGACCTAATAAGCCGATAACAACCCCACCTAAACGGAATTCTGCTTGTTTGACTAATCCCGTACTAAATGCAATCGCATTTGGTGGAGTTGATACAGGTAAGAATAAAGCACAAGAAGCACTTAAACCGATCACAAGAGGTAATATAACTGGATTGACATCCGTACTATTTACCATTGCTAATAAGGATACCCCCATAGGAATAAGAATTGTCGTCGCTGCAGTGTTACTCATAAAGTTCGATAAAATCACAGTGATAAAACCGAAGATAAATAACAACATCATAAAGCTCACTTGAACATTGCTTAATTGTTCAACGAAATGCGCAGCAATACGCTGTTCTTCAATCGCCAATCCTAACGCCAAGCCACCAGCAACTAACATTAAAGTATCCCATGGCAATTGACGTATGTCTTTGGCATCTAAAATACCAAACATAGTTAAGCACACAATTGGAATTCCTGATGCTGCCGCAACGGGAATACCAATTAATTTAGAAGTCAACCAACAGAACAAGGTAACCGCTAAAATAACAATAACGATTAATTTATCAAAATTTTCTTGGACTGTTGGTATTTTTGTATTGGTTTCATTTAAAAAGCTAAAGTCGAGATTTTGTTCTTTATTGACTTGATATTTGATGACTAATACACGCCAAAAAACAAAAAGTAACACAAGAGCAAGTGGCGTCCCCACCATCATCCATTCTAAAAATGAAATTGGATGACCTAATTTATCTAACGCCCCCACCGCAATAGCATTAGGTGCTGAACCAATGATCGTCCCCATTCCCCCAACGGAAGCTGCAGCAGGAATTCCTAATAAGAGTGCTTTAGATAATTTAGATTCACTGTCTAATCGGGTGAATAATGGACTGATAGTTGCGATCATCATTGCAGTTGTTGCCGTATTACTCATTAACATCGACATGACTGCGGTTAATAACATTAGCCCCCATAATACATTCACCGGCTTTTGCCCAAATTTTGGCAACACAGATTTCAATAATAGCAAGTCCAATTGCGTTTTTTTCATCGCTTCCGCTAAGAAAAAACCACCTAAAAACAACCAGATAACACTATCTGACCAAGTCTGTAAATATTGAATTGCATCATGAGCCTCACTTTTCCCCATGACAAGAACAAGGAAACCCACAATTAAAATACTGACTGAGAACGCTGGAATTGCTTCGGTTACCCACAAAGAAATTGCTAGAAATAATAAGAAAAGAACGTAATTCTGAATAGATGTGAAAGATGAATCAGAAAGCAGAACTGTCATTGAGACAGCGAAGATCACAGAAAAAATAAAAAATAATGCATTACGACCAATAATGCGGCTTTTTCCTTGATAGAGCTGTTGTATGATTTTCATAAATACCTCAAATTAATTTTAATAATTATATTCTAATAGAAAATAGGTAGGTAATCTCTGATCAAGGTCACAAATTGACAACATTGCTCCAAATTTAGCAATAAAAAAGGGACTTTCGTCCCTTTTTTAAACTTATTTGAAGTTATATTTTAAAATCCAGCTTGTTTTTCCAATTGCTCAACTAATGCATCATCTAAATGTAATGCCTCAGCGAGTTGTGAAAGGAAAACAATTTCTTTACGAGAAAGTTCTTTACATACCACTCTTGCCGCTAAATAAACTTGGCTCGCTAATGCCATATCACGACCAACAATTTGGGCAATTTCTTCAACAGAAATTGGGCGTTGGATTTCATTAATTAACCACTGTTGTAATTCTGGGTTATCACCACTTTCACGCTCAATTAAAGCTTGTTCCTGCTCATCTAAATCACCATCAGATAAAGCAGCAGCGATCATAGTACGTAAAATCACCATGCTTTTTTCATTCGTTGCTGTTGATGGCATTGAATCAAAATCACTTTCAGTTAATTGGCTAGCTGACATTTGGCTTTTTTGATAATTTTGGTATGCTTGATAAGCTAAATTACCTAATACCGCTAAAGAGCCTAATTTCGTTAAACCTGCACCACCATTACGGCCAAGCACCATTGATAGAATACCCGCTAAAGCGGCACCACCACCCATTTTATTAATCATATCTGATGGGGTTTCACTCGGTCTTCTTACATTTTCAGCTGATTGTTTTGCTGTACTTAATACCACACCTAAAATGTCATTAACATTCATATTGTTACCTTATTGGTTTGTTGAAATACATTGCTTAGACAAAATATAAAAGAAAATGTTCCCAATGAGAAAATAAATTAATGAAAAATTGACCGCACTTTTTTATGCGGCCAATTAAGTTACTCTGCTAATTCTGTTTGCTCATGAGACATCAGCTCTTGCCCTACATTATCAAGCAAGCCTAAATAGCGTTCATATTGTTTTAACACATCGGCGATTAACTCATTTTTTGACATATATTGAACATCATAGCCTGTTCGTCCATCAAAGAAATAAGTAATTGGCTCATAAGTCACCGCATGTTGAATATGAGGTAGATTATCGTCATTAATCAACTGATCTGACACCTCTTTCGCGACAGATTTAATACCATATATAAAATCTCTCATTGATTCTTTCTTAATGTGAATTTCTACTGCGGGCTCATTATCAAATAACTCAATAACTTCCACATTTAAATTATGCACATCAATCAATTCTTGGCGTAATTCTCTCATAGCAGGCAAAGCTTTACGTTTCAAGAATTTTAAAATATCTTTTTCTTGCGTTTGGTTTAACATTTGACCTAAACGCTCTTTCCAAGAATCGCCAGTCCAGAAAATACTGGTTGGTGTCACTTTTGCTTCAAAATATTGGCTATCCGCTTTTGCGCCTTTCCATAAACTCACACACATCACCAGCATTAGCATGGCAAAAGGCAAAGCAACAATTAATGTCATGGTTTGTAAGGTTGCTAATCCACCTGTTTTGATTAATGTAATAGCAACTGCTGACATTAAACAGCCCCACATCACCGCTTGCCATTTTGGTGAAACCAAACTTTTATCACGAGAAGCGATATTGTTTAATACATAAATGCCTGAATCCGCAGAAGTGATGAAAAACAAGGAAATAATCACCAATGCAACTACACTTGTCAGCGTTGATAATGGGAAATAGTCTAAGAAACGGAATAATAACATTTCTGGCGATGAAGTAAGCTGACTTAACGCACCATTAGCAATGTTATCATCTAACCAAATCGCTGAATTACCAAAAACAGTAAACCATAAAATACAGAAAAGACTTGGAATGGCTAATACACCAAAAATAAATTCACGAATTGTACGTCCACGAGAAATACGCGCGATAAAAAGCCCTACAAATGGAGCCCAAGAACACCACCAAGCCCAATAAAGTACGGTCCAACCAGTGAACCAGCCCGTATGTTCACTATCATAAACATAGGTTTTAAAACTAAAAGAAATAATATTACTTAAATATGTGCCTAAGTTATCACTAAAAGAAGACAATAAATAAAGTGTAGGACCCGCAATCAACACAAATAACATTAATGTGAAAGCTAATCCTAAGTTAATTTCACTGAGTAATTTAACGCCTTTGCCCACGCCAGAAATAGCAGAAAAAACCGCTAATCCCATGACAATAACAATAATACCAGTTTGAATAGCAAAATTACTTTCTGATAATAAACCTATTTGCACTAAACCTGCACTTAATTGCGCCGCGCCAAAACCGAGTGTTGTAATAATACCGAAAAGTGTTGCTATTAAAGCAACAATATCAATTAAATCCCCTAATTTGCCATTGATACGATCTTTCAATAAAGGATAAAAACAAGAACGCAGCGCTAAAGGCAATTTATAACGGAAACCGAAATAAGCTAAAGCGAGGGCAATAACTGCATAAACTGCCCAAGCATGAATTCCCCAGTGAAAAACGGTATGTAATAAGGCTTGTTGCTGTTGCTGACCAGCAGAACCAACAGTAATATCTGAAGAATAATGAGTGAGTGGCTCGGCAACACCGAAGAACATCAAGCCAACCCCCATACCAGCAGCAAATAACATTGCTAACCAAGAAAGAAACGAAAATTCAGGTTCTTCTTCATTGCTACCTAATTTAATAGCACCAAAGCGGCTGACAGATAAAACAATTAAAAATCCGAGGAAAATAGAAAAAGATAAAATATAGAACCAACTAAAATGGTCAAAAATACCTTGTTTAGCCCAGTTTAATCCTGACTGCATAGCATCTGGTGCAACAAGGGTAAAAGCGACTAATAAAATAACAAGAAATAATGTCGTGGAAATAACGAAAGGGTTAAAAGATGATTTTAAAGAGGATTTATGAAACAAAACGATATTTTCTCCTAAAAAAATTAATAATCCAGAATATTATATCAGAAAATCCATTTTCTCACAAATCAGCCCTATTTAGAGACACTTACAAGCTATCCAACATTGTCTTTTGCCAAAAGAAAATGGCAGTTCTCAAATTAGTATAAAAGTTTCATATAGAAAGATCCTATTTCACTCAAAATAAGGTAGAATTGCGCCCAACGTTGATTTCTTTCGTATTGAGGTCCCCATGAGTATATTAAACAGTCTATTTGGTATATTTGTACTCTTATTGATCGCATTTTTGCTATCCAATAATAAAAAAGCGATTAATTACCGCACCGTATTAGGCGCATTTGCCATCCAAATTGGTATTGGCGCACTAATTCTTTACTTTCCTGTCGGGCGAGATGCCTTAATGTCCGCGTCATCAGCAATGAACAAAATTATTGATTTCAGTAGCGAAGGCATTAAATTCTTATTCGGCGGTTTAGTCAGCCCGAAAATGTTTGAAGTTTTTGGTGATGGTGGTTTTGTCTTTGCCTTTCGTGTACTGCCGCCAATCATTTTCTTCTCAGCATTCATTTCTGTGCTTTACTACCTCGGCATTATGCAATTTGTGATTAAAATTTTAGGTGGCGGATTACAAAAAATCCTAAAAACCTCTAAAGCAGAATCAACATCTGCTGCAGCAAATATTTTTGTGGGTCAAACTGAAGCTCCGCTTTTAGTTAAACCATTTATCAATAATATGACACAATCCGAATTATTTGCTGTAATGACGGGGGGATTAGCCTCAGTTGCTGGTTCTGTATTAGTAGGATACGCCAATATGGGTGTGCCACTCCCCTATTTAATCGCAGCTTCATTCATGGCAGCTCCGGGCGGTTTATTATTCGCAAAACTACTCTGCCCACAAACAGAAAAAGTGCAAGATAACATTACCATTACGGATGAAGAAAAACCGGCAAATATTATTGAAGCAGCGGCTGGTGGTGCAATATCTGGCATTCAATTAGTGTTAAATATTGGTGCGATCCTACTTGCCTTTGTTGCCTTGATCGCCATGTTGAACTGGGGAATTGGTAGTATTGCGAGTTTATTCGGTTATACCGACGTGACGATGCAATCCTTATTAGGTTATGCCTTCAAGCCATTAGCTTGGGCAATTGGTGTACCTTGGGAAGAAGCACACATTTCAGGTTCGATGATTGGGCAAAAAATTGTGTTAAATGAATTTGTTGCTTACGCAGACTTCAGTAAATATCTGACTGCCGATGCGCCAGTACAACTCAGTGCGAAAACCGTCGCCATTATTTCCTTTGCATTATGTGGCTTTGCAAATCTCGGTTCCATTGCAGTATTAATTGGTGGCTTAGGTGGCATGGCACCAAATCGCCGCAGTGATATCGCTCGTTTAGGTATTAGAGCGGTGATTGCAGGTTCTATGTCTAACTTAATGAGCGGCGCCATTGCAGGATTATTTATTGGTATTGGTGGCGCAATTTAATCAACGTAAATGCAAACAAAAAGTGCGGTGAAAAACACCGCACTTTTTTCTAGGCTCTCACCGAATATACTTTAAATTTATTATTTTGTGCTAATACTTGATGACTACCGAAATAGCGATCTAATAAATCAGGATAAGGCAAAAAGCTATTAGCAACAATACGCAGTTCTCCGCCCGAATTTAAATACCATTTGGCTTGCTCAATTAAATTCGTTACCGCTTGATAAGCGGTATCAATGCCATCATGGAATGGTGGATTAGAAATGATCAAATCAAATTTATTTTGCACATCCAGTTCAGAAAAAACGTCGCTGGCAAGCACCTTGCCCTCCAACTTATTTTGACGTAACGTTTCTTGTGCAGAAGCGACTGCCATAGCGTGAATGTCAGTCATTGTCAATGTTACCTTTGGATATTTATGCTTAATCATTGCGCCAATGACACCCGCTCCACAGCCAAGATCGAGCACTTTACCTCTTATTTGGCGATCCAAAGTAGTTAATAATAATGCTGTTCCGCCATCAAGTTCATCAGCACTAAACACCCCCGGCAAACTATATATGCTCAATGGTTGTAATTGAGGATGGGAATAGGTTTTCCAATAATCTTGCAAGTCAAAGTGCGGTTTATTTTTCAGACAAAAATGGTACAAGCCGCAACGACGAGCGCTGTCTATTTTCGCGATATCACCAAAAGGCGCCAACATTTTTTCCACTGAACGCACACCGCAGCGATTTTCGCCCACAATCAACATTTCCTGATTTTCACTTGCATTTGCTAACAATTGCATTAATTGGAATTGCACTTCCTGTTTGTTTTTTGTCCAATAAAAAACGATCATATCTGCTTGTGAATCACAAAGTACGGAAAAATCCACCGCACTTTGCGTTCTCGCATAATCAAAATACCAAGACCAAATTTTAACAGATTGTGCATTTAATGCTGGTTTGAAAGGAAAATCATCTCTGACCCCACCAGCAAATAGCACTTTTTTCTGCTCAAAAAAGGATAAATGACGTTCAAGCACTTGGCTTTCTGCAGAAATCATACAATGTCCCATAACAAAAAATAAAGAATTGGCGAGCATTATAGCTTTCAATCACAAAATAACCAATACACCATCTGTAACGGCTATTTACGAAATGAAAAATCCCCTTTACAATAGCTTTTCATCTCAATTAACAAAGGGCAAATCAGTGAATAGACGCGATCTTTTATTGCAAGAAATGGGCATTAAACAATGGCAATTGCGCCGTCCAGAAGCGTTAAAAGGCGTGGTGAATATTTCTGTTGCTGACAATATCAAACTCATCATTGTTGCTGAACAAACGCTGTCTGTGCAAGAACCTTTTATTCAAGATGTGCTACGCAGCATTGCTATTAATGTAAAGGATTGCCTGTTAATTGATTTTAGCCAAGTGGATCATTTGCAAACAACAACACCTGTACACTATTGGTTACTCTCTCAAAATCAACAAAAAATAGACCGCACTTTATCGCACTTTAGCCAAGTAACGAGTCTATGGCAAAGCCCTGATTTACCATTGTTAAAACAAAATGGAAAAGAAAAACGTCATCTGTGGCAACAAATTCAAACCGCCTTTCATTCAGAGGAATAATTATGACCGACTTAATTGCCATGGGAAAAGCTGCTAAACAAGCGGCATTTATCCTGTCCCAATTATCACAACAAGAAAAAAATCACGCATTATTGTGCATTGCAGAACAATTAGAACAACAAAAGGATCCTATTCTCGCAGCCAATGCAAAAGATATTGAAGCAGCCAAACAAAATGGACTGAGCGAAGCAATTATTGATCGCTTGTTATTGACGGAAGAACGCCTCAAAGGCATTGCTAATGATGTTCGTCATGTGGTTTCTTTGGCAGATCCTGTGGGAAAAATCATTGATGGCGGTGTATTAGACAGCGGTTTAAAATTGGAGCGAATTCGTGTTCCGCTTGGTGTTGTTGGCACTATTTATGAGGCGCGCCCAAATGTGACTATTGATGTAGCAAGCCTATGCTTAAAAACAGGAAACGCAGTTATTTTACGCGGAGGAAAAGAAACCCAACATTCAAACCAAATTTTAGTGGATGTCGTGCAAAATGCGTTACAACAATCTGGCTTACCAAAAGCGGCAGTTCAAGCTATTACAGATCCCAATCGTGATTTGGTGATGCAATTACTCAAATTGGATCGCTATGTTGATATGATAATTCCTCGCGGTGGAGCTGGATTGCATGAATTATGCAAACAACATTCCACTATTCCTGTGATTGTTGGTGGCATTGGCGTTTGCCACACCTTTGTTGAACAAAGTGCGGATCAAAATAAGGCACTTTCTGTAATTGAAAATGCGAAAACACAACGTCCAAGCACCTGTAATACTTTAGAAACCCTCTTGGTGCAAGGTAGCATAGCCGAGGAATTTTTACCTAAATTAGCACAGCATTTGCAATCAAAAGACGTAAAATTTCATGCAGATCACACCGCACTTTCTATTCTTGAAAAAGCCGGTGCCAATGTGGTTCCAGTAAAAGACCAAGAGATGCGCCAAGAATGGTTAAGTAAAGATTTAAATGTGGTTGTGGTAGAAGATTTAGTTGCAGCAATTGAGCATATTCGTGAATACGGCAGCCAACATTCTGAGGCAATCCTAACGGAATCGCAAAAATTAGCACAACAATTTGTGGCTCAGGTTGATGCTGCGGCAGTTTATGTTAATGCTAGCACTAGATTTACCGATGGTGCACAATTTGGCTTAGGTGCAGAAGTTGCAGTAAGTACGCAAAAGCTGCATGCAAGAGGTCCAATGGGGTTAGAAGCACTCACTACTTATAAATGGGTGGCGGTTGGCGATTACACTTCTCGTTCATAACATATCCGTAACATAAAAAAGGTGCATAATCATGCACCTTTTTTTGTTAAAAATCATCTAAAATGGTTAATGCATCGGACAGCTTCTTCACTGTAAAAACTTGCATATTTGGTACCGCACTTTTTGGCTTATTAGCAAAAGGCACAATAGCTCGCTTAAAGCCATGTTTAGCTGCTTCGTGAATTCGCTCTTGTCCACTTGTCACTGGGCGAATTTCGCCAGCCAATCCTACTTCACCAAAAACAACCAAATCCTGTGGCAAAGGGCGATTTTTGAAACTGGAAATTAAGGCTAGTAATAAGGCTAAATCCGCGCTAGTTTCCGTCACTTTGACACCACCAACCACATTCACAAACACATCCTGATCAGACATTTGCAAACCACCATGACGATGTAACACCGCCAATAATAATGCTAAACGGTTTTGTTCTAATCCCACTGCAACACGTCGAGGATTCCCTAACATCGAGTGGTCAACCAAGGCTTGAATTTCAACCAATAAAGGTCTTGTACCTTCCCAAAGTACCATCACTGAACTTCCGGGCATTTGCTCTTCGCTACGGGTTAAAAAGATCGCTGATGGATTCTTCACTTCGCGTAAACCTTGCTCCGTCATAGCAAAAACGCCCAATTCATTCACCGCACCAAAACGATTTTTATGGCTACGCAAGGTACGAAAACGAGAATCCGATTCCCCTTCTAATAACAAAGAAGCATCAATGGCGTGCTCTAACACTTTTGGACCAGCAAGTGTTCCATCTTTAGTGACATGCCCTACCATAATAATGGCAACCTGTCGGGTTTTAGCATAACGGGTTAGAAAAGAAGCACATTCACGCACCTGTGCCACTGAGCCAGGAGAAGATTGAATATCTGCCAAATGCATCACTTGAATGGAATCAATCACCATAATTTGCGGTTTCAATTGATCCGCCAATTGACAAATTTGCTCAACGGAGGTTTCAGAAAGCATTTGTAAACGATCCGTCGGCAATCCTAAGCGATTGGCGCGCATTGCCACCTGTTGCAAACTTTCCTCACCTGTCACATAAAGTGCGGTCAAATTTTTCGCTAAACCACACATCATTTGCAATAATAATGTTGATTTTCCCGCGCCCGGATGACCACCAATTAAAATGGCCGAGCCTGGTACAATGCCACCACCTAACACACGATCCAATTCATTAAATCCACTGGAAAATCTTGGTGTTTCTTGCAAACTAATTTCGGCTAAGGTTTGTACTTTAGCCTGCGTATCTCCTGCATATCCACTAAAGCGATCATTTTTAACCGCTGACTTAGCCGATACTAATCGCACTTCACTAATGGTATTCCAAGCTTTACAAGCGGAGCATTGCCCTTGCCAACGGGAAAACTCAGCTCCACAATCATTACAAACATAAGCTGTTTTTGGCGCTTTTGCCATTTACTTCACCGTTAATTTCATTAAGTTAATCATACGTTTAACATATTGTGGTTGCACTAATAGCTCAACTAATTTTTTCATCGCTAAGGTATTATCTTTTGTTTCACTATGTAAACGAATAATGTCACGAATATGTTCAAATAAATATTGATGATCTTCCCAAAGATCTGCTAATAGACTTTCGTCCAGATGGACGCCATCGTCAATTTGTTCTTGCCATGCAGCTTGCAGCAATTTTCCATTCTCTAAATAATGGTGGTACAAGTTGAAAAAAGCACCAACACGTTCAACCGTTTTCATAAAATCCTGTGCAAAAAACGCACCACCAAAACACATAGTCTCTTCAATTAATTGCTGTTCATGAACTAAAAGTGCGGTTAAAACTTGGCGAGAATTCACCGCACTTTGTTCTGTTTTTAGAAAATCGCGCCATTTTTCAATCCAATCAATTAAGCTTGGCACGCCACCTTTTGCTAATTGATAACCGCGCTGTGCTTTGCTCGCACTACTCAAACGCACACCATTCATTAAGCCTAAATTTGCCACAAAGGTCAGTAAATCTTGTACTTCACCATTTTTTAGTTCAAATTCTAATTCACAAATCGGTGAAACCTGACCATTCGCCATAATTTCGCCACGATCCAAGGCAATTTCAATTTCCGTATGCTGACCACATTCAATTAACCAACTATCACGCTCAAAATCGGTACTAAAAATAGGTTGTAAGGTTAAATTTTGAGGAAAATCGAACTCTTTCAGTGCCAATAATTTCTCTATATCAGGTTGGTTTGACGTTAAAGGCATATTGTATTCTGGACGAACATGTAACCCACCCGTCACATTGCCATCAGTTTTTAAGGTCATTTCAAACTGTTGATTTTCAGAACGAACACGCAACCCCATTTTATGACGGGCAAAATGACGATCAGCACTATCATAATAAGTGTTGCCTAAACTAGAATGTTGCTGTTTTAGAATGTGGAAATCAGTCAATAATTGGGGGATATTTTCAGCAAACTCATTGCTAATGGCTAATTTTAGCTCAATTTCATTCGACATTATTATTTCCTTTATAATCAATCTTCTACTTCATTCTAGCATAGAAGTGCGGTGAAAAATCTTGCAATATTATAAATCTTTTTGATTTAAATCGTGAGTTTTTCACTTACATATTGTAATATGCTCGCAATTTATCTTAAATCACTTGGAGTTCCTTATGGCAATCAACAATATTTTAGGATTATTTGCGCATTCGCCTTTAAAGCCTCTGCAGCAACATTCAGATACGGTTACTGAAGCTTGTAGTTTGTTAGTTCCTTTCTTTGAAGCGACATTTGCAAATAACTGGCAGGAAGCAGAGGAATTACGCTTACGCATTTCTGAAACAGAACGCCGAGCAGACACGTTAAAACGTGAAATTCGTCTAAAATTACCCCGCGGTTTATTCTTACCTATCGATCGAACTGATTTATTAGAATTAGTTACCCAACAAGACAAGCTCGCTAACTACGCCAAAGATATTGCAGGCAGAATGGTGGGACGCAACCTTGGTATTCCTTCTGAATTACAAGAAAATTTCATGTCATTCTTATGTCGTAGCCTTGACGCAACTGTACAAGCCCATCGCGTTATTGATGAAATGGATCAATTACTAGAAACCGGCTTTAGAGGACGTGAATTGCATTTTGTGAATAACATGATCACCGAATTAGATACAATTGAAGACGATACGGATCAAATGCAAATTAAATTACGTTTAATGCTACGTGAAATTGAAGATCGTTATAATCCAATCGATGTGATGTTCCTATACAAAATTTTTGAATGGATTGGTGTGTTGGCCGATCAAGCCCAGCGTGTAGGATCTCGTATTGAATTAATGTTAGCGCGTTCTTAATCTTTGGCAAAAGATAAGACCTCCCAAAGCTTGTAACCAATAGGAAACAACGATGGAATTATTAAATAACTATGGCACAATTTTAATTATTATTACTGCAGCCTTCGCCTTCTTTATGGCATTTGGTGTGGGTGCAAATGACGTATCAAATGCAATGGGTACTTCTGTTGGTTCAGGTACCATTACAGCAAAACAAGCAATTATTATCGCATTAATCTTTGAAGCTTCCGGTGCTTATTTAGCCGGTGGAGAAGTAACCGAAACTATTAAAAGTGGTATCATTGATGCTTCTGATTTTATCGCACATCCTGACACTCTCGTGTTAGGTATGATGTCAGCGCTCTTTGCTTCTGGATCTTGGCTTCTCATCGCTTCCCGCTGGGGATGGCCAGTGTCCACCACCCATTCAATTATTGGTGCTATCATTGGTTTTGCTTGCGTTACCGCAGGCGTTGCAGCAGTAAAATGGGGCGTGATTGGTGGCATTGTCGGTAGCTGGTTTATTACCCCAGTTATTGCTGGTGTGCTCGCATATGGTATCTTTTTCATTATTCAAAAACTCATTTTTGATACAGAAAACCCATTGCGTAACGCACAAAAATTCGGTCCTTACTTTATGGGCTTAACCGTTTTTATTCTCATCATCGTTACCGTATCTAAAGGATTGAAACACGTTGGACTTAACCTATCTAAAGGCGAAACCGTATTAATTTCCTTAGCTTTAAGTTCCATTTCCGTTGTAATCAGTTACTTCTACTTCCGCAGCAGAAACTTCATCAAAAAAGCACGCAAAGGGGTATTTGGTGGCGTTGAACGCGTATTTAGTATTCTCATGTTAATGACCGCTTGTGCAATGGCATTTGCTCATGGTTCCAATGACGTTGCAAATGCTATCGGACCTCTTGCTGCTGTTGTTAGTATTATCGAAAGTGGTGGCGATATTATGGCGAAAAATCCATTAGCTTGGTGGATTCTGCCATTAGGTGCCGCAGGGATTGCTGCAGGTTTGATCATTATGGGGTACAAAGTAATGGCGACCATTGGTACGGGCATTACAGATTTAACGCCAAGTCGCGGATTTGCCGCCCAATTTGCCACAGCCACAACCGTTGTGGTCGCGTCTGGTACAGGATTGCCTATTTCAACAACACAAACCTTAGTGGGTGCAGTACTTGGTATCGGTTTAGCACGCGGTATTGCTGCGTTGAATCTAACTGTAATTCGTAATATTATTGCCTCATGGATTGTTACTTTACCAGCTGGTGCATTCTTCGCGATTATCATTTACTATGCGTTAAATGCAATCTTCCGCTAAATTTAATAAAAGTGCGGTAAAAAATACCGCACTTTTTCTTCTCATAACTCATAGGATGACATAATGCAGAAAAGATTAACCTTTCTTTTGTCTATTTTATTATTAGGTACAGGTATTCAAGCAGCTCAAGCAGAAACACAATATGTAACAGAAAACTTACACACTTTTTTACGTAAAGGTGCAGGCGATAATTTTAAAATTGCAGGTTCTATCCAAGCAGGCGAAGAAGTGACTGTGCTAAATCGCCAAGATCGTTACTCACTCATTCGTGACAGTAAACATCGTGAAGCTTGGATCTTAAATTCTGAATTATCTTCTACCCCAAGCAGTAAAAATGAAAATCCAAAATTAAAAGCGCAAGTGCAAGACTTAACCCTAAAACTGAGCAAAATTGATGCGGATTGGCAACAAAGAACGGTAGAAATGCAACGTCGCGCGAAAGATAGCGATCAACGTAGCAGCCAACTATTAGAAGAAAATGCCCAATTAAAACGCGAATTAGAAATCACAAAAAATAAAAATCGTGATTTAGAGGCCTTACTCGATGCGGGCAAACGTGAAATTGCAATTCAATGGTTTATTTATGGCGGATCTGTTTTAGGCGTAGGCTTACTATTAGGCTTAATTATTCCACTCATCATGCCAAAACGTCGTCGTAGAGATGGCTGGGTATAAAGAGCCCATCGCCATGCAAATTTACCTTGTGGGTGGTGCCGTTCGAGATCAATTACTCGGTTTGCCAATAACAGATCGTGATTGGCTTGTAGTTGGTGCCACACCACAACAACTCCTTTCTCAAGGTTACATTCAAGTCGGCAAAGACTTCCCTGTTTTTCTTCATCCAGACAGTAAAGAAGAATATGCTTTAGCACGCACAGAACGCAAATCAGGTGCGGGTTATACTGGGTTTATTTGCGACTTTTCACCTGATATTCGTTTAGAACAAGATCTACAACGTCGTGATTTAACCATCAATGCCATCGCTCAAGATATGCAAGGCAATTACCATGATCCCTATGCTGGCATGGAAGATTTAAAACAAGGCATTTTACGCCATGTTTCTCCCGCTTTTGCTGAAGATCCTTTACGCGTGTTGCGTGTCGCTCGCTTTGCTGCGCGATTTCATCACTTAGGTTTTCGCGTTGCCGAAGAAACCCTTGAATTGATGCAACAACTCAGTCAACAAGGAGAGCTTGATTATCTCACGCCTGAACGTGTCTGGCTGGAAACAGAAAAAGCGCTTAATGAAAAAGATCCTCAAATTTATTTTGAAATATTAAGGCAAGCGGGGGCGTTAAAGGTCCTTTTCCCTGAACTCGACGCATTATATGGTGTGCCTAATCCTGTTCAACATCATCCGGAAGTCGATAGTTTTATACACACGATGTTGGTATTGCAACAAGCCAAACAACTCAGTGCATCAGAAGATATCAATAAAAGTGCGGTTTGTTTTGCCACAGTTTGCCACGATTTAGGCAAAGCGCTGACGGATAAATCTATTTTGCCTCATCATTATGGCCATGAAGAAAGAGGAATTCAGCCGACAAGACAACTTTGCCGTCGTTTTAATGTGCCGACTTATTACAAAGAACTTGCCGAACTAAGCTGCAAATATCATACCCATGTTCACAAAGCCTTTGAGTTACGCGCCGAAACCATTATGAAATTATTTAATCAGTTTGATATCTGGCGTAAACCGCAACGTTTCTTAGAATTTCTCACTGTATGCATGGCAGATACAAGGGGAAGAACGGGATTTGAACAACGCAATTACCCACAGAAAGACTATTTATTAGCTTGCTACCACCAGGCTAAACAAGTCGATGTGCAACAAGTAATCAATGATGGCTTTCAAAAGCAAGCTATTCGAGATGAATTAAATAGACGTCGCACAATGGCGATTAAAGCAAAACAACCTGAATTACGTGCTCAATTTTCAGCGTTGCTTAACTAAAACGGCAAAAAATGACACCGCACTTTACTAAGTCAGCATAAATTCGTAGAATACAGACTTGTTATTTTTAACTCAATGATATTATGAAATCGCCTCAATTTCTGCCAGTTTTGCTGTCCGCATTTGTTATGGCAGCCTGTACTAATTTAGATATTAGTGAACATCGTCCACAAGACGTAAAAACCATTGAAAAATCCGATCTCCGTTGGCAACAACATTTAGCTCAACTCAAAAAAATCAACACCTATCAAGCACAAGGTCAACTAGGTTACATCAGCGCAAAAGAACGTTTTTCAAGCCGCTTTGAATGGCAATATTATGCCGCCAATAATTATACCCTTAAACTCTACTCCACCATCAGTTCTACTAGTCTTGTGCTGCAAATGCACAATGCCGGCATGACAATTTCTGATAATAAAGGCAATAAACGTTCAGAAGCAGATGCCAAATATTTATTAAAAGAAATCATTGGAATGGAAGTGCCATTAGAGCATTTAGCAACTTGGTTAAAAGGTCAACCTGATGAACAGGCACAATACCAAGTGGGTGAGAATCATTACTTAGCGAATTTTAGCTATCCAGTAGAAGGGACAATGTGGACTGCAGATTATCTGGTTTATCATCAAACGCAACAACCCGCGTTACCAAAAGATATTTTGTTGAAAAATAATGCCCAAACCTTAAAAATTCGGGTCGATAATTGGAAATATTAATGAAAACTTATCGATTTTCCACCGCACTTTCAGATATAAATGCCCTCAAGCAAGGGAACGAAATTCGTTTCCCTTGTCCTGCCAAGCTCAATTTATTCTTATATATCAATGGCAAACGTGCTGATGGCTACCACGAATTACAAACTCTATTTCAATTTTTAGATTATGGCGATTGGTTAAGCATTAGCTTAAGAGAAGATAATCAAATTCATCTTAGCCCAGACATTCCTCATCTAAAAAAAGAAGACAATCTCATTTACCGCGCAGCGAAACTGCTGCAACAAGAAACAGGTTGCCAGTTAGGCGCCAATATACATTTAGATAAAATTCTGCCTATGGGCGGTGGTGTTGGTGGCGGTTCATCGAATGCCGCAACCACATTGTTAGCGTTGAATTATTTGTGGAAGACCAACCTGTCTTTACCACAGTTAGCCTCATTAGGTATTCAACTTGGGGCTGATGTACCTATATTTATTGACGGACGAGCTGCCGTTGCAGAAGGTGTAGGTGAAAAAATCCTGCCTTGTTATCCTGATGAAAAATGGTATGTGGTATTAAAACCGGATGTATCTATCTCGACAGCCAAGGTGTTCCAAGATCCAAATTTAACACGTGACACACCGAAAAAAGAGATGGCAACGCTATTAGCCGAGCCATACGTAAACGATTGCGAAAAAGTTGTAAGAAATCATTATTCAGAGGTTGAAGAATTACTCTGTTGGTTGTTAAAATATGCCCCTGCAAGATTAACGGGAACAGGTGCTTGTGTTTTTGCAGAATTTAGCTCTGAACAACAAGCGCAAGCTGTTTTTGCACAGAAACCAACGCATTTTACTGGTTTTGTTGCCCAAGGATGCAATATTTCGCCATTACATATATTGCTTAATCAACTTGAACAGCAAGCTTAATTATTTCCTTATATTGTAACTATAAACCCCGAGGTTCACTAAAAATGCCTGACATAAAACTCTTTGCTGGTAATGCCACACCAGAACTTGCTAAACGAATTTCTGAACGTCTTTATACATCATTAGGCGATGCAACAGTAGGTCGTTTTAGCGATGGAGAAATTCAAGTACAAATCAATGAAAATGTACGTGGTAGTGATGTATTTATCATTCAATCTACTTGTGCACCAACAAACGATAACCTAATGGAATTAATCGTAATGGTTGATGCATTACGTCGTGCTTCTGCAGGTCGTATTACTGCGGTTATTCCTTATTTTGGTTATGCTCGACAAGATCGTCGCGTGCGTTCTGCTCGTGTACCAATCACAGCAAAAGTTGTGGCTGATTTCCTTTCTAGCGTAGGTGTTGACCGCGTACTTACTTGTGACTTACATGCCGAGCAAATTCAAGGTTTCTTCGATGTGCCAGTGGATAACGTATTTGGTTCCCCTGTTTTATTAGATGATATTTTGAAAAAAACAGATTTAGTTAACCCAATCGTTGTTTCTCCTGATATTGGTGGTGTTGTACGTGCTCGTGCTGTTGCAAAATTATTAAACGACGCAGATATGGCAATCATCGACAAACGTCGTCCAAAAGCGAACGTTTCGCAAGTAATGCATATTATTGGTGATGTTGCTGGTCGTGATTGTATTCTTGTTGATGATATGATCGACACAGGCGGTACCTTAATGAAAGCAGCAGAAGCATTAAAAGAACGTGGTGCAAAACGCGTATTCGCTTATGCAACCCACGCAGTGTTCTCAGGTACTGCTGCACAAAACCTCGCAAGCTCAGCCTTAGATGAAATTGTTGTTACAGATACCATTCCATTAAGTGCAGAAATTAAAGCATTAGGTAAAGTTCGTGTATTAACTTTATCAGGCATGTTATCAGAAGCGATTCGTCGTATTAGCAACGAAGAATCTATTTCTGCGATGTTCAACAATTAAGTTTACGTTACGTCCAAAAGCTGCCCTCTGGCAGCTTTTATTTTATCCCCTCCTACCACTGAAAAAATACTGCAATTTCCCCTGAAAAAGCATAGAATATGGAACAAGTTTGCACTGTAAACAAATTACTGATAAAGTGCGGTGTGTTTTAGGCTAATTTTCATATTAAGGAAGAAAAATGAACCAGGAATATTTAGATTTCGAACTTCCGATCGCTGAATTAGAAGCAAAAATTGAATCATTACGCTCAGTATCTGGTGATGATGAGAGTATCAATCTTGATGATGAAATCAAACGCTTACAAAAGAAAAGTGAGGAATTGACGCAAAAGACTTTTGCTAACTTAGATGCGTGGCAAATTTCTCGTATGGCTCGTCATCCAAACCGCCCTTATACTCTTGATTATATTCAGCATATTTTCACTGATTTTGAAGAATTGGCTGGTGATCGTGCATTTGCAGATGACAAAGCAATTATCGGTGGTATTGCGCGTTTAGATGGCAAACCTGTGATGGTTATTGGTCATCAGAAAGGTCGCTCAACCAAAGAAAAAGTAATGCGTAATTTCGGTATGCCAGCACCTGAAGGCTATCGTAAAGCTTTACGTTTAATGCAATTAGCTGAACGCTTTAAATTACCTATTATTACGTTCATTGACACTCCTGGAGCTTATCCAGGTGTTGGTGCAGAGGAACGAGGACAAGCAGAGGCAATCGCACGTAATTTACGCGAAATGTCAACGCTAACAGTACCTGTTATCTGTACGGTGATTGGTGAAGGTGGTTCTGGCGGTGCGTTGGCTATCGGCGTTGGCGATAAAGTGAACATGCTACAATATAGCACCTATTCTGTAATTTCACCTGAAGGCTGTGCGTCTATTTTATGGAAAAGTGCAGACAAAGCTTCTACCGCTGCAGAAGTGATGGGGTTAACGGCAAATCGTTTAAAAGAGTTAGAATTAATTGACAATGTCGTGCCTGAACCATTAGGTGGAGCTCATCGCAATTATGCGGAAATGGCGCAAAATTTAAAAGATCGCATTAAACAAGATTTAGAGGATCTCAATGCACTGTCGTCGGATGATTTACTAGATCGCCGTTACCAGCGATTAATGTCTTACGGTTATTGTTAATGATTAAAAAGTGCGGTGAAATTAACCGCACTTTTATGCTATATCAAATTTAAAGGATTAGATATGAAAAATGTACTTTCCATTCAATCACATGTTGTCTTTGGCTATGCAGGGAATAAATCTGCCACCTTCCCTATGCAGCTAAATGGTATTGATGTATGGGCATTAAATACAGTGCAATTCTCCAACCATACCCAATATGGAAAATGGACAGGCATGGTTATCCCAAAAGAACAAATTGGTGAAATTGTTCGCGGTATTGATGAAATTGGCGAATTAAGCAAATGCGACGCTGTTGTATCAGGCTACATTGGCTCGGCTGAACAAGTGGAAGAAATAATTAAAGTCGCACAAAAAGTTAAAGCTGTTAATCCTAATGCATTATATTTATGTGATCCAGTTATGGGCAACGCAGAAAAAGGTTGCGTAGTGGCTGGTGGTGTGCGTGAAGGATTAATTGATATCGCCATGCCACAAGCAGATATTATTACCCCAAATTTACTGGAATTACGCGAGCTTAGTGGCTTGCCTGTTGAAAATATCGATCAGGCCATTGTTGCAGTACAACATTTATTAACTAAAGGCCCTAAAATTGTTATCGTGAAACATTTAGGATCCGCAGGACGTGACGAAGATAAATTTGAAATGTTAATGGCAACATCTGAAGGTGTATGGAGCCTTCGCCGCCCATTATATCCATTTGCTAAACATCCTGTAGGTGTGGGCGATTTAACTGCAGGATTATTCCTTGCTAATATGTTAAATGGTCAATCCGAATTAGACGCTTTTGAGCGTATGGGAAATGCTGTTCATGACGTGATGGCAATCACTTATCAGAAAAATTCTTATGAATTACAATTAATTGAGGCCCGCCATGTAATTATGAATCCAGTTTCAAATTATAAAGCGGAAAAAATTGCTTAATTAATTCTTATATTCGGGGCAGAAATTGCCCCACTATTTTAAATGCTAGCCCATATTTTTCAACATCAACTCAAACACTCAGCTTATTTAATTGCATTTAGCGGCGGTTTAGATTCCACTGCGCTACTTTCTTTATTAGCAAAATCCCGTCAAAATCAACCGCACTTACAATTAAGAGCGATTCATGTTCATCATGGTTTGAACCTTAAGGCAGATGATTGGGCAATGCATTGCGCACAAATTTGCCAACAATTTAATATTCCATTAATCATTAAAAAAGTGCAAATCAAACAAACGAGCAATATTGAGCAAGCCGCCCGAGAAGCTCGTTATCAAGCTATTTCGGAAGAACGAATGGCACATGAAGTCGTGGTTACTGCACATCATCTACAAGATCAAGCTGAAACTTTTTTTCTAGCATTAAAACGAGGCAGTGGCCTTAAAGGGTTAGGGGCGATGCAAGCTGAAAGCCGCTTAAACGATATGCCTATTTATCGTCCATTACTTAATATTAGCAGAAGTGAATTAGAAAAATATGTGACTGATGAAGGTTTAAGCTGGGTTGAAGATGACAGTAATGAAAACAATCGCTACGATCGCAATTTTTTGCGTAACCAAATTTTACCTCAATTGCGCGAACGCTGGAATTATTTTGATCAAGCAGTCGTGCGTAGCGCACAACATTGTTATGAACAACAACAATTAATTAATGAACTTTTAGCAGAAGAATTTGCACAAAACTTCGATAAAATTCACCGCACTTTTTCGCTCCAATATTTTGCTCAATACAGTAAAACCAAACAAAATGCTTTATTAAGAATGTGGTTTGAGCAACAAAATCAAGCGATGCCAAGCGCCAAACAATTAGAAAAAATCATTGCTGATGTCGCATTTGCAAGAGCTGATGCCAATCCTCAATTTCAATTGGCTGATAAAGTTGTGCGTCGCTATCAGCAGAAACTCTATCTCACACCACAATTCATCAATCTGCAGGATTACTGTATTCCTCTAAAAATAGGTCAACAAATTACATTACCTGACAACTTAGGATTACTCAGTTTGCAGCAAAACAGCGAGGAACTAATTTTTTGTTGGCAAAATGAACAACAAATTAAGCAGACAGTTTTAGCCAATACAAATCAGCCCATTAAGGTGAAATTTGCCTATTCAGGTACAGTTTGCATAAAGTCCAATGATCTGCATCGCGATATCAAAAAAATCTGGCAACAACATCAAGTACCAATTTGGCAACGTAACCGTATTCCATTGATTTTTTATGCTGATGAGTTAAAAGCTGCAATTGGCTATTTTGTTAATTACTAGCCTAGACTAACAAGGATAAACAATGATTAAAGAAAAAGTGCGGTGAAATTTCCGCACTTTTTTGTTACTTAATCATCAACCAAATCGGCAAAACAATCAAAAAAAGCACCGCACTTAAGATCACTACGGTTTTGAATTGCCAATGCTGAGTTTTATGATGGAAATGTTGCATACCTAAATGAACGCCCACAAAACCGCCCATAAAGCAGAATGAAAAGAAAATAGATTCTGCAATACGCCATTCTTTATTTTGCGCGCGTTGCTTATCTACTCGCATTAAAAAATAAGCGGCGATATTCATCGCCGCAAAATAAATAACAATAAACCAAAGCATCAATTAAGCTGCGTAAACTGGTAAGCGTTTGCAGATTTCTAATACTTTCACTTTCGTTGCTTCAATAACTGCTTCTTCTTCTGGTTTACCTAGGACGTCTAAGATATCACACATCCAGCCTGCAAGCTCTGCTGCATCTTTCTCATTGAAACCACGACGTGTGATTGATGGCGTACCAACTCGAATACCTGAAGTCACAAATGGTTTTTGTGGATCATTCGGCACTGAGTTTTTATTTACAGTGATATTTGCACGACCTAAAGCAGCATCTGCAGCTTTACCTGTTAAGCCCTGTTTAATGAAGCTCACAAGGAATAAATGGTTTTCTGTACCGTTTGAAACAACATCATAACCACGTTGTTTAAACACTTCCACCATTGCTTTCGCATTTTTAAGTACATTTTGTTGGTAAACTTTATATTCAGGTTCTAAAGCTTCTTTAAAGCATACCGCTTTCGCTGCCATAATATGCACTAATGGACCACCTTGACCTGCTGGGAATACTGCAGATTGTAATTTTTTATAGATTTCTTCATCACCACAAGCAGATAAAATCAAACCACCACGTGGACCACCTAAGGTTTTATGTGTTGTTGTGGTAACAATATGTGCGTGAGGAAGTGGATTTGGATATACACCGGCTGCAATTAAGCCTGCCACATGTGCCATATCAACGAATAAATAAGCACCGACTTCATCTGCGATTTCACGCATTTTTGCCCAATCAACAACTTGAGAATAAGCAGAGAAACCTGCAACGATCATTTTAGGTTTAGATTCTAATGCTTTTTGACGCACATCTTCATAATCGATCAAACCATCAGCGGTAATACCATATAAAACTGAATTATAGATTTTTCCTGAGAAACTTACTTTAGCACCATGAGTTAAATGACCACCATGCGCTAAGTCCATCCCTAAAATCGTATCACCTGGATTAATCAACGCCATATAAACCGCCGCATTTGCTTGTGAGCCAGAGTGCGGTTGAACGTTAGCATAATCTGCACCAAATAATTCTTTTGCACGATCAATAGCAAGTTGCTCAACGATATCAGCATATTCACAACCGCCGTAGTAGCGTTTACCTGGATAACCTTCTGCATATTTATTGGTAAATTGAGATCCTTGCGCTTCCATGACTCGTGGGCTCGCATAGTTTTCAGATGCAATTAACTCAATGTGTTCTTCTTGACGACGATTTTCATCTTGAATAGCTTGCCATAAAACCGGATCATAATCAGCGATAGTCATACTTTTGTTAAACATAAAGGTCTCCTTCTCCTAAAGTCAAATATATGGGGTTGTAAAACGTTTGCGTGCGGTATTTTACCTCAATTCAAGATAAAAACGCAGTAAATTTTTTACTCTATTTTTTCATTTTAATGATGAATTCTATTCATCAAATAAAACGGCTCTTATCCATTAAGATAAAAGCCATTTCAGTTCTCTAAAACACAGTTTATGCGTTATTTTTTTCTCTTGCTACTGCACGATAGCCAATATCGCGGCGATAGAATCGACCTTTCCATTGTACTTTTTCTGCCAATGATAAAGCTTGTTGTTGCGCATCATAAACGCTATCGCCAAGAGCTGTTACACAAACCACACGACCACCATTGGTCACCAGTTTGCCCTCTTTATTTTCTACGCCAGCTAAGAAAACTTTTTGATTTTCCACCGCACTTTCAATACCTGTGATTTCATCGCCTTTACGATAATCGCCAGGATAACCTTCCGCTGCAAGCACAATGCCAAGTGATGCTTTTTCACACCATTGAGATTTCTTCTCATTCAATTTACCTTCACAAGCAGCAAGACAAAGCTCAACCAAGTCAGATTCTAAACGCAACATAATTGGTTGGGTTTCAGGATCACCAAAACGGCAGTTAAATTCGATTACTTTCGGTTGACCATTTGGCATAATCATCAAACCAGCATACAAGAAACCTGTATAAACATTGCCTTCCGCCGCCATGCCATTCACTGTTGGATAAATGACTTCTTTCATAATGCGATCATGAATTTCTGGTGTCACCACTGGCGCTGGGGAATACGCGCCCATACCGCCCGTATTCAAGCCAGTATCATTTTCGCCTACACGTTTGTGGTCTTGGCTAGTTGCCATCGGCTCCACATTTTTACCATCTACCATCACAATAAAACTGGCTTCTTCACCATCTAAAAACTCTTCAATGACAACTCGACTTCCTGCGTCACCGAAAGCATTGCCAGAAAGCATATCTTTCACAGCCTCTTCCGCTTCAGATAAAGTCATTGCAACAATCACACCTTTACCCGCAGCAAGACCGTCCGCTTTGACCACAATTGGCGCACCTTTTTCACGTAAATAAGCGAGTGCTGGCTCAACTTCAGTAAAGTTTTGATATTCAGCGGTTGGAATTTTATGACGAGCCAAGAAATCTTTAGTAAAGGCTTTTGAACCTTCTAATTGTGCTGCTGCTTGAGTTGGGCCGAAAATTTTCAACCCGGCTGCGCGGAACGCATCAACCACACCAATCACAAGCGGTGCCTCTGGGCCAACAATGGTTAAGCCAATATTTTTTTCTTGTGCAAATGCCACCAATTTTTCTACATCTGTCGCTGAAATTGCCACATTTTCCACTTTCGCTTCCAATGCAGTCCCCGCATTACCTGGTGCGACAAAAACTTTATCAGCTAATGGTGATTGTGCCACTTTCCAAGCTAATGCGTGTTCACGTCCGCCGTTACCGATGATGAGAATGTTCATTGTAATTTTCCTATTAATTTTTTGCTTATTTCTAATATATATCATTTTACTGATGGCAACCGACTTTTCTTTTTATGTGAATGAAGATAAAAGTGCGGTACTTTTTTAGTTACTTTTCTCTACATAAGTAAAGAAAAGTAACATCTATTTTAATGTCTAAAATGACGCATTCCAGTTAATACCATCACCATATTGTGTTCATCTGCGGCGTCAATAACTTCTTGATCACGCATTGAACCACCTGGGTGGATCACACATTGAATACCCACTTTTGCTGCAGCATCAATACCATCGCGGAATGGGAAGAAAGCATCAGACGCCATTACACAACCCGCTACATCTAAGCCTTCATCTTGCGCTTTAATACCCGCAATTTTAGCTGAATATACTCGACTCATTTGTCCTGCGCCAATACCAATGGTTTGGTTATCTTTCGCATACACAATGGCATTAGATTTCACAAATTTCGCTACTTTCCAGCAGAATAATAAGTCTTTTAATTCTTGTTCAGTCGGCTGACGTTTACTTACAACTTTTAAGTCAGCTAAGTCTACCATACCTAAATCTGCTTCTTGCACTAATAAACCACCGTTCACACGTTTAAAATCTAAACGCTGCTCTGCTTTCGCCCATTCACCACATTCTAAAACGCGTACATTTTTCTTCGCTTTAAGTAAAGCTTGCGCTTCTGCAGAAACTGTCGGTGCAATAATCACTTCGACGAATTGACGATCAATAATAGTCTGTGCAGTGGTTGCATCTAATTCTCGGTTAAAAGCAATAATACCACCGAAAGCTGAGGTTGGGTCAGTTTGATAAGCGCGGTTATAAGCTTCTAAAATATCCGAGCCTAACGCCACGCCACAAGGGTTCGCGTGTTTTACAATCACACAAGCTGGCTCATCAAAACTTTTCACACATTCAAGTGCCGCGTCAGTATCTGCGATATTGTTATAAGAAAGGGCTTTGCCTTGTAATTGTTTTGCTGTTGATACAGAAGCTTCTTTCACTTCTTGATCTACATAAAATGCCGCTTTTTGATGACCATTTTCGCCATAACGCATAGTTTGTTTGCGAATAAAATTGAGGTTTAAAGTACGTGGGAATTGACCGCACTTCGCGTCAGCATCTTCTTCCTCTGCCACAAAATAAGGTTTCACTAATTGCCCAAAATAGTTAGCAATCATGGAATCATATTGTGCGGTATGTTCAAACGCTTTAATGGCTAAATCAAAACGAGTTTCTAAAGTCAATCCATTTTGATGTTGATCCATTTCAGCCAAAATAGCGTTGAAATCATTATTATTGACTACGATCGCGACATCTTTATGGTTTTTCGCAGCAGAACGCACCATTGTTGGCCCGCCAATATCAATATTTTCTACTGCATCTTCTAATGTACAATTTGGTTTCGCAACAGTCGCAGCAAACGGATATAAATTCACCACCACCATATCAATGCCTTCAATGCCATGCTGGCTCATGACTTCATCATCAGTGCCACGACGCCCTAAAATACCACCATGTACTTTTGGATGTAAGGTTTTTACACGTCCATCCATCATTTCTGGAAAACCTGTATAATCAGATACTTCGGTAACAGGTAAACCGCTATCTGCTAATAATTTTGCAGTTCCGCCTGTAGAGAGTAATTTCACACCACGTTGTACTAAGCCTTGAGCAAATTCAACAATGCCAGTTTTATCTGACACACTTAATAATGCTTGACGAATCGGACGATGAGATTGCATTGAAAATTTCCTTTAAATTTGAAGTAAAAAATCGACAGGCATTATAACGCAATCGTTTGCTTTTATGTAGTTTTTTCATAAAAAAAGCTCGCATTTGCGAGCTTAAAGAAAAGGTAGAATAATTATTTAGCTGTTTTATTATCCAACGCCCAAGCACCTGGACCAGAGAAAACAAAGTGAAAGAATACAATGCTATATAACACTGCTAATTCACCACGATTTGCCACTGGGAACAAGACATTTCCTGTTGGCGCATGCATTTGGAAATAAGCAACTGCCATCATACCTGATAACAAGAAAGCAACTGGGCGAGTAAACTTGCCAAGAATTAACAAAATCCCACCAACGATTTCCAATACGCCACCAATACCTAATTGTGACATCAATGGAATCGCACCATTGCCACCTGTCATCGACATTGGGAATTCAAAGAATTTCGCTGTACCATGTAAGAGGAACATATAGGCAGCTAAAATACGTAAAAGCGCTAAGCTATAAGGTGCGAATTTAGTTAAGGTTTGTGAGTTCATTTTGCTTTCCTTTTAAATTAATAAAAATGGACAATCTAATGGAGAGTGCGCATTTTATAATATGAAATTTATTTAAGAAAGCGACGAATTATTGAAGAACTTTCAACTGAGAGTAAACAATCTTATTTAAGTAATTGATTTAACCAATCTGTAAAAGGTTGCGCTTGCATAAACCCTGTTACTCGCGCCCCCTCGATTTCATTCCCTTGTTTATCAAAGAAAATCATCGTTGGTAAGCCAATGACTGCTAACTTATCCATTAACTCTCGATTTTTATCGCTGTTTTTTGTCATATCAACCTGTAATAACAATATGTTCTCGAAAGCATGCTGTACTTTTGCATCAGGAAAGGTGTATTTTTCAAACTCTTTGCACGCTACACACCAATCTGCATATAAATCTAACATTGCAATGGATTTTGGATTATTGGCTAGCGCCAGTTGTAACTCATCATAACTGGTCACGCGTTGTAAGTGCACAGAAACTTCACCATTTTGCACCGCACTTTCACCACTGACCCAATGTTGAATAGGGGCTTTAAAGAAAAACATAGCACAGGCTAATCCTGTCACAATCAACCAACCTTGCCAAGAACGCCCTAATTGGAAACAGATCCAAACAATAATAGATGCAAGCCAAGTCGCTTTGATCTGAGCTTCAAAATTGGGGAATACGCGCGCTAATAAAAATACAGGAAGTAATAACAACACAAAGCCAAAGAGATTTTTGACCGTATTCATCCATTGTCCCGATTTTGGCAAAATTTTATTACCAAAAATCGTTACTAACATCAGCGGTAATCCCATGCCTAATGCCAAAAGATAAAGCGTAATTGCACCAGTAAAGAGATCGCCGCTTTGCGCAACATAAAGTAATGCACCGGACAATGGTGCTGAAGTGCAAGGAGAAGCGACTAATCCCGCGATCATTCCCATCACAAATACGCCACCAAAGGCACCACTTTTTTGTTGCTGGCTATATTGCGCTAATTTTGTTTGCAAGCGACTCGGTAGTTGTAATGTGAATACACCGAACATAGAAAGGGCGAGCAAAACAAATAAAATCGACAAACCTATTAGCACATAAGGACTTTGCAAAGCAACTTGAAATGGTAAACCGATCATGGCAACAATTAAGCCAAGCAAAGTGTAAGTCAATGCCATGCCTTGTACATAAACAAAACTGAGCGAAAATGCACGTAAAGTATTTGGGCGCTGTCCAGAGCCAATCACAATGGCAGACAACAACGGCAACATTGGTAACACACAAGGGGTGAAAGCTAAGCCAAGCCCAAGTACGAAAAACCACAATACAGAATAAGACGATTGCGACAGACGTTGTGCCAATTGATCTTGCTCACTTAATAACAAGTTATCTGAAGCAATCTTCTGCTGAAAAAGTGCGTCATTTTGCACCGCACTTTGTGCACCAATCATCGCTAAATCAACCACTTTTTGTTCTGGTGGGTAACAAAAACCTTTAGTACAACCTTGATAATTGACGATGACTTTTGAGCTTTTCGCCATTTCTAATAATGGCACATTAACTGTTAAATCATCCCGAAAAATATCAACATTGCCGAAAAATTCATCTTCATATTGTTCTGCAGGCGGAAAGATAGGATCGCCAAACTTTACATTCTCAGGTTCAACGGTGATTTCTTTTTTATACAAATAATAGCCATCCGCAATATCCCAATGTAATGCTAATGACTGTTGTTGGACGCTAGCTGAGAAGGCAAAGGCTTGATCTGGTTTGAGAAATTGTGGTTTTTTATCAAAAATGCCTGCTTGCGCCAAAAGTGCGGTGCAAAATAATAAAAATCCAACAATATATTTTTTCATATCTTCCCTTGCAAAATACTGAGCTAAAATGAAGGGTGCTAAGCACCCTTTTTTAGAAGGCTAATTCACGATCACCGTTTTCGTCTTTAATACGATTTGGCAAACCGATTTTATTTAATAAATTAATAAATGGTTTTGGATCAAGTTGTTCCACATTACACATTTCCTGTGCATCCCACTCGCCCGTAGCCACAAGCATTGCTGCAGCCACCGCAGGTACACCGGCTGTGTACGAAATCCCTTGACTACCCACTTCTTCATAGGCTTCTTTGTGATCAGCAACATTGTAAATGAAAATTTCTTTTTCTTTACCGTCTTTCTTTCCTTTAACCAAATTACCAATGCAAGTTTTGCCCGTATAATTTGGTGCTAAAGAAGCAGGATCTGGTAATACCGCTTTCACCACTTTCAATGGAATAACTTCAACACCTTCTGCTGTTTTAACTGGGAAAACAGACAATAAGCCTAAATTCTTTAACACATTGAAAACATTAATATAATGATCACCAAATCCCATCCAGAAACGAATAGTTGGCACATTTAAATGAGTGGCAAGTGAATGAACTTCTTCATGCCCTGTTAAATAGGAATTTTGCATTCCCACAATTGGTAGATCGTCCGAACGTTTGATTTCAAACATTTTATTCTCAACCCACTTACGATCTTGCCAGCTCCACACACTACCACTAAATTCGCGGAAATTTACTTCAGGATCAAAATTTGTGGCGAAATAACGTCCATGACTACCTGCGTTGATATCAATAATATCAATACTCTCTACGCTATCAAATTCTTCTTTTACAGCATAGGCAGCATAGGCATTCACCACACCTGGATCAAATCCCACGCTTAAAATTGCTGTAATCTTGTTTTGCTTACATAATTCACTGCGTTTCCATTCATAGTTCGCATAACAAGGCGGTGGCTCGCATACTTTTTCGGGGTCTTCATGCATTGCAGTATCAATATAAGCAGCACCTGTTTCAATACAAGCTTGCAATACCGACATATTAACAAAAGAAGGTCCCACATTAATCACAATTTGCGATTGAGTTTGTTGAATAAGGGCTTTGGTCGCTTCAATATCAAATACATCCACTTCAAAGCATTGAATTGTTGCTGGAATTTTAAAATTGCCTTTTTCCACTACACTGTCAGCAATGGCTTGGCATTTTTTAATATTACGCGATGCAATAGCAATATTACCCAGTAAATCATTATGTTGAGCACACTTATGAGCAACAACATTGGATACACCACCAGCACCAATAATTAATACATTTTTTTTCATTTAGTATTTTCCTCCCGGGTGCCAATTCTTCTATATTGGCATAGGCGTTAATAAAATCCCGATACATTTTGAAAACCTAAAAAGTCAATATCGGGCGGAACGGGCTTTATTCTTAACGAATACCCCCAAAATAAAGCGCGGTGTATTTTACGCTAATTTTGTAAAACAACCAAAAAATTCACCGCACTTGAATTAAGATAAGCTATCGACGTAATCTTGATAACCGAATTCTTTAACAAGGCGAATAGAACCATCCAATTCTTTAATAGCAATAGCGGGCATATTCACGCCATTAAACCAATTTTTCTTCACCATTGTGTAGCCAGCGGCATCACAAAAAGAAATGCGATCGCCAATTTGTAATGGCTTTTCAAAATAATATTCGCCAAAAATATCGCCAGCCAAACAGGATTTACCACAAACCATATAAGGATAATCGCCTTTGCCTTGGAAAGCATCAGGCAATAATTTAGCTTCAGAGCGATAAATTAATAAATCTAACATATGGGCTTCTGTCGCACTATCAACAATGGCTAACTCTTTGCCATTATTAAGAATATCCAATACCGTTACTTCTAAACTTGTGCTTAAAGTAATCGAGGCTTCACCTGGCTCCAAATACACTTGCACACCAAATTTCTGTGAAAATTGTTTTAAACGTTCAGCAAAAGCATCCAAAGGATAATGCTCACCAGTAAAATGGATTCCACCACCAAGGCTTACCCAATCAACTTGTTGCAATAATTCACCAAATTGTTGTTCAATATGATCAAGCATTTCGCAGAATTTTTCAAAATTCTCATTTTCACAGTTATTGTGAAACATAAATCCATTGATTAATGGCATTACCGTACGGATTTTTTCAATATCCCATTCACCTAAACGACTATGTGGACGAGCAGGATCGGCTAATAAAAAACTTGATGTACTTACTCTTGGATTCACACGTAATCCACGTTGTAAATCTAAAGTACGATCAAAAAAACGTTGTAACTGGCTGATTGAATTAAAAATAATTTTATCTGCGTTAGCAACCACTTCATCAATTTCTTGCTCACTATAAGCTACGCTATAAGCATGGGTTTCTCCGCCAAATTTTTGTTTTCCTAATTTGACTTCATATAATGAAGAGGATGTTGTACCGTCCATATATTGACTCATAAAATCAAATACAGACCAAGTGGCAAAACATTTCAACGCTAACAGCGCTTTTGCACCTGATTTCTCACGCAAATAAGCAATTTTTTCCATATTGCGCAATAATTTCGTTTTATCAATTAAATAATAAGGTGTTTGTAATGCATCCATTATGCCGACGCCCTTTGTAAGATTAATCAAGAAAGTGCGCTATTATAGCGAAATAGGGATGATTGGCAATTATGTCCCCCATATTTTGTTTTCATATAAGAAACAAGCCCTCTACTAGCTCATTATTTTCCAAGATTAGAGGGCTTAATTTAAAAAATCTATTATTGTTCAGTTAATGTATAAACAATATTTTTTCCATTCTCATAACTAAGAATTTGCATTTGCTCAGAATTAAACGTAATACCCTGTGGATTTTCAATACCACTAAATTCATAAACATGAGTAATTTGTTTTGTATTAGGGTTAATTCTCAATATCTGAGAAAATTGTTTACTCACAGCATATAAATCACCTTTATAGCTGGTCAATCCTGTAATGTAATACTCCCCTATATTTTTTCCTTCTTTCTGCAAAATATCAGGACCAATAGTTGGAGTAAACTCTTCTGAAAGTAAATTATCGTTTTTATCGAATCGAGAGACAATTAATGCTTGTTTTTTTACATTTGGAACAGTGATTGTATAAACACTATTTGACTCGGGAGAATAAGCCATTGAAAGCACATGGAACATACGAGAACGAATTGTGTTATAAGCCCCTCTAGCCGTTACCACATAATTTTGTAATCCTTCAATAAAACTAGGGAATCCTTCACGTTTTGAGCGAGTACTATCTTGTTTTAAGAATACAAATATTTTATTCCACCCTAAAACACCAAACTCATTTTCATTAAAGAATGTACTGCCAACAGGAACTCTACCATTCGCACCATTTAAATAATCTAATACTGAAAAATGTTTGACTTCTGATAAATCTTTATCAAACAGATACATTCCCCATTTTTCAGTGGCGACAAAATACTGATCTTTCCCATTAAAGGAAAAATCTGTCGCCGGTGCATTTAAATCTGCTTCAATCGTAATCTTATTTGAGATATTTAATTTATTAGTAGAATTTAAAGGTGCAGAGCTAACATCTGAAGTCAATGCTAACTTTGATGGTTGGCTTGGTAAATCAGGTTGTTCTACATCCCATGCATTACGTAAAGAAGTCGGTCTTTCAAGGCGTTTCCAGCTATCTGTTGTCCAATACCAGTATTCTGGATCAAAAGATAATCTTTTCGGATTCCCTACTCCTATATTTGGTGGTAACCCAGTACTCATAAATGCTTGTACCATATTCCCCCCTAAAACCACCATAAATAGAAGCATAACAGCTTTAGTTAAAGATGATAATGGCTTATAAGTTTGGCTTACGAAACCATATAAATTTTTTGAGAATAAGAAAATTAATGCTGTAAACAAAAGTACTACAGCTTGAATAACAATAGGCCATGTATAAGTATGTGCCCCTAGAATTTCATCCCACCAACCTTGATGAATATCCCAAGCAAAGCTACCTGCAGAATGTCTAAATCCAGCAAACATACCAAATACACCAATAAATATAATCCATCCAATATATTTTGGTTTTGGTCCATAGCGAACAATTAAAAATGCGAACATTGAAACACCGATCATCAACATTCTATGTGCCCAACAGAGGATACAAGGCGACTCTTTTGCAATAAATCCTAAATAAAATGAGGCACCCCCTAGTACTGCTGCTATAACTAACGCACACAAAGTCAATATAGAATTAAAAATTCGTTCATTCATACTAATTTCCTTACCTTAATAGTTTACACCAGGTAAAAGCATTGCTTTTGTAGCCATAAAGAAAACAAAAAATGCACTTAAAACAACTAAGTATGTTAAGCGATAAGCCCATTTCTCTTTTTCTGGTTTAGCAAAAATCAAGTACGCTGCAACTAAATATAAACAAAGTTGTAACAACTCCATAAGGTCATCCTCCATTAATTTAAATAAAACAAAAATATATGATCTAAAAATTAATCGCCTTATACTACCATTAAATGATAAATAAACATTTGATGAAACTCACAGAAATAGAATATATCTTATTTTAAATATATTAAAATCAATCCAACAAAAACTGTTCTCTTAATTGTTGTAGCTGATCGCGCACTGCCGCCGCTTTTTCAAATTCGAGATCCTGTGCATATTTATACATTTGTTGTTCCAGCTTTTTAATTTGTTGCTGATAGTCTTTTGGATTTTGCGGTAGCTGATAAAGTGCGGTAGGTTCGGCCACTTTTTTCGCATTTTTATTGGCTTTGGCTTTTTGATTTGCCCCTTGACCAATATCCAATAACTCGCCGACTTTTTTATTTAACGCTTGTGGAACTATGCCATTTTCTTCATTATATTTCATTTGTTTTTCACGACGGCGGTTGGTTTCACCAATGGCTTTTTCCATTGAGTTGGTGATGCGATCCGCATATAAAATGGCTTTCCCTTTTAGGTTACGTGCTGCTCGCCCAATGGTTTGGATCAATGAACGCTCAGAACGTAAAAATCCTTCTTTATCTGCATCTAAAATCGCCACAAGGGACACTTCGGGAATATCCAATCCTTCACGCAATAAGTTGATACCCACGAGCACATCAAATTCCCCTAAACGTAAATCTCGGATAATTTCCACACGCTCAACGGTATCAATATCGGAATGTAAATAACGCACACGAATACCATGTTCATCTAAATAATCCGTTAAATCTTCCGCCATTTTTTTGGTGAGCGTGGTAACTAACACACGCTCATTTTGATCCGCACGTTGTCGGGCTTCGGAGAGCAAATCGTCTACTTGAATGGCAACAGGACGGATTTCAATTTCAGGATCGAGCAACCCTGTTGGGCGTACCACTTGGTCGATAATTTCACCGCCAGATTTTTCTAACTCATAAGGACCGGGCGTAGCGGATACATAAATCGTTTGTGGAGCTAAACGCTCAAATTCTTCAAAACGTAACGGGCGATTGTCTAATGCCGACGGCAAACGGAAGCCATATTCCACTAAAGTTTCTTTGCGTGAACGGTCGCCACGATACATTCCGCCAATTTGTGGCACAGTAACATGGCTTTCATCAATAATTAATAAAGCATCAGAAGGCATATAATCAAATAAGGTCGGCGGAGGCTCGCCCTCTTTGCGTCCTGATAAATAGCGTGAATAGTTTTCAATGCCTGAGCAATACCCTAGCTCATTCATCATCTCAATATCAAATTGCGTACGCTGACTAATACGTTGTTCCTCAATTAACTTGTTACTTTCCAATAGGAATTTTTTACGCTCAACCAATTCTGCTTTAATTTTTTCAATAGCATCTAAAATGCGTTCTCTTGGGGTCACATAGTGCGTTTTCGGATAAATAGTATAACGTGGCACCGCACCGAAATTCGTATTGGTAAGAGGATCAAATAAACTTAACCGCTCAATTTCATCATCAAATAATTCGATGCGTACCGCTTTATCATCAGATTCTGCAGGGAAAATATCAATAATTTCACCTCGAACACGAAAAGTACCACGCTGGAATGCTTGGTCATTTCGAGTATATTGCAATTCGGCTAATTGTGCCAAAATTTGGCGCTGATTAATGATGGCACCTGTTTGTAAATGCAGCATCATTTTTAAATAAGAATCAGGATCGCCCAAGCCGTAAATGGCAGAAACGGAGGCTACCACAATGGTATCTCGTCGTTCTAAAAAAGATTTTGTCGCGGACAACCGCATTTGTTCAATTTGATCATTAATGGAGGCATCTTTTTCAATAAAGGTATCACTGCTCGGCACATAGGCTTCAGGCTGATAATAATCATAATAAGACACAAAATATTCCACCGCATTTTCAGGGAAAAAGGCTTTCATTTCTGCATAAAGCTGAGCGGCGAGGGTTTTATTAGGGGCCAGCAACATGGCAGGGCGATTGAGTTTGGCAATCACATTAGCAATGGTGAAGGTTTTCCCTGATCCTGTTACCCCTAATAAAGTTTGGTGAGCCAATCCATCATTTAAATTTTCTATTAGCTTTTCGATCGCCTGAGGTTGATCACCTGAAGGCTGAAAATCAGAATGTAGAATAAAAGATTTGGTATTAATTTTTTGTGCCATAAAAACTACTGATCATTTATAAAGTGCGGTGAATTTTATCACAATTTCGTTACAAAATCAGAAGAGAAAAAACTAAGTTTTACACAGACTTATATTTGTCAAGTTAAATAAAAAAATAAATTTTTAATTTTTATAAAGATTTTCCTAGATTTTATATAACTTATTGATTTCTAACAAAATGTCATTTTACAATCAATTAAAATAAGAATAGAGATGAGCTCAGTGTTCATCTAGGTTGAGCGGATTTTTCAAGAAACAATTCACAGAGTTATCCACAGATTTTGTGGATATAAAAGTGCGGTTAAAAATAGGAAAAATTTTACTCTAAGCTTGGGTGATTTTTAAACTAATTAAAACAATAGGTTAAGTTTATCAAATAAAAATAGACGCATTTTTCATCAAAAAACGTTATAAATAAATTTACATTTTGTTGTTGACAAGAGGAAAACAGATCAGTATGATACGCACCCATTATCGCAAGTGTACAGAATTATTCCTCCTTAGTTCAGTCGGTAGAACGGTGGACTGTTAATCCATATGTCGCAGGTTCGAGTCCCGCAGGAGGAGCCACTTTCTTTTGGTAAGTCTTTATTTATCTCCTTTGATAAAGGCTTATTAATCGCCAAAAGCTTTAGCCCGAGTTTCTCGGGCATTTATTTTTCTAAGCTAACTTTTCTCTCAAGCATTGTTCTAATTGTTTTCTTTCTTCAATGGTTAACGCCTTTTTGTGTTGATTTACTACAATAAAGAAGTCCTCTGCCCTCGCCCCCACTGTTGTGATTTTTGCATTAAGTAAAGTCAGTTTCAGCGCTGAGAATACTTGGCTAATTTCAGCCAATAAACCGGGTTTATCAAGCGCAAATAATTCCATTGTGGTTTGATCTTGCCGGTTGATATTCAAAAAGCGAATCTCTGTGTTAACATGAAAATGCGCTAATTTGGGATTACTGTTATGAGAATATTTTGGTAATTTATCCGACATTAACACCGCAGTTAATTGCTGTTCTAATAAACGTCTGCGATCAAATTTAAGCAAGCTACCATCTAATTCAGTGACAATAAAACTGTCCATGGCATAACCATCAAGAGTTGTGGAAATTTGAGCATCATGAATACTTAATTTTCTCGCGCCGATTCGACTCACCACCTTATAAAAAAGATTAGGTTGATCCTTGCAATAAACAAAAACCAAGGTGCCGCCATCAGAAAAACGATTACTGACTTTAACTAATAAATCACCTTCAAATTGATGTAATAATTCTGCATGCCAAACCAATTCTTTCGCGGTATTACGCACAAAATAATCTTCTTGGCAGCGTTGCCAGAGTTGCTTAACCTGCGTCAATGATAAATCCATATCGCTATTTTGAATCAGATCTAAAGCTTGTTGACGATGATATTCAATCTTTTCCTCATTGTTCAACATCTGATCCATTCCTTGCCTAAATTGTTGTAAGCTATATTCATATAGCGTAGAAAACAACGAACGCTTCCAACTATTCCACAAGGTTTGATTAGTCGCACAAATATCTGCCACCGTTAAACAAGTTAGTATATCTAAACGTACTCTATTTTGTACAACTTCAGCAAAATGTTGCACCACTTCAGGATCATGAATATCTCGGCGCTGAGCCACAATCGACATCAATAAATGTTGCTCAACTAACCAACTTATCGTTTCTACTTCCCGTTTATTAAAACCATGTTGTTGCGCAAAACGACGTACAATTTCAGCGCCTAATTCAGCATGATCGCCTCCTAATCCTTTGGCGATATCATGAAATAGAGCCGCAATATACAATAAAGTGCGGTCAAAAAAATGGCTAAATAGGCGATGGCACATTGGGTGTTCTTGCGCAGATTCCGCTTGTAAAAAATATTCCAATCTCAACATTGCCTGTAAACTGTGCTCATCTACCGTATAAATATGAAATAAATCAAATTGCATTAACCCTTCAATATTCTTCCATTCTGGAATGTACGCAGTTAATACCCCATATTTATGCATAGGTACAAAAGCACGTTGAATGGCATTGGACTGAGCAAATAAACGGATAAATTTTTCTCTCGCCAGTGACTGTTCAGACAAATAGCCTTTCAATTGAGATAGAGCAATAAGTAGTTGACGCAAGGTAGAAGAATGAATTTCCGCTTCAGGATAGCGAGTTAAATAATAAAATAAGTCCAATATTTTGTCGGGCTTTTGAGTAAAGCAATCCATATTGCGCAAAATAATGGCATTATGTTGTAAAGCAAAATCTTCATCTAACAAAACTGGGGAAATTTGCACCGCAGTTGTGAGCACATTTTCACGATAATGCTTGGTTAAAATATCACTCAGCATAGAAATATTGGCTAATGCTTGGAAAAAGTGTTTCATAAAACGTTCAACACCTTGATTTCCTTCCCTTTGATAACCCAACATTTCTGCCACTTTTAGCTGGCGCTCAAATAACAAACGATTGTCATAGCGTTTTAAAATTAAATGCAAGGCAAAACGCACGCGGAATAAAAATTGTTGGCTTTGTAGCAATAGCGCATATTCTTCCGCATAAATAAAGCCCGCTTGTAAAATTTGCTCTAAATTCATCGCATTAGAATGGCGTAAAGCAATCCAATAAATTAAATGCAGATCTCGTAATCCACCGGGGCTGTATTTTAAATCAGGCTCAAGATTATAGCTTGTGTTGTTATAGCGTTGATAACGTTGCACTTTTTCTTCTATTTTTGCATTGAAGAAAGTTTCTCTATCCCAAAAATCTTCTTGCTGTAAAAGTGCGGTCAATTTTTCAAAGATTTTCTGATTTCCACATAAAAAGCGGCTCTCTAATAAATTGGTGGCAATAGTAATATCCGCTTTTCCATCAATCTCACATTGCGTTAAGGTTCGAGTGCTCGCCCCTACATCAAAACCACAATCCCACAGAAACTGAATAAAATCGGTAATTTTTTGTTCTGTTTCAGCTGAGTTTTCTTGTTCAGATAAAATTAGAATATCAATATCAGACAAAGGGAACATTTCCTGACGTCCATATCCGCCCACTGCGATCAAGGCTAATGCAGTTTGATCTAATTGAAAATGTTGCCATAATTGCATTAATAGGTCATCGCAGAATAAAGTGCGGTTAGAAATCAATGATTTTACTTCTGTCGTCGCAAAACAAGACAATTCTTGATGTTTAAGCGCTTCTTTCTGAACTTTTACGTCATTAGGATTGAGATCAAATACAAACATAATATCAATAAGATACAAAAATGGTGGGTAACCCCCACCATCTTACTATTGGTTAATCATAAAACGCGTGATGCGTCCTTCCCGCTCTTCTTCTTCTCGGATTGTCATCACTTCACAACCATTTTCAGTGACAACAATTTGATGCTCATATTGCGCCGAATGGCTTCGATCTTTGGTTTTTACTGTCCAACCATCGCCCATTAAACGCACTTCTTTTTTACCTGCATTAATCATAGGTTCAATCGTAAACACCATGCCAGGTTTTAGAATCACGCCACCATCATCGGCATAATAATGTAAGACTTGTGGCTCGCTATGAAATTGATCACCAATCCCATGTCCACAATATTCACGAACAACGCTAAAGCCTTGTGCTTCTGTATATTTTTGTACTGCACGCCCAATTTCATTTAAACGCACACCCGCTTTAACAGCTCTTAATCCAACATAAAGTGCTTCTTGTGCGGCTTCGACTAATTTTTGGCTACGAATATTAGTTTCACCCACCACATACATTTTGGAATTATCACCATAATAGCCATCTTTAATCACTGTGACATCAATATTTAAAATATCACCGTTTTTAAGGATTTTGTCTTGGCTCGGAATACCATGACACACAACCTCATTGAGCGAAATACAAGTAGCATTAGGAAAACCATGGTAATTTAAACAAGCAGGAATTGTTTTTTGCACATTGACCATATAATCATGGCAAATACGATCTAATTCGCCAGTGCTTACACCAGCTTTGACATAGGGTTCGATCATAACCAATACATCTGAAGCTAACTGACAAGCTTCACGAATTTTTACTAATTCATCTTCATTTCTTAATGGAATTGCCATATTTTTCTCTTAACAATAAAAAAGATTGACATATATTACCATTAAACCCCTTTGATGTGAAAATATCCTTGAACGAACTTGTCGGTTATTAGATAATGGCGAAAATTTTTATTTTGTTTTTAAGGAAAGTAAATGTCTGATATCTCAGTGCCGCTCCATTTTACTGACGCTGCGGCAAATAAAGTCAAAGCATTAATTACAGATGAAGAAAACCCTGAGTTAAAACTACGCGTTTACATCACAGGTGGTGGTTGTAGCGGTTTCCAATATGGCTTTACCTTCGATGAAAAAGTAAATGATGGCGATCTTATTGTTGAAAATTCGGGTGTAAAATTGGTTATCGATCCAATGAGTTTGCAATATCTTATTGGTGGCACAGTAGATTACACTGAGGGTTTAGAAGGTTCACGTTTTATTGTCAAAAATCCAAATGCTACAACAACCTGCGGTTGTGGTTCTTCATTTAGTATTTAATTCAATAAAAAATGCTCGTAGCAATTGCGACGAGCATTTTGATTGCTAACTAAAAACCAC
>NZ_JBQSUQ010000011.1:0-111125 GCF_052384575.1 Reella acinonychis | reverse complement strand
TTTAAAGAACAATTGCATTTAGCAAGGCTTGAAATAATATCTTTTTCAGATTTTCTCGTCAAGAAAAAATTAAGCTTTTTTTTTCACTTAATTTTCAACATTGCTTACCTTGCGTTGCGGAGGTGCATTATAGGAATATTTTTATTCCTTGCAAGTGTTTTTTTTCACAAATTTATTAACTGCTTTTTTCTTAACCAAATTATACATCACTAAGATGATTTTATACTCACAATGCTTATTAATTCATCTTGTCACACTCTTCAGCAAAAGCTTGCACTTTATTCCAATCAGTATATTCCACCTCTTTAGATGTATCAGTTTCGCCTCCTGTAATTTTCATAATCAATCTGATCATAAAACGATCAAACCAATTATAACGAGGATAAAACAACGCGCCTGCAAACACTGCTGAGATCGTTGGTTTCCATTCAATACGTTGCAAAAATTTTCTTACATAGACATTGGTTTCAGGACTATCTTTGCCCGCTTTTCTCGCCGTTAAATTCACTCCAAAAAACCCCGTTTGCTTGCTATTTAAAAGTGCGGTGTTTTTTTGGATAAATTTATACAAAGCTTTATCAAAATGCCCATAGCGAATAGAAGCACCAATAATGATACGATCCGCTTCAATTGAAAACCTGTCAGAAATTGACCGCACTTCTGTATGACCAATTAAATGCTGCGCTAAAAAATGGGCGATCTTTTTCGTTTGCCCATCATGGCTTGAATATAAAATAACTGTCTTCATTAAGTTTTCCAGAAAGTTGGACTAAATAAAATTAACAATGAAAAGATTTCTAAACGTCCCGCTGTCATAGCAAAAGAAAAAACATATTTCGCACTATCAGGTACTTCCGCGAAGCTTTGGCTAATTAAACCGAGCCCAGGTCCAACGTTCGTCAATGTAGCAAAAACTGATAATAATGCGTCTTGTGCACTCATTCCACACAAAATAACCGCAAATACACACCCCCAGTAAGTTAAGAAAAAGGCAACAAGGAATCCCCAAATACCATCAATAACTCGTTGAGAAAGCAGAGTATCATCTAATTTTACAGGGATAACCAAATTAGGATGGACTAAATGTTTAAATTCACGTTTTACTTGCAACCAAATCACTAGCACACGAATGGTTTTTAAACCACCAGACGTTGAGCCTGCACAACCACCAATGAGCGCGGCAAAAACTAACAACATACCAAGAAATGAAGGAAGTTGGTTTAAATCAAATAAGCTATAACCCGATGTCATTGCCATTGAAACCGATTGTAGCGCACCTTGAGAAACTGCATCTAACACAGAATAATCATCATAAGTTAAATATAAACCGATGGACATCAGTGCAATAAAGGTTGCTTGCATCAGGCAAAAAAAGCGAAACTCAGCATCTTTAGTGTAGATTTTCCAAACAGATTGATATTTCCAATGAGTTAATGCGCGGATATGCAAACCAAAATTACAGCCAGCAATCAACATAAATCCTGCACCAATAAAATAAACCGCTGGATTTTTGAAGTAACCTAAGCTTTCATCATGTGTAGACATACCGCCATTGGCCACAGTAGAAAAGCTATGTGATATGGCATCAAAAGTTGACATACCAGCAAACCAGTAAGCCAATGCACAGAGAACAGTTAATCCACAATAAAGTAACCATAATAATTTGGCAACTTCACCGATTCTTGGCAATGTTTTTTGATCTTTCATTGGTCCTGAGGACTCAGCTCTGTACAAGTGGCTACTACCAATACCTAATAGAGGAATAACTGCCACCACGAGCACGATTAACCCCATACCACCAATCCATTGCAAAAATTGACGATAAAATAAAATCGATTTAGGCAGATAATCTAATCCCGAAATAACGGTTGCACCTGTTGTTGTAAGTGCTGAGAAAGATTCAAAGACTGCATCTGCAAAATTGAGGCTGAGTTCATCGAATAATGTGAAGGGAATAACCGCTAATAAACTCAGCAGCACCCAAAACATAGCTACGATTAAAAATCCTTCGCGCGACCGTAAACTTTCTTTATGAGAGCGGCAAAACCACCAAAGTAGCATACCAGCAGAAAAATTATAAAAAAACGACAACACGAAAGCTTTACCACCACCATCGCCATAAATCAAAGCGACAAAAGCAGGCACTAACATTGATAATGAAAAACACATTACCAAAATACCGACAATCCGAATAATTGCTAAAATATGCATTATCCACTCTCTTATTCTAATTCTGATAAACTCAGTTGACCTGAAAAACGTTCGGTTAATGCTGACTCAAAGGGTTCAAGTTTATCTTCACTTACACCTAATATAAATTTTACATCCGCTTGAAAATCTGTACTTAGAATCAGGATATCAAATTGTTCACACAACAATTGTAACAAATTAATTTGATGATAATCACAGCACACTTGGTAAGATTTTCGCTCAATTTTTAACGTAGTTTCTAATAATTTTAGTGCTTGTTGTACGCCACCACCATAAGCACGCACCAAACCACCAGTACCTAATAAAATGCCACCATAATAACGCACAACGACTGCGGTAATTTCACCAATCTGGCTTCCTTGTAATGCAGCCAACATCGGTTCCCCCCCCGTTCCTGCAGGCTCACCATCATCAGAAAAACCAAGCGTTTGAGAGTTACAAGGTGCTTCAGCGACAGTTGCCCAGCAATGATGACGAGCAGATGGATGTAACGCTTTTATCTCTTGCCAAAAGGCTTTTGCTTGTTCCAGACCTTCAGTACGGCTCAAATAGGTAATAAAACGACTTTTCTTAATTTCTTCTTCAAAAACCACCGCACTTTTAGGCACTAAATATTGCATAAAATCTTCTTAAATTTTGACCGCACTTGCTTCGCACGCTATCATAACGACAACCCATTAAAAATGAAAGTAAAAAGCAATATAAATAATATGAATGATATTACGATAAATTACACGTTAGATGCACAAGGTTTACGCTGCCCAGAACCCGTTATGCTTGTTCGCAAACAAATCCGCCACATGCAAACAGGTGAAATTTTGCTCATTATCGCTGATGATCCTGCAACGACTCGTGATATTCCAAGCTTTTGTCAATTTATGGATCATCAACTGCTACAAAGTGAAATCGCTGAACTGCCTTATAAATATTGGGTTAAAAAAGGCAAATAATTAATTTCCTTGAGCGATATTAATTATTATCTAATCCATATTGAACGTTACTATCATCCCACAGATTATAGTTTTTCTTGCTCAAAAAATGGACTTTTCTGCTGTAAATTTAAAATGTGATCTAGATCTCTTTTCTATTTATTTCAATTCTGTAACATATTCTTCAAATAAAGATAACCTTATCCAATAAGTTCATATCTCATTGATAAATATCAACAATCCTAAAATAGGAGTACTAAGTATGAAAGCAAGCAAAAGAACTTTTCTTAAATCGTTAATGGCTGTTTCTTTATTCGCTGTGGTAGGATTAAGCTCTCCCCCTGTATATTCTAGCTCTTCCACTCCAATGAAGTTAGGCTTCTTAGTTAAACAACCTGAAGAACCTTGGTTTCAAACTGAATGGATGTTTGCTGATAAAGCAGCAAAAGATTTGGGAAATGTTCAAATTATAAAAATGGCTGTTCCAGATGGGAAAAGACACTAAATGCTATTGATAATTTAGCAGCAAATGGAGCTAAAGGATTTGTTATTTGTACCCCTGACCCTAAACTTGGACCAGCAATTATGGCTAAAGCTCGAGCATATGATTTAAAAGTGCTTGCAGTTGATGACCAATTTCTTAATGCTGCTGGAGAACCAATGACACAGGTACCACTAATCATGATGGCAGCAACCGAAATTGGTGAACGACAAGGGGAAGAGCTTTATAAAGAAATTCAAAAACGAAAATGGGACTATAAAGATACTGCGGTACTGGCTATTACAGCTGATGAACTAGATACTGCTCGTCGCAGAACTGATGGTTCATTGTCTGCACTAGTAAGACTAGGATTTCCTGAAAAACAAATTTATAAATCACCAACTAAAAGTAATGATATTCCAGGGGCTCTAGATGCAGCAAATTCAATGTTAGTTCAACACCCTGAGGTAAAAAACTGGCTTATTGTGGGGATGAATGATAATACTGTTCTTGGTGGAATTCGAGCAACAGAAGGACAAGGATTTAAAGCTGAAAATGTGATTGGCATTGGCATTAATGGAACAGATGCCGTCAATGAATTATCAAAACCTAACCCAACAGGTTTCGTAGGTTCCTTGCTACCTAGCCCTGATGTACATGGATATAAAAGTGTTGAGATGTTGTATAAATGGATAAAAGAAGGAGTTGAGCCACCTAAATATACCCCTATTGGTAACCCTGTTCTACTTACACGCGAAAATTTCAAAGAAGAATTATTGAAAAAAGGTCTTTAATTTTCACATGAAAGGATTGGTATTTTATAAATACCAATCCTAATATCCAATAATACAAGGTTATAAGGAGAACTTACGATGGAAATTCCTTATTTAGAATTTGATAATATCAGTAAAAGTTTCCCTGGTGTAAAAGCCTTACAAAATGTTTCTTTTAAATGTCATGAAGGTAAAGTACATGCCATTATGGGAGAAAATGGTGCTGGAAAATCAACTTTATTAAAAATATTAAGTGGTAATTATTTACCAACCACGGGAAAGCTACATATTGGTGGTAAAACGATGGTTTTCCATAACATTAAGCAAGCATTACTAGCCGGAGTAGCAATTATTTATCAGGAATTGAATATTGTCCCAGAAATGACTGTTGCTGAAAACTTATGTTTAGGACAATTACCACATTCATTTGGTTTAGTAAATAAAAGCGAATTAATATCTCGTACACAAAAATATTTAGATAAACTTGACCTACATATTTCACCAAACACTCCATTGAAAGAACTTTCTATTGGTCAATGGCAAATGGTGGAAATAGCTAAAGCATTAAGTAGAGGAGCTAAAATTATTGCATTTGATGAACCTACAAGCAGTTTATCAGCACCAGAAATAGAGAAATTATTTCAAGTAATTAATGAATTAAAAGAAGAAGGGAAAGTTATTTTATATGTTTCCCATAGGATGGAGGAAATTTTCCGTATTAGTGATGCAATCACAGTATTGAAGGATGGAAAATTTGTTGAAACATTTTCAGACTTAAGCCAAATAACGAATGATACTTTAGTTAAAAGCATGGTAGGTAGAAATTTAGGTGATATTTATCATTATCGTCCTAGAAATATAGGAAAAACTCGCTTAAAAGTTACCGCACTTTCAGGAACTAAGTTAAAAGGCAACTTTAATTTAGAAGTTAAATCTGGAGAAGTCTTAGGTTTATTTGGATTAGTTGGTGCAGGTCGTTCAGAATTACTAAAAGTCATTTTTGGCGCGGATCCAATGACAGAAGGTGCAATTGAATTAGATGAACAACAGTGCAAAATTTACAACCCCCGAGATGCAATAGAAAAAGGTATTGTTCTTTGCCCAGAAGATCGTAAAAAAGAGGGCATTATACCAACTGCCACCGTTGAAGAAAACATTAATATTAGCGCGAGACGTTCTCAAAATTTCTTTCAGTTCATTATTAATAATAAATGGGAAAAAGAAAACGCAGAAAACCAATGCATTCAAATGAATGTAAAAACACCATCAATTAAACAACTGATCATTAATCTTTCAGGTGGAAATCAACAAAAAGTAATTCTAGGTCGTTGGTTATCTGAAGATATTAAAGTGTTATTACTTGATGAGCCTACAAGAGGTATTGATATTGGTGCAAAATCAGAAATCTATGATCTCATATTCAAATTAGCAGAAGAGAAATTAGCAATTATCGTTGTATCAAGCGATTTACCAGAAGTAATCGGTTTATCTGATCGTATAATGGTTATGCGAGAGCAAAAAATAACGGGTGTAGTTAAACGTTCTGAAGCTACAGAAGAAAAAATCTTAAAATTAGCAATGCTTGAAACACATTAATTCTGGAGAAAAAAGATGAATAACTCATTAACAAACAATACAAATATATTCGGTAAAATATGGAATTCCTACGGAATGTTATTAATTTTCTTTGTTATTTTTATTGCATCCTGTTTCTTTATTCCTAATTTTGCGACAATTATTAACATGAAAGGCCTTGGTTTAGCAATTTCTATGAGTGGTATGGTTGCTTGTGGTATGTTATTTTGCTTAGCAGCAGGTGAAATAGATCTTTCTGTAGCATCCATCATAGCTTGCTCAGGTGTTGTTACAGCTGTAGTTATGAATACAACACAAAGTATTACAATAGGAATTGCTGCTGGTTTAGGATTAGGTCTGCTAATTGGTTCCATTAATGGTTTTGTCATTGCTAAACTAAAAATTAACTCACTTATCACTACATTAGCAACTATGCAGATTGCTAGAGGATTAGGCTATATCATTTCTGACGGTAAAGCTGTTGGTATCACACAGGAAGATTTTTTTGATCTAGGATATAAAAGTTTCTTAGAACTTCCTCTACCAATCTGGTTCACTATTGTATGCATTGCTATTTTCGGATTTTTGTTAAGTAGAACAACTTATGGACGTAATACCCTTGCTATTGGAGGTAATGAAGAAGCATCCCGATTAGCTGGTATAAATGTAGCTAGAACAAAATTTATTATTTTCATTCTGTCAGGCTTAGTTTCTGCATTGGCAGGTATAATCCTTGCTGCAAGGATGACAAGTGGACAGCCAATGACTTCAATTGGATTTGAATTAGTAGCAATTTCTGCTTGTGTTTTAGGTGGAGTATCTCTAAACGGAGGAATAGCTAAAATTTCCTTTATTATTGCAGGGGTACTTATTTTAGGAACAATTGAAAATGCTATGAACTTACTTAACATTTCCCCATTCGCACAGTACGTTGTACGTGGACTAATTCTGTTAATTGCTGTAATCTTTGATAAATATAAACAAAAATTTATCAAAGCTTAATTATGGAAGAAAAAAATATTCAGACCAACCCTTTATTACCAGGATATAATTTTAGTGCATACTTAGTCGCTGGATGTACTTACATTGAAAAAGGGAATGAACTAGATTTTGTTATAGACCGCCCTAATGGAATGAAAGGCTACATTATCAATTTAACGACAAAAGGTACTGGAACCATATTTCATGGTAACAGTGCCTTTAATTGCTCTGTCGGTGATATTTTATTGTTTCCACCTGGAATTCCTCATTACTATCATAGAGCAACAATCTCAGATACATGGGAACACCAGTGGATATATTTTCACCCCAGAACAATATGGAAGAGTTGGCTAGATTGGAGTAAAACTATACATAATGTCAAAAAGCTAACTACTCCAAATACAGATATTTACAAAGAGCTCATCCTATTATTCAAAAATATAGCAACTGAATATAAGAATGGCTTATTATTCTCACAAGAGATGTCAATGAGTTTATTGGAACAATTACTCATTAAATGTTTTCGTTTAGATCCAAGCAATAAACAACTAATGCTCGATTGCAGGATTTTATCTATTTGTCAATTTATTACTAATAATATTGATAAAAATCATAGTATATCTGAAATAGCTGAACAAGTACATATATCAGCCTCTCGGTTATCCCATCTTTTTGTACAACAAGTAGGAACAAGTATTGTTAAATGGCGAGAAGAACAGCGGATGATTAAAGCACAATATTTATTACATACCTCTAATGCCCCTATTTATACTATTTCTAGGCAATTGGGATATGATGATCCTCTTTACTTTTCTCGTTTATTCAAAAGATATACTGGACTAAATCCTTCTGAATATAGAAGTTCTCGTTAATTCATAATATTTGAAATATGTGATCTATTTATCACTTCACATTTAATAGCTATATTATCCATATTATTAGCATCTTTTATTCTTATTTTCTATAAAATTTAGATATATCCTATTACCTGTTACTCAATATTAAATAGTAAGGAGTTATATATGGAAAATATAGCAACCTATATTAATTCTGGGCAGGCTGTATTAGGAATTGAATTTGGTTCTACTCGTATCAAAGCTGTCTTAATAAATCAAGAAGGCAATATTCTTGAAAGTAGTGAAGTAAATTGGGAAAGTAAGCTAGATAACGGAATATGGACTTACTCTCAAAATGATATTTTAAATGGATTACAAACTGTTTATACAAATTTATCTCAAAAAATAAAAAATCAATACCAAATTACATTAAAAAAACTATCAGCTATTGGTATTAGCGCTATGATGCATGGCTATTTACCTTTTAATCAAAATGGAGAATTGCTAGTTCCATTTAGAACTTGGCAAAACAATATTACATCAGAATCCTCTAAACAATTAACTACATTATTTAACTATAATATTCCTCAAAGATGGAGTATTTCACACTTATATCAAGCAGTTCTCAATAAAGAGGAACATCTATCTCAAATCCATTTCTTCACAACTCTAGCTGGCTATGTTCATTGGAAATTAACTGACAAAAAAGTTTTGGGCATTGGCGATGCTTCAGGAATGTTCCCTGTTAATACAGAATATGCTGATTATGATAAATCTATGCTATTACAATTTAACGATTTAATATCAAAACATTCATACTCTTGGGGTCTAGAAGAAATTCTCCCTAAGATTCTAGTTGCAGGAGAAAATGCTGGATTTTTAACAGAAGAAGGTGCGAAATTACTTGATCCAACAGGAAATCTTCAACCTAATATCCCTTTTTGCCCGCCGGAAGGAGATGCCGGGACAGGTATGATTGCGACAAATAGCATCTTAGAAGGCACAGGAAATATATCGGCTGGAACATCTGCATTTGCTATGATTGTCTTAGAAAAAGGACTTTCTAGAGTCTATGAGAAACTAGATTTAGTAACAACCCCTGAAGGTAAACTTGTTGCTATGGCTCATGCTAATAATTGTACATCAAATATTAATTCTTGGATAAATATATTTCATGAAACTCTTAATGCCTTTGAGCTAAATATACCTAAAAACACCTTATATGAAACTCTATTTAACTTAGCACTAAAAGCTGATCCAAATGGTGGAGGTTTACTATCTTATGGGTTTTATACTGGTGAACATCTGTTAAATCTAACTAAAGGTTGTCCTATATTTATCCATCCATCAAATGCACAATTTAACTTGCCAAATTTTATCCTTACACATTTATATTCTGCTTTCGCAGTAATGAAATTAGGTGTAGATATTCTACTAAAACAAGAACAAGTTAAAATTAATAGAATTGTAGGACATGGTGGAATTTTCAAGACCCCAGGCGTTGCTCAAAAAATATTATCTTCTGCTTTAAATATTCCTATTGCAACAATGGAAACAGCAGGGGAAGGTGGAGCTTGGGGTATTGCATTATTAGCTAATTATCTTGGGAATAAAATGTCGTTAAACGAATATTTACAAAATATTATTTTTTCTAATACATATACTAACATTATTAAACCAGAACCATCTCTTGTAGAAGGTTATGAACAATTTATTCAACATTACCAATCTGGTATTGATATCGCTCAAACTGCTGCAACTCAAATACATTAGGAGAACACAATGGAATTTTTAAAAAAACTTGAAGTTTGGTTCGTTGTAGGTAGCCAACACTTATATGGTGATGAATCGCTAAATCATGTTAAAAATAATGCTCTGGAAATAGTTAACTATTTAAATCAGCAAAACCCTTTTATTTCTATTAAATTAAAAGATCTAGCAACTACTTCTGAAGATATTTTATCTATTTGTCAGAAAGCCAATAATCAAGATAGTTGTGTTGGAATTATTGCTTGGATGCATACATTTTCTCCAGCGAAAATGTGGATTGCAGGCTTAACACAACTGAATAAACCATTAGTACAATTTCATACACAGTTCAATAAAAATATTCCTTGGGATAGCATTGATATGGATTACATGAATCTTCATCAAACTGCTCATGGAGATAGAGAATTTGGATTTTTACTTTCCCGTTTACGTAAACCAAGAACTATTATTGCAGGACATTGGAAAACCGAAGATGTTAAACTAAAACTTGAACAATGGATGCGTGTATGCGCGGCAATCTATGATCAAAAACAATTAAAAATTGCGCGTTTTGGTGACAATATGCGTCAAGTTGCGGTAACTGAAGGAGATAAAGTTGAAGCACAAATCAAATTTGGTTATAGCGTCAATGGCTACGGAGTTTACCAATTAGTGGAAGAAATTAACAAGGTTAACGAAAATGATGTCAAAAAACTAGTTAGAGAATACGAACAAGAATACACTATCCTACCCTCACTTACTGAAGAAGGAGAAAAACGCGAGTCGCTATTAGATAGTGCTAGGATAGAGCTTGGCTTAAAATCATTTTTAGATAAAGGTGGATTCCATGCATTTACGGATACGTTTGAAAATCTAAATGGACTAAACCAATTACCTGGGTTACCAGTACAAAGGCTAATGGCCCAAGGTTATGGATTTGGAGCAGAAGGTGACTGGAAAACAGCTGCATTAGTGCGAGCACTAAAAGTAATGAGTTATGGATTAACAAAAGGAACATCTTTCATGGAAGATTACACTTATAATCTTGATGAAAACAATGAACTAGTCCTTGGTGCACACATGCTTGAAATTTGCCCTTCGATTGCCGCGCATAAACCGACATTAGATATAAAACCTTTAGGTATCGGAGGCAAATCAGATCCCACAAGATTAATTTTTACAGCCAAAACAGGAAAGGCAATTAATGCTACCATTGTCGATATGGGGAACCGATTCAGAATGATAGTCGCTGATTTAGAAAGTGTTGATAAACCCAAAGCAATGCCTAATTTACCAGTAGGTCATGCTTTCTGGAAACTAAAACCCAATTTTGATATAGGGACACAGTCATGGGTCATTGCGGGAGGAGCTCATCACAGTGTATTCAGCCTTGATATTAATGCTGAAATGTTGAGAATTTTTGCGGAATATTTTGATATAGAATTTATCCATATCAATGAAGAAACAACGTTACCTATATTAAAAAATGAATTACGTTGGAATGATGTAGCTTACAGTTAATCTCAAACGCCCTAAATTCAATTTTTAGGGCGTAACTAAAAAAATCATGTCCCCAATAGAACGCTTTTTTCACGCTGTTTTATTTGAAATACTCGCTATTTTTATTTCAATTATCGCAATCAAACTTTTTTCTCATCACCCTACAACAGAAACCACAATCGTGGTGGTGCTCATTTCAGTCATCGCGGTGATTTGGAATATGATATTTAATTGGATCTTTGATCTCTTTTTTACCGGTGCACGAGAAAAACGTTCCTTCAAATTACGCCTTTTCCATACTTTCGCATTTGAAGGTGGATTATTACTTTTCACCTTACCGGTGGTCGCTTATGTATTACAAATCAATTACTTAGCAGCATTCATTATGGACATAGGCTTAACCCTACTTATTTTAGTTTATACCTTTATTTTCAATTGGTTATATGACAATATTCGTGCAAATCTAATAAAAAAGAGAGCCTAAACTCTCTTATGTTAATTTAATATTTTCTGCAATACGTTTTGCGAATGATTCCAGCATTGCATAGCGTTTACGATACATTGAACGTTTTTTGCTTTCAATTTGCTCTAAGTTTTTCATTTCAACGTTCAAGGGCAATAACCAATATTCTTCTAACGTACCGCCACTTTCAGAAAAAATCGCATCATAATCCACCATATAACGTTTACTACGAACAATTCGCTATTTATTTTGATATTTTTGAGGTATGCCTAATAATTGAGAAAAACCTAAATGTTGCGTCAATAATTTCATCACTTCGACCATTAAGTAAGCCGGACGAAGACCATGGCATTTTTTGGTCAGCGTTTTAACAATTTGCTTCGCATCTTCATAATTAGGACCTTGAATTACAGCAATTAATAAAGCATCAGCCAATTTACCAAAAGTTAAAATATAAATTAAACGCTGTGTTTCTTTTTCATACAATTCTAGCGCCCAAAAACCTTCCATTGGTTGATGTTCATTAATCGTCAAAATAATGTCAAAACCTTCAATAATTTCGCCTAAATTAATCGTTTCTTTCCATATATTCTGAGAAAGTGCGGTTAATTTTTGGGGTAAAAACAGTAAATTATCCTTCATTAATTCCAAACGTTGCTGTGCAGAAAAACGTTTATCAAGAAAACGATGTACTAATGGATAAGAAAAATCAGTACGCTGATTTAACACTTCCACCAACTCATTATGTTGATTTACAAATGCTTCAAATTTTTTCACCAGTCCAACATGTAGCATTAAGCGTAGACGATAACGCAAGCGCTTTAAACGATAAGATTTGCCATTGCGATCCGGATAAACTTGGTTTGCATCAGGCCATTGGTATGATATTTTTGTCATAGTCTCTCCAAATTTTGTTGCACTATTCTACATTATTTCATTTATTTTTGTATTTTTTATCGTCCTCCGCACATTTATCGGGTATCCTTATGCGAAATAACAAAGGAAATTTTATGTCAGAAATAAAACTTAACTACCATAAAACCCATTTTCTCACTAGTGCAGCAAATATAAACCAACTTCCTGAAGATACAGGAATTGAGATTGCATTTGCTGGGCGCTCAAATGCGGGAAAATCCACCGCACTTAACACATTAACGAATCAAAAAAACTTGGCGCGCACTTCAAAAACACCAGGTCGAACACAATTGATTAATTTATTTGAGATAGAACCCCAATTCAAATTAGTGGACTTGCCTGGCTATGGTTATGCTGCTGTACCAGAACAAATGAAGTTACAATGGCAGAAATCACTTGGTGAATACTTACAAAAACGTCAATGTTTACAAGGCGTTGTGATATTAATGGATATTCGTCATCCATTAAAAGATTTAGATCAACAGATGATTGAATGGGCCGTTGCTTCAAATCTCCCTATTTTATTGCTATTAACCAAAGCGGATAAACTCAGCCAGAGTGCAAGAAGTAAAACGGTAAAAATGGTACGCGAAGCGATTTTACCTTTCCAAGGTGATATCCAAGTCGAACCGTTTTCTGCATTGAATAAAGTCGGGGTAGATCGTTTAGCCGCTAAATTAGATAGTTGGTTTAGCTCACAAACTGCCTAATTTTGTGATTTTCATTCCAAATTTATACCGCACTTTTCGTGAACACATTGGCTTTGCATTTATAGTTCCTCTTATCTATGATAAGAGGAATTTTTATGTCATTAGCTGTTGTTTATAGCCGAGCTTCCATTGGTGTACAAGCGCCTTTGGTTACAATTGAAGTCCATATTAGCAATGGGAAACCCGGATTTACCTTGGTGGGATTACCTGAGAAAACGGTAAAAGAAGCTCAGGATAGAGTACGTAGTGCACTTATTAACGCTCAATTTAAATACCCACCAAAGCGAATTACTGTTAATTTAGCACCTGCCGATCTGCCAAAAGAAGGGGGACGTTTTGATTTGCCAATTGCTTTGGGCATATTAGCTGCATCAGGACAAATTGAGGCAGAACAATTACGCCGTTTTGAATTTTTGGGCGAGCTGGCATTGACGGGAAATTTACGAGCAGTTCCTGGTGTCATCCCCGCGATTTTAGCTGCACAACAGGCTAAACGACATATGATAATTGCTGCGCAAAATGCGCATGAAGCCGCATTGATTTCTGATTTTGATAGCTTTTATGCAACAACTTTATTAGAAACGGTACAATTTCTGAATAATCAACTTACCCTCCCCGTAGCCAGTGAAATTCCGCCACAAAGTGCGGTGAAAAATCAGCAAGTTTCGCGAGATTTAACGGATATCATTGGGCAACATCATGCAAAGCGCGCGTTAACCATTGCTGCAGCAGGACAACACAATTTGTTACTTTTGGGTCCACCCGGTACAGGCAAAACTATGCTTGCAAGTCGGCTTACTGATTTATTGCCAGAAATGACAGACCAAGAAGCCATTGAAACCGCTTCAATAACAAGTTTGATCCAAAATGAACTGAATTTTTCAAATTGGAAACGCCGACCTTTCAGATCTCCACACCACAGTGCTTCTTTGCCAGCATTAGTGGGTGGTGGTACGATCCCAAAACCAGGTGAAATTTCATTAGCCCATAACGGCGTACTTTTCTTAGATGAGCTACCTGAATTTGACCGAAAAGTCTTGGATGCGTTGCGCCAACCTTTAGAAAGTGGCGAAATCATTATTTCCAGAGCCAATGCAAAAATCTGTTTTCCTGCCAAATTCCAATTAATCGCCGCCATGAACCCAAGCCCAACAGGACATTATCAGGGCACGCATAATCGCACATCACCACAACAAATTATGCGTTATCTTAATCGGTTATCTGGTCCTTTTTTAGATCGTTTTGATTTATCCATTGAGGTACCTTTATTACCTAAAGGTACTTTGCAATCCAATTCTGATCGTGGAGAGAGCAGTGAAAAAGTGCGGTCAAAAATATTAAAGATTCGAGAAATACAATTTCATCGCCAAGGTAAAGTCAATGCACATTTAACTGCAAAAGAAATTGAAAAATTCTGTGTGATAAAAAATAAAGACGCCGAATTTTTAGAAAATGCCTTAACCAAACTGGGTTTATCCGTACGAGCTTATCATCGTATTTTAAAAGTTGCTCGTACTATTGCTGACTTAGCAGAAACAGAACAAATTAATCAAACCCATTTAGCAGAAGCCTTAAGCTATCGCACCATGGATCGCTTATTACTGAAATTACAGGGATAAAAAAGCCGCTTTTGAGCGGCTATAAATGAACTATAAAATGATTAAGCCGATTTTTCTTTTAATTTTTCAATCGCTTGTTTATTAAAGAAATAATGTGTACCACAACATTCGCATTGCATATCAATGCTGCCATTATGTTCTTCAAGAATTTCATCAATTTCCTGCTCAGGCACCAATAATAACGCTGCACCAGAACGATCTGCAGAACAACCACAGAAGAATTGCACATTCTGTGGCTCGTAAATTTCCACCGTTTCTTCATGGTAAAGGCGATACAACAATTCTTCCGCGCTTAAACCAAATAATTCGTCGTCTTTTACTGTGGCTGTCAGCGTGGCTAAATGTTCAAAATCTTCTGCTGAACCTTGACCATCTGGCATAATTTGTAGCAACATGCCTGCCGCTACCGCTTCACCATTAAATTCACCACTACGAATAATTAATTGCGTTTGTAATTGCTCAGAACGCACAAAATAATCTTCTAAACATTCGGTAATGGTTGGTTTATCTAATGCAATGACGCCCTGATAACGTTCACCTTCAGTTGGTGTGATAGTAATGACTAACACACCTTTCCCTACCATTTCATGCAAACTGGCTTGTGCAGGAATATCATCTTGCAAACGTGCTAAAGCACGCATTTTTTGTTGATAAGAACCATTAACCAATGCCAATTTTAACGGGCCATCACCTTGAATTTGCACCGTAATATCACCGTCAAATTTTAAAGTCGCTGTGAGCAAACTAGTTGCCACCATCATTTCACCCAATAAATTTTGCACTTCTTTTGGATAATGATGTGTGTTTAGTGTATCTACAAAAGTTTTATTGACACGCACCCATTCGCCACGAACAGCACGATTTTGGAATAAATAACGATATAATTTGTCGTTGTCTTGTTGATAATTCATAGATTTCCTTAGATTTTTCTGTGCGTTATAACTACCTAAAACGTCTTAAAATTACACCGCACTTTGAGAACATTGCTTGCTATATGGGGCTATTTCCTGCTTTTACAAGCCTTCATCTTGTTGTTTAAAACGAATTAAATCCCGACGCTCTTTCTTATTTGGTCGACGATCAGGATGTGGCATCGCATTCATTTTACGCGCCAAGGTCATTTTTTCACGTTGTACAATACTTTCCGCCGTTTCTTCATACAATAATTGCGCTTGCGGTGCACCTCTTCGCTGGTCTGAAAGTGCGGTGACTTTGACTTCTTTTTCTTCATTTCCTTGACGTAAACGAATTTTTGCACCCACTTCTACGCTTTTATTTGGCTTGGTACGTTGCCCATTATAATGCACTTTACCACCATCAATCATTTCTTTTGCAATGGTACGGGTTTTATAAAAGCGAGCAGCCCAAAGCCACTTGTCCAAACGTACACCATCGTCCTTTTCCTCTTGCTTATTTTGCGCTTGTTTCGCCATAAATTATCCTTTAACAGCTATTTTGGTTTATGGTATCGTTATTCCTAAATTTTGTAAAATAAGAGATGATGTTATGAAGCAACTCCCTGAAATTCTAAATATTTCTACTAAAGCACAATCTAAGATTTTTAAAATCCAATCCATAGACCTTAAATTTTCCAATGGCAATTTACGCACCTATGAGCGACTAAAACCGGCAAGTCGGGCTGCAGTTATGGTGCTTCCTATCGAAAATGATGAATTAATTATGGTCAAAGAATATGCAGTAGGCACAGAAAAATATGAACTGGGTTTCTGTAAAGGCTTGATGGAATTTGGTGAAACGCCAGAACAAAGTGCCAATCGAGAAATGCAAGAAGAATTGGGCATCGGTGCGAAAGAGTTTGTACATTTACGCACCATTAATTCCAATCTTACTTATATGAATAGTCCTATGCATATTTTAATTGCACAGGATTTTTATCCCTCTCAATTAGAAGGTGATGAACCTGAACCTTTGGAAATTTTAAGAATGCCTCTCGCTAACTTAGAGCATTTATTAAATGATGAGAATTTTTATGAAGCACGTAATCTTGTTGCACTCTATGCATTGCGTGATTATTTAAAAAAATCGAGCTAAATCGATTGCGTTTGCATAAATTTCAATAAAATTTGCATAAATATATAAATAACTACTTTCCCTGAGCCTCTAATCAAGGTAATATGCGAACGTTTTTTTAAACTTAAGGAATTATTAATGTCAACACATCAACAATCATTAAAAGAATTAACATTCCGAGGAATGTTATTAGGGGCGTTGATTACGGTAATCTTTACCGCTTCCAACGTTTATTTGGGATTAAAAGTAGGTCTTACTTTCGCATCTTCAATCCCTGCTGCCGTTATTTCAATGGCAGTACTCAAATTCTTCCATGGCTCAAATATTCTTGAGAACAACATGGTGCAAACCCAAGCATCTTCTGCGGGTACGCTTTCTTCTGTGATTTTCGTGATCCCAGCGATGCTTATGATGGGATACTGGCAAGGTTTCCCATTCTGGCAAACATTATTAATCTGTATTTCGGGGGGTATCCTTGGGGTTATCTTCACTGTTCCATTGCGTAATGCGATGGTGGTAAAAAGCGATTTACCTTACCCTGAAGGCGTTGCGGCTGCGGAAATCTTAAAAGCAGGCCATGACAACTCAAATGAAAGTGGTATTAAAGAAATTGCAACTGGTGGTATCGTTGCTGCAGTTGTCGGCTTTGTCACAAACGGTTTACGTGTTGTTGCTGATGGCGCTAGCCTTTGGTTTAAAGGTGGTAATGCGATTTTCCAAGTACCAATGGGCTTTTCATTAGCCTTACTTGGCGCAGGTTACTTAGTGGGTATTGTGGGCGGTATCGCTATCTTATTAGGTATTTTTGCCGCTTGGGGTGTTGCAGTACCTTATTTCACTGCAAGCGCACCAATGCCTGAAGGCGCTGATATGATCGGTTATGCGATGAGTATTTGGAAAAGCAAAGTACGCTTTATTGGTGTAGGTACTATCGGTATTGCGGCAATTTGGACATTATTAATGCTCATGAAACCAATGATGGAGGGTATGTCACAATCTATCCGCGCATTCAAAGATCCAAACGCACAAAATAATGACCGCACTTCACAAGATTTATCACCAAAAACAATGATTTACACAACACTTGTGAGTGTTGCTTTAATTGTTTTAGCGCTTTACAGCTTCCTAGAGCCTGTCGGCATTGAGCCAAGCACTGCAATTATTTTAATCGTTGTTTGTACTTTATTAGCCTTTGTTATCGGTTTCTTCGTTGCAGCAGCTTGCGGATACATGGCGGGTTTAGTAGGTTCATCTTCAAGCCCAATTTCAGGTATCGGTATCATCTCTGTGGTAACCACCTCATTAGTATTAATGTTAATCGGTTCTGCAACAGGTTTATTAGATACTGCTGAAGGTCAAAAATTCTTAACCGCACTTACCTTATTCACAGGCTCAATTGTGGTATGTATCGCAGCGATTTCTAACGATAACTTACAAGACTTAAAAACTGGTCAATTAGTTGAAGCAACACCTTGGCGCCAACAATTTGCGTTAATTATCGGTGTTATCGTGGGTGCTTTAGTTATCGCACCAGTGCTTGAAATCCTTTATCACGCTTATGGTTTTGCTGGTGCAATGCCACGTGAAACAATGGATCCTGCACAAGCATTATCTGCACCTCAAGCGACATTAATGATGACCATCGCTAATGGTATCTTCTCGCACAATCTTGAATGGAGCTATATTTTTGCAGGTATCGGATTTGGTGCAGTATTAATTGTGATTGATACTTTATTGAAAAAATCATCCAACAACCGTTTTGCTTTACCTGCATTAGCTGTTGGTATGGGTATCTACTTACCACCATCAATCAATGCGCCTATCATTGTTGGTGCATTCTTAGCGTGGTTAATCAACCGTCATTTAGAAAGCTTTGCAAAACGTACAGGTAAAGATCTTGCAGAAGTGAAGAAAAAAGCAGAACGCTTTGGTACTTTATTCGCTGCGGGTTTAATCGTGGGTGAAAGCTTAATCGGCGTATTACTCGCCTTTATTATCGCCGGCTCTGTGACTTCAGGTGGTTCAGATGCACCTCTTGCATTGAATTTAGAAAACTGGGGAAGTACAGCAGAAGTTCTTGGCTTGATGATATTCGCAGCTGGTATAACGATTTTTGCATTACGTGTATTAAAAGCGAAAAAGTAATATAATAAAACGCTCTCAGTTGAGAGCGTTTTTTCTTAGGTTTAAATAATGAACTTCGCCAAAATAGATGTAATTATTCCTTGCTACAATGCAGAAAATACCCTCATTCGTGCGGTAACATCGGTACTAAATCAACCGCACTTAGGATGCCTATGGCTCGTTGATGATTGTTCCACAGACAATACGGCACAATTAGCCGCTGAACTGGCAAAGCAATATCCCGATAAAATCAAATTTGAAGCAATGCCACGTAATGGAGGACCTGCAAAAGCACGCAATTGGGGGGCATTACAAAGCAGTGCAGAATTTATCGCTTTTTTAGACGCGGATGATGCCTATGAAGCGGATGCATTAACCTCTGCCAGTGCGATTTTTCATTTTAAACCTGAAGTATCCCTCATTCGTTTAGCCTTAAAACCTGTTGATTTAGCACCGCACTTTGCCGAACACGAAAATATTGAATTCGCTTGGCAACACGTATTAATGACCGTTGCAGGCAATATGGTTTTTCGTCGTTCCTTTTTCCTCGCTTGTGGTGGATTTCCACAAAATGAATTATTTAGACGTTTTGGTGGTGAAGACGGTGCTCTCGGCATTGCCACAACGAAAATAGGCATGGTAGTCACCTTAAAAGAAGAACCAGGTGTATTGCATTATTGTCGATCAGGTATGCACGCCGAGCGTTTATTAAATGCGATTTTATTTCAACAACATGTTGAACAAATTACAGAAACCGATGTTGCACAGGCAAATGCGATAACAGAAAATATTTGTCAGCAAATAGAACGCTTAAAGTGCGGTCTAAATTCGGTTAATATTGGTATTCATCCGTTAATATTGGAAAGAGAATAGGACATTACGTGAAAATAGTGATTCTTGGTGCGGGTCAGGTTGGTAGAACCCTGGCAGAAAATTTGGTCAGTGAAGATAATGATATTACGCTTGTTGATAATCAAGAAGCACGTTTAGAAAATCTTCAAGATAAGCATGACTTACGCGTAGTCACAGGCTCCGCCTCTTCCCCATTTGTTTTACGTGAAGCAGGCTTGATGGACGCTGATTTATTAGTGGCTGTAACCAGTTCCGATGAAGTCAACATGGTTGCCAGTCAAATTGCCTATACGCTATTCCATACTCCAACTAAAATTGCACGAATTCGTAATAGTGAATACATCCGCGAAAAAGAGAAATTATTTCAACCTGACGTCATTCCTGTTGATCATATTATTTCTCCAGAGAATCTGGTTACAGATGATATCGTACGCTTAATTAACTATCCAGGTGCCTTGCAAATCGCTCATTTTGCTGATGAAAAAATTAGTATTGCTGTATGCAAAGCCTATTATGGTGGGCCTTTAGTTGGCTATGCGATTTCAGCCTTACGAGAACATTTACCCCATATTGATTGTCGTATTGTATCGATTTTACGCCAAGATAAAACCATTCGCCCACAAGCTTCTACCATTATTGAAGCGGGAGATGAAGTCACATTTATCTGTGCAACTGAGCATATTCGTGCAGTCATGTCAGAGCTACAACGTTTAGAACGTCCTTATAAACGCATTATGATTGTTGGTGGTGGTAATATTGGTGCAAATGTTGCCCGCTATTTAGAAAATAGTTGCACCATTAAATTAGTCGAACGAGATGCATCGCGCGCTACCAAATTAGCAGAAAAACTATCAAAAACCTTGGTATTTAATGCTGATGCTTCAGATCAAAACTTCTTATTTGAAGAGCAAATTGAAAGTATTGATTTGTTTATTTCTTTAACAAGTGATGATGAAGCCAACATTATGTCAGCGATGTTAGCAAAACGATCTGGTGCAAAAAAAGTGATGGTGTTGATTCAACGTATGGCATACATTAATCTATTGCAAGGTGGATCTATTGATATTGCTATTTCACCACAACAGGCCACGATTTCTGCATTATTAAGCCATGTTCGTAAAGGCGATATCACCAATGTGGCCTCACTACGTCATGGTATAGCGGAAGCTTTAGAAATCGTTTTACATGGAGATCCAACTAATTCAAATGTTATTGGACGCAAAGTAAGCGAATTAAAATTGCCAAATACAGCATTAATTGGTGCTATTTTACGTGATAATGAGGTGCTCATTGCTAAAAAAGATGTGGTACTACAAGAAGAAGATCATGTCATTATTTACTTAGCCGATAAAAAATACGTCCCTGAAATAGAGAAATTGTTTCAACCAAACGTCTTTTTTATCTAAAAGGAATAAAAAAGCTATACAAATTGAACAAAATTTATATAATACGCACTCCCTAACTTCCATTTATATAAAAGGAAAAAATTATGAGCTTTATGAAAGAATTTCGCGAATTTGCAATGCGCGGCAATGTTGTTGATATGGCAGTCGGTGTGATCATCGGTGGTGCATTTGGTAAAATCGTTAGTTCACTCGTTGCTGATGTAGTTATGCCTGTATTAGGTATTTTAACTGGCGGCGTTGACTTTAAAGATTTAAAAATCGTTCTAGCAGAAAAAGTAGGTGAAACACCTGCAGTAACCTTAAACTACGGTGTATTTATTCAAAATATTTTTGACTTCATCATTATTGCATTTGCTATTTTCTTAATGGTAAAAGGCATTAACAAAATGAAAAAACCAGTTGAAGAAGCACCAAAAGGTCCAACTTCAGAAGAATTATTATCTGAAATTCGTGATTTATTGAAAAAATAATCCCATTCAATTACATAAAAAAACGCCATGTATTCCACATGGCGTTTTTTATTATCGGTATTAAGCCAATTTCTTTAATTTGGCGTAGTAAAAACCATCACCACCTTCTGTTTGTGGAATAAATTGAAAACCCACTGCACTTTCATCCTGCGCAAAAGATAATCTTTCTAATTGTGCATTTGGTGTATCGGCTAAGAATTGGCGGATTTGCTCGCAATTTTCTTCAGGTAACAATGAACAAGTCGCATAAACCAAAATACCATTCGGCTTTAATGTTGCCCAAAGGGCATCAAGAATTTCTCGCTGTAATTTCACTAAAGGCTGAATATCACTTTCTTGACGCAACCATTTAATATCAGGATGACGGCGAATCACGCCTGTTGCTGAACAAGGTGCATCTAATAAAATTCTGTCAAATTGCACCGCACTTTTTTTGCCCACAATAGCTTCCGCAGCTTGAGGAAGCCATTGTTGCGGTTGAGAAGCGTCACCACAAATAACCGTTGCTTTCTGCTGTAACCGAGCAAGATTTTCACTGACGCGCTTTAATCTCCCCTCTTCAATGTCTAGCGCAACCACTTTAGCTTGCGGTGCAAGTTCTAAAATATGCGTGGTTTTTCCCCCTGGTGCCGCACAAGCATCGAGGATTAATTCACCATTTTTTGCTTCTAGTAGTAACGCTGCCCATTGTGCACTGATATCTTGCACCGAACTCCAACCTTGCGCAAAATAAGGTAAATTTTGCACCGCTGTTGCCGCTGCTAAGCGCAATGCTTGAGGATGTTCTGTTGAATGAGACACTAATTCTTGCTGTGCTAATAATTGTTGGTAATCATCTTTGCTGGAATGACGAACATTCACACGCAACCACATTGGTGGTTTCTGATTATTCGCTTCAATGACCTCACGCCAATTGGGATAGGCTTTTTTCAATTTATTCACAAGCCATTCAGGATGATAGGTTTGCCAATGTTTATCCACCACTGCCAATATTTCTGCTTGCTCACGTAAAAAGCGACGTAATACACCATTGACTAAGCCCCGAAATTGCTCGACTTTCAGGGATTTTGTCGCATTCACTGCTTCATTAATGGCAGCATGTTCAGGTACGCGCGTATAAAGAAGTTGATACAACCCCACCAATAATAAGCAATGCACAATTCGTGTTTTGCCTTTTAAAGGTTTATCAACTAACAAACGAATAATCCATTCAAGCCTTGGTAATACGCGGCACACACCAAAACAGATTTCTTGTAATAAGGGAAGGTCCTGTGCTTTGACTTGAGACTGAAATTCAGGGATTAAACTGGATAGCGATTTTCCCTGATCTAACACCTGTAAAATAACTTGTGCAGCTACAACGCGTACGGATTCAGACTTATGCTTAAGTGCGGTCTTTTTTTGTGCTGTTTTTTCCGTTCTCATAGCTGGGTTCCTACCATAAACCAATCTGCACGTCCATTAAGGAAATCTTGAATAGACATTGGCTTCTTGCCTGCAGGTTGTAATTGTGTAATATTCAGCACGCCATCCGCTGTAGCAATTTTTAATCCTGTTTTATCACAAGCTAAAATTGTCCCTTGCAGTTTATTTTGATGAGGCAATACATCTGCTTGGTACACTTTAACTCGTTCTTCGTTACCATCAACACACAAGGTCAAAAATGCAATAGGCGCAGGATTAAAAGCACGAATATTACGTTCCAATTGAACTGCGGACAAATTCCAATCCAATAGTGCTTCTTCTTTACTTAGTTTATCTGCGTAATTACTTTGACTATCCTCTTGCGCTTCAGGGATAAAACGGCCTTCATCCAAATGATCCAACACCTCAATCAAGGCCGGTGGTGCAAGCTGCGCAAGCTTATGATATAGCGTTGCAGACGTTTCTTTCTCTTCAATATCACAATAGACTTTATGCAACATATCGCCCGTATCCAACCCTGCATTCATTTGCATAATGGTCACGCCAGTTTGTTTATCGCCTGCCCAAATTGCACGTTGAATCGGTGCTGCCCCACGCCAACGTGGTAAAATTGAGCCATGCACATTTAAACAGCCTAAACGAGGTGCATCTAATACCGCTTGAGGCAAAATTAAACCATAAGCCACCACAACCATAACATCCGCTTGCAATGCTGCTAATTCTTGCTGAGCTTCAGGTTTACGTAAGGATTTAGGTTGATAAACAGGAATATTATGCTGCTCTGCCAATTGTTTTACTGGACTGGCTTGTAATTTTTTTCCACGACCAGCAGGCTTATCAGGCTGGGTATAAACAGCAATAACATTGTGTTGTGAATTCAATAATGCTTGTAAATGTTGAGCGGCGAAATCAGGCGTTCCCGCAAAAATAATATTGAGTTTTTTCATCATAAAGTGCTACGGATAATCATAAATAGAAAAAGAGAAAGCTGTTCTCAACTTATTTGCTGCGCGCAATTTGTTTTTGTAATTTCACTAATTTCTCTTTAATACGGTTGCGTTTTAATGGCGATAAATAATCAACAAACATCACACCGTTCAAGTGATCAATTTCATGTTGAATACAAATTGCCAATAAACCATCTGCTGATAAAGTAAATTCTTCGCCCTGACGATTAAGTGCTTTTACCGTTACTTTTTCTTTACGTGGCACTAAACCACGAAAACCAGGCACAGACAAACAACCCTCTTCAATCCCTGTTTCACCTGAACTTTCAATAATTTCAGGGTTAATCAATACGATTTGATTTTCTTTGTTACCTTCAATATCCATGGTAATAACACGTTTGTGTACATTCACTTGAGTGGCGGCTAAACCAATGCCTTCATTTTCGTACATGGTTTCAAACATATTATCAATAAAATCTTGTAATTCTGGGTTAAATTCAGTAACAGGTTGAGCAATGGTACGCAATTGCTCGTCAGGATAAATTAAAACATTTAATAAACTCATAGTGCTCATTTCATTAAATTAATCAGGTGCCATAGTGTAACAGATTTCCGTTAGAATAGGCGAAAAACAAACCGCACTTTAAAAGTGCGGTTGATTTTTATAAGGTTTTATTATGCGTTTAAGATGTTCAAGATCTCTTGCATACTTAAATGATAACCATGTGGGCAAGCACGCCAAACATCAAGCATTTTACTGTATTTATCCCACATTGGTGTTTGCGAATCACAGCCATGTTCGCATTTCATAAATTCTTGATATTTGCCCTCTACGCCCGTAATAAAACGCAGATAGCTTAAATATTTCTTCTCACGCACCGCACAATAGCCAACAAATTGTAAACGATGTGGAGTTACGCCTGATTTATCCGCTAAATTATTGTATGAAACATGAAGAGCTTTATACATTTCTAACGTATCTAAGATCGTTTGACATTCTTCCACTTTGATATCAGTAAATTCACGATCCAGTTCTCTTAATTCAAGTGCAAATCCACCTTTGACAATGGCTTCCAAACGCGCGTATGTTGCCGCATTCGCAGGGTCTAATAACCCCATTAATTTATATTGGTTTGTTAAAATCAAACGCTGAGTTGATGTCATTTCCATAATATTATCCCTTAATCAATACTTTTTAAATCATCTGCTGAAAGTCCAGTTTCTTTCGGCTGCACATTACCATCTTTGGTACGGAATTCAAGATGCTGGTAATAGGCTTCGCGGAACGTAATATATGGATCATGTGATTGCTCCAAAAAAGCTTCCTTATCCATTGCTTTCGCACGCTGATCCACTTTTTGTACGCCCATTTTCACTAAAGACCAAGGGCCACCCACCCAATTCCAGAATGGATAGGTGTAAGCAGTGTCAACAACCGCCCCTGTGATTTCTCTTGGTGTGGTGGCATTATAAACCGGCAATACGATATAAGCACCTGGATCTACGCCATAACTCCCCAAGGTTTCACCAAATGTACGTGGATAATCCACTTTAAGCGGTTCGCTATGGCTTGCTAAATCAATTAATCCGCCTAAACCAAAGGTCGAGTTAATAAAGAAGCGATTAAAATGCGTCATCGCTTTTTTACCCTCGCCCTCTAGTAAGCGGTTAATCATACTGACTGGCTCATCTAAGTTATTCGCCACATTTGATAAACCTTTAGTTAATGGCGTTGGTAAAGCATCCCAGCCTTTTGCTAATGGTTTTAACACATAAGGGTCTAACACTTTGTAGTTGAAATCCCACATGGTACGGTTGAAACTTTGTAAGGGATCATTTCGTTCCCCAGTTACTGGGTCAAGTGTGCTACTGCAACCTGTAAGCACAACGGTACTTAAAAGTGCGGTGCTAAAAAGAATTTTTTTCATAATATTTCCTGATTGAGTTCAAGATATCGACATTGTAAATGAGTTACGCAAAATCTACAAAAGAAATCACCGCACTTTATTTACTTTCTAAATCCACTGCTAAAACTTCTGGCAACGCTCTAATATGCGTATAGAGCTGCTGCAACACATCTTGATTCGCTAACTCCACCCGCAAAATAAGCTTGATTTCGCCTTGTGACAAATCTTTAATATTGGTATTTAAAATATCACTATCAAATTGTTCAAATAACGTCTGTACTTGACTAATGCCTTGCACATCATTCAAATGAATATTCATCGTTGCTTTGATATTTTCTTTTGGGCGACGACGCTGAACATAGCGTTGCACAATCGGGCTCAAACGGATCGCTACAAAGATCATCATAGTCGCAATAATGGCATCAAAGAAGAAACCTGCGCCAGAAGCAATACCAATCCCTGCGGCAGACCAAATAATTGCCGCAGTTGTTAAACCAGAAATAGCATCATTACTTTTACGTAGAATCACACCAGCGCCCAAGAAACCAATACCGCTGATAACCTGTGCAGCTAAACGCATTGGGTCCGTACGAATATTCTCCGACACTTCTGCATAATATTCTGCTGATTGAATAGATACAATGGTAAGAATACAGGTGGTAATCGCAATAATAACGCAGGTTTTTACCCCAACAGGTTTACGCTTTAGCTCCCGTTCTAAACCAATAATGCCACCAAGGCACATAGCAACGCAGATCTTCGCAAGAATAAGAAAATGAGAAGAATGAATTGCCGAATCAACTAATGTTTGAAAATTTATCATTTTATTACCGCACTTTTTATTAAATAATCCACTTCTGGCATCACACCACGCCATAATTTAAAGGAATGAGCCGCTTGCCCCACGAGCATACCAAAACCATCACTCATTGTTTTTACCCCTAAAGATTTCGCCCAAGCAATAAAAGGCGTATCGGTATCTTTGGCGTATTGCATATCATAAACCGCGCCCGCATGACGCAACAGTTCAGGTTGAATATCGACAGTTGCGCCTTGTAAACCTAATGAAGTAGCGTTGATCACGAGATCAAAATGCTGCATTGGAATTTGGCTTAATTCGACAGCTTGAATATTGCCATAAGCCGCGAATTTATCTGCTAACCCTTGTGCCTTGGCTAAAGTGCGGTTAGAAATGAGGATGTTTTGCTGCGCTTGTAATAAAGGCAGTAAAACACCTTTTGTCGCACCACCCGCGCCTAAAATTAAGATTTTATTATTAGGTTTCAACCAACCTAATCTCGTTAAATCGGTAACCAAGCCTACGCCATCGGTATTATCTGCATAGAGTTTACCGTTATCTAATCGTTTTAAGGTGTTGCAAGCTTCTGCCATAAGCGCTTGCTCACTATGTTCATCAGCTAGCGCAAATGCTCTTTCTTTAAAAGGGGCTGTAATATTACAACCTTTCGCACCCTGCGCAAAAAATTGGCTCAACTGTTGTTCAAACTGCGTCAAATCGCCCAACATAGCCACATATTCCATGGATTGCTGCGTTTGCTGAGCAAACAAACGATGAATTTGAGGCGATTTACTTTGTGCAATTGGATTTCCCCAAACTGCGTATTTATCCATAGCTTATCCTTGCCTAAATAATTGATTAGTTAACAAATCTCGAATTTCTGATGGATTTTTTGCATCACCAACAGGCATATCCAACACTGGAAAATCGGCACCAAATTGAACTCTCACCTCTTCAGCTGTACGACAAGGAGACAATCCTGATAGGTTCGCACTAGTGGATGTAAGTGCAAATTCACAAGCTTCACATAATTGAGCTACAGCGGGATGACGACAAATACGCACCGCAATGCTATCAAAATCACCTGTTAAAAACGTTGGCACATTTTCTTTTGCTGGCACAACCCAGGTAATTGGATGATCGTAGGTTTGCGTTAAACATTGCCATTGTGCTGCGTTAATACGAGTTTCATCAATAAAAGGGAGAAAAAAACGCACATCAGGCGATACAAGGATCAGTCCTTTTTCAATAGGGCGTTGCTTCAAAACTAATAATTTTTCCACCGCACTTTGACTAAAAGGATTACAACCCAATCCGAAAACCGCTTCTGTCGGATAGGCAACTACTTGATTGGCTTTTAATTGTTGGCTTAGCGTTAAAATATCCACGTTCTATTTCAAGAAAATTAAAAGGACAAATTATAGCATAATTTGAGGGATAAAATGATAAATCCTTCCCAAATGGAAAGGATCTATCACAAAAAAGTGTTCTCATTAACAATTGTGTTTAAGACGATATTCAATTAAATCTTCAATCGTTAAAATGACATAATCAAATTTTTTCGCAAATTCCACTAATTCAGGTGCTCGGGCCATGGTGCCATCATCATTGGTAATTTCACAAATCACACCAGCTTCTTTGTAGCCCGCAAGACGTGCTAAATCCACAGAAGCTTCAGTATGCCCCTGACGTTTTAATACACCACCATTCACTGCACGTAATGGGAAAATATGCCCAGGACGATGTAAATCTGAAGGCTTCGCACCATCTGCCACAGCAGCCTTAATAGTCGTTACACGATCTGCTGCAGAAACCCCAGTACTCACGCCTTCTGCCGCTTCAATAGTCACTGTAAAAGCTGTTTTGTTGACGCTATTGTTATTTTCAACCATCGGCGGTAAATCAAGTTGATCACATAAGCTTTCACTTAAACACAAGCAAACAATACCGCTACCATAGCGAATTAAGCTTGCCATTTGTTGTGCGGTAATGGTTTGAGCAGGGAAAATAAGGTCGCCTTCATTTTCACGATTTTCATCGTCTAAAACAAGTACGCCTTTGCCTTGTTTGAAAGCTTCAATCGCTTTCACAACACGCTGTTCTGGCGTGCCAAAGGGAGATAATAATGACTGATTCATAGTAAATTCCTAATCGATTTGAAACAATAAGATACCAGAATCAGGGCGTTAGAAATGACAAAAACAAGTTCCATTGAACCTGCTTATTCTCTTCCATCCAGACTATACTGTTGGCTTTGGAATTTCACCAAATCTGCTGACTTCATTTACATGAACGCTCGCGGGCTTTACCGCCAGTAGGGAATTTCACCCTGCCCTGAGAATGTGCTCTTAGTATAGCACTTGTCATATTGAATTGCTATGCAGTGAAAAAAGGTTTTTCTTTCTGTGCCAGATTACATACAATAGACAAAACAAGGCGAATTCGCACCGCACTTTCCATTTATGCCACATAAAAGCGCGGTGTATTTTGAGGTAATTTTATATGACCAGTGAATTTTCTTACTTACAACAGAAACGTAAGCAGTTGAAATTAAAAGTAAATGAAGTGTGCGAAAGTGCAAATATTACCCGAGCTTATTTCAACCAATTAGTGAGCGGTAAAATCAAAAATCCAAGTGCAGTAAAACTACGCGCATTACATAATGCATTACAAATTACGGATACGCACGATAATAAGCAAGTCGGCGTGATTTTTGGTAAATTTTATCCTGTGCATACTGGTCATATTAATATGATCTTTGAAGCTTTTAGTAAAGTAGATGAATTGCACGTCATCGTTTGTAGTGACACAGAACGAGATCTCAAACTTTTTTATGATAGCAAAATGAAAAAAATGCCAACGGTGCAAGATCGTCTACGTTGGATGCAACAAATTTTTAAATATCATAAAAATCAAATATTTATTCATCATTTAGTCGAAGACGGTATTCCAAGCTATCCTAACGGCTGGGCAAGCTGGTCTGAGGCAGTAAAAACATTATTTAAAGAAAAAAATGTGAATCCAACGGTCGTTTTCAGCAGTGAAATTCAAGACAAAGCACCTTATGAACAATATCTTCAACTTGATGTTGTGTTAGTGGATCCCAAACGTGAATTCTTTAATGTATCAGCCACAAAAATTCGCAACAATCCATTCCATTATTGGAAATTTATTCCAAAAGAAGTCCGTCCATTCTTTGCTAAAACCATTGCAATTTTAGGCGGTGAAAGTAGTGGTAAAACGGTGCTAGTAAACAAACTCGCTGCCGTATTCAATACCACTTCTGCTTGGGAATATGGTCGTGAATTTGTTTTTGAGAAACTAGGTGGCGATGAACAGGCAATGCAATATTCTGACTATCCACAAATGGCGCTAGGCCATCAACATTATATTGATTATGCACTAAGACACGCACATAAAGTGGCGTTTATTGATACGGACTTCATTACTACTCAAGCCTTTTGTATTCAATATGAAGGGAAAGCCCATCCGTTCTTGGATTCAATGATCAAAGAATATCCATTTGATGTGACGATTTTATTAAATAACAATACGAAATGGGTGGATGATGGCTTACGCAGTCTAGGGGATCATAAACAGCGTCAACGATTCCAACAATTACTTAAAAAATTATTAGATAAATACCATGTGCCTTACATTGAAATTGAATCGCCGAGTTACGATGAACGCTATGAACAAGCAAAAGCCATTGTAGAAAAAATATTAAATGAAGAAGAAATTTCGAATTTAACTCATGATGGTGCACTATTTGATAATGAGGCTAAATAATCAATGATTTTATTTGCTGGCGATCCTCATGGTAGTTACTCACATTTATATCCCTTTATCGAACGAGAAGATAAAGTCAACCTAATTATTCTAGGCGACTTACAGCTAGTAGATCCATCGCCTCTTGAAGAGCTAGCTAAACATTGTGAAATTTGGTTTATACATGGCAACCATGATAGTAAAACGCCTCATGCATTTGATGCGATTTGGGGAACTCAATGGAAAGAAAGAAACTTACATGGACGAGTGGTAGAAATTGAAGGGAAACGCATTGCAGGACTAGGCGGTGTCTTCCGAGGACAGATTTGGATGCCTCCGAAAAAACCGTTATTTTTCGATCCCATCCATTATTGCCAATATTGTCCACCAGAAAAATTGTGGCGTTCTGGCTTGCCATTAAGACATAGAACATCTATTTTCCCATCAGATATAGAGGAGTTATCTTGTCAGCAAGCAGATATTCTTATTTGCCATGAGGCCCCAAAACCACATCCATCTGGTTTTACGATACTTAATCAATTAGCAGAAAAAATGTCAGTAAGACAGCTCTATCATGGTCATCACCATGAGAACTTTGATTATGCTACCTTAAAAAAACAAAACCCATATCAAACGATTAATGTTGGGTTCCGTAGCCTATGTGATATTCAAGGTAATTACTTATTAAAAAATATTGATGATAGGGATTTATAGATAAAAGAAAAGCTCGCTAAATTAGCGAGCTTTTTTATTAGATCTTAAATTATTCCGCTGCAGCAACCTCTGTTGCTTCAGGGCGATCAACTAACTCAATGTATGCCATTGGTGCATTATCACCTGCGCGGAAACCACATTTTAAAATACGGGTGTAACCACCTGCACGATTAGCAAAACGTGGACCTAATTCATTAAATAATTTTGCAACTGTTTCAATGTTGCGTGTACGAGCGAAAGCTAAGCGGCGATTTGCAACGCTATCAACTTTTGCTAATGTAATTAACCGTTCAACTACACGACGTAATTCTTTAGCTTTAGGCAAAGTTGTTTTGATAATCTCGTGATTAACTAAAGAACTTGCCATATTACGGAACATCGCTTGGCGATGGCTGCTATTACGGTTTAGTTGACGACCACTCTTACGATGGCGCATGACCTTATCCTTCTCAGAAAAATCTTAACCTAATGGCCTATTAATCTTCAGCAATACTTGCTGGAGGCCAATTTTCAAGGCGCATACCTAATGATAGGCCGCGTGAAGCTAACACATCCTTAATTTCAGTAAGTGATTTCTTACCAAGATTAGGTGTTTTTAATAATTCAACTTCAGTACGCTGAACCAAATCACCGATATAATGAATTGTTTCTGCTTTCAAACAGTTAGCAGAACGAACTGTCAACTCTAAGTCATCAACAGGACGTAGTAAAATCGGATCAAATTCCGGTTTTTCTTCCTTGACTTCAGGCTGACGAACATCTCGCAAATCAACGAATGCATCAAGCTGCTCTGCTAAAATTGTTGCTGCACGACGGATTGCTTCTTCCGGATCAATAGTGCCATTTGTTTCTAGCTCAATAACTAACTTATCTAAGTCAGTGCGTTGTTCAACACGTGCTGCTTCAACATTGTAAGCAATACGGTCTACAGGGCTATAACAAGCATCTACTAATAGACGACCAATCGGACGATCTTCATCTTGAACATGTGCACGAGCCGAAGCAGGTACATAACCTCTACCACGTTGAACACGAATACGCATATTAATTGATGCGTTTTCATCTGTTAAGTGACAAATAACATGCTCAGGATTTACAATTTCAACATCACCATCATGAGTAATGTCAGCAGCAACAACAGGGCCAATTCCAGATTTGTTTAGTGTCAGAAAAACATCATCTTTATTCTGAACTTTAACCGCTAGGCCTTTTAAGTTTAAAAGAACTTCAAGAATGTCTTCCTGAACACCTTCTTTACTACTATACTCGTGCAATACGCCTTCGATTTCTACTTCAGTCACAGCACAACCTGGCATTGAAGATAGAAGAATTCGACGTAATGCATTACCTAGAGTATGACCGAAACCACGCTCTAACGGTTCTAAGATCACTTTAGCGTGAGTTGGGCTAATTTGCTCAATATCAACTAAGTGTGGCTTTAAAAATTCTGTAACAGAACCCTGCATTTTATCCTCTCTTTGCTTCTAAGCTTTAACTATTATTTAGAGTAAAGCTCAACGATCAGATGTTCGTTAATGTCTGCTGATAAATCAGAACGTTCAGGAACACGTTTGAACACACCTTCCATTTTAGCAGCATCAACTTCTAACCAAGTTGGTTTTTCTCTTTGCTCTGCTAATTCTAATGATGCTTTGATGCGAGCTTGTTTTTTAGATTTTTCACGCACTGCAATCACATCATCAACAGAAACTTGGAAAGATGGGATATTTACAACACGACCATTTACAACAATCGCCTTGTGGCTCACTAATTGGCGAGCTTCTGCACGAGTTGCAGCAAATCCCATACGATAAACAACGTTATCCAAGCGACCTTCTAATAACACTAATAAATTTTCACCAGTGTTACCTTTCAAGCGGTTCGCTTCTTTATAATAATTACGGAATTGACGTTCTAAGATACCGTAGATACGGCGAACTTTTTGTTTTTCACGTAACTGACTACCATAGTCAGATAAACGTGGTTTGCGAGCACCGTGTTGACCAGGTGCTGTATCAATTTTACATTTAGAATCGATAGCACGCACACCTGACTTAAGGAATAAGTCAGTGCCTTCACGACGGCTTAGCTTGAGTTTTGGACCCAAATATCTTGCCATTTTCTTTCTCCAATTATCCTAACGTCAGATTAAACACGACGTTTTTTCGGTGGACGACAACCGTTATGTGGAATCGGAGTCACATCAGTAATGTTCGTGATACGGAAACCCGCTGCATTTAATGCACGAATTGTTGATTCACGACCAGGACCCGGTCCTTTAACCATAACTTCCAAGTTCTTTAAGCCGAATTCTTTTACGATTTCAGCACAACGTTCTGCAGCAACTTGTGCAGCAAACGGAGTTGATTTACGAGAACCACGGAAACCTGAACCACCAGCAGTAGCCCATGCTAGAGCGTTACCTTGACGGTCAGTAATAGTCACGATTGTATTATTGAAAGATGCGTGAATATGCGCTACGCCATCTACAACTTGTTTTTTTACACGTTTACGTGTACGAACTGGTGTTTTAGCCATTTTTTACCTTACTCCGATTATTTTTTGATCGGCTTACGTGGACCCTTACGGGTACGCGCGTTAGTTTTAGTACGTTGACCACGTACCGGTAAGCTACGACGATGGCGTAAACCACGATAACAACCTAAGTCTAATAGACGTTTGATGTTAAGTGTTACTTCACGACGTAAGTCACCTTCAACGGTAAATTTACCAACTTCGTCACGCAGTTTATCAATCTGCTCTTCAGACAATTCGCTGATCTTAACGCTTTCGGCAATACCTGTTGCTGCACAGATTTCTTGTGCTCTGGTTTTACCGATACCGTAAATTGCTGTTAAAGCGATTACAGTGTGTTTATGATCAGGAATGTTAATGCCTGCAATACGGGCCACTATGCACTCCTATTTTTTAACTAATTTGACACCTTGATCTTGAAAAGCCCGTTTTCAGGATACTCAAACAAAGTGCCAAGGACATAAATGAGCTGAGCAGTATAACTGCTCAACTGGTTCTTTGCAAGAAAAATTATCAATTAACCTTGACGTTGTTTATGTTTAGGGTCGCTACATAATACACGAACAACACCTTCACGTTTAACAATTTTACAGTTACGACAAATTTTCTTTACGGAAGCACGAACTTTCATTGCTTATCCCTTTTACTTTAAATAGACAATATTATTGTCCAAAACCTCTAAGGTTTGCTTTTTTCAACGCAGATTCATATTTAGTAGACATTAAATGACTCTGAATCTGAGCGATGAAATCCATAATTACCACTACAACGATTAACAAGGATGTACCGCCAAAATAGAATTGTACATTCCAAGCTGATGTCATAATGTAAGGAACTAAACAAACAAACGTAATATATAGACCACCAATTAATGTTAAACGGGTCATAATTTTATCAATATAACGTGATGTTTGTTCACCTGGTCTAATTCCGGGTATGAATGCTCCAGATTTTTTCAAATTATCGGCTGTATCACGAGGATTAAATTGCATCGCAGCATAAAAGAAGCTAAAGAACATAATAGCTGCAGCATAAACAATCAAGTAAATTGGCTGTCCAGGTTGTAACATCAACGATAAATTCGTTAACCACTCAAGACTTGACCCTTCACCAAACCAAGATGCAATTGTTGCTGGGAATAAAATAATACTTGAAGCAAAAATTGCTGGGATAACGCCTGCCATATTTACTTTTAATGGCAAATGAGATGTACCCCCACCTAAAATTTGGCGACCTTGCTGACGCTTAGCATATTCAACTTTAACTTGACGCTGTCCTCTTTCAACGAAAACAACAAAATAAGTTACTGCAAAAACAACTACGGCGATCAATAAGAGAACTAACAGATGCATTTGCCCTTGACGAGCCTGCTCAATAGTCGAACCAATCGCAGCAGGAAGACCTGCCACAATACCTGCGAAAATAATTAATGAAATACCATTACCAATTCCACGCTCTGTAATTTGTTCTCCTAACCACATTAAGAACATTGTACCTGTAACAAGGCTTACAACTGCGGTGAAATAAAAGCCAAATCCAATATTTGGAACAAGACCTGGCAACATATTTGGCAAACTTGTAGAAATACCGATCGCTTGTAATGTTGCAAGACCTAGCGTGGAATAACGCGTGTACTTGCTAATTTTACGACGACCAGCTTCCCCTTCTTTCTTTAATTCATTTAAAGCAGGATAAACCGTTGTCAATAATTGAATGATAATAGATGCCGAAATATAAGGCATAATACCTAAAGCAAAAATTGACGCACGACTTAATGCACCACCAGAGAACATATTAAACATTTCAATGATGGTGCCTTTTTGTTGATCCATTAATTGAGCTAATACGGCTGCATCAATACCAGGAACCGGAATGAAAGAACCAATACGAAAAACGATGAGTGCACCTAATACAAAAAGTAATCTACTTTTAAGTTCACCTTTACCGTTTTGTGTGCTTCTTGCTTGATAACCTGGTTGCTTAGCCATTTGTTAATTATTCCTCAATTGAGCCACCAGCAGCTTCAATCGCTGCTTTAGCACCTTTAGTTACACGTAAACCACGAACTGTTACTGCTGATTTCACTTCGCCAGCTAAAATAACTTTAGCAAATTGAATTTCTTTAGTAATAACGTTCGCTGCTTTTAATGTATCTAAAGTGACAACATTACCTTCAACTTTAGCTAAATCAGTTAAACGAATTTCTGCTGTTACTGCAGCTTTCATTGACGTAAAACCAAATTTTGGTAAACGACGGTATAAAGGCATTTGACCACCCTCGAAACCACGACGAACACCGCCACCAGTACGAGATTTTTGACCTTTATGACCACGACCACCAGTTTTGCCTAAACCTGAACCAATACCACGACCTAGGCGCTTAGCACTGTGTTTTGCACCTTCAGCCGGAGATAGAGTATTTAAACGCATTCTCTTACTCCTCCACTTTAACCATGTATGAAACTTGGTTAATCATACCGCGCACTGCTGGAGTATCGATTAACTCAACGGTATGATGCATACGGCGAAGACCTAGACCACGTAAAGTAGCTTTATGCTTCGGTAAACGAGCAATTGAGCTACGAACTTGTGTTACTTTAATAGTTTTAGCCATGATCAATTACCCCAAAATTTCATCAACAGTTTTGCCACGTTTAGCAGCAACCATTTCTGGCGATTTCATATTTGCTAATGCATCAATAGTTGCACGAACAACGTTAATTGGGTTTGTTGAACCGTACGCTTTAGAAAGAACGTTACGAACACCTGCAACTTCTAATACTGCACGCATTGCACCGCCTGCGATGATACCTGTACCTTCGCTAGCTGGTTGCATAAATACGCGAGAACCAGTATGAGTACCTTTAACTGGGTGTTGTAATGTACCTTCATTTAAAGCTACGTTAATCATATTACGACGTGCTTTTTCCATTGCTTTTTGGATTGCTGCCGGAACCTCGCGAGCTTTACCATAACCAAAACCAACGCGACCGTTACCATCGCCCACTACAGTTAATGCAGTGAAACTCATAATACGACCACCTTTTACAGTTTTTGATACACGGTTTACCGCGATTAGCTTCTCTTGCAGTTCACCAGCTTGTTTCTCGATGTTTGACATCTCAATTTCCTCTATTAGAACTGTAGACCAGCTTCACGAGCAGCGTCCGCTAAAGATTGGACACGACCATGATATTTAAAACCAGAACGATCGAAAGCTACGTCTTTAACGCCTTTCGCTAATGCACGCTCAGCAACAACTTTACCTACTACTGCAGCAGCATCTTTATTTCCGGTGTACTTAACTTGCTCACTAATTGCTTTTTCTACTGTAGAAGCAGCGGCAAGCACTTCTGAACCGTTCGGTGCAATCACTTGTGCGTAAATATGACGCGGAGTGCGGTGAACTACTAAACGAGTTACACCCTGCTCTCTCATCATATGACGAGCACGAGCTGCACGACGGATACGAGCTGATTTCTTATCCATAGTGTTACCTTAATTATTTTTTCTTCGCTTCTTTAGTGCGTACAACTTCATCTGCATAACGAACACCTTTACCTTTATAAGGCTCTGGACGACGATATGCACGAATGTCTGCTGCTACTTGACCGATTAACTGTTTATCTGCACTTTTCAGAACAATTTCTGTTTGAGAAGGGCATTCGCCAGTTACGCCTGCAGGCAATACATGTTCAATCGGGTGAGAGAAACCTAAACTTAAAGCAACTGTGTTACCTTTCATTTGGGCACGATAACCAACACCGACTAGTTGTAATTTCTTTGTGAAGCCTTCAGTAACACCGATAACCATTGCATTTACTAATGCACGTGCAGTACCTGCTTGTGCATCTGCACCTACAATACCTTCACGAGGAGCAAAAGTTAATGCACCATTATCTTGTTTAACTTCAACTGCGTTATGAATGGTACGAGATAACTCACCATTCTTACCTTTAACTGTTAATAACTGACCGTCAAGTTTAACCTCGACACCGGCAGGAATATTAACAGGTGCTTTTGCAACACGAGACATTTTCCTACCTCTCTATTAAGCTACATAACAGATGATTTCACCGCCTAAGCCCTCTTGACGAGCTTTACGGTCAGTCATCACACCTTTAGATGTAGAAACAACAGCAACACCTAAACCACCCATTACTTTTGGTAATTCATCTTTACGTTTATAAATACGTAAACCTGGGCGGCTCACACGTTGAATACTTTCTACAACTGGTTTACCTTGGAAATATTTTAAAGTAATTTCCAATTCTGGTTTAACACCATCTAAAACTTTAACGCTTTCAACATAACCTTCTTCAGCTAATACATTGGCAATTGCCACTTTTAGCTTGGATGAAGGCATACTGATCGCAACTTTATTCGCAGCTTGACCGTTACGAATACGGGTCAACATATCTGCGATAGGATCTTGCATACTCATTGTGCTTTATTCTCCGATTCCAAATTAAAGTGGTAAATTACCAACTTGCTTTTTTAAGGCCTGGGATTTCGCCACGCATTGCAGCTTCACGTACCTTAATACGGCTTAAACCAAACTTACGAAGAACTCCATGAGGACGACCAGTTTGGCGGCAACGGTTACGTTGGCGGCTTGGGCTTGAATCACGCGGTAAAGTTTGTAATTTTAATACCGCACTCCAACGATCTTCCGCAGAAGCATTTACGTCAGAAATGATTTTTTTCAACTCTACACGTTTAGCATAGAATTTTTCAGCCAATTTAACGCGTTTTACATCGCGTGCTTTCATTGATTGTTTAGCCATCTATAACCTGCCTTACTTACGGAATGGGAAATTAAAGGCAGCGAGTAGTGCTTGACCTTCTTCATCATTTTTCGCTGTGGTAGTGATAGTAATATCTAAACCACGTACACGATCCACTTTATCATAATCGATTTCAGGGAAGATGATTTGCTCACGCACACCCATGCTGTAGTTACCACGACCATCAAATGATTTCGCGCTTAAACCGCGGAAGTCACGAATACGTGGAACAGCAATTGTAATTAAACGTTCTAAGAACTCCCACATACGTTCGCCACGTAGTGTTACTTTACAACCGATTGGATATCCCTGACGGATTTTAAAGCCTGCAACAGATTTGCGTGCTTTTGTAATTAAAGGTTTTTGACCGCTGATCGCTGCTAAATCTGCTACTGCATTATCTAGCAATTTCTTGTCGGTCAATGCTTCACCCACACCCATATTCAGGGTAATCTTTTCGATTCGTGGGACTTGCATGACAGATGCGTAGTTGAATTTATTTTTTAATTCATTAACTACTTGATCTCTGTAGTAATCATGCAGTTTCGCCATCGCATTACTCCAGTTTGTTAAATAATTTCATTATTAGACTTGAAGAAACGTACTTTTTTACCGTCTTCAAATCTAAAACCTACACGGTCTGCTTTGTTTGTTTTTGGGTTGAAAATTGCAACGTTTGAAACATCAATTGCAGCTTCTTTCTTCACTAAGCCACCTTCCTTGCCTAATGCAGGAACTGGTTTTTCATGTTTAGTGATGATTTTAACACCTTCAACAACAACTTTACCGTTTGGTAACACTTTAGTTACCTTACCGCGCTTGCCTTTATCTTTACCAGCAAGTACGATTACTTCATCATTTTGACGAATTTTTGCAGCCATTTACACTTCTCCTTACAGTACTTCTGGCGCTAAAGAGATGATTTTCATAAACTTCTCAGAACGAAGTTCACGAGTCACCGGTCCAAAAATACGAGTACCGATTGGTTGCTCTGTGTTATTGTTTAAAATTACACATGCATTACCATCGAAGCGAATGACTGATCCATCTGGGCGACGAACACCCTTCTTGGTGCGCACAACAACTGCTTTTAATACATCACCTTTTTTAACTTTACCGCGAGGAATTGCTTCTTTCACAGTAATTTTGATGATATCACCAATAGCAGCGTAACGACGGTGCGATCCACCTAGAACCTTGATACACATTACACTGCGAGCGCCTGAGTTATCAGCAACATCCAGCATAGTCTGTTCTTGGATCATCTTAGTACTCCGCTAAAATTAATAACACCCTTTCGGGACGACCCTATTTACCCAATGTAAATAGTTCGCGGAGTTTAGCACAAATAAACCATCAATAGCAACAGTTTTTTGAAGAGAATTAGTATTGAAAGAAAATATAAATTCCAAGTCAAAGATGATAGCTAAATTAGACATGTGTTTGTTATTTCAATAACAAGTAGAAAGAGTATATTTCTTTGAAAAAACGCTGTCAAAAGCATTGACTTTTTTCACCGCACTTTTATAAAAACAAAAAAGCCAAGAGCAATGCCCTTGGCTTTCAATTTTGATTAAGCTTTAACTAATAAAATTAGATTACCGCTTTTTCAACAACACGAACTAAAGTCCATGATTTTGTTTTAGAGATAGGGCGACATTCGCGCACCTCTACTACATCACCTAATTTAGCTTCGTTGTTTTCATCATGTACGTGAAGTTTTGTTGTACGACGGATAAACTTACCATAAAGTGGGTGTTTAACCTTGCGTTCAATCGCAACAACGAACGATTTGTCCATTTTGTCGCTTACAACTTTACCTTGTACGCTACGAATTTTATCAGTCATTACTCACCCGCCTTTTCGGTTAATACAGTTTTTACTTGTGCAATGCTACGACGCACTTGTTTTAACTGATGGGTTTGTTGAAGCTGACCGGTGGCTGCTTGCATACGCAATTTGAATTGTTCACCTAAAAGGTTCACTAACTCAGCGTTCAGCTCTTCAACATTTTTGTTACGTAGTTCTTGAGCTTTCATTACATCACCGTCTTAGTTACGAACGTTGTTTTAATTGGAAGTTTCGCCGCAGCTAATGCAAATGCATTGCGTGCGATTTCTTCTGAAACTCCGTCCATTTCATAAAGTACTTTACCTGGTTGGATAAGAGCTACCCAGTATTCCACGTTACCTTTACCTTTACCCATACGAACTTCTAATGGTTTTTCAGTAATTGGTTTGTCTGGGAATACACGAATCCAGATTTTACCTTGACGTTTAACCGCACGTGTCATTGCACGACGCGCTGACTCGATTTGACGAGCTGTTAAACGACCGCGACCCACCGCTTTTAAGCCGAATGTACCGAAGCTAACTTCTGTACCGCCAGCAATACCGCGGTTACGTCCTTTGTGGACTTTACGGAATTTTGTACGTTTTGGTTGCAACATTTAGCAGTTCTCCTTACTTACGACCTTTGCCGCGTGGTGCCTTTTTAGGCGCAGCTGGTTGTTGTTCTGGTTGTTGTGCAATTGCAGCCATTCCACCAAGAATTTCACCTTTGAAGATCCATACTTTTACGCCAATTACGCCGTATGTAGTATGTGCTTCTGCAGTGTTATAATCGATGTCCGCACGTAGTGTATGTAATGGTACGCGACCTTCACGATACCACTCAGAACGTGCAATTTCTGCACCACCTAAACGACCGCTTACTTCAACTTTGATACCTTTAGCACCTAAACGCATTGCGTTTTGTACCGCACGTTTCATAGCACGACGGAACATTACACGACGTTCTAATTGAGAAGCGATGCTGTCTGCAACTAATTTTGCATCTAATTCAGGTTTTTTCACTTCAGCAATGTTGATTTGTGCTGGAACGCCTGCGATTTTCGCTACTGCGTTACGTAATTTCTCAACATCTTCGCCTTTTTTACCAATTACGATACCTGGACGAGCTGTGTGAATTGTTACGCGGATGCTTTTCGCTGGACGCTCAATAGTGATACGTGAAACTGAAGCATTCGCTAATTCTTTATTCAAGAATTGACGTACTTTGAAATCGCCATCTAAGTTAGATGCGAAATCTTGTGTATTCGCAAACCAAGTAGAGCTCCAAGGCTTAACAATACCTAGGCGAATACCATGTGGATGAACTTTTTGACCCATTGCTATTCCTCTACTGATTAACGATCTGACACAACCACTGTGATGTGGCTTGTACGTTTTAAAATACGATCTGCACGACCTTTAGCACGTGGCATTACACGTTTCATGCTTGGACCTTCATCAACGAAGATCTTCGCTACTTTAAGATCATCGATATCTGCACCGTCATTATGCTCTGCATTTGCAATAGCTGATTCAAGCACTTTCTTCACTAAAGCTGCTGCTTTTTTGTTAGTGTAAGTTAAGATTTCTAATGCTTGAGCAACTTTCTTACCACGAATTAAATCCGCAACTAAGCGAGCTTTTTGCGCTGAAGTGCGAGCGTAACGATGTTTTGCGATAGTTTCCATCTTTTACCTCTTACTTCTTAGCTTTCTTATCCGCAGCGTGACCGCGGTATGTACGAGTCGGTGCAAATTCACCTAATTTATGACCGATCATTTCATCAGAAACATAAACTGGAACGTGCTGACGACCATTATGGACTGCGATGGTCAATCCGATCATTGATGGAATGATCATTGAACGACGGGACCAAGTTTTGATTGGTTTTTTATCCCCGCTTTCCACCGCCTTCTCTACCTTCTTCAACAAGTGTAGGTCAAGGAAAGGACCCTTCTTGAGAGAACGTGGCATGGCTTATCCTCTTTATTAATTAAAATTATTTGCCACGACGACGTACGATGAATTTATCAGTACGTTTGTTGTGACGAGTTTTCTTACCTTTAGTTTGAACGCCCCAAGGTGTTACTGGGTGTTTACCAAAGTTACGACCTTCACCACCACCATGTGGGTGATCTACTGGGTTCATTGCAGTACCACGAACGGTAGGACGGATACCTCTCCAACGGCTTGCACCAGCTTTACCTAGTACACGCAACATGTGTTCAGAGTTACCAACTTCACCGATAGTTGCAACACACTCAGCTAATACTTTACGCATTTCGCCTGAACGAAGACGTAAAGTAACATAGTTACCTTCACGAGCGATGATTTGTACATACGCACCAGCAGAACGAGCGATTTGACCGCCTTTACCTGGTTTTAATTCAACGTTATGTACTGTCGAACCAACTGGGATATTACGCATTGGTAATGAGTTACCAACTTTAATTGGCGAGTTTACACCAGCTTGGATTGTATCGCCTACAGATAAACCTTTAGGTGCTAAGATATAACGGCGTTCACCATCTTTATAAAGCACTAAAGCAATATTTGCAGAACGATTTGGATCATATTCAAGACGCTCAACAACCGCTGGGATATCTAACTTGTTACGTTTGAAATCGATTAAACGGTAATGTTGTTTATGACCACCACCAATATGGCGAGTAGTAATACGTCCGAAATTATTACGACCACCAGTTTTAGATTTAGTATCTAAAAGAGGCGCGTAAGGTTTACCCTTGTGTAAATCAGGGTTCACGATTTTAACAACGTGACGACGACCAGCGGAGGTCGGCTTACATTTAACGATAGCCATTTATTTCTTCTCCTCCGTAATTACTCTGCTGCACCTTCAATGAAGTCAAGTGATTGACCATCTTGAAGAGTAACATAAGCTTTTTTCCAGTCACTGCGGCGACCCATTTTGTTACCGCGGCGTTTTGTTTTACCTTTAACAACAACGGTACGAACTGAATCTACTTTCACTTCGAAAAGTTGTTCAACTGCATTTGCAATTTCAACTTTGTTTGCATCTAATGCAACTTTAAATACGATAGTGTTTGAGCTTTCAGCGTTGTTTGTTGCTTTCTCAGAGACGTGAGGTGCTTTTAACACGCTTAGCAAACGTTCTTGTTGAATCATGCTAACATCTCCTCAATTTGTTTTACTGCATCAACAGTAACAACCACTTTATCGAAAGCGATTAAGCTTACTGGGTCGATACCTTGAACATCACGCACATCAACTTTATATAAGTTACGTGCAGCTAAGAATAGATTTTCATCTAAGCTTGCAGTAATGATAAGAGCGTCAGTTAACGCCATATCTTTTAATTTTTGTACTAAAACTTTGGTTTTTGGTGCATCAATTTCGAATTTCTCAACAACCACTAAACGATCTTGACGAACTAATTCAGAAAGAATGCTTTTGATTGCACCACGGTACATTTTCTTGTTCACTTTTTGGCTGTGATCTTGTGGTTTAGCTGCGAAAGTCACACCACCAGAACGCCAGATTGGTGATTTGATATCACCTGAACGAGCACGACCTGTACCTTTTTGACGCCAAGGTTTTTTACCTGAACCAGACACTTCAGCACGAGTTTTTTGTGCACGAGAACCTTGACGAGCACCTGCTGCATAAGCAACAACTACTTGGTGGATTAACGCTTCATTAAACTCACGTCCGAAGGTAGTTTCAGAAACAGTTAGTGCGTTTGCACCTACAACTTGTAATTCCATCTCTATCTCCTGACTTACGCTTTAACTGCTGGTTTCACGATAACATCACCATTAGTTGCACCTGGAACAGCGCCTTTAACTAATAATAATTTACGCTCAACATCAACACGAACAACTTCTAGTGATTGAACGGTTACACGCTCAGCACCTAAGTGTCCAGCCATTTTTTTACCTTTAAACACACGACCTGGTGTTTGGTTTTGACCAATAGAACCAAGTACACGATGTGATAAAGAGTTACCATGAGTAGCATCTTGAGTACGGAAATTCCAGCGTTTAACACCGCCAGCAAAACCTTTACCTTTAGAAGTACCAGTAACATCAACTTTTTTAACATCAGCGAAGATGTCAACATTAATTTCTTGACCTAAAGTGAATTCTTCACCTTCAGTACGAAATTCCCATAAACCGCGACCAGCTTCAACACCTGCTTTCACGAAATGACCTGCTTCAGGCTTAGTTACACGACTTGCTTTTTTAGAGCCAGTAGTAACTTGAACTGCAGTATAGCCATCGTTTTCAAGAGTTTTAACTTGAGTCACACGGTTGGCTTCGATTTCGATTACGGTAACTGGAACTGAAACACCGTCTTCATTGAAAACGCGAGTCATTCCAACTTTACGACCGACTAAACCAATCATTGTAATAACCTCTTAATTAACCTAGGCTGATCTGCACGTCAACGCCGGCAGCCAAATCTAAACGCATTAATGCATCAACAGTTTTTTCTGTTGGCTCAACAATATCAACTAAACGTTTGTGAGTGCGGATTTCATATTGATCACGCGCATCTTTATTTACGTGTGGAGAAATCAAGACGGTGAAACGTTCTTTACGAGTTGGTAAAGGAATCGGACCACGAACTTGTGCACCAGTACGTTTAGCTGTTTCTACGATCTCCGCAGTAGATTGATCGATCAAACGATGATCGAAAGCTTTTAAGCGGATACGGATTCTTTGGTTCTGCATTAGACCAGAGCTCCAATAAATTTTAGCTAATAAAAAACTGACACCATCACCTTTAACTTCTTAATAAAGGGAAGTGCAGCAGACCTATTTAGTTTCCCAATCGGAAACATTATTATCTATTACATATCGTAATAGTACGTTTAATAAATGATTACATTAAACGGCTTCAAACCTAAAGCTCGCAAATTCTATAGAATTTCACCGCACTTTGCAAGCTTTTTATGCAAATAAATCACGATTTTAAAAGTGCGATCTAAATTCAATTCTTTTTATACAAAAAAAGCCGAGCTAAACTCGGCTTTCCATTTTAAAAAACTTATTAAAAACTCACCGCACTTTTCAATTTTTTCAGTGCGTTAGTTTCCAATTGACGCACACGTTCTGCTGAAATATTGTACTTCGCTGCTAAATCATGCAATGTGGCTTTATTCTCATCTAGCCAACGTGCTTTGATAATATCTTGGCTACGTTCATCTAAGCTTTCCATTGCTGCAGTGAGTTGATCAACTGCTTGGGTTTCAAAATTTTCATTTTCAAGTTCCGCAGCAAAGTTAGAATTTTTATCTTCTAAATACATAGAAGGGGCAAAACTTTCTTCTTCATGATCATCATTCGGTAAATCAAAGCCCACATCAGCACCCGTCATTCTACTTTCCATTTCAATGACATCTTCTTTGCTTACGCCTAATTCATTAGCAACAAGATCTACTTCATTTTCGCTAAACCAACCTAAACGCTGTTTGGTTTTACGTAAATTAAAGAATAACTTGCGTTGTGCTTTTGTAGTTGCGACCTTCACAATACGCCAGTTGCGTAGCACATATTCATGAATTTCTGCTTTAATCCAATGCACTGCGAAAGACACTAAACGTACCCCCACTTCAGGATTGAAACGTTTAACCGCTTTCATCAAACCAATGTTACCTTCTTGAATCAAATCAGCTTGTGGTAAACCATAGCCAGAATAACCGCGTGCAACATGGATAACAAAACGTAAATGACTGAGAATTAATGCTTTTGCTGCATCTAAATCTTCTTTGTAGTACAAACGTTCTGCTAATTCCTTCTCTTCCTCTGCAGTTAGCATTGGATATTCATTGGCAGCTCGAATATAACCTTCAAGATTACCTTGCGGAACTAACATCATTTGTGCTTCTTTGTTCATTATCTTCCTTCTCAATTAAGATGAACATCTCATCTTGCTATTATCACACAAAAAACGGAAAGTACAAAACCTTCCTAATTTTATGTTAAATTAGACAAAACAATTATCTGAAAAGTTCAGTCGCAAATTTAAAATTTACGCTTTTACTGGCACTAATTGATAGTTTAAACCTTGATCAATCACCTTAAATAACAAATCAATATTTGGGTGTTTACCCGCATTTTGTTTTGCATCTTCCGTATGTTCAGCAAAAAGTTGCAAGCCTTTCTGTGCAGAAGTGCGGTCTAATTTTCCGTTAAATTCTTCCGCTAAAGCGTTATAAACACGCAGCGAACCTAGCTTGCCTTCCATAGCAGGAATATGATGAATGAGGTTGTTATTATCCAACACGTTTAAGCCAGACAAATGCGTAACTTCCGGCAACGTCGCTAAATTTGCTTTAAAATCCATTTTTATTCCTTATCTTAAAATTAACATCGGTTTATTACTGTTACGCGCTACTTTAACCGTATTTGAACTTAATCCTTTTGCACCCGATTTACTGCTCGCTAACATGACAATTAAATCCACTGATTTTTCTTGCGCTATGCGATTCACTTCTTCATAAATGGTGCCATGTGCCACAATGTGCTGTACTTTTGCCCCAGCTGGAAAAGCAGATTGCGTGAAATCGTGCAAAGCTTTATTGGCTTCTTCTACCACTGACTTATCAAAATTTTTCGGCAAGAAAGCGGAAATAAAACTGTCGTCCATCGGCTCAATAATAGTCACAACACGATATACTGCATCGGGATTATGAGCAGTGATATCTAAACAAGTATCCACCACATATTTCGCACTTTTTAAATCATTTAAATCAATGGCGATCAAAAGTTTATTGTACATAATTTATCCTTTTCGTTAGGCTAGCTTTATAGCTAGCCTGATTTTATTGATTCTTTATTCGACGACGTTGATTCCAAACAATACCTAACACTAATAATAAGGCCGGAATAAACATCCATTCTTTTGCTAATGAATGTGTTGGCAACGCCACTTCAATAATGGTTTGATCCCAATTTAGACCTGCTTTAGCCGCTGGTGAATCAATTTCTACGTTATCAATTAAAATCTTCGGTAACAATTTACCGTCAATATCAATTTGTTCACCCGTATCCAATAATGTTAAACCAAGCGCTTTCACTCTATCTTCGCCTGTTGCACCTTCTGGCACAGCAAGTTGAGAATAGAATTGAATTTCTTTGCCATAAGGATTTAACCCTGAGACTTTCAGCATAATATTTTGCCCAACAGGTGTATGCTCTAACTCTTGGAGCAAATAAGTTGGTTCAACATGACGAGCGGTTGGCGAAATGTATTCCATAAAGAAACCTGGACGGAATAACATAAAAGCAGCCAAAATTAACACCGCACTTTCCCAACGTTTATTCTTAGTGAAGAAATATCCCATACTTGCGGCGGTAAACACCATAATACCAATGGTAGCAATGATAAACACCAATGTGCCTTTCGCCCAACCGACATCAATGAGCAATAAGTCCGTATTAAAAATAAATAAGAACGGTAAAATTGCAGTACGTAAGCTGTAATAGAAAGCAGTCATCCCCGTTTTAATTGGACTACCACCAGAGATTGCAGCTGCGGCAAATGAAGCCAATCCAACCGGTGGTGTAACATCCGCCATAATCCCGAAATAGAACACGAATAAATGTACTGCGATTAAAGGTACGATTAAGCCATTTTGTTTACCGACTTCGACAATCACTAACGCCATTAACGAAGACACCACGATATAGTTCGCTGTTGTCGGCAAGCCCATTCCTAGAACCAAGCTGAACATCGCAACCAAAATTAACATTAACAGAATGTTACCCATTGAGAGCAATTCAATAATGTTAGCAAGCTGCACGCCAAATCCAGTTAACGCAACTACCCCAACAATAATACCTGCAGTTGCGGTTGCAATACCGATACCAATCATATTGCGTGCGCCAACTTCTAAACCATCAACTAATTCCATAACACCTTGTTTGATTAATGATGATTTATCTGTTTTTTCAGCGCGGAACCAACTTAATAACGCATGTTGTGTAACCAAAATGAAAGATAACGCCATAATGCCCCAGAAAGCAGAAAGTCCCGGAGATAAACGTTCAATCATTAAACACCACATCAATACCACAACAGGTAATAAATAATGTAAGCCTGCATTAACTGTCGGTTTCGCTGAAGGTAATCGCACAATTTTTGCATTTGGATCATCAGGTTCTAAATCAGGGAATTTCGCGACACGACGAATTAATCCTAAATAAACGACGCCCAATAAAGCACAAATAATTAAAAATGAATAATTTGGTGCAACCACTTTCAACCAGCCTAACGCAAAATCTAATACAAAATAGAGAATGCACATGGTTAAAAAGAAACCTAGGCTGCGAATTAATACCATTAAGAATGGACGTGCAGGATCAACGCGCTCTAACCCTTTTAATCCTAATTTACAAGCTTCTAAGTGAACAATATAAACTAATGAAATATAAGAAATAAGTGCGGGTAAAAATGCATGCGTTATTAATTGACTATATGGCATATTCACATATTCAATCATTAAGAATGCTGCAGCCCCCATTACTGGTGGCATAATTTGTCCGTTTACCGATGAAGCGACCTCAACTGCCCCCGCTTTTTCCGCTGAAAAGCCAACACGTTTCATCATTGGAATGGTGAATGTACCCGTTGTGACCACATTTGCAATAGAAGAACCAGATACTAATCCTGTTAAAGCAGAAGAAACAACTGCTGCTTTCGCTGGACCTCCATTTAAATGTCCTAAATAAGCAAATGCTGTTTTAATAAAATAGTTACCTGCACCCGCTTTATCTAACAAGGCACCAAATAAGACAAATAAGAAAACATATTTGGTTGATACCCCTAATGCCACACCAAATACACCTTCAGTGGTAATCCATTGTTGGTTGACCATTTGTGACAACGATCCTGAACGGTGACTGATCAACCAATCTGTTGGTAAGAATTGTCCAAAGAAATTATAGAGTAAAAAGATAACTGCAATAATTACCAGAGGTAAACCAAGGCTACGACGAGTTGCTTCTAACAATAAAAGGACACCAATACAACCCGCAATAATATCTTGCAGATTAGGCGCACCAACACGATTGACTATGCCTTGATAGAAGAATAAATAATAAGCACCAAGAAACGCGCCCGCAATAGCAAACACCCAATCTAAAGGTGGCACGCGATGTTTTGGCGACGTCGCAAAAGCAGGGAAAGACAAGAAAGCCAAAAACAAGGCAAATGCTAAATGAAATGACCGCGCTTTTGTATCATCTACCACAACGGTTAAGTCAATTCCCGCGTGCGTTAAAACCTCTTGTAACCAAAACGGCAATGGCGAGGTATAATACAATTGAAATAAAGACCACAAAATAGCAGTTACAACAATGAGCTTTTTCGTCATCCCTGAAGGATTACGTCCACCAGCATCATTGGAAGCCACCATATCTTGTAAATCATCATAATCAATATGTTTTGATTGAGCTGACATAATAAAAAATTTTCCCAAATAATAACAAAACAGACACCCCACAGGGCGAGTGCGGGGTGTAATAAATTAATTTAACTTATTGTTACATAAGATTATTTTAACCAACCACGTTCTTTATAGTAACGTGCAGCACCTTCATGTAAAGGAGCAGATAAGGCGTTCGTAATCATTTCTTGTTCTTTTAGATTAGCAAACGCAGGGTGTAAACGTTTAAAACGTTCAAAGTTATCAAATACCGCTTTCACAACCGCATACACTTTATCTGCAGATACCTCTTCAGAAGTCACTAACGTTGCATAAGAACCAAAGGTTTCCACTGGATTATCTGTACCTTTATATAAACCACCTGGAATCACAGCTTTTGCATAATAAGAATGTTCTTCAACAAGTTTATCAATTTCTGGACCAGTTACAGACACTAAATGCGAATCACAAGAAGCCGCGGCTTCTTTTAATGCACCATTTGGGTGACCAACGTTATAAGTAATCGCATCTAAGTTATTATCACACATTGCAGACGCCATTTCAGCCGGTTTTAATTCAGCTGCGACTTTATAATCTTTATCTGTCCAGCCTTTTGCCGCCATAATCACATTAATTGTAGCTCTGGTACCTGAACCTGGATCACCAACGTTTACACGTTTACCTTTAAGATCATCAAAACTTTTAATGCCAGAATCATCACGCGCCATTAAAGTGAATGGCTCAGCATGTAATGAAAATACGGCACGTAATTTATCATTTTTCTTGCCTTGGAATGAACTTGTTCCATTATATGCATGATATTGCCAGTCTGACTGGGCAATCCCCATATCCATTTGTTTATCTGCAATTGCATTTAAGTTAGCAACAGAAGCACCCGTTGAAGGCGCATTACATTTCACATGGGTTTTCGCTGTATCACGATTTACTAACTGACAAATTGATGTTCCAACCACATAATACACACCAGTTTGTCCACCCGTACCAATAGTAATGAATTGTTCTTCTGCAGCTTGTGCACTAAATGCTGCCATAGCCACGCTTGCGATAAGAGAAAGTTTTAATGTTTTTTTCATATTATAATTCTCCCCAAAGGATATAAGTTGTTGTGTTCAATTCTATCAATTCGATAGACATATCAAGATATACTAAACTTTTTATTAACTTGCAACACATTTTTCACATTAAACTAAAATTAATTATTATCAAAAAGATTAAATTTCTTTCAAGTTAATGGTTTATTTTCTTCGTAAAACGCAAAAAAGCGCGGTTAAAATTCGAATACTTTTACTCTCTTTAGTGATTAATTTTAAGAAAAATCCTCGTAACCACCAGAAGCGATTACGAGGATCATATTTAGATGAGATTAACCTTTAAATACTGGCAATACATCGAACATTGCAAGGAAGTGGAATGCTGCGGTAACAATACCAAACACAATACTTAATACAATAATGAAATTACCACCACAAACGGTAAAACCTTTGTCGCCATTTGGCATTGAGCGGGATTTCTTCGCTAATAAAGCTGGGATAATACAGGTCCAAATAGTTGCTACCGCACCTGCATAACCAATGGCTTTTAAGAAACCTAATGGGAAGGCAACAGATAAAATTAATGGAGGAAGGAAGGTGACTGCCCAAGATTTTGTTCGACCCACTCTGGTATTATCGAATTTAAAGAAATCCGCTAAGAAGTCGAACACGCCTAAACCCACACCAATAAAAGAAGACAGAATCGCCGCAATGGAGAACGCATTAATCGCTTGTTTAATTGAGCTTGATTCAACCACATTGCCTAATGCCGCTAATAAGGCATCAAGGTTTCCGCCTTGTGCTAATACAGGGGCGAATTGATCGCGAGATAAATTACCAAAAATAGATAGCACCCATAACAAATATAACGCCAATGCGATACCTGTACCACCCATAATAGCTAATTTTGCTTTTCGTTCATCCGCATAATAAGCACGCATGGTAGAAACGGAATGATGATAGCCAAAAGAAGTTAAAGCAACAGGCAATAACCCCATGGCATACATAGCATAATTGGAATCAGTCCCTTTGGTATCAAATAAAATGGCAAGATCGATATTTGCTGTTAAGCCAAATACGCTGAACACAAAAGAGAGCGCCATGAATAAGATCAAAATCACTGAAACGCGGTCAACAATGCGTGTGGAATGCCATACGAATAAGGAAAACACTAAAACAAAAATAATCGACCAAATTCGAGAGTCTAATTCAATAAAAGAACCCGCAAGCCCAGATAAAATACCGCCAGACGCCGTAGTGTAAGCATAGAGCAAAATACCACCTACGAAATAAACCGCTAAATTATTGATAATATTAGCTGTATTACCTAGCATATCCTTAGTAACAGTATTAAAAGAAGCACGCAAATCATAGTGTTTATAAGCTTCCAATAACAAACCGCCAGATAAGGTCATCACAAACATCGTTAAACAAATAGTTAGAACTGACCAAATTGTCCATGCACCAGCACCAGAAGCAGGTAAACCTAACATTCCAGCACCAACACAAACACTGGCGATAATACAAGCGCCGCCAAAAATGGAAGGTGTTTTTTTCATAATTTATTTCCTTATCTCAGAAAATCCATAAAAAAAGACCGCACTTTAATTAAAAAGTGCGGTGTAAATTAATTAAACTTCCGTTAAGCGTGCTGTGAAATGGCGCAATACTTTCGGCTCATACGTAAATGTCAAGCCTTTGATATTTTTCGCATTATCACGTACATGTTGGAAAGCTTCAATAATAAAGTCCATGTGCGTTTGTGTATAAGTTGCACGTGGAATAGTTAAACGCAGTAATTCAGCTGGGCAAGGTAATTGTTTACCTGTTTTTGGATCACGTCCTAATAAGAATGAACCAATTTCCACCGCACGAATACCCGCTACTTTATAAAGTTCACAAGCTAATGCTTGAGCTGGGAATTGATCCGCTGGGATATGTGGTAATAATTTACCTGCGTCAACAAACGCAGCATGGCCACCTGGTTGCTGACAAACCACACCAATTTTTTCTAATCCATTAACCAAATATTCAATTTGATTGATGCGGTAAGCTAACCAATCTTGACGCATACCATCGCGTAAACCAACTGCCAAACGCTCCATTGCGCCACCTTCCAAACCACCATAAGTTGGGAAACCTTCTTGTACTACGCAAAGGGTGCGGCATTCATTGTACACATCTTCCATTGATTTATCTTTGAAACAGAGTAAACCACCCATTGGCACCATGGCATCTTTCTTCGCAGACATCGCTAAGGCATCTGCATATTTGTAGCTTTCATAGGTAATTTGTTCAATGGTCCAGTCTTTATATTCTGGTTCACGTTGTTGGATAAAATAAGCATTTTCAGCGAAACGTGCAGAATCCATCACAACAGGAATATCGTATTTACGCGCAATTTCATACATGGCTTTCATATTTGCGAGAGAAACTGGCTGACCACCTGCTGAGTTACAAGTAATAGTACATACAATATAAGGGATATTATTAGCGCCGACTTCTTGGATACCTTGTTCTAATTTTTCTAAATCAAAGTTACCTTTAAAATCATGCTCAACGCCGGTATCAAAAGCTTCTTTAATATAGACATTACGAACTGTTGCGCCATTTAATTGGCTATGACCTTGAGTCGTATCAAAGAAATAGTTAGAGAATACTACCATTTTGCTACGATCTAAGCCTTTTTCTTGCTCACGTTTTTTAATTAAAACAGGAATATAGATTTGCTCAGCACCACGACCTTGGTGAGTTGGAATCGTATATTCATAACCAAAAATTTCTTTTACCGCATTTGCTAAGGCATAGTAGCTACGGCTACCACTATAGGCTTCATCGCCACGCAACATTGCAGCTTGCATATCTTGCGTAACTGCACCTGTACCACTATCGGTGAGTAAATCAATAAAAATGTCTTCACTATCTAATAAAAACGGGTTCATCCCTGCTCTCAAAATCGCTTCTTCACGATATTCACGCGTTGTGCGTTTTACAGGTTCAATAACACGAATACGGAATGGTTCTGGTAAATGTTTAAAGTTTTCCATAATTAAATCCTCTAAAATAGGTATAAAAAGACACAACAATTATATATTGTTGAAATAACTATAAATTAAATATTTAGAACGCGAGCGGTAACTCGCACAAGATTAGGCAATTATGGGAAAATACAACGAGAGTTTTGGGTCAACTAGCACCCAAACTTGATTAGGTGACAAAATTGGCAACATAAACTTATCCTTTAAGTAAGAGGTGACATAATTTATGATTTCCACATTGTTTCTCAACTGCACTTAACAATGCCACCACAAACATAATCGAATTCGTTTACTTTGTCACTGAGATTAATTCATAATTGTGAGCCACTTCACAAACTAAATGTAGAATATATAACAATAAAAAAGTGCGGTGTATTTCACCGCACTTTTTATCTTCAACTCAAAGCAATTAGACAATAGCGTTTTCCGCATTGACTTCGCCCATTTCACCAATGAAACGCACTTCTGGTGCTAAATACACATCAAATTTAGCAGCGACAGCTTGACGAATATGATGTGCTAATTCTAACACATCTAACGCAGTGGCATTTCCTTTGTTAATAATGACTAACGCTTGATTTTGATGAACTGCAGCACCACCAACGCTGTAACCTTTTAAGTTACATTGATCAATCAACCAACCGGCAGCCAATTTTACAAAGCCATCCGCTTGAGGATAGTTCGGTATGCTTGGATATTCGGCTTGTAAATCGCTAAATTGACGTTGTGTCACCACAGGATTTTTAAAGAAACTGCCAGCATTTCCCCACTCTTTTGGATTAGGTAATTTACTTTGACGCATCGCACAAACTTCATCAAAAATCTGTTGTGCAGTAACTGTATTTTCATCAAGATTAGCAAGGCTGCCATACTTAAGCACAGGTTTCCACTGTTTAGCTAATTTCAATCCAACAGCTGTCACCACAAAACCATGAGCATATTGGTGTTTGAAAATACTATCGCGATAGCCAAATTGACATTCATCACGCGTTAAACGAAAAACCGCGTTTTTTTCCAAATCCAGCACGTCAACGTAATCGCATACATCTTTAAATTCGACACCATAAGCACCAATATTTTGAATTGGTGCGGTGCCTGCACAACCAGGGATTAAAGCCAAATTTTCTAACCCTTTTATGCCTTGCTGTAACGACCATTGCACTAAATTATGCCAATTCTCGCCACCTGCAACATCTAAATAATGGAAGTCTTCATCTTGTGCATGAATAATCCCTTTCATTTTATTGACACAAACTGTACCAGCAAAATCACGCAAAAAGAGGACATTACTGCCTTCACCTAAAAATAGAAAAGGTTGATTATTTGCTTTTGCTTCATCCCAAGCTTGTTTAATTTGCTCAAGTGCGGTGATTTCCACGATATTTTTTGCTTGTGCATCAATAGCAAAGGTATGGTATTTTTTTAAACTGAACATACGACTCCTTAAGGCAATAATTGTTCAAGTTGCCATAAATTTTCATAGCTTTCACGATGACGAATAACAAAAGCTTGATCGCCATCAACCATAATTTCTGCGGTGCGCGGACGAGAATTATAGTTTGAACTCATGGTTGCACCATAAGCTCCCGCAGAACGTTGCGCAAGATAATCCCCTTCTTCAATGGCTAAAGTTCGCTGTTTACCTAAGAAATCAGCGGTTTCACAAATCGGTCCCACAACATCATAAGTATCTGCTGAACGCGCTAAAGTGCGGTCAATTTCAACGATATTCATATAAGCACTATATAAGGCAGGGCGAATCATATCATTCATACCCGCATCAACAATGGCAAAATGGCGATCTTCATTACGTTTAATGTATTCCACTTTTGTCACCAAAATACCCGCATTAGCAGTGATTGCACGCCCTGGCTCCAGAATAATCTCAAGTTGATAATCCTTTAGTTTCTCTAATAATGCTTTGGCATATTCTGTCGGATGAGGTGGGGTTTCATCAGTATAGGTCACACCTAAGCCACCACCGAGATCCAAATGTTGCAATACAATACATTCTTGTTTTAACTGTTCCATCAGCACAATTAAACGATCAGTAGCATCTAAGAAAGGTTGTAACTCAGTGAGTTGTGAACCAATATGGCAATCCATACCCGTTATTTTAATATGTGGTAATTTTGCTGCTTGGCGATAAACATCCAATGCCAATTCAACACTCACACCAAATTTGTTTTCTTTCAAACCCGTTGAAATATAAGGATGCGTATGAGCATCCACATCTGGATTCACGCGTAAGGAAATAGGCGCCACTTTTCCTAATCCCCCCGCCACATCATTAATACGATAGAGTTCAGGCAAACTTTCGACGTTAAAGCAACGAATACCCACTTGCAATGCTCGCTCAATTTCGGCTTCTGTTTTTGCCACACCTGAAAAAACAATTTTATGAGGTTCGCCACCCGCTTTTAACACGCGTTCTAATTCGCCTTGGGAAACAATATCAAATCCCGATCCCAATCTCGCCATGGTTTGTAATACAGCAATATTTGAATTAGATTTCACTGCAAAACAAATCAAATGAGGATAATCGCCAAACGCTTTATCAAAAGCGTGCCAATGACGTTCCAATGTGGCTTTTGAATAAATATAAAGCGGTGTGCCAAATTGTTGCGCTAATTGCTTAACAGGCAATGCTTCAGCAAAAAGCTGATTTCCTTGATACTGAAAAAAATCCATTTATCAACCCTATTTTTGCTGCGTTTGTTCCGTTTGATTGTTTTCTTGTGGGAAATATAAAGGTCCTTTCACGCCACAAGCTGCTACCATGCCACAAAGTGCGGTTAAAATTGCGAAAGAAATTAATTTTTTCATCATTCTGTCCTGTATAAAAACCTTTTCTTGCATTCTACACTATTTTATAGGCAATGTTTCATTTTATCGCTACCCTTAACCGCAAAAAATCTCTATAATTCAGGCTCAAAATGCAGAAAAAAGGATACAAAATGAACTTAGCTGAATTCCACCAAAATATTGAACAAGTTTGGGATCACATCGAAGAACAATGCGACGAACAAGATGCCGATGTCGATTTTGAGCGTCAAGGTTCTGTTTTTACCATGACCTTCGGCAATCGTTCACAAATTGTGATCAACAAACAAGAAGCTATGTTAGAACTCTGGTTGGCAAGTCGTTTGGGCGGATTACACTTTGCTTGGCAAAATGAAGATTGGATCAACGCTGAAGGCAAACGCTTTTATGATTGCTTATCTGAAGCTTGCGCCGCACATGGCGAAGAAGTGAGCTTTTCTTAATGTCCCTTTCCTCTGAAAGTGCGGTTAAAAATCCTCAAAATTTCACCGCACTTTCTCAAGCACAGCAGGTTCTACAACAGGTTTTTGGTTATCAATCCTTCCGCAAAGGGCAGGAAGAAGCCATTCATGCTGCATTACAAGGACAAGACAGTCTAATCGTCATGGCAACGGGTAATGGGAAATCTCTGTGCTATCAAATTCCTGCACTTTGCTTCAGCGGTTTGACCCTCGTTATTTCGCCCTTAATTTCTTTAATGAAAGATCAAGTTGATCAACTACTTGCCAATGGCATTGCCGCAGATTACCTCAATTCAACACAAAGTTATGAACAGCAACAACAGGTGCAAAATAAAGCGATTTCAGGACAACTTAAATTGCTTTATCTTTCACCTGAAAAAATCATGACAAACAGTTTTTTCAGTTTCATTTCCCATTGTCATGTAAGTTTTATTGCGATTGATGAAGCCCATTGTATTTCGCAATGGGGGCATGATTTTCGTCCTGAATATATTCAGTTAGGTAACCTCAAAAAAACTTTTCCTAATGCGCCGATTATGGCATTGACCGCAACGGCAGATCGCACAACTCGACAAGATATCCTGCAAAATCTGCACTTAAATCAACCGCACTTATATGTGGGTAGCTTTGATCGTGCCAATATTCGCTATACCTTAGTGGAAAAATTCAAACCAATTGAGCAATTATGTCATTTTGTGGCGGCACAAAAAGGAAAAAGTGGCATCGTCTATTGCAACAGTCGTAATAAATCGGAAAAAATCACAGAAGCATTGAAAAAACGTGGTATTGCTGCCGATTTCTACCACGCTGGCATGGATATTGCACAACGTGAACGTGTACAAAGTGATTTCCAGCGCGATAACATCCAAGTTGTTGTGGCAACTATTGCTTTTGGTATGGGTATTAATAAATCCAATGTGCGATTTGTGGCACATTTTGATCTTTCTCGTAGCATTGAAGCCTATTATCAAGAAACAGGACGCGCAGGGCGTGATGACTTGCCCGCGGAAGCAGTTCTTTTTTATGAGCCTTCTGATTACGCTTGGCTTTATAAAATGCTAATGGAAGAGCCTGAAAGTAATCAACGTGATATTAAACGACATAAATTAGAAGCCATTGGCGAATTTGCTGAAAGCCAAACTTGTCGCCGTTTGGTATTACTCAATTACTTCGGCGAAAATCGGCAAACACCTTGTAATAACTGCGATATTTGTCTCGATCCACCGAAAAAATACGATGCACTTATTGATGCACAAAAAATTCTGTCGACCATATACCGAACTGGTCAACGTTTTGGCGTGCAATATGTTATTGCCGTCATGCGTGGCATGAATAATCAAAAAATTCGCGAACATCAACACGATCAACTGAGCGTTTATGGTGTTGGTAAAGACAAAACCAAAGAATATTGGCAATCCGTCATTCGCCAATTAATTCATTTAGGTTTTATCCAACAAATCATGAATGAAGTAGGCGTTCAGCTTCAATTAACTGAAAGTGCAAGGGCTATTTTACTTGGACAACAAACATTACAACTTGCTACACCACGCCTTTCAGCGATGACGACAATTGCCGTACCACAAAAAGCCGCAGTAACCAATTACGACAAGGATCTCTTTGCTCGCTTACGCTTTTTGCGTAAACAAATTGCGGATAAAGAAAATATCCCACCTTATATTGTATTTAGCGACGCGACTCTACAAGAAATGGCTCGATACTTGCCTACGAGCAAAATTGAAATGTTGCAAATTAATGGTGTTGGTCATATTAAATGGGAACGTTTCGCCCAGCCCTTTATGGCAATTATTCAACAGCATAAAGCCAATCTGAATGCTTCCAACAACCTATTACAACTGAGTGAATAAAAAAACCGCACTAATAAAAGTGCGGTGTATTTTAAGGAAGTTTTGACGAAATTAAGCGAAATGTTTTTCTAAATCGTCGCTGCCGCCAATATATTGACCACCAATAAAGACTTGTGGCACGCTGGTTTTGCCAGTGATTGCACGCACAGAAATAGTTGACGCGTCACGACCTAATACGATTTCCTCAAAAGTATAACCTTTTTCTTTTAATAGGTTTTTCGCTTTAGCACAGAATGGGCAACCTGGTTTCGTAATAATAGAAACTGAAGGTTTTGCAGTCCAATCTGGTTTCAAATATTTGATCATGGTATCAGCATCAGAAACCTTAAATGGATCGCCTGGCTCTTGTGGCTCAATAAACATTTTTTCTACCACACCATTTTTCACCAACATAGAATAACGCCAAGAACGTTTACCAAAACCTAAGTCTTCTTTGCCCACTAACATGCCCATGCCTTCAGTGAACTCGCCGTTACCATCTGGAATAACAGTAATGTTTTCAGACTCTTGATCCATTTTCCACGCGTTCATTACAAAGGTATCATTCACAGACATACAAATAATGTCATCAACACCTAACGCTTTGAATTCGCAAGCTAATTCGTTATAACGAGGTAAATGCGTTGAAGAACAAGTTGGAGTAAAAGCGCCTGGCAATGAGAAAAGCACTACTGTCTTATTATCGAATAAATCAGCAGAAGTAAGATCAACCCAAGCATCACCTTGGCGAGTATGGAATGTAACTTGAGGGACTTTTTTCCCTTCCATATTTGACATAATAATCTCCCATTTTTATTAAGGTTGTTTTTCCACGTGAGATTATAACGAATTTTATGATATAGTTACAAACTGTTACTCCCGATTGATTAGGTCATATTAATAAGAGATTTGTATGAATATCCGAGATTTAGAATATCTTGTCGCCTTGTCCGAATATAAACATTTTCGTCGTGCAGCTGAAGTTTGTCATGTCAGCCAGCCAACGTTAAGTGGACAAATTCGCAAGTTAGAAGATGAACTCGGCACCATATTATTAGAACGTACTAGCCGTAAAGTGCTTTTCACCCAATCGGGCCTGCTCTTAGTTGAACAGGCGAAAACCATCCTAAGAGAAGTCAAATTACTGCGCGAAATGGCAAGCAATCAAAGCAAAGAAATGAGTGGGCCATTACACATTGGTGTCATTCCAACCATCAGCCCTTATTTATTGCCTTATATTATGCCGACATTAAAGCGTGAATATCCGGATTTAGAACTTTTCCTTTATGAAGCACAAACCGCTCAATTAGTCGATCAACTAGAAAGTGGACGATTAGACTGCGCCATTGTCGCCGCTGCAGAAGAAGCTGATCCATTTATCAATGTGCCTATTTTCAACGAAAAAATGCTGTTGGCGGTTTCTGAACATCATCATTGGGCAAAAGAAAAACAAATCAAACTGTCCGAATTAAAAGGTAAAGCCATTTTAATGCTCGACGACGGACATTGTCTGCGCGATCAAGCCTTAGGTTATTGCTTTACCGCTGGCGCAAAAGAAGATACCCATTTCCAAGCAACCAGCCTAGAAACTTTGCGCAATATGGTGGCGTCCAATGCGGGCATTACTCTAATGCCTCAACTTGCAATGTTACATGATGCAAACCGTCAAGGTGTTACTTATATTCCTTGTACTGATCCCGAGCCGACACGCTCAATTAGCTTAATTTATCGTCCCGGATCGCCGCTACGCCAACGCTATGAGCGAATTGCACAAACTATTGCAAATACCATCAAGCCAATATTAGTTGAGAAATAAAAATGGCAGGAATTCGAGCGCTCCAAAAAGAAAAAACACGCCGCGCCTTAATTAACGCAGCCTTTAACCAACTTACCGCTGAAAAAAACTTCGCTAATCTAAGCTTGCGTGAAGTATCTCGCGAAGCCGGCATTGCGCCAACCTCTTTCTATCGTCATTTCAAAGATATGGAAGAATTGGGGTTAATTATGGTGGATGAAGCAGGTTTAACCTTACGCCAACTCATGCGCCAAGCACAAAAACGCCTGCGCAACGGAGGCAGTGTGATTGAAGTGTCCATTGACACCTTTTTTGAATTTATCGAAAACAGCCCCAATGTTTTTCGCCTATTATTACGCGAAAGCTCTGGCACATCTTTGCTTTTTCGCACCGCAGTTTCACGCGAGATTAAACATTTCACCGATGAATTAGGCGAATTTATTGCCTATAAATTCAATTACTCGCGTCATGTGGGCTATGTACAAGCGGAAGCTAGCGTTACCCTCACATTTAATGCCATGTCAAAAGCACTGGATATGGATAAAAAAGAACGAGCAGAATTAAAAGAACGAGTGGTTTTACAATTACGCATGATCGCCAAAGGCGCACAATTCGCAGCTGAAAAGGAAAAACTCTCGCAAGTTAAAAATTAATCTAATTGCAATGTGTTCTTTTTGCAAAGGTTCAAACAAAAAGTGCGGTGAAAACTTATTGATTTTCCACCGCACTTTTATCAATTAGCTGACTTAGAATTTTTGAACGAAATCAGCGTAAGCTTTAATAAAGTTCTCTAATAATTGTTTCACTGAATCAGAAGCAATTTCGCCTTGTTCATTAAATACGCCACTGAAAATGCCACTGATATTAGCTGCAAAAGGAAGGGTTGGCATATTGATAAAACCACCAGCAGCAATAACGCGTAATTGATCTGCAGTGCGAATACCGCCTGAACCGCCTAAAGAAACAATACCTGCAGGTTTACCTGGCCATAAGCTTGAACCCATTGGACGAGAGCCAACATCGATTGCATTTTTAATCATTGCTGGTACGCCACTGTTGTGTTCTGGTGCAACAAATAACACACCATCAGAAGCCGCAATTTCAGAACGGAAACGCTTGTATTGTTCTGGGCTATTTTCATCTAAATCGCGATCATATAAAGGTAAGTCTGCAATTTCAATCACATTTAATTGAAGACTTTCTGGTGCGATTTGTTTTAAATGGTTGACAACAATTTTACTTAATGATGTTTTGCTATTACTACCCACTAGCACTGCAATTTGTTTTGCCATATTCTTTTCCTTTTTCTTATGTTGAGATTTTCGATTTTCATTCTAACGCGTTCCACAAAAATGGCAAACGCAAATTTCGTTAATACATTTTCAACTAATAATAAATAATGGACAAGATAACATCATTGATATGGGCAAATTCGCCGACAAATGCGGAAAAGTGCGGTGTTTTTTTAAGGATTTTTGTGTAGAATGTAGAACAATTTAGTGATAACAAAAGGAGAGGATTATGACAAAAATTATTCATACTGATAACGCACCTGCTGCAATTGGCCCTTATGTACAAGCAGTTGATTTAGGCAATTTAGTTCTCACTTCAGGGCAAATCCCTGTTAATCCTGCGACAGGCGAAGTGCCAGCGGATATCGTTGCACAAGCGCGTCAATCATTGGAAAATGTCAAAGCCATTATTGAACAAGCCGGTTTAACTGTGGGTGATATCGTAAAAACAACGGTATTTGTGAAAGATTTAAACCATTTCGCTGCCGTCAATGCGGAATATGAGCGTTTCTTTAAAGAAAATAATCATCCAAATTTCCCCGCACGTTCTTGCGTGGAAGTAGCTCGTTTACCAAAAGATGTTGGCGTTGAAATTGAAGCTATTGCAGTGAGAAAATAAACCTATGTCATCACAATTTAAATTAATTGGTTTTGATTTAGATGGGACGTTGGTCAACAGCCTGCCCGATTTAGCCTTATCCGTTAACTCTGCCTTAGCAGAATTCGGCTTACCGCAAGCGGATGAAGAATTGGTCTTGACTTGGATTGGCAATGGCGCTGATGTACTGATTAGTCGTGCATTAAATTGGGCAAGCCAACAATCTCAAATCAATCTGACAGAACAACAAACGCAACAATTAAAACAACGTTTTAATGTTTATTATGGCGAAAATATTTGCAATGTCAGTCAGTTATACCCAAATGTCAAATCCACGCTGGAACAGTTGAAAGCGCAAGGTTTTATCTTAGCAGTGGTGACCAACAAGCCAACGCAACATGTTCAACCTGTGTTGAAAGCCTTTGGTATCGATCATTTATTTAGTGAAACCTTAGGTGGACAGTCCTTACCGGCGATTAAGCCTCATCCAGCTCCATTGTATTATTTATGTGGCAAATTTGGGCTGTACCCACATCAAATACTCTTTGTGGGAGACTCACGCAATGACATTATTGCGGCTCATTCTGCAGGCTGTGCAGCGGTCGGATTAACCTATGGCTATAACTACAATATTCCTATTGCGGAGAGCAAGCCTGATTGGGTATTCTCAGACTTTGCCGATATTTTAACTATTGTATAAAACTGCGGTGGAAAAATTCCATTTTTTATAGGCGTACTCGCGACACCTCTTTTATCAAGGATAAGCAAATGACAAAACCTGTTGTATTAAGTGGCGTACAGCCCTCTGGCGAACTCACTATTGGTAACTATCTTGGCGCACTACGCCAATGGACAAAAATGCAAGATGACTACGAATGTCTATTTTGTATCGTGGATTTACATGCAATCACTGTCCGCCAAGATCCCGCAACTTTACGCAAAGCCACATTAGATGTACTTGCACTCTATTTAGCTTGCGGGATTGATCCAGAAAAAAGCACCATTTTCATTCAATCTCATGTGCCTGAGCATAGCCAATTAGCTTGGATTTTAAATTGCTACACCTATTTCGGTGAAATGGGGCGCATGACGCAATTTAAAGATAAATCTAGTAAGCATGCGGACAATATCAATGTGGGTCTTTTCACTTATCCAGTATTAATGGCAGCGGATATTTTGCTTTATCAAGCCCATCAAGTGCCTGTTGGTGAAGATCAACGTCAACATTTAGAAATTACGCGTGATATTGCTAATCGTTTCAATGCGCTTTATGGTGAAGATCAATTTGTGATCCCAGAAGCTTTTATTCCAAAAGCAGGCGCTAAAATTATGGCGTTACAGGAGCCGACGAAAAAAATGTCGAAATCCGATGATAACCGCAATAATGTGATTACCTTGTTGGAAGATCCAAAATCCGTTGAGAAAAAAATCAAACGTGCAATGACGGATAGCGACGAGCCACCTGTTGTGCGCTATGACGTAGAAAATAAAGCAGGCGTATCCAACTTGTTGGAAATCCTTTCTGTGATCAGCGATAAGCCAATTTCAGCATTAGAAGCAGAATTTGAAGGCAAAATGTATGGTCATTTGAAAGGTGCAGTAGCTGAAGAAGTGGTGAAAATGTTGACAGAATTACAACAACGTTTCCACCATTATCGCAATGACGAAGCATTACTGAATCGTATTGCTGCGGAAGGCGCACGTAAAGCACGCGAACGTGCAGCAAAAACATTAGCGAAAGTCTATGATGCGGTTGGTTTTGTGGCTGCCAAATAAACTTTCAAAGCAAATAATGGTCTAACTAAGGCGTGTGATAAGCACGCCTTAATTTTTAGGGAAAGAAGATGAAAACAATTAAAATTTTAACCGCACTTTTTGCGCTAGGAACAGCCTCTTTGAGCTATGCAGAAAGCTACAATATCAAATACAGTTCTAATTACTTAATGCCGGCCTATGTGAATTTTAATGAAACTGGTAGCCAATATACCATTCACGCCAAAATTAATGTGCCACTTTATAAAATCGAATTCATTTCATCAGGCAACCAAGCCAACCGCCAATTCCATATGCTCAATTACAAAGATACCCGTAATGGCAAAACTTATGCTCAAGCTAAAATTAATGGAAAACAAATTGAATATGGCAAACTTAAAAGTGGCTTAAAAACCGAAGCTATTGATGTGCCAACCTATGATTTATTTACCATGGCATTTCAGTTAAGTTATTACGATAAATTGCCAGTCAATTTCATTACCACTAATGGCAAAAAACTCTATCCAATGAATAATGTGTTTGTGAAAAAAAGCGAACGCAATGTGAAATTAGATAAAGCAACAAGCGCAACTGAAATTACTTATACATTCCATACCGGCGATAAAGATATTACGGTAAAAAAATACGCTGGCGAGAAATTCCCTCGTTACTTAAAATATAGCCGAGATGGCGATGATTACGAGCTTACCTTTAGTGAATTTGTAAAATAAAGATTGGAGGTTGATATGAAAAAACTAATCAAATTAGGTGTGATTGGTTTAAGTGTTATCCTCTCTGGTTGCACGATGTTACTATGGGATTATGATCCCGTAACGGAAGAAACGGTAAAAAGAGAAGACTTTGCTAAAGACAACGTACGCGCCTTTGGGCAAACGAAAACGAATCAGCAATTAGTGATGATGGGAGATACCTATTGGTATTTCATTAATCCTGAGGAAAGTGCTGAATTGTTTAAGGTGCTAAACACGAAATTACCCAAAGCCTTTTCAACTGCACAAAATCAGCCATTTAATGTGGTGTTAAGTGAAAATGCAAAATCATTTTATTCCAACTTTACTTTATATTACGAACCTCAAAACAGTAAAGAAAAGGCGATTTTAGAAAATCTGGGATTTAATCCTACAAAACAAAACCCAAAACTGTATAACAAGGGTTACCGTTTAACTGGTGAGATGTACCTTAAAGCTAATGATGTAGCGAGAAATTACCAATTTGAAACCCCATTGCCAATTCATATTAAAACCGAAAAAACATCAACCAAAATAACTGATCCTGTAGGGTTTGTGGCAAAAGTAGTAGCAACTCCTGCAATGTTGGTGGGCGATGTGGCTTTAGTTGGATTAGCGATTTTATTATCACCGATTGCGGCAATAAGCAATTAATTTAAATCACGAGATGATAAAAAAGGGGGTATGAAAACACCCTTTTTATTATTTCTTCTTTTGTGTGGCATTCATAAATTATCAAAAATTCCACCGCACTTTTTTATAACTAACGAGGTTTATACAACTTCATCGCTTCTGGTAATAAACGTTGTAAGTTTGCTTGACGCGCATTATCACTTGGGTGCGTTGAGAACAAGTTGGCTAATCCACTTTCGCCACCACCCGCTTGTTTCATTTTTTGCCATAATCCCGGGGCAGCTTGTGGATTATATCCAGATTTAGCCATCAGCATTAAACCTACTTCATCCGCTTCTGTTTCATTACTACGAGAATAAGGTTTGGAAGCAATTAAATCCACTGCGCCACTACCCAATCCGCTCGCATCAGCACCTAAAGCAATAGAAGCACCAATATCAAGAACAGTACCAAAAATGGTCGTTGCAACACCCACATTACGAGAAGACTTGCCATGCTCTTTTAACGCATGCGCCATTTCATGCCCCATTACAGTAGCAATTTCTTCATCATTCAGTTTTAAATTATCCACTAATCCAGTATAGAACATCATTTTACCGCCTGGCATTGCCCAAGCATTCAGTTCTTTACTTTTAACAACTGCAATTTGCCAGTTAAATTTCACACCAGTTTGGTTTTCTTGCCTTGCATAAGGCACCATTTGATGGAATACATTTTGAATACGTTTTGATGTGGTAGAGCTAGTATCTAATACGCCTTTTGCTCTAGCTTCTGCCAATACTTGCGCATATTGACCTTCAGACTCTCGGTTAATTTCCGCTGTTGTGGCACAACCTGTTAATACAGCACTGCCTAAAGCAACAACGACAAATTTTTTATTTACGCTTAACATAACGATTTCCTAAGTAAAAAAATACCGCTTTGTTGGCGCAAAGCGGTATATTATCAATTAATTATTTCTTAGCGCGTTCGAAAGATTCGAGGATTTCTTGACGTGCTTCATTCACATCGCCCCATCCTTCAACTTTCACCCATTTACCTGCTTCTAATGCTTTATAGCTTTCGAAGAAGTGTTGGATTTGTGCTTTTAATAAAGCTGGAAGATCGTTCACATCTTTAATGTGATCATATTCTTTGCTTAATTTTGTATGTGGTACAGCGATAACTTTTGCATCACCACCCGCTTCGTCTGTCATTTTTAATACGCCAACTGGACGGCAACGGATCACTGAACCTGGTTGTAATGGATATGGTGTTGGCACCAATACATCCACAGGATCGCCATCTGATGATAAGGTGTTATTGACATAACCATAGTTGGCTGGATAGAACATTGCTGTTGCCATGAAACGGTCAACAAATAATGTACCGGTTTCTTTATCTACTTCATATTTAATTGGATCTGAATTCGCTGGAATTTCAATCACAACATAAATATCATCTGGTAATTCTTTACCTGCTGGTACGCTTTCTAAACCCATTTTGGCTTCCTTCTTATAAGAACAGTTAATAAACACATGGATTATAACGAGATTTAGTTGGTTTTGCTAGAAAGTGCGGTTAGAATACTAAAAATTTTTCATGATTTAAGGATATAACTATGCCAACACTCAGTGTCGCTATGATTGTCAAAAATGAAAGCCAAGATCTTGCTTTGTGTTTAGATACAGTGAAAGATTGGGTGGATGAAATTATTATCCTTGATAGCGGAAGCACTGATAATACTGAACAAATTGCGCGTGATTATGGTGCGAAATTCTACCAAAATACAGATTGGCAGGGATTCGGCAAACAACGTCAATTAGCACAGCAATATGTCACCAGCGATTATGTTCTTTGGTTAGATGCAGATGAACGTGTCACTGACGATTTACGTCAATCCATTCAAGTCGCTGTGGCAAAAAATGCCTCAGATACCGTATTTAGACTCCCTCGTTTAAGTTCTGTATTTGGACGTGAAATTCGCCATTCAGGTTGGTATCCCGATTATGTGGTGCGTTTATATCCTACCCATTTTGCTCAATATGGCGATGAATTAGTGCATGAACGGGTGCATTATCCCGACAACGCTAAAGTAGAGAAACTCAAAGGCGACTTATTACATTTCACTTACAAAAGCGTTCATCATTATTTAATCAAATCCGCTAATTACGCAAAAGCTTGGGCGGAACAACGTCAAAACAAAGGCAAAACAGCCAGTTTATTCGATGGTGTTTCTCATGCGTTAGCTTGCTTTGTGAAAATGTATTTATTTAAAGCAGGCTTTTTAGACGGCAAACAAGGCTTTTTATTGGCAGTCCTTTCTGCACATTCGACTTTTGTAAAATATGCAGAACTTTGGCAACGGACAAAAACGCAATAATAAGATCGTCAAATTTAAAAATTCCCTTTATAATGACCGCACTTTTCCGCAAAGTGCGGTTATTTTCATTCAAATTTTACAAGGAACTTTGCTCATGACAATGTTAAAAAACGATCGTTATTTGCGTGCTTTATTGCGTGAACCAGTGGATTACACGCCAGTATGGATGATGCGTCAAGCTGGGCGTTATTTGCCGGAATACAAAGCAACTCGCGCACAAGCGGGCGATTTTATGTCCCTTTGTCGTAACGCAGAGTTAGCTTGTGAGGTCACCTTACAACCACTACGTCGTTACGATCTTGATGCGGCAATTCTCTTTTCTGATATTTTAACCATTCCTGATGCCATGGGATTAGGATTAAGTTTTGGTGCAGGCGAAGGGCCAAAATTTGCTAAACCTATTGAAAACGTATTAGATGTGAAAAACCTTCCAATTCCTGATCCTGAAGGCGAACTACAATATGTCATGAATGCTGTGCGAACCATTCGCAGAGAATTAAAAGGCGAAGTGCCACTCATTGGTTTTTCTGGCAGTCCTTGGACACTTGCCACTTATATGGTTGAAGGTGGTTCAAGCAAAGCCTTCACGAAAATCAAGAAAATGATGTACGCCGATCCGCAACTTTTATATCAACTATTAGATAAAGTTGCCGACGCAGTCATCCTTTATTTAAACGCACAAATCAAAGCCGGTGCACAAGCGGTTATGATTTTCGACACTTGGGGCGGCGTGTTGGCACATCGTGACTATATTGATTTCTCATTACAATATATGCACAAAATCGTCGATGGCTTAATTCGTGAAAACGAAGGCAGAAAAGTACCAGTCACCCTGTTTACTAAAGGCGGTGGCTTATGGTTAGAACAGATTGCAAACACTGGTTGTGATGCGGTTGGTTTAGATTGGACTGTGAATATTGCGGATGCGAAAGCGCGCATTGGTCATAAAGTCGCTTTACAAGGCAACATGGATCCTTCAGTTTTATATGGCAGCGCTGAACGCATTGAACAAGAAGTGCGGTCTATTTTGGCTGACTTTGGACAGGGTTCGGGTCATGTATTTAATCTAGGTCATGGCATTCATTTAGATGTGCCAGTAGAAAATCCAAAAATCTTCGTTGATGCCATTCACGAATGGTCAAAACCTTACCACAAATAAATTTGGAGAACAAAATGCGTAATCCAATACATAAACGGCTTGAACGTTTTGAAACTTGGCAAAATCTCACTTTTATGGCGTGCTTATGTGAGCGGATGTATCCCAATTATCATCTGTTCTGCCAAGTAACTGAACAAGAAGACTTCGCTAAAGTTTATCAAAATATTTTGAACTTAGTGTGGGAGCATCTCACTGTCAAGGGCGCAAAAATTAATTTTGAGAATCAGTTAGAAAAGCTAGAAAGTATTATTCCTGATGTCAATGATTACGATTTTTTTGGCGTAGTTCCAGCATTGGACGCTTGCGAAGCACTTTCCGAATTATTGCATAGCGTTATTGCAGGATCGACTTTAGAACAAGCGATTAAACTCAGCCAACTTTCATTACAAACTATTGCCACTATGTTGGAAACACAGCAAGACAAAAGTTTATCCGAGTCCGAGCTAAAAAGTGCGGTAGAAATTGAAGAAGAATTGGATGTGCAATGGCAAATTTATCGCCTTCTTAAAGAACAAGAAGAACGTGATGTAGATCTCATTTTGGATCTCAAAAATGAACTTCGCAGCAATGGAATTTCAAATATTGGTGTAGAAATCCAAAAATAATTGTGATCTTTAACAAAATTTACAAAATAATGCTTTGATTTTAGCCATACTTCGCTTAAGCTAATGAGGCTGATTCAGCAGATATAAATTATCAAGGTAAAACAAATTTTGCTTTACCCCTCCAATAACGTTATATAGAACAAAATTTAAGGTATTTCATATGAACAAAACGGATTTAATTGATGCTATTGCAACTGCTGCAAATTTAACCAAAAAAGATGCAAAAGCAGCATTAGAAGCAACTTTAGGTGCAATTACCTCTAGCTTAAAATCTGGCGAACCTGTGCAATTAATCGGCTTTGGTACATTCAAAGTGAGCGAGCGTAAAGCACGTACAGGTCGTAACCCACAAACTGGTGCGGAAATCAAAATCCCAGCATCAAAAGTACCAGCGTTCGTTGCAGGTAAAGCATTAAAAGACGAAGTAAATGGTTAATTTATTTCTCATCTAATATCCAACCCTACCTCATGGTAGGGTTTTTTATTGCTAAAATTTCTTTCATTGCTATTTACATTATCATTTTTCTCTATATAATTTCGCTTCAAAACAAAATTGGCATATTTTATTAATGAAACGAAACTTAAGTCATCGTAACACGCAACAACGTCGCCACCATATTATGCAGTTATTACAACAGCAAGGTGAAGTGAGCGTAGAACAATTAGTCCAGCTTTTTGAAACATCAGAAGTCACTATTCGTAAAGATCTGACCGCCCTAGAAAATAATGGGTTTCTACTGCGTCGTTACGGCGGAGCCATTCTTATGCCGAAAGATTTTATTGAGGATGAACAAGATGCTGAAGTTTCGAAACGAAAGATTGCCATTGCAAAAGCAGCGGCGCAATGCATTAAAGATCATCACCGCATTATTGTGGATAGTGGTAGCACAACCAAATCGCTCATTAAACAACTAGAAGGTAAACAGGGATTGGTGGTCATGACCAATTCTATGTCGGTAGCAACTGAATTACACGCTTTGGAAAATGAGCCTACATTATTAATGACTGGTGGCACTTGGGATACGCGTTCAGAATCCTTCCAAGGAAAAGTGGCAGAACAAGTGTTACGCTCTTACGATTTTGATCAGTTATTTATCGGTGCAGATGGCTTGGACTTGGAACGAGGAACAACAACCTTCAATGAATTAGTGGGTTTAAGTCAAGTGATGGCGGAAGTGGCACGAGAAGTTATCGTTATGATTGAAAGCCAAAAAATTGGTCGAAAAATCCCGAATTTAGAGTTGGGCTGGGAACAAATTGACGTACTAATTACAGACGATTTATTGTCAGTACAGGATAAAGCAATCATTGAACAACATCATGTGAAAGTGATTATTGCTAAATAAATTTAATAAATGGGCATTGCCCTTAATTTAAAAAAGGAAAACTTATGTGTGGAATTGTCGGTGCAGTAGCACAACGTGATGTAGCACCAATCTTAGTAGACGGTTTACATCGTTTAGAATATCGTGGTTATGACTCTGCGGGCGTTGCTTTGCTTGGTCAAGATAAAAAAATGGCGGTTTTACGCCGCGTAGGCAAAGTCAAAGCATTAGATGATGCATTAGAAGAGAATTTTCTTCCAGGTGGAACCGGTATTGCGCATACCCGCTGGGCAACTCATGGCGAGCCTTCAGAAACCAATGCTCATCCGCATCGTTCAGGCAAAATCGCTGTGGTACACAATGGTATTATTGAAAACTATGAAGTATTAAAAGCCGAATTACAACAACGTGGTTATGTGTTCCAATCACAAACAGATACAGAAGTTATCGCTCATTTAGTGGAATGGGAACTACGCAGTTCTAATTCCTTATTAGAAGCAGTACAAAAAGCTGTCAAACAATTACGTGGAGCCTATGGTACAGTTGTATTAAATGAAGAAGAGCCGGAACATTTAATTGTTGCACGTTCAGGTTCGCCATTGGTTATCGGTTATGGTATCGGCGAAAACTTTTTAGCTTCAGATCCACTTGCCTTATTAAGTGTAACGCGCCGTTTTGCTTATTTAGAAGAAGGTGATGTAGCGGAAATTACGCGCACTCAAGTGAATATCTACGATCGCTCAGGTCAACAAGTAGAACGTGAAATCCACGAAGGCAATTTTGAATCTGATGCAGCAGATAAAGGCCCATATCGCCACTATATGCAAAAAGAGATTTTTGAACAGCCGGTTGCGATTATGAATACCTTAGACGGTCGCATTAAAGATGGTAAAGTGCATATTGAAGCCATTGCACCGAATGCAATGGAAATTTTATCCAAAACCCAACATGTACAAATTGTTGCTTGTGGTACTTCATACAATGCAGGCATGGTGGCTCGCTATTGGTTTGAAGCCATTGCAGGTGTGAGTTGTGATGTGGAAATCGCTTCCGAATTCCGCTATCGTAAATTTGTTACTCGCCCAAATAGCTTGTTAATTACGCTTTCACAATCAGGTGAAACAGCCGATACGTTAGCCGCACTTCGCTTAGCGAAAGAATCTGGTTATATGGCGGCAATGACGATTTGTAATGTAGCAAGTTCTTCGCTAGTGCGAGAATCTGACTTTGCCTTTATGACAAAAGCCGGAGTAGAAATTGGCGTCGCTTCAACCAAAGCCTTCACAACACAGTTGACTTGTTTATTATTATTGACTGCGGCATTGGGCCGTTTAAATGGCAAAGTGAATGAACAACAAGAACATCATATTGTTCAAGCGCTGCAACGTTTACCAGCACAAATTGAAAGCGCTTTAGTTTTAGATAAACAAATTGAAAAACTGTCTGAAGACTTTGCTGATAAACACCATACCCTATTCTTAGGTCGTGGTGAATATTATCCAATTGCAATGGAATCTGCATTGAAATTAAAAGAAATTTCCTATATTCATGCGGAAGCCTATGCAGCTGGTGAACTAAAACATGGTCCTCTGGCGTTAATTGATAGCGAAATGCCAGTTGTTGTTGTGGCACCAGAAAATGACTTATTAGAAAAAGTAAAATCTAATATTGAAGAAGTACGCGCGCGTGGCGGTCAATTATATGTATTGGCGGATCATGAAGCTGGCTTTGAAGAGAGTTCAGGCTTTAAAACCATTGTGTTACCAAAAGTAGACGAAGTGACAGCACCAATCTTCTATACGGTACCATTACAATTGCTTTCTTATCATATTGCTTTAATCAAAGGAACAGACGTGGATCAACCACGCAACCTCGCTAAAGCGGTAACGGTTGAATAATTCTCTCAGGGCGCACCACTGCGCCCTTTCTTTTTATCCTATTCCAATTAAAGTGCGGTTAATTTTTACGAAGTTTTGCTCGCATCGCTCGGCTATATAAACTGACACAATTCAGTTATAATAAGTCTATTTCTACAACGACCCATGTCGCCTTTTCTTTTATCTCAGTATGTTAAATAAAATTTTTACGTGGTTTGAAAATCGCATTAATGCCTATCCAGATGCACCACCTCAAACGCCCAAAGCTGGATTGCTACAATTTATTTGGTCAAACTTAGAAGGCACAAAAGCTTGGATTGCATTATTCGCCTTTCTCACTCTTTGTACCGGAATTGTCGAAGCCCTTATGTTTCAATTTATGGGCAAAATTGTTGATTGGTTAGGTCAGTATTCACCTACAACGCTATGGGCAGAAAAAGGTTTGCCACTCATCACCATGTTTGTGGTGCTGATTTTAAGCATTGGCTTAACTTTCCTCACGTCACTAGTTCGCTTACAAAGCTTACAAGGTGTTTTTCCTATGCGATTACGCTGGAATTTTCACCGCCTGATGCTAGGACAAAGCCTTAGTTTTTATCAAGATGAGTTCGCGGGGCGCGTATCGGCAAAAGTGATGCAAACCGCCCTTGCGGTAAGAGATACTGTGCTGACTGTTGCTAATATGGTGGTGTATGTTAGCGTGTACTTTATTACCTCAGGCGTGGTGCTCATTGCCTTTGATAGTTGGCTGCTATTGCCTTTTATTCTATGGGCAATTGCCTTTAGCATTATTTTGTATTACATCATTCCTAAATTAGCCAAAAGTGCTGAACGCCAAGCTGATGCCCGCTCCTTAATGACAGGACGCGTCACTGACGCTTATGCCAATATTGCTACGGTTAAATTATTCTCTCATGGTGCAAGAGAAGCGGCTTATGCCAAACATTCCATGCAAGAATTTATGCTTACCGTACATGATCAAATGCGCTTGGCGACTTTATTAGACACGCTAACCTACGCCAATAATATTTTGCTAACCTTAGGCTCTGCTGTTTTAGGTATGATTTTATGGCAACAAGGCGTGGTTGGTGTGGGAGCCATTGCCACTTCAGTTGCCATGGCATTACGCATTAATGGATTATCGCATTGGATTATGTGGGAATCCGCCCGCTTATTTGAAAATATCGGCACCGTAAATGACGGCATGCACACGCTGTCTAAGCCACATACCATCGTAGATAAAAACAACGCCTCAGCCTTACAAGTCACGAAAGGTGAAATCTGTTTTAATAATGTTGGCTTTGCTTATGCCAAAGAAAAAACCGTATTAACAGATTTTAATCTTCACATTAAAGCAGGCGAAAAAGTAGGTTTAATTGGTCGTTCTGGTGCTGGTAAATCCACTATCGTTAATCTTTTATTGCGTTTTTATGAAGCACAATCAGGTAGCATTACCATTGACGGACAAAATATTGTGGATGTGCAACAAGAAAGTTTACGCAGCCAAATTGGATTAGTGACACAGGATACCTCATTATTACATCGTTCTGTACGCGAAAACATTATTTATGGTCGCCCAAACGCTAGTGAACAAGATATGCTAAATGCAGCTCAACGGGCTGAAGCTGCGGATTTTATTCCTCTACTTAGTGATGCTCGTGGACGCACAGGCTATGATGCTTATGTAGGCGAACGAGGTGTCAAACTCTCAGGTGGTCAACGCCAACGTATCGCTATTGCGCGTGTTATGCTCAAAGATGCACCAATTTTATTATTAGATGAAGCCACTAGCGCATTGGATAGCGAAGTGGAAGCGGCAATTCAACAAAGCCTCGATAAAATGATGGAAAACAAAACCGTTATCGCCATTGCCCACCGTCTATCCACCATTGCTGCAATGGATCGATTAATTGTGATTGATGAAGGCAAAATTGTCGAACAAGGCACACACAATGAATTACTCGCCCAAAATGGTTTATACGCAAAACTGTGGCAACATCAGAGTGGCGGTTTTTTAATGGAAGTCAATGAATAAAGGACGCCTTCAAACGTCCTTATACTCAGAGTTTATTTATTTTCCTGATAACAACTCTTGAGTTGATATAAATAAGCCAATGCTTGTTTTGGACTGAGTTCATCAGGATCCAATTCGTCTAGCATTTGCAGCACTTGTTGCGGATATGCACTTTCATCCATTAAAGCTAATTCACCTTGTAAGTGCGGTGTAAAATCTTGTTGTTTTTTCACCGCACTTTGCGTTGATAGTTTCTCCAACTGTGCGAGTTTTTGTTTTGCTAACTTAATCACATTTTGTGGCACGCCCGCCAAAGCCGCAACCGCAAGTCCATAACTTTTACTGGCAGCGCCCGCTTGAACAGAATGCATAAAAGCAATACTACCGTTATGCTCTAAGGCATCTAAATGCACATTAGCAATGCCATCGATTTGTTCTGGCAATACTGTTAATTCAAAATAATGGGTAGCAAACAAAGTGAGAGATTTTATTTTTTTCGCTAACCATTCCGCACAAGCCCAAGCTAAAGATAAACCATCGTAAGTGGAAGTGCCACGCCCAATTTCGTCAATTAGCACCAGACTTTGCGCACTGGCTTGATGAAGAATATTTGCCATTTCCGTCATTTCCACCATAAAGGTTGAGCGTCCCGAAGCCAAATCATCGCTCGCACCGATACGAGTAAAAATACGATCAATAGGACCAATCACCGCACTATCCGCAGGCACAAAACTGCCCATATAAGCCATTAAGGTTATCAACGCGGTTTGGCGCATATAGGTGCTTTTACCGCCCATATTTGGCCCCGTAATAATCAACAAATGTTGCTGTTGATTTAAGGTTAATGGGTTAGCAATAAAAGGCTCTTTCAACACTTGCTCCACAACGGGATGGCGACCATTTTCAATTTGAATGCCAATCTTATCGCTAAATTGTGGACGCACATAATGCAAACTATCAGCTCGTTCAGCTAAATTGGTCATCACATCAAGACCTGCTAAGGTTAAGCTGGTTAATTGAAGTTGTGCTAAGTGCGGTAGAATTTGCTCAAAAATTTCGTCATAAAGCTGTTTTTCTAATGCTAAACTCGCTCCTTTGGCTTTCAGCACCTTGTCTTCATAGGTTTTCAGCTCAGGAATAATGTAACGTTCCGCATTTTTCAAGGTTTGTCGGCGCACATAATGCATTGGTGCTTTGTGTGCTTGTCCTTGGCTAATCTGAATGTAATAACCATGCACCGCGTTAAAGCCCACTTTCAACGTATCAATGCCTGTGGTTTCACGTTCACGACGTTCAAGTTCTTCCAAATATTGCGTTGCACCCTCAGCCAAACTGCGCCATTCATCCAATTCTGCATGATAGCCTTGCGCAATTACACCACCATCACGAATGAGCAAAGGCGGTGATTCAATAATGGCACGTTGCAATAGATCTAATAATTGCGGAAATTCATGAATTGATCGCGAAAGTGCGGTGAATTTCGGCGAAGTTTTGAGTAATTGGTTAATTTCAGGCAGTTGCTCTAAGGCTGTTCTTAAACGTGTCAGATCTCGTGGTCGTGCCGTACGCAACGCTACTCGCGCCAAAATACGTTCCATATCGCCCACTTGTCTTAGGCAAGTTTGCAATTCGTTCACTAAATCTAAATTGAGGATTTCTTCAATGTAACTATGACGTTGCTGCAACTTATCAATTTGGCGAATGGGTTGATGTAACCAACGTTTTAATAAACGACTTCCCATTGGCGTGACGCATTTATCTAACACCGAAGCCAAGGTATTTTCTGTGCCACCCGCAAGGTTTGTGGTCAATTCCAAATTGCGTCTAGTGGCGGAATCTAACTGAATATGCTCGTTATCTTTGACTAAACTTATGCTTTGAATATGAGGCAATGCGGTACGCTGCGTTTCTTTCGCATATTGCAACAAACAACCTGCGGCACAAAGCCCTAAAATTGCTTTTTCAACGCCAAAAGCCGCTAAACTTTGCGTGCCAAATTGACGATTTAATAATTGCACAGCAGTGCCTAATTCAAATTCCCAAATAGGACGACGACGTAAACCTTTTGCATTTTCAATCAGTTGCATTTCCGCAAAATCTTCGCAATACAACAATTCTACTGGCGATAAACGCTGTAATTCCGTTTTAACGTTTTCTTTGCTATCCAACTCGCTAATTTGAAAACGTCCCGAGGTCATATCCAAAATTGCCAAGCCAAAACGCGCTTTTTCTTGATAAAGAGCAACAATCAAATTATCCACGCGTTCCGACAATAAACTTTCGTCGCTCACTGTGCCCGGTGTCACAATGCGCACAATTTTACGCTCAACAGGTTGACCTTTTGCCAAAGCAGGATCACCAATTTGCTCACAAATCGCCACGCTTTCGCCCAACTGAACTAATTTCGCCAAGTAGCCTTCTACCGCATGATAAGGCACACCCGCCATGGGAATTGGCTCGCCCGCAGAAGCACCGCGCTTCGTCAACGAAATATCCAACAACGCTGCCGCTTTCTTTGCATCATCATAAAACAGCTCATAAAAATCGCCCATGCGATAAAACAGTAGAATATCTGGATTCTCTGCTTTTAAAGTCAAATATTGTCGCATCATCGGCGTATGATTTTCGAAATTTTGCATAAAAAACGGCTCTATTGAATAACAAATATGGAGCGGATTATAACAAAAAAGTGCGGTATTTTTTACCGCACTTTCAGTTTAAATCTCAGTGAATAGCAATCTTTTTACCCTGCGCAAGTCGAATAAATGTCAAAACGATGATTTTTGGTTTCTCGGCTAAAGTGCGGTGGCTTTTGAGCAAGAAATTCGGCGTAATCGGGGCGCTTCACCACTACGCGTTTTTTAGCTAGTTGTAACGCAGGGGCAAGCAAGCTATCTGCGTCTAAATCAGCACCTACCAAATGTTGAAACACGCGCATTTCTTTTTTGACTAATGCCGATTTTTGCTTGTGTGGGTACATGGGATCGAGATAAACCACGTCAGCAAAATCTTGGGTTGGATTTAATTGTTCGATATGTGTTGCGGTCAATAATTGCAAATTTTGTTGTAACATGGCACCAATTTCTGCATCCGCATAGGCTCGTCTTAAACCATCTTGCAACAATAAGCGAACAACGGGGTGGCGTTCGACTAATTTTACTTGGCAACCAATGGCAGCCAACACAAAAGCATCGCGCCCTAATCCCGCTGTGGCATCAATCACTGTTGGCAATTCATTGCCTTTAACCCCAACAGCTTTGGCGATAGCTTCGCCTCGTCCACCACCAAATTTACGGCGATGTGCCATAGTTCCGCCGATAAAATCAACAAATACCGCACCCAATTTAGGTTCATCCAATTTACGTAATTCAAGGCGATAATCCTCATCCATTCTCGCTTGCACCAAGGCTATTATGCTATTGGGATCATGAATTACCCCTTGTTGCTGACAAAGTGCGGTGAATTTTTCGCTATTTTCTGTTTCGCAAAGCAATTGAATATTCATGATTTTCGTACCAACCAAACACCTGCTTCCATATGTTCGGTATAAGGGAATTGGTCGAACAACGCCGCACGTTCAATGCGGTGAGTTTGACAAAGGGTTTGCAAATTCTCACAGAGCGTATAAGGATTGCACGAAATGTATAAAATGCGTTGATACTGTTGTACTAATTTGATGGTTTCCGCATCCAAACCTGCGCGCGGTGGATCAACAAAAATCGTGTTACATTGATAATCCGCTAAATCAATGCCTTTTAGACGATTAAAAGCACGAACGCCATTCATTGCTTGTGTGAATTCTTCCACTGACATCCGAATAATTTGCAAATTATCGATTTTATTCACTTCAATATTAAATTGTGCCGCTTGCACAGAGGGTTTTGCAATTTCCGTCGCCAGCACTTTGCGGAAATTTTGTGCTAAGGCGATAGAAAAATTGCCGTTACCACAATACAGTTCTAATAAATCACCCTGACTATTTTTTGTACATTCAATTGCCCATTGCAACATTTTACTGTTCACCATCGCATTAGGCTGGGTAAAACTGTTTTCAATTTGGCGGTAAATATATTGTTGACCATTTACAGAGAGGATTTCGTCCACATAATCCCGATCCAAACAAATTTTCTGTTTAGTGGCGCGTCCAATTAATTGCACTTGAAAACCTAAATTTTCTAACCGCACTTTTAATGCTTGCGCCGCTTGTTGCCACTCTTCTGTTAGCGTTTTGTGGTAAAGCAAACTCACCACAATTTGATCGCTTAAGGTGCTTAAATAATCAATTTGGAACAATTTACGACATAGAATGTCTTGCTCTTTCAACAAAGGAATCAAGCATTGCATCATGCGATTAATCAGTTGACTCGCAATGGGAAAGCTATCCACACGATAGCGTTTTTTGCTCTCTTGATCGAACATAATATGGTAAAGATCGCCCTGATCGTGCCAAACACGAAATTCCGCACGCATACGGAAATGCGAAGTTGGCGAATCATACACATTGAGTTCAGGCGCGGAAAAAGGCACTAAAAGTGCGGTTAATTTTTCGCGTTTTTTGTCGAGAAGCGCTGAATATTGTTCTATCGGTAAGGCTTGCATGTCAATTTATCCCTGTAAAAATTGGCGCAAATTCTATCATAAAAAGCAGTCGTTAAGGTATTTTTCTCGATCTACTCATAAAGAGTTAATTTGTAAAATTTTTGTTAATTTTTGATCAAAGTCACATTTTTTATGTGGGTAAATTGCTATTATACGCAATAACCATACAGATAATGCGTGAAATTGGAGTGTATATTATGCAACGAGATGACGGCTTACTTTCCGTATTCAATGATGTTTCCCGTCGAGATTTTATGAAAGCCTGTACTGCGATTGCAGCAACAATGGGGCTAAGCTCAAAAGCGGGCGCAGAAATGACGGAAGCCTTAACAAATCCACAACGTCCGCCTGTTATTTGGATTGGCGCACAAGAATGTACAGGTTGTACAGAATCACTATTGCGGGCAACCCATCCCACAGTAGAAAACCTCATTTTAGATTTAATTTCCTTAGAATATCATGAAGCGCTTTCTGCTGCTTTCGGCGATCAAGCAGAAGAAAATAAACATAACGCGATGCACAAATACAAAGGCAAATATGTGCTCGTTGTGGACGGTTCCATTCCAATTAAAGATGGCGGTGTTTATTGTATGGTCGCTGGCAAACCTATTGTGGAACACATTAAAGAGGCTGCAGAAGATGCTGCGGCAATTATTGCTATCGGTTCCTGTTCTGCTTGGGGAGGCGTGCCTTCTAGTGGTGGAAATCCAACAGGTGCGGTGAGTTTACAGGATGTTTTACCGGGTAAACAAGTGATCAATATCCCAGGTTGCCCGCCAAATCCACATAATTTCTTAGCAACCGTCGCCTACATTATTACTTACAAAAAATTACCTGCAATGGATAAATTAAATCGTCCATTATTTGCTTATGATCGCTTAATTCACGAAAACTGCTACCGCAGACCGCACTTTGACGCAGGTCGTTTTGCGAAAGAATTTGGCGATGAAGGACATCGTTTAGGTTGGTGTTTATATCATCTTGGATGTAAAGGACCTGAAACCTATGGTAATTGCTCAACCCTCGAATTTTGTGATGTGGGCGGTAATAACTGGCCTGTGGGCATTGGTCATCCTTGCTACGGTTGTAATGACAAAGGCATTGGTTTTACCAAAGGTATCTTTCAATTGGCTTCCGTTGAAAATCCAACACCAAGAGTGAATAAACCTGATGTTGCCAATACAGAAGGCGACAATGCTTCACCTACCGCAATCGCTTTACTTGGTGGAGCTGCAGCAATCTTAGCTGGCGTAAGCGTTGTGACACTAAAAGAATTAACAGTGCAACGTAAAGCGCAAAAAAATATTAGTGAAAAAACGAAATCCAACGATGCAAATATGCACTCATAACGCATAGGAAAGAATGATGGATAGACGTAATTTTATAAAAGCAAGCTTATTAAGTGGCGCATTATCCACTGTACCAATCCGCGCTGCTCAAGCGAGCGATAAAGCGGAAGTTAGTCCCGATGCATTAGGTATGTTGTATGATTCAACACTTTGCGTCGGTTGTCAGGCTTGTGTGACGGAATGTCAGCAAATCAACAAAACCACAATTAATCCTAAAGGCGAACAAACTTGGTCTAATAACGATAAGTTATCGCCATATACGCGCAATGTTATTCAAGTTTGGTCAGATGGCGAAGGCACGCGAAAAGATCAGGTCAACAACGGCTATGCTTATGTGAAAAAACAATGTATGCACTGTGTTGATCCAAACTGTGTCACCGTTTGTCCGGTGCAAGCGTTAACCAAACATCCGAAAACAGGTATTGTCAATTACGATCCCGATATTTGTACGGGTTGTCGCTATTGCATGGTGGCTTGCCCGTTTGATGTACCAAAATATGAATATGACAATCCATTTGGCGAAATTACCAAATGTGAATTATGCAATCAAAAAGGCCTAGAACGCATTGATAAAGGCGAACTACCGGGTTGTTGTCATGTTTGCCCAACAGGCGCCATTATTTTTGGTCCACGAGATGAATTGCTCAAAGAAGCCAGAAAACGTCTCAATTTGTTGTATGGTACCGAATACAATTACCCGCGACAAAGCATTGATAGTAAAGACCATTATCGAGCAACTGTACCTCGTTACTATAACCATGTTTATGGTGAGGAAGAAGCGGGCGGTACGCAAGTGTTAGTGATTAGTGGTGTACCTACCGAAAATTTAGGCTTACCCGCGCTTGATGAACATTCAACAGGTTCAAGAGCCGCACATTTACAACATTTCTTATATCGCGGTATGGCATTACCACTTGTCGCATTAGCTGGGCTGTCCGTTATGACTTTCCGCAATATGCATGGCGATAAAATTAAAGCAAAATTAGCTGAAATGAAGATTGCTCGTAAAGAAATGCAAGAAGCAATGGATAAAGAGGAGGAAAAACATCATGGGTAAAATTCGTCCTATTGGTGGCAAGCTCATTTCCGCCCCAATTTTATTTTTCGCACCCCTTGCTATTATTTGCCTGCTATTAATTGCAAAACGTCTATTTTTAGGGATTGGTTCCGTAACAGCGCTAAATGGCGGCTACCCTTGGGGTATTTGGATTGCCTTTGACCTCTTGGTTGGTACGGGATTTGCTTGTGGTGGTTGGGCATTGGCATGGACGGTTTACGTGTTTAATCATGGAAAATATCACCCGCTTGTGCGTCCTGCTTTGCTAGCTAGTCTATTCGGTTACTCTTTAGGTGGACTGTCAATCACTATTGATATGGGGCGTTACTGGCATTTGCCTTACTTCTTCCTACCAGGTCAGTTCAATACAAATTCTGTGTTATTTGAGACCGCAGTTTGTATGACTATTTATATTTTTGTAGTCACTTTGGAGTTTGCACCTGTATGGTTAGGCTATTTCGGTTTCAAAAAATTATTTGAAAAGCTTAACAAAATCATGTTCTTTGTCATTGCTTTAGGGGCGCTACTCCCAATGATGCACCAATCATCAATGGGTTCATTAATGATAGTTGCGGGCCATAAAGTTCATCCTGTTTGGCAAGGCTATGAAATGTTGCCGATTTTATCCCTGCTTACCGCCTTTATTATGGGCTTTTCTATCGTGATTTTTGAAGGTTCATTAGTGAAAGCAGGACTAGCAGGTAAAACACCAGATGAGCGCCATCTCTTTACAAAACTGGCGCAAACAACCGCGGTGCTAATTTTCATCTTTTTAGCCTGTCGCTTTGGCGAACTTATTTACAACGATAAGCTTCATTATGTGGTGGGTTGGGATAAATTACATACTTTTGAAGCTTGGATGTTTTGGGCTGAAATCTGGTTAATGACCTTGCCATTGCTCACTTTATTCCTTGGGGAAAAACGTTCTGATAGCCGCTGGTTATTTATTTCAGCACTCAGCATGTTATTAGGTGCAGCCCTATGGCGCATGAATTATTCTTTGATTATGTACAATCCGGGCAATGGTTACCAATATTTCCCTTCCGCCGAGGAATTATTAATTTCAATTGGCTTCGTATCCATTGAGGTTTGTGCCTATATTTTAATTATTCGCTTATTCCCTGTTTTACCTGTATTAAAAGAAGCGAATACCGAGAAATCACATCAAATTATTGCGAATAAAGCCGCTCATAGCGAACAAATTATTACTCAATAGCGGCAACATTGGAGAAGATTATGACAGATAAAAAACGTATTACTATTGATCCTATCACGCGTATTGAAGGGCATTTACGTATTGATTGTGAAATTGAAAATGGCGTCGTAACAAATGCATGGTCAAGCGGCACCATGTGGCGTGGGATGGAAAATATCGTCAAAGGCGCAGATCCGCGTGATGCTTGGATGATTATGCAGCGTATTTGTGGTGTATGTACCACTGTACATGCCATTATGAGTGTGCGTGCAGTGGAAGATGCCATTGGTGCTAAAGTGCCAGTAAACGCACAATATATTCGCAATATGATTTTATCTGCCCACAGTATGCATGACCATATTGTCCATTTCTATCAATTATCTGCAATGGACTGGGTGGATATTACCTCAGCACTACAAGCAGATCCTGAAAAAGCCAGCGATATGCTAAAAGGCGTTTCTACTTGGTCATTAAATAGTGCCAATGAATTCCGTAATGTACAAAATAAAATTAAGAAGTTAGCAGAAAGTGGGCAATTAGGTATTTTTGCTAACGGTTATTTCGGCCACCCAGCAATGAAATTACCTCCTGAAGTCAACCTCATTGCTGTGGCACATTATTTACAAGCATTAGAATGTCAACGTGATGCAAACCGCGTCGTCGCATTATTAGGCGGAAAATCACCGCACATTCAGAACCTTGCCATCGGTGGTGTAGCCAACCCAATTAATTTGGATTCTCAAGCAGTATTAAACTTAGAACGCCTGATGTTCGTAAAAAGTTGCATTGATAAATTAAATGATTTTGTAAACCAAGTGTATAAAGTGGATACCGCCATTATTGCGGCTTACTATCCAGAATGGTTAAGTTTAGGTAAAACGTCGAAAAATTACCTTTCCGTACCGGAATATCCGCTTGATGCAGACAACAGCAAATTTGCATTACAAGGTGGCTATATCGAAAATGGTGATATGAGCACATTCCGCTTAATTAGCCAACAAAAAGATGAATTTGTTGTAAAAGGAATTAAAGAAAGTGGAAAACACGCTTGGTATGAAGATGATGCTGCCCTTGAACCTTGGGCAGGACTAACACGTCCGAAATATACGGGTTGGCAAGAAGATGGCAAATATTCTTGGGTAAAAGCGCCATCTTTCTATGACAAAGTGGTTGAAGTAGGTCCTTTGGCCTATTTAATGACCAACTTAGCCGCGAAAAATCCGCTTACAACAAAACATTTTGAGCAAATCAAACAATTATTTGAAACCGTAACTGGTAAAACACTGAGCTTAGATCAATTACATTCTACCCTAGGTCGAATTATTGGTCGTACCGTCCACTGTGCAGTATTAAATGATATTTTAGCTGAACAATGGCAATTACTGATTGATAATATTGGCAATGGCGATACCGTCGCTTATCTAAAAGCCGATATTCCTGAAACTGGCGAATTTAAAGGTGTTGGTTTTGGCGAAGTGCCGCGCGGCATGCTTTCACATTGGATCGTTATCAAAAACGGGAAAATTGAGAACTATCAAGCTGTAGTGCCTTCGACTTGGAACTCTGGACCTCGCAACCAAAATGATGAGCTTGGGCCATACGAACTATCGATTATTGGCACCCCTGTGGCAGATCCAAGCAAACCATTAGAAGTTGTGCGCACAATCCATTCCTTTGACCCTTGCATGTCTTGTGCAGTACATATAGTCAATACGGAAAACGGTGAGGTCACGCAGGTTAAGGTGTTGTAATGAAACCGCTGATTTTAGGCGTGGGTAACACTCTACTCACAGATGAAGGTGTGGGAGTTTATGTGGTGCAAGCATTGGAAAAACTCACTAAGTTTGCACCGCACTTTGACATCATTGATGGTGGCACCTGTGGTATGGAATTACTTGATGCCCTTGCCAATCGAGAATACCTTATTATTATTGACGCTGTACTGGCAGGCAAAAAAGCGGGCGAAATTGTCGTGCTACATAACGAACAAGTACCAACCTTTTTCTCACAAAAAATATCGCCACATCAGCTGGGTATTTGTGATGTGCTTTCAGCGCTAAAACTGACGGATGAGTACCCACAGCATCTTTGTCTGATTGGGATTCAACCTCATTCTTTAGAACCACATATTGGCTTGACTGAGGTTGTGCAACAAGCGTTCCCACAAATTTACGCGACTTTAGCAGAACAATTACAAGCATTGGGTTTGCCAACAATAGGATTAACATAGGACGTTTTATGTATCGACACAAAACTATCGAAAATTCCACCGCACTTGATGAAGATATCATGGGGTTTGACAGCGATCCCAGTGCCTTATTGCAAGCTGAAATGGAGAAAGCTAGTGAACAAATGCGTGATCTACCATTTTATCGCGCACAGATTCCTTGCTATTGTCCACCCTTTGTTTGTTTTGAAAATCAATGGATTGGGGTAGCATTAACCCCTTGGATGTTGAGTGTTGTTATTTTGCCCGGTCCTCAACAACAGTGGCAAAAACGTGAAATTGGCGAAAAAATCAATGTGCAGTTACCCTACAAAACTTTAACCTTTACTGCCAGTGGTATTGAACCTCGTATTCCACAATATCTTAGTTGTTCATTACTCTCGCCTTTAGATGCTCAACTTTCAGCAGAAAAAGCCATACAATTAGCCAAAGATTGTTTAACAATGATCCTTTCATTACCCATTAAACAATCATCCTTTGATCTCAATCGTCGAAATCTGTTTGGCGCCATGTTAAAATGACGCAAAAAATATAACAGTAAAGAGGTTATTATGTGTTTAGGTATTCCAGGTCAGATTGTTCGTATTGGCGAAAATGAATTTGAATTAGCGACTGTAGATGTGTGTGGCGTGCAGCGTGAAGTCAATATTTCATTAGTGTGTGAAGGAAATCCGCAAAATTTAGTTGGTAAATGGGTGCTAGTTCATGTAGGATTTGCTATGAGCATTATTGATGAACATGAAGCCAAGCAAACACAAGAAGCACTGATTGCCATGAGCCAACTTGAACATGAAGTGGGTGACTTCTTGGGCTTAAATCAAAAATAAGGCTATCATTTATATATAAATAGGGAATTCTATTTCATTATGTAATGACCTTGCGCTCAAACTATATTGCTCAATTTTGTGATCACTATGCATGAGAAATTCTAACGAGTTTCCATGCATTCTTCATAAATAGGGCATAGCCAACCTTTGTTTAAAGGTAAAAATACATTTGGCATCAACCAATTCATCAATGACTATGCCCTCAAAGTAATTTTATTTTTTACTACTAATGGAATAGTCAAATATGCAAACAAAAAAATCTTATTTATCGAAAGCACTTTATCTGGCCTCCCCCTTTCTTTTCTCTTCTTTTGCGCATGCTGAAGGTAGCTTAACCCTTTACTGCACCTTGCAAAATGATGCTTGCGAAGAAGTTGTCAAACGTTTTTCTGAAAAGTATGACGTAGAGACTAAATTCGTTCGCAGCAGTACTGGTGCCACACTGGGCAAAATCAAAGCAGAGAAAGATAATCCACAAGCTGATGTGTGGTATGGCGGTACTATTGATCCCCATTTACAAGCGCGTGACTTAGGCTTATTAGAGCGCTATCGCTCGCCAAAACAAGCTGAAATCTTACCGCAGTTTGAAGGGCTAATCCAAAAATATGGCGACTACACTTCTTTTGGCTATATGCTAGTCTTAGGTTTAGGTGTCAATACGGAAAAACTTAAACAATTAGGCATTGAAACACCAAAATGTTGGCGTGATTTACTTGATCCTCGCTTAAAAGGTGAAGTACAAATTCCTGACCCTCGAAGCTCTGGAACGGGTTATTCTTTCATCGCTACGCTAATTCAATTATGGGGCGAAGAAAAAGCCTTTGATTTCTTGGAAAAGCTGGATCACAACATTTCACATTATGTAAAAAGCGGCTTAGTCACTAGCAATTTATCACGTGGCGATAGTAGTGTTAGTGTTGGTTTCCTTTCCACCTTTGAGCTTGAAAAACAAAATGGCGGGCCATTGCAATCTATTTCTGTGTGTGACGGCGATAGCTACACCCTTGGTGGTGTAAGTATTATCAAAGGCGCAAGAAACCTAGATAATGCAAAATTATTTATGGACTGGGCTTTAAGCAAAGAAGGACAAGAGCTAGACTGGATTAGACGCGTATCATACCAAATGCCAACCAACAGATATGCCGAAGTGCCAGCAAATGCGGTAAAACCATCGGAATTAAAATTAATCGATTTTGATTTTGAGAAATTTGGTTCAAGTGAAGAATCTAAACGTATTATTTCTCGTTGGTTAGATGAAATTAAATTAGAGAAATAAACCGCTTAATTCATGTAAGGCTGTCTATAACCAGATAGCCTTTTTCATGAAAATCATCAGGGCATGGCTACGCCAATAAATTCTGCAGGAGAATTTTGACTTCTGTCCCGCCTGTTTTACGGTTAGTAATGGATAACTTGGCATTTAATTGCTGACTACGTTCACTCATAATACGTAAACCATAATGCCCTTCAGGTTCATCAAGGCTTGGAATACCTACCCCATCATCTTGCACAACCAATTCTTGTTCTCCGTCCGCATTAATATGCGCAATAATATCAATATGTGAAGCTTGAGCATGCTTGATCGCATTTAATGTCGCCTCACGCACAATTTGCAACGCATGCACCAACTGTTGTGCATTAAAGGCGTGCGAAGGCAATGTACAACTGACAGATATTTGTGCTTCCGTTTGATTACGTAAACTTTCTGCAACCTGTTCTAACGCCAATTTCAAATTCGCTTCTTGAATGGTTAAACGGAAGGTTGCCAACAACTCTCGCAATTGCGTATAACCATCGCTCAGCGCTTGCTCAAAATCCGTAATAATACTGAGGCTCTTCGCTTTTGCCTCATCTGTTTCTTTTTTTAAGTTATGCTTCAATAAAGTTAATTGAATTTGTAAAAAGGACAGCACTTGCGCTAAAGAATCATGCAGTTCACGCGCAATAATAGAACGTTCTTCCATTAATAATAATTGCTGTTGCTGACGTTGTGTTTGATTAAAATACAATGTGCGTCCTAAAAGCTGAGCAATATTTTCCATGGTACGAGGATCTGGGCAAGGCAATCCCGCCTGCCAACGTAATTCGCCCAACGGATTTTCTTCTACAGCCAGCGTTAACCTCTGCCAATTTAACTGTGAATCTTCTTCTCCTAATAAAATATGCCAATGTTCTGCACCTAACACATTGAGTTCTAAGGCAATTAAATGCTCCGTCGCTTTCACATTTTGTAACACAAATAGCAAATGTTCTCGTTCAATATCTTTGGCGGTTAACATTTGAGAACAATGGTATAACATGGATAAAGTGCGGTTCGTTTGCGTTAACTTTTGTGTTTTTTCATCAATTTTCTCTTCTAAATTGGAATAGAGTTTACGCAATTCCGTTGACATTTGAGTAAAAGATTTCGCTAAATTACCCAGTTCATCATTGCGGTCCACATCAAGTGGAATATGTTGGAATTGGCGCATTTGAATTTGCACACTGGCCTTGGTCAGTTTGCGTAACGGCGTTACTACTTTTTTGTGGGTAAAACGAATGACATAGGCCACCATTCCCACAATTAGCAACATTGAAAACAAGATAATTAAGGTGGTGATAATTAATTTTTTTTCTGCAAATTGTTGTAAGTTAAATACAAATTTATCCACTTGTGCAACGTAGCTTTCAAGCTCATTGCGATACGCCAGAATATTCCCTTTTAACGCATAATATTCCATTTTGCTCCATGACTTAATTAAATCGCGATAACTGGCTTTTAACGAGATTGGAGCTAAAAATTGTTCGTCAATTTGACGCAAAGAAGTGGCGTGTAAGCTTTTGCGATAATCAATTAAATGCTTTTTCGCTTGGTCAGGCATATATTCAAGCTCATAAGCTAAGCGGTAACTTTGCATACGCAAAGAACCTGAAATATTAATGACTTCCGCATCGAAACGGTTACTTATCATCACGCCCAAAGCCAAAGTAGTAATAATTCCAGCGAAAATAATTACCGCAAACAAATAATGAGCTATACGCTTAGAAACAGAGGTTGTACTCACAGAAAATATCGCCTTTTACTGATTCACTTGAAACTTATTGTAACAGGTTACCCATAAAGTGCGGTGATTTTTTGTAAAATGTGATCAACTGCAAGTTTTTTCTCGTAGAGCAATGATAGGATAAAGAGGATGTATCTATCTCGGAAAAATAAGGAGCGAATTATGTATAAACATGTATTAGTTGCCGTCGATCTTTCTGATGAAAGCCAACAGCTCTTGAAAAAAGCAGCAGGCATTGCAGAGCGTCATCAATCAAAATTATCCATTATTCATGTAGATGTCAATTTTTCCGATCTCTACACTGGATTAATTGATGTCAATATTTCTTCTATGCAAGATCGCATTTCCAGTGAAACACAGCAAGCATTATTGCAGCTTGCGGAGAAATCAAACTATCCGATTGCAGAGAAACTCAGTGGCAGTGGCGATTTAGGGCAAGTCCTTGCAGATGCAATAGAAAAATATGAGGTGGATTTATTAATTACCGGCCACCACCATGATTTCTGGAGCAAATTAATGTCTTCAACCCGTCAATTAATGAATACCATTACCATTGATATGTTGGTTGTCCCACTACAAAGTGATTAACAAAAACCTCGTCAAAAAACACCGCACTTTTAAGCTGCGGTGTTTTTGTTTATATCAAAATTAGTCCTTTTCTTGTGACCGAAATCAAATTTTCAGCAAAAAGTGATTTTTCATATCGGTTATATACATTAATATATAATGAATTTTATTGACTGGAGACATACTATGTTTAATCGTCGTTCATTCTTAAAAAATACCTTATTCGCCACGATACTTCTCACTTTGCCATCATTATTATGGGCAGAAGAAACGAAACTGTTGTTTACACCACAACAGGAACTATCTTTTAATAAACCCGTCCAACGCATATTAAGTGCTGGCAGAGTGTCCGATGTATTATTAATGGCGCTAGCTCCTGAAAAATTAGTGGGTAGCGCAACAGATATGAAAGATCCGCGTAAGCAACATTTATCTCATACTATCCGCACTATTCCTTATGTTGGCCGTTTTTCTGGCAAAGCTTCAACACTGCCAATGGAAAAATTGATCGCGCTTGCACCAGATATCATTATTGATGTGGGCGATGTGAGCCAAACCTATCTTTCAACAGCCGAAAAAGTGTATCAACAAACCCAAATTCCTTATGTTTTAGTGGCTGGTCGCTTAAAAGATACGCCACAACAGTTGTTGCAAGTAGGCGAGTTACTCTCCGTACAAGAACGCGCCAAAGCATTAGCAGATCATGCTAAGCATATTTTAGATTTAACTCATCATATTGCCGGAGGACATAAAACGCGCATTTATGTAGGACGAAGCGCGGACGGATTAGAAACTGGCTTATTAGGCTCCATTCACACTGAAGTTTTAGATTGGGTGGGTGCAGAAAATGTAGCGTCCATGACAGGTGAAAAATTGCTCACGCGCATATCAATGGAACAATTATTCTTATGGCAACCAGAGGTTATTCTCACACAGGATAAAAATTTCTATCAACTTTTGCCTGAATCAGCGCTATGGCAAAAATTAAGTGCGGTGAAAAATAAACAATTTTTTCTCGCCCCAGATGAACCATTTGGTTGGTTTGATGCACCACCAAGTATTAACCGCTTGCTAGGTTGTTTATGGCTTGCTCATTTAATTGCACCAGAAAAACTGCCACAACAGCAATTTGAGCAGGAAGTCAGCCAATTTCTTCGTTTATTCTACGATTATGATGAGCAAGCAATTAGCGCATTACTCAACAAATTAAAAAGATAGTAGCTAAAGGATAAGCGCTAAATGTACAGGTTAGTATTACCGCCGCTTATTTTGATCATAAGCGTCGTAATAGCGAGTATATCAGGGCAGATGGAGATTAATGCAGATCAGCTCTTAACCTCCATTGTCCATTTGTTTAATAACAATATTCAAAATAATATTGATATTGTTTTATGGAATATTCGTTTGCCGCGTATCTTAACGGCGCTGATTGTAGGTGCAGCACTTTCCGTCGCAGGCGCAACTTATCAAGGCATGTTCAAAAATCCACTTGTTTCACCTGATATCTTGGGTGTTACTTCAGGTGCAGGATTAGGCGCAGTAATCGCCATTTATTTAGATTTCCCACTCATCATGATTCAATTTATGGCATTTACAGGGGGCTTGCTTGCGGTATCCAGCGTCTATTTAATCGCTAGAACGGTACGCAATTATCAATCTATCCTTTCACTTGTGTTATCAGGCGTAGCAATCTCCGCTTTACTCGGCGCTGGTATATCCTTACTGAAAATTCTTTCCGATCCCTATAATCAACTCAGTTCTATTACATTCTGGTTATTGGGCGGACTAAATATGGCAAATTTAGCGGATTTACAAATTGTTGCGCCGCTCGTTTGTCTCAGTCTAATCCCATTGATTTTATTACGTTGGCGCATGAATTTACTCAGTTTAGATGATGAAGAGGCAACCGCATTAGGCATTAATCCTCATCGCACAAGATTGATTTTCATTTTCTCTGCCACCCTAATGACCTCCGCAACCGTATCCATCACAGGATTAATTGGTTGGGTAGGTTTAATTATTCCGCACATTGCTCGCCTTTGGATTGGTGCAGATTTCCGCTATTTATTACCCACCAGCTTATGTTTAGGCTCCGCTTTTTTACTGTTAGCCGATACCATTGCGCGTTCCACTTTTGCTATTGAAATACCACTCGGCGTAATTACCGCTTCCGTCGGCGCACCTTTCTTCTTAAGCTTACTAATTAAGGAAGGGCGCTCATGATTCGATTAGAAAATGTAGCAATTGGCTATCAGTCCCCTCTTGCACAACATCTTAATTTGCATTTAGAAGAGAATAAAATCACCGCCATATTAGGCGGAAATGGTTGTGGTAAAAGCACATTACTCAAAAGCATTTTAGGGTTACTAAAACTGCATGAAGGAAAAGTTCTATTAAAAAATACACCGCACTTTTGTCTATCCATAAAAGATATTGCTCGCCTTATCGCTTATGTTCCCCAAGCACATCAGGGCAACTTTGCTTTTAAAGTGGAAGATATTGTCAAAATGGGGCGCACCGCCTATTTATCTTGGTATCAAATGCCAAATAAAGTGGACACCGAAATCAGCTTACAAGCATTAACCACCCTTGATATACATCATCTCCGTTGCAAAATGTACAGTGAATTAAGCGGAGGAGAACGCCAATTAGTGCTCATTGCCAGGGCATTAGCACAACAATCAACTTGCTTAATTATGGATGAACCAACCTCTAACCTTGATTTTGGCAACCAAATTCGCGTGCTCGAACATATCAAAAAATTAAAGCAACAAGGACTAACGATTATTTTCACCACACATCAGCCAGAACATGCGTTCCATTATGCTGATGACATCGTGTTATTTCATCAAGGCAAGATTTTATCCCATGGTGAGCCAACACGAACATTAACGCTACAAAATTTAAGCCAAATTTATGATATTGAACCGCAAGTGTTAGCCAAAAACCTACATTTCAATCTTTAAGGAATTCTTATGCAAACGATTCATGACATTGATTTCGCACAGTTATATCGAAACCACATTCAATTAGCGACCAGAGAACCCAAACAACCCTCCGACTGGGATGAAAAAGCGAAAAAAATGCAACATAGCTGTTTTGATTTACAAAACGATTATGTGCAAGATTTTTTATCGCGCATGGATTTACAACAAGGTGGAACCTTATTAGATGTGGGTTGTGGCGGCGGTGCTATCGCATTATCTGTCGCCCCTTATTTTCAACAGGTTTATGCTCTTGATTACAGCCAAGGCATGCTGAACTTATTACAACAACGTGCAGAAGAAATGCAAATTCATCACGTCAAGCCGATTTTACGCTCTTGGGAACAACATTGGGACGACATTCCTGAATGTGATGTTTGTGTGTCATCGCGTTCTTCCATGATTGGCGATTTACAAGCTGGACTCAATAAACTGAATGCCAAAGCAAAACGCGCAGTTTATATGAGTATGACGGTCGATAAAGATTTTATTGATCGCGAAATCCTACGCTATATCGGCAGAGATGGCGTTGGTTTTCCTAATTACATTTATGCTGTCAACATGCTGTATCAACAAGGTTATCGTGTCAGCGTTGATTTTATTAATAACGGCTGCGGCATGGTTAATCCCGAACAATTGACTCTGCAAGACTTCATTCATTCAGTGAAATGGTCAATTGGCAGCAATTTGTCAGAAACCGAAATCAAGAAATTAAAAGATTATTTTGAACAAAATAAACAACAACTGAATTTACGCCCAACTCAACGCGCTTGGGCATTCTTAAGTTGGCATAAATAAAACCCATTTATCACAAACGTTAAGGAGAACAATATGAAAAAAACAACCTCATTTTTCACCGCACTTTTAACATTCGGCGTGGCACTATCTTCACAGGCTGCAGAATTACATTTATATGCAGGTGCCGGTTTAAAGAAACCCGTTGAGAAAATTGTAAAACAATTTGAGCAACAGACGGGGAATAAAGTTATTGTTGAATATGCGGGCTCAGGACAATTATTAGCACGCTATAACAGTGTAAAAAGTGGCGATTTATTTTTACCAGGTTCTGATGACTATGTGAAAAAGTTAGCAGAAACAGGCAATGTAACCAAATCAGCGCCATTAGTATTACATATTCCTGTAATGGCAATACGTAAAGATAAAGCAAACGGCATTGATTCTTTTAAAGCTTTGGCCGACAGCCAGTTACGCTTAGGTATTGGCGATAGCAAAGCGATGGCATTGGGTAAAGGAGCAGAAAAAATCCTTGCATTATCAGGATATCAACAACAATTAGAGCAAAAAATTGTTGTTCGTGCCGCTACTGTTCAACAATTAATGCTATATCTCCTAAATGGCGATGTTGACGCAGCTGTTGTGGGTCGTGCAGGTGCTTGGCGCGAAAGAGAAAAACTATCAATATTGCCAAGCCCAGCTGGAACACCAGAAGAAAAAGTCGCGATTGCATTACTAAACTCAAGTAAAAATCCTACTGAAGCAGAAAAATTATTAAACTTATTCGCATCACCACAAGGGATAAAATACTTTACTGATGAAGGTTTCTTACCGCTTCAATAAAAGTCTAAGCCAAGCGATTGCATTAATCCCACTCGGATTATTATTAATTGTCGTAGTGGGATCTATATTGGCATTAGTCAGCAAACTAAATTGGCATTTCATTCAACAAATTTTGAATGAAAAAGAACTTTATTTTGCATTATTTATGTCATTAGCAACTTCTTTAGTTTCGCTCATTTTGGCAATTTGTATCGCTTTGCCTTCTGCCTGGGTAATGACACAAATGAAACTACCCGGGCAAAAATTTATTGATACCTTATTGGACTTGCCTATGGTGTTGCCGCCTTTGGTAACAGGTTTAAGTTTACTGCTATTTTTTAATGCTCAAGGGGTTGCTGCCCAGTGGTTACCTTCAATCAGTCAGTGGATTTTTAGCCCTGTCGGTATTGTTATTGCCCAAACCTATATTGCTAGCTCAATCATGCTACGTAATGCAAAAGGGATTTTTAACAATATGGATATTGGTTACCGCTTGGCTGCTTATAATTTAGGTTTATCCCCATGGCAAAGTTTGCTGAAAGTAGAATTACCGCTCTGTTGGAAACCCTTATTATGCGGAGCTGTACTTGCTTGGTCGAGAGCCATAGGTGAGTTTGGTGCAACCTTAATGTTAGCAGGCGCAACAAGATTTCAAACAGAAACCTTACCAATGGCGGTCTATTTGAATATTGCCAGTGGAGATTTTGAATTAGCGATTGGTGCTGCACTCTGGCTATTATTAATTTCGGCTTGCTTATTGTTCCTGCTTCGTTCACTGAATAAAGGCGTTTAATATGTTGCAGATCCATCAACTACAAACCGGCATACTACAACAGATACATTTAACCCTATCGTCAGGAGAAGTTGTTGCGATTTTAGGTCCATCAGGCAGTGGGAAAAGTACATTACTCAATGCCATCGCAGGCTATATCCATTATCAAGGTCAAATTCTATTAAATGGCAAATCTATTGATTCATTACCACCATGGAAACGAAATTGTCGATACTTAAATCAAAATTTGTATTTGTTTCCACATCTGACTGTCGGCGGTAACCTGACATTAGCTCAATCAACCAATAAGACCAAAACCGATAATGCCATTGAAAAACAGTATTTTTTATTAGAGAAATTAAAAATAGATCATTTAATTCATCGTTATCCAACAGAAATATCTGGTGGAGAACAACAACGTGCAGCACTAGCAAGGGTCTTAATCAAGCAACCCAATATTTTACTATTAGATGAGCCCTCCTCTACATTAGATTGGGAAACTAAACAATCTTTATGGCATACAGTTAAACAATTGATCACAGAATTTAAAATAACAACGATCTTAGTCACTCATGAACCCAAAGAAGCCAACTTCTTAGCCAATCGTTGTATCCACCTCAACCAAGGAAAAATAATATAAGGAGCCGATATGATTTACTTCTCTCAGCAAGAATTGGATGAATTATTATTAGAGGATTGCTATCGTGGTGATTTAACAACGAGGGCTTTAGGTATTGCAACAGAGTTCGCTCAAATTTGCTTTAAACGTAAAAATGCGGGTGTAGTCGCTGGTGTCGCAGTGGCAGAACAATTATTAAAAAAGCTGGAAATTACACCGCACTTATATGCTAAAGATGGCGACTTTCTGAATTCTGGCCAGCCGATTATCTCCGCACAAGGCAATGCCGCTAAACTTCATCAAGCTTGGAAAGTCATTCAATTAGTGTTGGAATGGAGCTCTGGTGTAGCGCAATATACTGCAGAAATGGTAAAAGCTGCACAAGCCGTCAACCCTGCCGCAATTATCGCCTGTACAAGAAAAAGCATCCCTTACACTAGAAAACTCGCGACTGCCGCAGTGTTAGCAGGTGGTGGGCATATTCATCGCCAAGGGTTAAGTGAAACGCTATTAGTTTTCACCAATCACCGTAACCTATGTGAAAATCCCGAAGATTACAAAAAATTAGTCGCCACATTACGTGCAGAAGCGCCCGAAAATAAAATCACTTTAGAAGCAGACAATTTAACTCAATTCGAGCAAATGCTTCGCGCAGGACCCGATATTATTCAGCTCGATAAAGCCACACCAATGCAAGCTAAAGTAGCGTTGGAATTGGCTAGCGCCTACCCCAATATTACGTTGTCTATTGCAGGTGGTATTAACAAAAATAATGTGCAGGATTACGCAAAATTAGGCGTCAATTTGCTCATTACATCCGCACCTTATTATGCCCAGCCTGAAGATATAAAAGTTATTATTGAAAAATGTTAGATAAGAGGAATCTCATATGGCAATTACCGCAAAACTCTTTCTTATTGTGTTCTTACTGTGCTGCATTTTATTGGCAAGTATATCTGGCTTATCCCTGTATTTTGGCCTAGCTAGCCCGTTGATATTATATGCTCATATCAGCTGTGGGCTTGTGTTGATACTCTTAGCAATCATCCACTTTGTGCACAGAAGAAAGAAATTCTTAAAACTCGTCACGCAATTTCAGGATCTCTATTTTGGCAATCCTTACCCTTCTTTTTGTAACCTAGATCGCCTGTTAATGACTTTTGAACCCTTAACCTTAGAGGAGATTTCGACGGTATTACAACTACCTCTTACACAAATACAACAAGCGCTTGTACAAGGTAAAGTGCCATATTTGCCATCCAATCAGCCTTTACGCCATCTTGTTGGTGACAATGATGAAAAATTATTTTCTGCAATTACCATTATTCTGCAATTAAGGTTCCCCTCTAACCGTCGTTGTGGATAAAAGTGCGGTCATTTTTCAGTGAATTTTAGGCTAACTTGCTGATAAAAATCACATTAATCTGCTTTTAGCCTTATTTTTTAACATGCATTATATAAATATTTTTATAATGAACTTTATAAACTCAATACTCACAAGGAGATAGTTATGAAAAAAACACTCATCTGTACGCTTATTTCACTCGCCTGTGGCACTGCCTATGCTGACAATGTTTTTCAACTTGGACAAATTGAAGTTATCGCAAGTGAAAGCCAGCTAATGAACAATACGGTGGAACAAGAACAATTACAAAAACTGCAAATCAATAATATTGCACAAAGCGCCAAATTATTACCAGGCGTCTATTTTGAGCGCAAAGGGGGACGCGCAGAGCAAAATATGTTGGTGCGTGGATTTGACGCCCGTCGTGTTCCTGTACTAATTGATGGCATTCCTGTTTATGTTCCTTATGATGGCAATATGGATTTGGGGCGTTTCACGCATCTTGATCTCTCACAAATCACCGTAGCAAAAGGCTCTAGCTCAATTTTGTACGGACCCAATGCACTCGGTGGAGCAATTAACTTAGTGACACAAAAACCAACGAAAGAACTGGAAGGTACTCTGGGCTACCAATTCCAAACCGGGCGTAATAACAAAACCGCAAGCCACAATCTTTATTTTAATTTGGGTACGAAACAAGAAAAATACTATATTCAACTAAGCGGTAATCTACTAAATAAACAAGGATTACAACTTTCTAAACATTATCAACCAAGTGTCCATTCTGATGAAGATGGAAATCGTGCTGAAAACTCGCGTAATGAAGACAAAAAACTGAGTTTGAAACTTGCTTACACCCCAAATAATACTGATGAATACAGCCTGTCATTGACAACACAGAAAGGTTATAAACAGCAACCTTTCTACGCAGGTGATAATGCAGATGCAGTGCATAAATATTGGATTTGGCCAACATGGAACAAAGACAGTATCTATTTCCTTTCCCATACTGAATTTAATCAAAATCGCTTCTATTTCAATGGCAAACTATTCTTTGATACGTTCAAAAATGACCTATCCGCTTATGATGATGAAACCCTATCAACACAAAAAGCGAAAAGTACATTTAATAGCCATTATCGAGACTATTCCTACGGTGCAGGGTTTGAATTTGGCGCCAAAGTCACTGATAAAAATAGTTTAAAATTAACCGCACTTTATAAATTTGATCAGCATAAGGACCATGATGATGGTCAACCTGAGGCGCGTAGCCAAGACCGAACCTATAGTTTGGGGCTAGAAAATACCTACGCTTTTAACGACAGCACAAAATTAATCACTGGGGTGAGCTTCGATCGTCGTGAAGCACTTAAAGCGCAAAGTTACCAATCCGATGTCAAAGGCATATATGATTATCAAGTCGCAGATAAAAATGCCTTTAACTATCAAATCAAATTAAGCCATAAATTTGACTCAAATGATGAATTAAGCATAAGTGCGGCCCACAAAACCCGTTTTCCAACCATGAAAGACCGCTATTCTCGCAGTCTATCGAAATATCGCACTCCAAATCCATTCTTAAAACCAGAGCGTGCAAATCATTATGAATTGAGCTATTACCGTACCTTTGCTGATAAAGTGCGGTTAGAAGGTGCATTATTCTACTCTGAAGTGAAAGATGCAATTACTGAAATTTACACTGGTAACTCAAAACAAGAAATTAAGAAAGGGAAAAAACGCACTATTTATGAAACCATGAACCAAAACCAAGGCAAAGAGGTGTATAAAGGACTTGAATTAGCTATCACTGCTTTTGTTAATGATCAGCTAACTGTTGGGGCGAACTACACTTATATTAAAGCCAAAAATAATAATGGTGATCATATTCGTGATATCCCAACTCACAAATTCTTCGCTTATTTAGACTGGGCAATTACGCCAGAACTTTCTTTCTATCTCAGTCAATCTGCGGAAAAAGGACGCTATACACTTACAAAAGACGGTGCCAAAAAACTGTCAGGCTTTGGTGTAACTGATGTGAAATTCAATTATAAAGTGACAAACAACTTCAATATTGATATTGGCGTATCTAACTTATTTGATAAAAATTATGCTTATACGGAAGGTTATCCAGAAGAAGGCAGAATGTATTTCGCTAATTTGAAATACAAATTCTAATTGAAAATAAAGCAAAGAAGCCATTATTTAAATGGCTTCTTTTATTCTTGGCTCTCAAACCAACTTTCTAAAATTAAACAAGCTGATATGCTATCCACTTTCCCTTTTTCTAAAGCCCTATAACCGCCGCGTGAAAAGATTTCTGTTCGTGCTTCTGTAGTGGTTAAACGTTCATCTTGTAATTCCACTGGCAAGCCGAAACGTCCATGTAAACGATTAGCGAATTTTTTAGCGCGTAAGGTCAGATCTTGTTCTGTCCCATCCATATTTAATGGTAAACCCACAACCAATAAATCGGGTTTCCATTGTTGAAATAATTTTGCAATAGCATCCCAATTAGGAATACCATCTTGTGCTCTGAATGCAGGTAAAGCTTGTGCTGTGCCTGTAATACTTTGTCCAACCGCACAACCGATACTTTTGGTACCAAAATCAAAAGCGATCACTGTCATTGCCATTAGCAATACCCCACTTGATGTGCTAAATGATGTACATCAAATCCCAGAATTTTTTGTGCTTCTTCCCAACGTTGTGCATAGGGTACATCAAAAATAAGACGTTCATCCGCAGGCATGACCAACCAAACATTTTCCATGATTTCTCGCTCTAATTGATCTGGTACCCAGCTGGCACAACCTAATCCCACTAGATATTTTTCTGGCGCCTGTGCAGTACCAAAGGTATCAATAATATCAGCAGAGGTAGTTAATTGTAACCGATCACTAATACGATAGCTGTGCATAAATTGCTGTTCAGTATGCGTATGCAAAATAAAACCACGCTCAATATTAACGGGGCCACCAGCAAGCACACAATCTTCTGGATAGTGGCGATCATTTGCCATCATAAAATGCAATTTTGCTACCATTTCAGCAATACTAAGATCGGTCGGTTGATTCAATACTAAACCCATGGTGCCTTTATCATTATGTTCGCAAATAAAAATCACCGTACGTGCAAAATAGGCATCATCAATATTTGGCATTGCAATCAACAATTGATTTTGTAAATTCATTTATATTTTGTGCTCTCGTCTAATCTTATTTAATAAAGCATCACAGCATTGATCCAGTAAACGATGGGTTTCATCAAAACGTCGAGTAAACCAAGGATCTGGAATATGATCATAATCTAATTCTGGACACAGGCTTGCAATAGCAAACAATTTTTCATGTTGACCAAATAAGCGTTGCAAATCACGCAAGTTATGGTTATCCATCGCCACGATATAATCAAAATTCTGCCAATCTTTTGACCGCACTTTTCGGCTGACAAAATCATTACTGTAAATTTTCAAACGATCTAGCACATCAGCGGTACCACAATGCATGCCTTCGCCATCATGTTCACCAGAAGTGCCCGCACTGTCCGTTGCAATTTTATCCGACAAACCCGCTTTGCTTATCTTATCTCGCATAAGATATTCCGCCATAGGCGAGCGACAAATATTCCCTAAACACACAAATAGAATGTTAATTTTTTTCATAATCAATCTGCTAATTTATGAGCATAAAGCTGATAAGCTGGTAACCCCTGTAAAACCTGAACTTTACGCTGATAAGTATTAATATAATGATCAACGGCGGGTTTAACGAGTAAATAATGGTCATCTTCACCAGGTGCATTTGGAGACCACAGATAATCATCAAATGCTATTACGCCTCCAACTCTTACTAAACGATGCGCTAATAATGCGTCAAACAAAACATCGGGCGCTTCATGTGATCCATCTACATAAATAAAATCAAAATAATTATGATAACCCTCAGCCAATAAATTGATCATCATTTGATGAGATGTTCCTTTTCTCTCCAAGATTTCAATATTAGGAAGCTTACTAGTCACTAATTTAGCATTATGCGAAAATCGCTGCTCAACAGAAAGCATATCCAAACCAACATGCTCTCTCGCACCTAACCAAGTATCAATACATTGAATTTGTACTCGTTCTTGATATTTAAGACTTTCCTCGGCAAAAAATACTGTAGATCTTCCTTCAAATGAGCCAATTTCTAAAATACGAGTTGGTTTTACAAAATGGATTACCGCTTGCAAAGAAGGAATGTTGTGACTAAACCAATCTTGAGAAAAAATATAATCTAGTGCTTGTTCTTGAGAACTATCTCGTTTTTCAGTATCTGGCATATAAATGATCCCCTATAAAATAAACCGCACTTTTGCTGATAAAGTGCGGTCTATTATTTTAAAGTTTTATGCGGATAAAAGCATTATAAAATTTCTTTCGCTTTTGCCACCACGTTTTCAACAGTGAAGCCGAAAAGTTTGAATAATTGATCAGCTGGTGCTGATTCACCAAAACTATTCATACCAACAATGCGACCTTCAAATCCAACGTATTTGTACCAGAAATCTGCACTTTGTGCTTCAATAGCGACACGTTTAGTTACTGAAGGTGGTAATACGCTATCACGATATGCGGCATCTTGTTTATCAAATACATTGGTACTTGGCATAGATACAACGCGTACTTTTACGCCTTCCGCGTCTAATACCTCTGCCGCTTTCATCGCTAATTCCACTTCAGAACCTGTTGCGATAAGGATTAAATCTGGGCAAGTTTGTTTTTCACAGCAATGACGTAATACATAGCCACCGCGAGCCACATTAGCTAACTGCTCAGAAGTGCGGTCCATTTGTGCTAAGTTTTGACGAGTGAAAATCAATGCACTTGGACCATCTTTGCGTTCTACTGCTTGTTTCCATGCAATCGCAGACTCAACTTGGTCTGCAGGTCGCCATGTATCTAAGTTTGGAATTAAACGTAATGCAGCTGTCTGCTCTACTGGTTGGTGGGTTGGACCATCTTCACCTAAGCCAATAGAATCGTGCGTATAAACAAATAACACGCGTTGTTTCATTAACGCTGCCATACGAATTGCATTGTGAGCATATTCATAGAACATTAAGAATGTTGCGCCATAAGGGATGAAACCGCCATGCAATGCAATACCGTTCATAATCGCAGACATACCAAATTCACGTACACCATAGTTGATGTAGTTACCGTCTACATTTTCAGTAGCACGAATTGGTTTTGAGCCAGACCATAGGGTTAAGTTAGAACCTGCTAAATCCGCTGAACCACCCAAGAATTCTGGTAACACTTTTGCATAAGCTTCGATAGCATTTTGTGATGCTTTACGGCTCGCAATAGATGCTGGGTTTGCTTGTAATTTTTCAACAAACGCTTGGCTTTGCTGTGCCCAATCAGCTGGTAATTCGCCCGCTAAACGACGTTTAAATTCAGCAGCTAATTCTGGATAGGCTTTTTCATAAGCAGCAAATTTCTCATCCCATGCTTTTTCTAAAGTAGCACCTTTTTCTTTTGCATCCCAAGCAGCATAAATATCTGCTGGAATTTCAAATGGTGCATATTCCCAATTTAATGCTTTACGGGTTAATGCAATTTCGTCATCGCCTAATGGTGCACCATGACTGTCATGTGAGCCACATTTATTTGGTGAGCCATAACCAATCACGGTTTTACAAACAATTAACGTTGGTTTTTCAGTTTCAGCTTGCGCTAGTTTCACTGCTGCAGCGATTTGTTCTGCATTGTGACCATCAATATTATCAATTACTTGCCAACCATAAGCTTCAAAACGACCTTTGGTATTGTCTGTAAACCAACCATCCACATGACCATCAATAGAAATATTGTTGTCATCATAGAATGCGATTAATTTACCTAAGCCCAATGTACCCGCTAATGAACAAGCTTCGTGCGAAACCCCTTCCATTAAACAACCATCACCTAAGAATACATAAGTAAAGTGATCAACAATATCATGACCTTCGCGGTTAAATTGCGCTGCTAAGGTTTTCTCTGCAATCGCCATACCTACCGCATTCGTAATACCCTGACCTAATGGGCCTGTTGTGGTTTCGACACCTGGTGCATAACCATATTCAGGGTGACCTGGTGTTTTAGAATGTAATTGACGGAAATTTTTTAAATCTTCGATAGAAAGGTCATAGCCTGTTAAATGTAACAAACTATAAATCAGCATTGAGCCATGGCCATTGGATAAGACAAAACGGTCGCGATCAGCCCATTTTGGATTGTTTGGATTGTGCTTTAAGAAACCACGCCATAAAACCTCTGCAATATCAGCCATACCCATAGGGGCACCAGGGTGGCCCGATTTAGCTTTTTGTACGGCATCCATACTTAAAAAACGAATTGCATTGGCTAGTTGTTTTTGATCTGCCATTATTGACTCCTAAAATACGATTAACGACATAAAATAAAATTGCAGCGTATTTTACCTGATTTTCCGCGATAAAAGGCAATAAATTTAGCCTTAAAACAGGATAGATAAGGAAAAATGTGATCGAGATCACGTTAAATATTTTTAGGGATTGATGACCAAAATAATAATCTTTTAAGTGTCATATGGTTTTTAACATCATTATTACTTTCCAATAATAAAAAGATATTTTTTATTCATTATGGAAATGAATGGGGTTTTACTCCAATAACAATGCATTTCTCATCGAGCAAATAAATAAAATCTTTTTAGATCATATGGATAATAAAATGTTATGTGATCTACTTCTCAAAGCTCAAATTTCTTTATTGCATTTTTTGGAGTGTTACTACCATTTATATAGCCGAATATTAACTTTCTTCCATTTAGGTGAGTGTCTATGAAAAAAACAACTTTACTCAAAAAAACAGCTTACCTGGGTTGACTTTGGGTATTCAAGCTAGACATAAACATGCAGTGATCCGAGCGAAATTAAAACAAACCAACATTTCAGGTAAACTAGAATATAAATTCTAACCTCCATCAACTCTGTAAAAAGCCACATTATATAAAGGTGGCTTTATCTTGTTCCAATCAATTTCAGCGTGGTGTTGTAACATAATGTTTAGTAAAATTAAGTACCCGCTTTTTATATACTGAAGAAATCCGAAATTAATGTAATATATATACTCAATTTAAGTAATACAGGAAAATTGTAATGACGGCTCGCTATAATGAAAAAACCAGAGTTCAAATTCCCGCAGTAGCACATTTGGTGCGTTTAGGGTATCAATACCTTTCTCTGAAAAGTGCGAAATGGGATATAAATACGAATATTTTTGGAGAACTTTTCAAATCGGCGGTTGCAAAAATTAACCCAAATCTCACCGCTCTTGAAGTTGAACGGGAGCTAAAAGATGTGGCGATATTGCTCAAAAATGAAGATTTAGGACAAGCATTTTATGAGCGTTTACTGCAAACAGGTGGTGCTCGTCTTATTGATTTTGATTGTATTGAGAATAACCAATTTCATGTGGTTGCTGAACTCACTTGTGGGGATAAAGATGGCGACCATTTCCGTCCCGATATTACTCTTCTCATTAACGGTTTGCCGTTAGTATTTTTGGAAGTGAAAAGACCAAATGCCCCAAATGGGTTGCAGTCGGAATTTGAGCGTATGCAATATCGCTGTAAAAAGCCGGCTTTTCGTCCTTACATCAATGTCACCCAATTGATGATTTTTTCCAATAATCAGGAATATCAAACTGCTGATCGTCATAAAACCCAAGGGGCATTTTATGCCACCACTGGTTTTCACGGCGTGCAGTTCAATTATTTCCGTGACGATGGAGAAATTGCCGAAGAACAAGCGGTGAAATTAAATGAACATCTTGCCGATCTGCCAGAGGCAGAGTTAAACCGCATTTTGCTCGATTTTAATGAGCCAATGTTGAAAAACGATAAGGAATTTTGCACCAATCTTGATCCTAATTCCCCTACCCATCGTCTTTGTACCGCATTGTTGAAGAAAGATCGCCTTCTATTTTTATTGAAATATGGCATTGCGTATGTGACAGAGCAAAGTGGACTAGAAAAGCACATTATGCGTTATCCACAACTGTTTGCGACGAGAGCGATTACTCGCCATTTAGACGCGGGTAAAAAGAAGGGTATTATTTGGCACACACAAGGCAGCGGAAAAACCGCCCTGGCATATTACAATGTAAGAGTACTCACGGATTTTTACCAACGACAACAGATTATTCCTAAATTCTATTTTATTGTGGACAGGCTAGATCTACGCAATCAAGCAATGTCTGAATTTAGTCATCGAGGCTTGCAAGTCAATAGTATTAACAGCCGTGAAGAATTTGCACAAGAAATGCGAAAAGCCTCTGCTTTGAGCAGTCATAGCGGTAATCCTGAAATCACGGTAGTCAATATCCAAAAATTCCAAAATGCGAATGTGGCGGAATTTATCCCTGATTACGACATCAGTGTACAGCGTGTCTTTTTTATTGATGAAGCACACCGTAGTTTTGGCAATCAAGCTCAAATAGTTAGCCAATTTTTAGCAAGTCTCATTCAAGCTGATCCAAGTGCGGTGCATATTGGCTTAACTGGCACGCCACTGCTCGGAGGTGGTAAAAACCGAGTCGGCTCAACAGCGATTTTTGGCGATTACATTCACAAATATTACTACAATCAATCTATTGCTGATGGTTACACACTGCGTCTAATTCGTGAAGAAATCGAAAGTAATTACAAAGCAGAGCTAAGCCAAATTTTGGCGGATTTACAAATTCAGCAAGGTATCATTAAAGGCCGAGAAGTTACCAGTCGCCGTCGTTTTGTAGAGCCGATGCTAGATTATATTGTGCAAGATTTTGAAACATTTAGACGACAAAAAGCCGATAATTCCCTTGGAGCGATGGTGATTTGCGATAGTAGCGATCAAGCCCGTATGATGCACTTTCTGTTCAACCAAAAATATGCAGAAAATCCACAAGATCTTACCGCTTACCGTGAAAAATTTGCTGAAAATGATCCTCATTTCTTTGATGAATTTCCCAAGATTGCTGAGCCAGCGGCAATTTATCAGCCTACTAAACGCACAGTGAAATCAGCCAGTTTGATTTTGTCTGATGAGGGTGACAAAACCTATCGTAAAGATCTTGTAGATGACTATAAAGCAGGTAAGACTGATTTGCTCTTCGTGTACAATATGTTGCTCACAGGTTTTGACGCAAAACATCTGAAAAAGCTCTACTTAGGGCGAGTGATCAAAGAACATAACTTGCTGCAAGCGCTGACTAGAGTGAACCGTACTTATAAGGATTATGAATTTGGCTATGTTGTCGATTTTGCTGATATTCAAGCAGAATTTGATAAAACCAACGCGGCTTATCAAGCCGAATTACAACAAGAACTAGGTGATGAAGCTGAGCATTATTCCCAGCTTTTCAAATCACAGGAGGAAATTGACCAAGACATTGCTCATATCAAAAACGTACTATTTGATTTTGAAACGGAAAATGCCGAAATTTTCCGCCAGCAACTAGATGAAATTAGCGACAAGCAAAAATTGCTCGAACTCAAACGTACGTTGGAATTGGCAAGAAGTTTGTATAATCAGCTCAAGGTGGACGAAAAAGCAGGATTAGAGCACCTTGATTTTGCACAATACAACTTGCTTTATCGCCAAGTATTAGATCGCTTATTCCAAGTGAATATCCAAGAACGTGTGGACATTGGCGATTTACAAGGCGTTCTAAATGAAGCCTTGGAAAATATTTATTTCACTTTTCATAAAAAAAGCGAAGCAGAATTAAAATTAGCCGATAGCTTGCAAGAACAAATGCGGAAAACCCGTGAAGCCTTCGCTCGCAACATTGACCAAAAAGATCCTGAATTTGTCCGCTTGCTCGATGAGTTAAAACGTCTATTTGAAAACCGCAATGTACAATCCGTCAATCAAGCGGAAATGGAAACTCACATCAAGGCGTTTGCTGAACTAGAGAATCAAGTGGGTAAATTAAATGCCGAAAATGACCGCTTGTCGCTAAAATTTGCAGGCGATGCAAAATTTGTCCGCATTTTTAAACGAGGCGTACAAGATTTAGGTTTGCAACAAAACCGCAGCGATTTTATGCAAGGCTTGCAACGTATTAAATTCAGCAACGACCAATTTGTGCTAAATCAAGGGGATTTAATCCAAAATGCCCCAAGTTATTTTGAAAAAGAAAGCTTACGTTCAGTCGCAAAACTCAAAAGTGATTTCCACCTCCCACTCGATAACAAAGCCTTAATGAGTTTGAATAAAATGATCGTCAGTGAGTATGTGGGAGTGTAGTATGAAAAATTGGAATGATATTGAACAAATGCTACTTTCTGGCGATTTGCAAGCAGAAATCGGAGTGGAATATAAAGCAGCCAAAAATGATCTGCCAAAATCTTTTTGGGAAAGTTATTCTGCTTTCGCTAATCAATCGGGCGGTTTTATTCTGTTAGGGGTTAGTGAGAAAGAACCAAATAAATTTGAGATTTCGGGAGTAAACAAGGCGGAACAAATTAAAGATCTTATTTTTTCGCAATCTCGTAGCCAAAAAGTCAGTGTGGCATTGCTCAATGATGATGAGGTGAGAGTGCTTGATATTCAGGGAAAGCAGATCATCGCCACCTATGTTCGCCCAGCAGAAATCAATGAACGCCCCGTGCATTTAAATCAAGATTATCGACTCTCTTACATTCGTTTAAATACTGGCGATCATAAATTAACGGACAGTGAATTACGTTCTTTTCTTTCTAGCTATTCCAAAAAAGATGAAGATGGGCGGATTTTACCTTTTGCAACTTTAGAACATCTCAATTTAGGTACACTGAATAAATATCGAAATTTATTGAAAGCACATAATTCAAATTCACCACTTTTAACGCTTTCCGATCAAGATTTGATAGAAAGAATTGGCGTATTTGGTTACGACCTGTCAAACAATCAATCAGGGATTACCTATGCAGGGTTGCTCTTATTTGGTAAAGGTAATGTAATTAAATCGGTTTTGAAGCATTTTTTCTTTGAGTATTACGAAAAAAGCGACAAAAACGACCGCTATGATTTACGCATTACCGATTTTGATCTTGATGATGGCAATCTTTTTGAATTTTATCTTAAAGTCTCGCCTTTGATTACCGCTCTGGGTAAAGATAGCCATTTTAAATTGGATAATCTCACTCGCACGGAAGAAAATGAAATTACTGATGCCTTGCGAGAAGCCTTAGTCAATGCCATTGCTCACGCTGATTATTTTAATGATGTGCGACATTTAAAAATTGTAAAAACTCAAAATCAAATCAGTTTTGAAAATGCAGGGGTAATGTTGGTGGAGATAAAACAGGCTATTTTGGGCAATCGTTCGGAATGTCGTAATGGTACCTTGCATAATATCTTGCGTCGAGTGGGACTTTGTGAACGCCAAGGACAAGGTGTACGAGATATTTTCGAGCATTGGCAAGGACGTTATTTCACGCCACCTAAATTAGAAAGCCAAATTGATTACACAAAACTTACGCTCACGTTCCACGATGGCGAAATTGCAAGTTGGACAGAAAAAATGACCGCTTATTTCGGTACAACTTTTACCAAATTAAAAACTGTACCGAAAGATTGTTTGCTATTTATTGCGGTAAATGGACAACAAGCCAGCCACAAACAAATTGCAGATGGTATTCCACAATATACTGGGCGTGCTATTACCCTTGCTTTATCCCAGTTAAAAGAGAAAGGTTTTTTAACAGTGGTAGGTAAAAAACGCCAAGATCGGATTTACTTGTTAGCGGAGCAAATCAGAATGAAATCAAATTCTGATTATGCTCTGACAAATACCACAATAAACCACGATGAAGCCTTTAATCAACAGGGATTGGTCGAGGCAAGTGGCTCGCATAATTTAGTCACTGACCAAGATAATGAACAAATCCCCCCCCTAGTTACACCCCTAGTTACCCCCCTAGCTAGATTAGTAGAGGTGTTGGGAAATGATGAAAAAGGCATTGTACAATTAGGTGAAGATTTATCTATCACAGATAAAAAGCATATTCGGAAAACCTACATTGCACCTGCATTGACACAAGGGATAATAGAAATGACGATTCCTAATAAAACAACGAGCCCTAACCAAAAATATCGCTTAACCCCAAAAGGTAAACAACATTTAACAACAGGCAAATAAAAATGACCGAACAACATTTTCAACAAAAAACAAAAGAGCTGATCGATAGCTTAAAAGCCATTTGTGCGAATTATGGGCTGGGGAATGATGGCAATGAATTTAAAATCATCACCCAAGTGTTTTTGTATAAATTTCTCAATGATAAATTTGCCTTTGAAATCAAACAAATTGAGCCGTCATTGACTGAATCTGACAGCTGGGAGCTGGCGTTGAGTGAAATGCCTGTCAACGATTTCGAGTTTTTAACTATGCAAATGAACGGAGATACCGCTATTTTGCAACCAAATCAATTTATTAGCCATTTATTCAACCAATCAAATATTGCCAACTTTTCCAATTTGTTTGATGAAACTTTAATAGACATCGCCAACCAAAATTCGGATATTTTCTCAGTGAAAACTGAAGGAGGGGCGAAAATCAATTTATTTGATCGAGTCAGCCAATATATCGCCGATCCGTCGAAGCGAGATGCGTTTTGCCGTGCGGTGATCAACAAATTGGTGGAATTTAGTTTTGAGCATATTTTCAAGCAGAAATTTGATTTTTACGCCACGATTTTTGAGTATCTGATCAAAGATTACAACACCAATTCGGGCGGAAAATATGCGGAATATTACACCCCGCACGCCGTGGCTCGCATTATGGCAGCAATTCTTGTGCCTGAAAATGTGCGTGGGCAGTTGAAGAATGTGAGCTGTTACGACCCGTCGGCGGGCTCTGGCACCTTGTTGATGAACATTGCTCACGCGATTGGCGAAGAAAAATGTACCATTTATACCCAAGATATTTCGCAAAAATCGTCGAATTTGCTGCGATTAAACCTGATTTTAAACAATCTTGTCGCCAGTATTCCCAACGTGGTGCAGGGCAACACAATGACGCACCCGTACCACAAATTGGGCGATCAACTCCGCCAATTTGATTACATCGTTTCCAACCCACCGTTCAAAATGGATTTCAGTGACCTACGAGAGGAATTAGCCGCCACCGCCCACAAAACCCGTTTTTTCGCTGGTGTACCAAATGTGCCGAAAGCCAAAAAAGAGGGAATGGCGATTTATCAGCTGTTCATTCAGCACATTATTTACTCACTCAAAGCTAATGGCAAAGCAGCGGTGGTGTTGCCAACGGGCTTTATTACCGCACAATCGGGCATTGATAAAAAAATCCGTGAGTATTTAGTGAAGGAAAAAATGCTGGCGGGTGTGGTGTCAATGCCATCGAATATTTTTGCCACCACAGGTACGAATGTTTCTATTCTCTTTCTCGACCGCACCAACAAAGAGGACGTGGTACTAATTGATGCGAGCAATTTGGGCGAAAAAATCAAAGAGGGTAAGAACCAAAAAACGGTGCTCTCGAGCGAAGAAGAACAACGCATTATTGAGGTGTTCAATCAGAAAAAAGCGGAAGAGAATTTTTCTGTGGTGGTGTCTTATGCGGACATTGAAGCCAAAAATCACAGCCTGTCTGCTGGACAATATTTTGATGTAAAAATCGATCATATCGACATCACCGCCGCCGAATTTGAACAGAAAATGGCAGATTTTCAGCAAAATCTCACCGCACTTTTTGCCGAGAGCAAGGAACTAGAAAGCCAAATTCAGCAGCAAATGGCGACGTTGAAATTTAACGATCAAAAGGTGAGAAATTAAGGGTAGGATGGGCTTTAGCC
>NZ_JBQSUQ010000010.1:0-14893 GCF_052384575.1 Reella acinonychis | reverse complement strand
GGGCTAAAGCCCATCCTACGGTTTCTAGGGGAAGTTTGCGGAATGGTAGTCAGTTATATTAGGTTTAATGATACGGAAATTGAATTTATTGATGGTGATCGGGGAGCTAATTATCCAAAGAAAAAAGACTTTAGCTCATCAGGCTATTGTGTTTTTCTAAATACTGGAAACGTTACGTCTGATGGTTTCAATTTTAATAAATTAGATTTTATTACCAAAGAAAAAGATCAATTATTAAGAAAAGGAAAATTAATTAACCGAGACATTGTGTTAACAACTCGTGGAACAGTTGGGAATGTTGCTTATGTTTCAGAAAATGAATTATATAAAAATATACGTATTAATTCAGGGATGGTAATAATCCGATCTAATTGTTCAAAATATGATCCTTATTTCTTATATTCATTTTTTAGGTCTGAATTATTTAAAAAACAATGTGAATATAATGGTTCTGGTTCAGCACAGCCACAATTGCCTATTTCAGCTTTAAAAAATATATCATTTCCAAATTTTGATTTACAAACCCAACAAAAAATCGCCCAAGTGCTTTCCACCTTAGATCGCAAAATTGCCCTCAACCAACAAATCAACGCCGAACTGGAAAAAATGGCAAAAACCCTGTACGACTACTGGTTTGTGCAATTTGATTTCCCCGATGAAAACGGTAACCCCTACAAATCATCAAGCGGCGAAATGGTGTATAACCCTGAGTTAAAAAGAGAAATACCGAAGGGGTGGGAAGTGAAGAAATTGGGGGAAATAGAGAATAATATCATTACAGGAAAAACACCCTCCAAAGCTAATATTGAAAATTTTAATGGAATTATTCCATTTATTACGATTGGTGATATAAGAGGGAATACTTTTATTGTAAAAACTGATGAAACGTTAACGGAATTAGGTGCAAGTACACAAAAAAATAAATTTTTGCCTGAAGATTCTATTTGTGTAACATGTATTGCTACCGTTGGCTTAGTTGGATTTACAACAGAATTATCACAAACCAACCAACAAATAAATTCAATTATTTGCTCAAGTCCGTATAACAAATATTACTTATATTTTTCTATTTTAGATTTTTTCACAGTGTCGGGAGCAAAAACAGGAAATACGTTTGCCAATATGAATAAAACTGATTTTGAAAATATCAGATTTATAAAGCCGAATGAAAAGGTATTAAAAGATTATTATGATTTGGTTAATCCTATATTTGAGAACATAAAATCTAATGCAAAACAAACCCAACAACTCACCCAACTGCGAGATTTTCTCTTGCCGATGTTAATGAATGGGCAGATTGAGGTGGAATAGCTTTGGCAAAAAAGGACGCCAGCGTGATCTGCCCCCAAAAAGTTAAACTGATTTAATTCAAGGACTGAGTTCTGTATTCCACCGCACTTTTCTTTCATCTCTTACTCAGGCGTGATCCATTTCACTGTCCAACTTGCAGTTCCCTCGGGTACAAGTTTTTTTGCCAAATAAGGTAAGATGGTTTTCATTTGCGTTTCTAATTGCCAAGGCGGATTAATCACTATCATGCCACTTGCTGTCATGCCACGTTGATCACTATCAGGACGCACAGCTAATTCAATTTGCAAGATTTTACGAATACCTGTTGCTTCAAGACCTTTTAGGATGCGTTTTGTTTGTTGGCGTAACACTACAGGATACCAAATCGCATAAATACCTGTGGCAAAACGTTTATAGCCTTCTTCAATAGCTTGAACGACCAAATCATAGTCTTCTTTTAGCTCATAAGGCGGATCAATTAATACAAAGCCTCTGCGTTCTTTAGGCGGTAATGTTGCTTTAAGTTGTTGAAAACCGTTTTCACGCTTAGTACTGAAATTCTTATATTCTTTAAAATTATTTCTCAGTAGTGGAAAATCTGTAGGATGAAGCTCTGTTAATAAGGCGCGATCTTGTGGACGCAACATCAATGCTGCGATTAAAGGCGAACCCGCATAATAACGTAACGCTTTGCCACCACCATTAATTTCCTGGATAAGATTGATATAACGCTGTATGTCTTCCGGTAAATCAGTTTGTGACCATAAACGCCCAATACCCTCTTGATACTCCGCCGTTTTTTCTGATTCTTCACTAGAAAGACGATAGCGTCCAACACCAGAATGGGTGTCTAAATAATAAAACCCTTTTTCTTTTTGTTGTAAACTTTCGATGATCAACATTTGTACGATATGTTTTAATACATCTGCGTGATTACCTGCGTGGAAACTATGGCGATAACTTAACATTTTGCCACCTTAAATTTTGGAATGATAAATAAGCGAAAACCCTGATGATTTCTCATCAGGGCTTCTGAATATGGCTCCTCCTGCGGGACTCGAACCTGCGACATATGGATTAACAGTCCACCGTTCTACCGACTGAACTAAGGAGGAATAGATGGTGCCTCGAGGCGGAATCGAACCACCGACACGGGGATTTTCAATCCCCTGCTCTACCGACTGAGCTATCGAGGCGTATAACACTCACTGCGTCAATACGGGGCGTATTAAACCGTATTTAAGGGATGAGGTCAATAGTTATTTACAAAAAAAATGAAAATTTACTTCAGTTGCCGATTTAATATGCAATTTGCGATTATTAAATAAAAAACGCATAGGTTTTCAGCCTATGCGCTTTTTTATAATTATCTTACTCGGCGATAACTTTTTTGTGCTTTATCCACTTTTAACAAGTAATTTCTTGCCTGTGAAGATGGATGTGCTGTTGTTAAAATGCGATAAACTTGCTCTGGTGACATACGATTAATACGATAAATCGCTTCATCCTTATCACGATCAAATACGCGTAATACTGCGCCTGCGCCACTATTGTAAGCGGAAATCATGGCATAACGCATCGAAGTTGGATTTTCAATGCCTAGCAAGTATTCATTTTTCAACAACCACAAATAAGAAACACCAGCATCAATATTTTTCGCAGGGTCAAACAAATAGCTCTTACTTGGCTGTCCACTGATACCTTTCATTTTGAAAATATCACGCCCCGCAGAATGTGGTACCACTTGCATTAATCCCATCGCATTCGCATAGCTAATTGCATAAGGGTTAAAACTCGATTCCGTTTGCATAATACCTAAGATAAGGCTTTCATCAATACCATATTGACGCGATGCTTTACGGATAAATGGTAAATATTTTCTTGCACGTACATTAACATGGTTAGCAATCATCTGAATCGCAACAAATTGCACTGTACGCCCATTATTTAAACGGCGTTTTTGCAATTTATTTTGAATTAAATAAGTCGCAAAATCACTGGCAATATTAATGTTGTTAATTGACTGACCAAAATGGTTGACTACCTGCCCAACTAAGAAAGGGCGACTACTAATCGGAGTATCACCTGAAGCAAATAAATCGATACCTTTTGCATCAGAACCCATCAACAAAGTATGCACAATCGCACTATGCAAGCGATTCAAATCAGAGAGAGTTTCAATTGTAATTTGCCCTTCTTCAAAGCTAATATGGCTACGCGTATAGTAACTGTCCGTATATTTCACATAGTCTTTTCGGCTTGCCACTAACAGTTCATTCACGCCCCAAATTTGATCGATATTTTGAGAGAATTGCCCAGTTAATAAATCTAAACCATGGGTATCTTTTGCGAAGGTTTCATCGCCGCGACGTTCACTCGACGAACAAGCATATAAAAAAGGAATAATGAGCCAAACGGCCAATTTCTTAAAATTCATTTTCATTGGAATTAGTTTTCTTGTGATGGTGGAACATAGCCTTCAATATGCACGTCTTTACCTTCAAATAAGAAGTTGACCATTTCTTGCTCTAATAATTGACGATGTTCTAAATTCATCATATTTAATTTTTTTTCATTGACTAACATTGTCTGTTTTTTGATCCATTCAGACCAAGCTTGTTTACTAATATTATCAAAAATACGCTTACCCAATTCGCCGGGATACAGCTGAAAATCAAGTCCTTCAGCTTCCTGTTTTAAATACGCACAGAATACGTTTCTTGCCATAATTATCGTCCTTTTTGAAATTCAATTAATAGATTTTTGACCGGCGTAGCGAGCCCAATCGGTTCAGGATTGCGGGAATCATACCAATATTTAGCCTGACTGCATACAGTAGATTGATATTCTGCTGCATTTTCTTGAATTTTTTTCCAATCCGTACGATCTTCGTCACATATTTTTACATTAAGTTCCGCATAAATTGGGTAAATATCCAAATGAAAATGGCTAAAGGTATGACGAAAACTCGTCCATTCTTGATAATGAGAAATCCCCTGTTCAGCAAGATAATTAAATACGTCTTGCTTAGAAGAAAATTGAGGAAAACAATATAATCCACCCCAAATGCCAGATTGCTCACGTTGTTCCAACAAAACTTTATCTTGATCCGCTAAAATCAAAAAATAACTCGTGCGTTCGGGCAATTGCTTTTTGACTTTTTTATTGGGGTAATCTTTCCAAGAATTCGTTAAATTTGCACCGCACTTTTTCTGCAGCGGGCAAAGTTCACATTTCGGTTTCGTCCTTGTACAAACCATCGCGCCGAGATCCATCATGGCTTGATTAAAATCTGCCACCTGTTCAATTGGCGTAACTTCGGCACTTCGTTGCCAAAACGCATTTTCCACTTTCTTTTCGCTCGGCACGCCCTCAATTTGAAAATAACGCGCTAATACACGTTTCACATTGCCATCTAAAATAGGATAAGGTTGGTTCAAAACAGAGGACAAAATGGCACCCGCAGTACTTTGCCCAATCCCAGGTAAATCCCAAACTTGTTGAAATTCAGAGGGGAATTGACCCTGATATTGATCGCGAATAATTTGTGCGGCTTTATGTAAATTGCGCGCCCTTGCGTAATAACCAAGCCCTGTCCACAAATGCAAAACTTCATCTAAAGGCGCATTTGCCAAATCGGAAACCGTCGGAAAGCGAGCCATAAAACGTTCAAAATAAGGAATCACTGTGGCGACTTGCGTTTGCTGCAACATGACTTCCGACAACCAAACACCATAAAGGGTTTTATTTTGCTGCCAAGGCAAATGTTTACGTCCGAATTGGTGATACCAATTTAAGACGGATTGGGCAAAAGGGGCATTAACGGAAGATTGAGCCTGCATAACTATTCAAAGTGCGGTGAAAAAAGAAAGAAGAATTCTAGCATAAATCAGCGCTTTGAGATGACAAAACCTCTTCAAAATCCACCGCACTTTTCATTTGGAGCTAAAATTCGTATAATCCACGCAATTTTGACTAATGTGAAACCAGCAATGAATACATCAAAAACCAGCTTTGCGGATCAAAAACGCAAAACCGTAGAAACCGCAGAATTTACTGAAGATGGACGCTATAAACGCAAAGTACGCAGTTTTGTACTACGCACTGGGCGTTTGAGTGAATTCCAGCGTAATATTATGAATGAAAACTGGGCAGACTATGGTTTAGACCACCAAACAAGCCACTTTAATTTTGAACAGATTTACGGAAACTCCTATCCCGTTATCTTAGAAATTGGTTTTGGTATGGGCAAATCGCTAGTGGAAATGGCGGAGCAGAATCCAGATAAAAATTATTTAGGCATTGAAGTACATACGCCTGGTGTGGGAGCTTGCTTAGCCTATGCTTTAGAGAAAGGAGTGAAAAATCTACGTGTGATTTGTCATGATGCGACAGAAATTTTGCGTGATTGTATCGCGGATGGTGCATTGGCTGGCTTACAATTGTTTTTCCCTGATCCTTGGCATAAAGCAAAACATCATAAACGCCGTATCGTTCAACCGCATTTCGTAGAAACTGTCACTCAAAAATTGGCGAGCGGTGGTTTTATCCATTTTGCAACGGATTGGCAAAATTATGCAGAACATATGTTAGAGGTGCTACAAAGCATGGAAAATCAAGTAGGCATTTATAATACTTCGGCTACGAATGATTACATTCCGCGTCCTGATTTCCGCCCTTTGACGAAGTTTGAACAGCGAGGACATCGTTTAGGACATGGCGTTTGGGATTTATATTTCATTAAAAAATAATCCAAATAAAACCGCACTTTAGGTTTGCTAAAAGTGCGGTTTATTTTAACAAAGTTTTAGTTTTCAGCTCAGACTATAGCAAAGCGCCAACGTATTTCAACATCACCCCTGCAGCAATCGCAGAGCCAATTACGCCAGCCACATTTGGTCCCATGGCATGCATCAATAAGAAGTTTTGATTATCGGCTTCTAAACCTAATTTATTAGATACACGCGCCGCCATTGGTACCGCAGAAACCCCAGCAGAACCAATGAGTGGGTTGATTTTATGCTTGCTAACCTTATTCATTAATTTCGCCATTAACACACCACAACCTGTACCGATACCAAAAGCAACGATACCGAGCAATAAAATACCCAAGGTTTGTGGTTGTAAGAATTTATCTGCCACCAATTTGGCACCAACAGATAAACCTAAGACGATAGTAACAATATTAATCAAGGCATTTTGTGCAGTATCACTCAAGCGATCCACCACACCACTCACTTTCATAAGGTTACCAAAACAGAACATACCCAATAATGGTGCTGCATCTGGCAACAATAACGCAACTAATAACAATAGAATAATAGGGAATAAAATTTTCTCTCTATTACTTACTGTACGCATTTGCGTCATACGAATTTTACGTTCTTGTTGAGTGGTTAATGCACGCATAATTGGCGGTTGAATCAATGGCACTAACGCCATGTAAGAATAAGCCGCTACGGCAATTGCGCCTAATAATTCAGGGGCAAGTTTACTGGCTAGATAAATCGCTGTTGGACCATCCGCACCACCGATAATCCCAATTGCTGCAGCTTGTGGTAAGGTAAAATCAATAACACCAAGCCAGTTCAATCCTAGCGCACCTAATACGGTGGCAAAAATACCAAACTGTGCTGCCGCACCCAGCAATAAGGTGCGTGGATTAGCTAATAGCGGACCAAAGTCCGTCATTGCACCAACACCCATAAAAATGATGAGTGGCGCCACGCCATAGCCAATAGCCACCTTGTAGAATAAGGCCAAAATACCTGAGCTATAACCTAAATCGCCCGCTAGCACTTCTAATTCATTATGCACTGACATTGGCAAATTGGTTAACGCTGCTTTAATTGCACTTGGCTCAGCAACTGCGCCAATTTTCGCTGCGACAATGCTAAGTTGTTCAGTCGTACCGCTATGCAAGAGATTATCTAATGCGGTCATTGCCATTCCTGCTTCAGGAATATTCGACAGCAATCCACCAAAGCCAATAGGTAGCAACAGTAATGGCTCGAATTTACGTGCTATCGCTAGCCAAAGTAACACAAGGCTAACGATAATCATCACTGCTTGCCCCCATTCAAGGTGCATTACGCCTGTACCTTTTAATAGAGCAATAATACTTTCCATCACAACTCCTTAAGTTTAGGCAATGGTCATTACAGTGTCGCCAACAGCCACAGTATCGCCAGCTTTCACGCTGACATTACGCACTGTTCCACCTTGGCTTGCACGCACTTCGGTTTCCATTTTCATGGCTTCAAGGATAAATAATACATCACCTTCTGCAACAGTTTGTCCTTCCGATGCCACCACTTTCCAAATATTACCTGCCATTGGTGCAGTTACTGGTGTACCACCTGTTGCTGCTGGAGCTGCAGTCGGTGCTGGCGCCGGAGCCGCTTGTGGTGCGATATTAGTAATATCACCGCCTTCGCTCACTTTCACCACAAAGGCTTTACCTTCTAATTCCACTGTATAGACTGCAGAACCTGAAGCCTGTTTAGCTGCTGGTGTAGAAACTTGTGGTTTTTGCACCGCACTTTCTGCTGTAGGCGCTGGTTCAAAGGCATCTGGATTACCACGATTTTCAAGAAATTTCCAACCAATTTGAGGGAATAACGCCACAATTAACGCATCATCAATTGCATTGTCTGCTAATTTAATGCCTTTTTCTTGTGCTGTTTGTTTGACTTCCGCCTCAATTTTCGCCATTTCAGGTTCAATATGATCCGCTGGGCGATCTGTAATTGGTTGACCACCTTCCAATACGCGTGCTTGTAATTCCGCATTCACTGGCGCTGGTGTACGACCATATTCGCCTTTTAAAATGCCCGCTGTTTCTTTCGCAATGGTTTTATAACGTTCACCCATTAACACATTGATTACCGATTGTGTTCCCACAATTTGTGAGGTTGGTGTAACTAACGGAATGTAACCTAAATCTTTACGAACACGAGGAATTTCTTCCAATACTTTGTCTAATTTATCTGAGGCATTTTGTTGTTTTAACTGACTTTCTAAGTTCGTCAACATGCCACCCGGCACCTGCGCCACTAAAATACGACTGTCAACGCCTCGTAATTGACCTTCAAATTTCGCGTATTTTTTACGCACATTACGGAAATAAGCCGCAATTTTTTCTAATCTTTCAATGTTTAAACCTGTGTCAAATTCGGTATTTTGTAAAGTCGCCACAATGGATTCTGTCGCTGGGTGACCATAGGTACCAGACATTGAAGAAATAGATGTATCCACACCATCTACACCAGCTTCAATCGCTTTTAATAACGCCATTTCAGACATACCTGTCGTTGCATGGCAGTGTAAATGTAATTGAACATCAAAACGTTTTTTAATTTCGCCTACTAAACGTGCAGCATCCATCGGATTTAAAATACCCGACATATCTTTAATGACTAAACTATCCACACCAATTTCTAATAATTGTTCTGTGGTATCTAACCAAGTTTGTAACGTATGAACTGGGCTTGTGGTATAGCTCAAAGTACCCTGTGCATGTCCGCCATGTTTACGCACAGCCTGTAATGCCGCTTTCATATTGCGCGGGTCGTTCATTGCATCGAATACGCGGAAAACGCTCATGCCATTTACTACACAGCGCTCAACAAAACGATCCACCACATCATCAGCATAATGACGATAACCTAATAAATTTTGACCACGCAATAACATTTGTAATGGTGTTTTCGGGCAAGCTTTTTTCAATTCACGTAAACGTACCCAAGGATCTTCACCTAAAAAACGAATACAGCTATCAAAAGTTGCGCCACCCCAAGCCTCTAAAGACCAATAACCAATATCATCTAACTCGGCAGCAATCGGTAACATATCATCTAAGCGCAAACGTGTTGCAAAAAGTGATTGGTGAGCATCACGAAGTACTACATCAGTTATTTTAATTTTCTTAGTCATAATCAAATCCTTCTATTTTATTTAGCCTTAGTTTAAACCTTGAGAACGTCGATGATGTGCGATTGCAGCAACAATCACAGGGCGCAAGCGGTCTAAATCATTCGGTGGGGTTGAAAGTGCGGTTGAATTTTGTGAAGTTTTAGGTTGGGTAACAGGTTCAGGGAAATAACGATTTATGAGTTTTGACATCAGTCCAATTGCCCAAATTAAAATAAGCAAGAAAACCAATACAAACCCCATCCCTGAAAACATCAGGTTAAGTCCTTCTCCGAAAAGTTCTGCTGAGGTCATATTTCTATCCTTATCATCAACAATAAGAGCTTTATTGTACCCATTTTAGCGATGAAAAACTGTGATGCAGATCAAATTCGAACAATTTGTTAGCAAACTAAAATCGGTTCCAATTTGATTTTGCAGAAAAATGTACAAAAAACCGAAAAAACATTACAATTCCGCCTAGCAATAACAATATCAACCCTCCAATTTATTGGTTTCATAATGATTTTATTCTCAAACTTATCCTTAAAACGCGGTCAAAATTTACTCCTTGAAGATGCCAATGCAAGCATTAATCCAAAACAGAAAGTCGGATTAGTAGGCAAAAACGGCTGTGGAAAATCATCACTCTTTGCATTATTAAAAAAAGAATTACAACCTGAAGGCGGAGATGTGAATTATCCATCAAATTGGGCTGTCTCTTGGGTAAATCAGGAAACGCCTGCATTGGATATGTCCGCTTTGGATTATGTGATTGAGGGAGATCGTGTTTATTGTTCATTACAAAATGCCTTAGCAGAAGCCCATGACAAAAATGATGGCAATGCTATTGCACATATCCACGCGCAATTAGATACCATTGACGCTTGGACTATTCAATCGCGTGCATCAGCTTTATTACATGGTTTAGGTTTTTCACAAGAAGATTTGCAACGTTCGGTCAAATCCTTTTCGGGTGGTTGGCGCATGCGCTTAAACCTTGCACAAGCCTTACTTTGCCCTTCCGATTTATTGTTATTAGATGAACCCACCAACCACTTGGATTTGGATGCAGTAATTTGGTTAGAACGTTGGCTGCAACAATATCAAGGTACCTTGGTGTTAATTTCTCATGACCGCGATTTTCTCGATCCTATCGTGAATAAAATTTTGCATATTGAACAACAGAAAATTTATGAATATACCGGCGATTATTCTAGTTTTGAAATTCAGCGGGCAGAAAAATTAGCGCAACAAACCGCACTTTATCGTCAACAACAAGAAAAAATTGCGCATTTGCAAAAATACATTGATCGCTTTAAAGCAAAAGCGACTAAGGCGAAACAAGCTCAGAGCCGCGTAAAAGCGCTCGAAAGAATGGAACGAATCAGTCAAGCTCATGTGGATAATCCGTTCACCTTCCATTTCCGCGAGCCCATTTCTTTACCCAATCCTTTAGTGATGATTGAAAAAGCCAGCGCAGGTTACCTTGTGGATCAAAGTGCGGTGGAAATTTTACAAAAAATCAAACTCAATCTCGTGCCTGGCTCACGCATTGGTTTATTGGGTAAAAACGGCGCAGGGAAATCCACCTTAATTAAATTATTAGCAGGCGAACTGACTGCACTTTCAGGCAATGTTCAGCTCGCTAAAGGTGTACAACTGGGTTATTTTGCGCAACATCAACTGGATACCTTGCGTGCGGATGAAAGCGCGCTATGGCATTTGCAAAAATTAGCGCCACAGCAAACCGAACAAGAATTGCGCAATTATTTGGGTAGTTTTGCTTTCCATGGTGATAAAGTGAATGAATTAGTGAGTTCTTTCTCTGGTGGAGAGAAAGCACGTTTAGTTCTCGCCTTAATTGTGTGGCAACGCCCGAATTTATTATTACTGGATGAGCCAACCAACCATTTGGATTTAGATATGCGCCAAGCACTCACTGAGGCGTTAGTGGATTATCAAGGTTCATTGGTTGTGGTATCGCACGATCGCCATTTATTACGCAATACAGTGGAAGAATTTTATCTTGTGCATGATAAACAAGTGGAAGAATTTAATGGCGATTTAGAGGACTATGCAAAATGGCTTAATGAAGTAAACGCACAAGAAAAACGGGAAAGTGCGGTGAAAAATGAGCAAGTTTCCCCATCAAACAATGAAAATTCAAGTCAGCATCGCAAAGAACAAAAACGTCGTGAAGCGGAACTACGTCAGCAAACTGCGCCATTACGCAAACAAATTGATAAATTGGAACAACAAATGGCGACTCATACTCAGCAGTTAGCCGATATTGAGCAACAGCTAGCAGATACAGATCTCTATCAAGCAGAAAATAAAGAAAAATTAACCGCACTTTTAAACCAACAAATGCAATGCAAAAAGTCTTTGGAAGTAGTAGAAGCAGATTGGCTTGAAGCGCAAGAAGCTTTGGAGCAATTAATGGGAGAACAGCAATGAATCCATGGTTTTTGCTCGCCTGCGCTATCTGTATAGAAGTTGTCGGAACAAACTGCATTAAAGCAAGCGAAGGTTTCTCAAAACCCTTGCCCACAACGGTAGCAATTGTTGCCTTTGTTATCGCTCTTTACTTGCTTTCCATTATTACCAAAAGCTTGCCTATTGGGATTGTATATGCCGTATGGTCGGGCGTGGGCATTATACTGACTACTGTTGTTGCCTATTTCGCTTTTGGGCAGAAACCCGATCTTGCTGGTAGTATTGGCATAGCGATGATTATCGGCGGTGTATTAGTGATTAACCTCTTTTCTGGTGGTGCAAACCACTAAAAGTGCGGTGGATTTTTCTTTAGTTTTAAAATAACAAAGCGGACAATTGTCCGCTTTATGTTTACTGGATAGGTTACACATCATAAGTCGTTGAAGCGGTGTTTCCGCCACGGCCAGTCCAGTTGGTGTGGAAGAATTCGCCGCGTGGTTTGTCGGTACGTTCGTAGGTGTGCGCACCGAAGTAGTCACGCTGTGCTTGCAATAAATTCGCTGGCACTTTCTCGGAAGTGTAACCGTCTAAGAAGGTAATCGCACTTGCCATACAAGGCATAGGAATACCCACTTCAATGGATTTCGCCACCACTTTACGCCAGTCTGCCAACGCATTTTCTAAAATGCCTTTGAAGTAGTTGTCTGACCCCAAGAACACCAAATCAGGATTGGCTTCATAAGCATCACGAATGTTGCCTAAGAAACGGCTGCGGATGATACAACCTTCACGCCATAACAACGCTGTTGCTCCGTAGTTGATGTTCCAACCGAAGTTTTCAGACGCTTCACGAATCAGCATAAAACCTTGGGCATAAGAGATGATTTTTGACGCCAATAACGCTTTACGCACCGCTTCGATCCACACTTTTTTGTCGCCTTCCACCTTGCCAATGGTTTTATTGAACAGTTTAGATGCCGCCACACGTTGATCTTTAAACGATGACACGCAACGAGCGAAGACCGATTCGGTGATCAGTGTTAATGGAATACCAAAGTCTAACGCATTGATACCAGTCCATTTACCTGTGCCTTTTTGACCAGCGGTGTCTAAGATTTTTTCCACCAACGGTTCGCCGTCTGCGTCTTTATAGCCCAAAATATCCGTTGTAATATCAATCAGATAGCTATCTAGTTCGGTTTTTTTCCATTCAGCGAAAATTTGTTGCATTTCATCATAACTCAAACCCAAACCGTCTTTTAAGAATTGATAGGCTTCACAAATTAACTGCATATCGCCGTACTCAATGCCGTTATGCACCATTTTCACGAAATGCCCAGCCCCTTCTTTGCCAACCCAGTTACAGCAAGGCTCGCCTTTGTCGGTTTTAGCTGAAATCGCTTGTAAAATAGGTTTCACATATTGCCACGCTTCTTCGTTACCGCCTGGCATAATGGACGGTCCGTGACGCGCCCCTTCTTCACCGCCTGACACGCCAGATCCCACAAAGCGAAAGCCTTTTTCTGCTAAGGCTTTCACGCGGCGGTTGGTATCTGGATAGTTCGAGTTACCGCCGTCAATAATGATGTCGCCGGCTTCCAAGTGCGGTAGCAATGCCTCAATAAATTGATCCACCACATCACCCGCACGTACCATTAACATCACTTTGCGTGGTTTTTCCAATTTAGCTGCCAAATCTTCCAACGAATAGGCACCGATAATGTTCGTGCCTTTCGCCTCCCCTTCCAAAAACTCGTCCACTTTTGATGTGGTACGGTTATACGCCACCACTTTAAAACCGTGGTCGTTCATATTCAGAATTAAATTCTGCCCCATTACCGCTAAACCGATAACGCCGATATCGCCTTTTACTGACATTTTTTGCTCCTAAATGTATGTTTAAATGTTATTTAATAACAGGAATAGCATCTGGAAATATTAAGAAACATTCCCCGTTTTCTCTCTCTATTTCACTGATAATACCTTGAACTTCTATTTTTTCCTGTTTTTCTATTTTTTCTTTTGCCCACTCTGAATAAAATGAGTCGTAAATTTTTCCAAAATCTCCAATAACGTAAGTATTATCATCTAGTTTTAAAAGCATTCTCGCTCTCTTTTGATATTCCGATCTTTGTATATAATCACCAGGAAAAAGGGCACTATATTCTCTAACTATAATTAAAAACTCTGGAGAATCATATTTTATTGGAGTTCCTGTTATTGTAATCAATGCATTCGTATAATCTATTTCTGTATTTTTGCAGATTTGTTGTGGAGTATCGGTTATATTAGTTTTCACTTTATAATTTAAAGCGGATGTAAAATCTCTAACTTTTGATTTTATCGAGTTAAATGAACTATAAAAAGTTTTGTTTGAGCAAGCAGATAGCAATAAGACAGTTAATAAAATAGATTTAAATTTCATATATGTTCCTTAACTTAAAAAAACTTTATTATGATTACATATTAAAATTATTTTTAATAGTTTTACAAATTTTTCTCGAAATCTTACCCGTTGTCATAACAACTTCGCAGCCTCTTTATCCAAAATCCACTCCGTTACGCCATTTTTTGCTTTGATTTTAGCGGCTGGGTAAGGCAAGTTTTCTGCTGGTGTGGTTTGAATTTCTTTTAGAATTTCTGCTTTTGAACCACCTGTGACCAAATAACTAACCCGTTTGGCTTTTTTGATAAGTTGAGCGGTTTTGGAAATGCGGATTTGCCCTGTTTCGGGGTGTTTAGCAATCACGGCCACATTCGGATCGTTAAAATCGGTTTGGTTTGGGAAAAGCGATGCCGTGTGCCCGTCTGTGCCCATTCCTAAAATGATCCAGTCAAACTCAAGGTTAGGAACACAATCCGTCAGTTCTTGTGAAAATCTTGCAAGTTCTTGTTCCACAGGCTGTTCGCCACGAATGCGATGAATATTTTGGGCTGGGATTTGGATATGATCGAACAACAATTTTTGCACTTCGCCGTAGTTACTTTCGGGATCGTTTGGCTCGACCATTCGATCATCGCCCCACCAAAAATGCAGATTTTCCCACCGCACTTTTTCGGCAAAAGACGATTGAGCGAGCGTTTTAAACAGCAGTTTTGGCGTTGAGCCACCTGAAAGGGAAATATGCACAGGGCGGTTTTGTTGGCTGTATGTGATAAATTCTTGGGCGATTTGCTCAACAGCGTGTTGGGCGGTGTCAAAAATGTGGGTGTTCATTGCTATTCCTTTTTATTGGACGCCAGCGTGGCGTCC
>NZ_JBQSUQ010000009.1:0-2492 GCF_052384575.1 Reella acinonychis | reverse complement strand
GGACGCCACGCTGGCGTCCGCTTTACATTACACTTTCTTCTTCATCAATCCACTTGGTTTACGCCATACTCTGCCGTGTTTTGCAATGAGTTTATCGGCTTCGGATGGACCCCAAGTGCCAGCTTCGTATTCGTACACCCTGCCATTTTCGGCTTTGTAGTCCAAAATCGGTTGCACGAATTTCCAGCAGGCGTGAACGGCATCGGTGCGGGCAAACAGGGTGGCATCGCCTTTGATCGCATCTAACAGCAAGCGTTCGTAAGCGGTTAGCAGGCTTGGCGAAGCTAGATCAGCATAGCGGAAATCCATTGAGACTTCTTTAGATTCAAATCCAGCCCCTGGTTTTTTCAAGCCAAAACGCATTGAAATGCCTTCGTCTGGTTGAATACGGATAACCAATTTGTTGTCAGGGGCATTTTGGCTAAATACAGGATGTGGCGTAGTTTTAAAGTGAATCACCACTTCGGTTACACGAGTTGCCAATCGTTTGCCTGTGCGAACATAAAAAGGCACGCCAGCCCAACGCCAGTTCTCGATTTCACAACGCACCGCCATAAAGGTTTCGGTGTTTGATTCCGCAGGCACGCCTTTTTCTTGTAAGTAGCCTTTCACGCTTTCACCATTGATTGTGCCAGTGGCGTATTGCCCTAGCACCAAGTTGTTTTTGATGTCCTCATTAGAAAGCGGACGCAAGCAATGCAACACTTTTGCCACTTCAGAACGCATTGAATCCGCATCAATCATCGCAGGTGGCTCCATTGCGACCATTGCGAGCACTTGCAATAAGTGGTTTTGGAACATATCACGCATTGCCCCTGAACCATCGTAATAACCGCCACGTTCTTCCACGCCAATGGATTCTGCCCCTGTGATTTCCACATAATCAATAAAATTGCGGTTCCAAAGCGGTTCAAACAAGCCGTTAGAAAAACGTAGTACAAGCAAGTTTTGCACCGTTTCTTTGCCTAAATAGTGGTCGATACGGTAGATTTGATGCTCTTCAAAATAGCGGTGCATTTGTAAATCTAGCTCTTTGGCGGTTCGCATATCGTAGCCGAACGGTTTTTCCACAATGATGCGTTTCCAACCAAATTCTTCGGTATTTAGTCCGTGTGCTGCAAGGCATTCAGGAATCACAGAATAGAGGCTTGGTGGGGTAGAAAGGTAGTAAAGGGTATTGCCACCCGTGTGATATTTATCGTGCAACTCATCTAAACGGGGAACGAGTTTGCCGTAATCGAGAACTTCTGATGTATTTAGCGATTGGTATTCTAAATGGGAAAGAAACTTGTTCAGTGTTTCACCATTTGCATCCTCATGCGCAATTAATGCTTCTCTGATCTTAAGACGAAATTCTTCATCATTCATCGCTGTACGGGCGACACCTAGAACCGCGAAATTCTCTGATAAACGCCCGATTTTATATAAGTTATAAAGTGCGGGGATTAGCTTACGATGGGTAAGATCTCCTGAGGCACCAAAAATAACGATACAACAATTTTCTATATTCATATTTAGTTCCGTAAATAATGTTAACCCTTTGGTTATTTGAGCTGTTCAAAGTGAAAAATATGTTGCCAATTTAATGTCATGTCAGCACACATAACAAAATCTGGATTCACAAAAGTATCTCTTTGATTATAAGTAAGAGATGCAAAATGAGGATCAAAAATAACACCATTCACTTCTTGTAATAGGATTTCTGCAGCTGCGGTATCCCATTCGCCCGTTCGACCTAAACGCACATAACAATCCGCGGTCCCATCCGCCACAAGTGCGCTTTTAAGCCCACTAGAGCCATAAATCAAAAATTCATGAGCAAAATTCTTCGGTAAAATTGACCGCACTTTTTCCTTTTTATTTGCTGAACCCAGTACAATTTTCAACGGTTCGGTCAAATCAATTTTTCGTTTTGGTAAAGAGGTAATTTGTTGACCTTGTTTACGATAAGCACCAAAGCCAGCCATTGCATAATAGGTTGATTGTAAAATAGGTGCATGAATGACACCTAAAATTGGACGGTTTTTATGTACTAATGAAATGAGAATTGCGAATTGATCTGTTCTATCAATGAAATTTTGCGTACCATCCAAGGGATCTATCAACCAGTAAGTATCCCAATTCATTCGCTGTTCAAGAGGAATATTACAATTTTCTTCTGATAAGATGGGAATTGTTGGGGTTAATTCAGACAATCGTTGCATTAAAAACTGACTAAGAAATAAATCGGCTTCAGTCACTGGTGTGTTATCCGATTTATTATAAACTTTCACTGATTTTAGATAAAAGTCAGCTAATATCTCACCAGCTTCAGCAGTTATTGCAAGTACAGCATTAAGAAATTGCTCTGTCAAATACATGAAAATAACCCGAGATCAGAAAAGAATAACAATAGTTTAACAAATTTGTTCTTTAATCACGAGGTATTATAACTAAATAATCAAATTCAAAAGGAATGACCACTAAAACTTCACATTTTCCCACCGCACTTT
>NZ_JBQSUQ010000008.1:0-41711 GCF_052384575.1 Reella acinonychis | reverse complement strand
TAGGACACCGCCAGGTTTTTATTTAGTTAGTTTATTCAATGAGTAAATTAACTAAATAAAAATTATTTTGGCAGCAACAGTGCAGTAGCACCACCTGATCCCATGCCGAACTCAGAAGTGAAATGCTGTAACGCCGATGGTAGTGTGGGGCTTCCCCATGTGAGAGTAGGACACTGCCAAATATCAAATTTAGCGGAGTGGTAGTTCAGCTGGTTAGAATACCTGCCTGTCACGCAGGGGGTCGCGGGTTCGAGTCCCGTCCATTCCGCCAATCTTTTCCATACCAATAGGGGCGTAGTTCAATTGGTAGAGCACCGGTCTCCAAAACCGGGTGTTGGGAGTTCGAGCCTCTCCGCCCCTGCCATTTAATTCTTTCTTTATCATTTCCCCAAATTTATTTTTTATAAAATTATTCAATTTTACACCGCACTTTTATTATTTTTCTCCTCTATAAATTAAGTAAAAATAACAACTTATTTTTTTACATTGATATATGTCAATTTTATGCCATTTTTTTGCCTTGAATTATTAAAATCATCTATATATAGTGCCTTATCTTTTTAATGATACTATATATGGTGTTTTATGTCCTTTAATGTGATTAAGCGTGATGGCTATAAAGTTTGTTTTGATTTGCAACGAATTATCAATGCGATGAAAAAAGCTGCTCAGGCAGTTGATATTGAAGATGAACGTTATTTTTATTCTCTTGGTCAGCAAATTTGTGAGGTAATTTTTTCTCAACACCAACAAGAGATTGATATTAACCAGATCCAACACATCGTTGAAAATCATTTGATGAAAAGCAAATACCCACAGGTTGCAAGGGCTTATATTGAATATCGTCATGATCGTGATTTAGCAAGGGAAAAACGTAGCCACTTAACTCAAGAAATTGAGGGACTGATAGAACAGAGCAATGTGGCATTACTGAATGAAAATGCAAATAAAGATGCCAAAGTTATACCTACTCAGCGTGACTTATTAGCAGGCATTGTGGCAAAACATTATGCTAAGCGCTATATTTTGCCTAAAGATGTTGTAGAAGCCCATGAAAAAGGCGAAATTCATTATCATGATTTGGATTATGCTCCTTTCTTCCCGATGTTTAATTGCATGTTAGTTGATCTAAAAGGCATGCTAACGCGAGGCTTCAAAATGGGGAATGCGGAGATTGAACCACCTAAATCCATTGGTACTGCAACAGCGGTTACTGCACAAATTATTGCCCAAGTCGCTAGCCATATTTATGGCGGAACAACGATTAATCGTATTGATGAAGTACTTGCTCCTTATGTTCAACTTAGCTATGAGAAACATCTCAAAACTGCACAACAATGGCATATTGCTGCAGTAGAAGATTATGCTCGCGCTTTAACAGAGAAAGATTGCTTTGATGCTTTTCAATCTTTAGAGTATGAAGTGAACACGCTACATACATCTAATGGGCAAACGCCTTTTGTTACTTTTGGTTTTGGTTTAGGGACTTCTTGGCAAGAGCGATTAATTCAACAATCTATTCTTAAAAATCGTATTCGTGGGCTGGGTAAAAACCACAAGACGCCTGTTTTTCCTAAATTAGTGTTTACTCTTAAAAGAGGCGTTAATCAGTCTAAAAGTGATCCAAATTACGATATTAAACAATTAGCGTTAGAATGCGCTTCTAAACGAATGTATCCAGATATTCTCAATTATGATCAAGTTATTCAAGTAACGGGATCCTTTAAAGCCCCAATGGGATGTCGTAGCTTCCTTGGTGCTTATGAAGAAAATGGCGAATTAATACATGATGGGCGCAATAATTTAGGCGTTATTAGCTTAAATCTGCCCCGTATCGCCTTAGAAGCTAAAGGATGTGAAGATAAATTCTATCAATTATTGGATGCCCGTTTAAACATCGCTAAAAAGGCCTTGATGACTCGCATTGCTCGCTTAGAAAATACAAAAGCACGTGTCGCCCCTATTTTATATATGGAAGGCGCTTGCGGTGCACGTCTAAAAGCAGAAGATAATGTCGCCCAAATTTTTAAAAATGGGCGGGCTTCAATTTCTCTTGGATATATTGGCATACATGAAACTATTAATGCGCTATATGGGCAACATATTTATGATAGTGATAACTTACGTCAAAAAGGCATTGATATTGTTCGATATTTAAGTGAAGCCGTACAACGATGGAAGCAAGAAACGGGCTATGCATTTAGCTTATATTCCACACCAAGCGAGAATCTTTGCGATCGTTTTTGTCGTTTAGATACCAAATTATTTGGTGTGATTGAAGGGGTAACTGACAAAGGTTATTACACTAATAGCTATCATTTAGATGTGGAAAAGAAAGTTAATCCTTACGATAAATTGGATTTTGAAATGCCATACCCGTCTTTAGCTAATGGTGGTTTTATTTGTTATGGCGAATATCCAAATATTCAGCACAATCTCAAAGCATTAGAAGATGTATGGGATTATAGCTATGATCGCGTACCTTACTATGGCACCAATACACCGATTGATGAGTGCTATGAATGTGGGTTTACTGGCGAATTTAAATGTACCAGCAAAGGTTTTGTTTGCCCTAAATGCGGTAACCATGATAGTGATAAAGTATCTGTTACAAGACGTGTCTGCGGCTATTTAGGCAGTCCAGACGCACGCCCGTTTAATGCAGGCAAACAAGAAGAAGTGAAACGTCGAGTAAAACATTTATAAAATTAACCGCACTTTAGATAAATGAACTATCTTCAATATTATCCAGTGGATGTTGTGAATGGCGAAGGAACGCGTTGCACCTTGTTTGTGAGTGGCTGCACACATGCTTGCAAAGGTTGCTATAACCAAAAAAGTTGGTCTTTTACAGCTGGTGTTCTTTTTGATCAAGTGATGGAACAACAGATTATTAATGATCTCAAGGATACGCGGATTAAGCGTCAAGGCTTAACCCTAACAGGAGGTGATCCGCTTCATCCACAGAATCTTGAAATGCTTTTACCTTTTGTTCAACGCGTTAAAGCTGAATGTCCAGATAAAGATATTTGGGTTTGGACAGGCTATAAATTATCGGAGTTAGATGATTTCCAACAAAAAATTCTACCTTACATTGATGTGCTTATTGATGGTAAATTTGAACAAGAAAAAGCCGATCCAAGCTTAATTTGGCGAGGATCGGCGAATCAGGTGATTTATCGACTAAAAGAGTAAAACTGTTAGTTCAAAGTGCGGTTTATTCCATTAATGTTTTGAAATTATCATAAGGTAACCCCAATTGACTGCGAGCATCTCTCGCTTGTGGACAAGGGTAATAATTTGAAACCGCCTCTCTTTCTTTATATTTCTTCCAGTTATCGCCGATTTCAGCTAAACGTTTTACGCATTGATTATAATCTTGCTTTAAGCCATCATAATTTTGTACATAAGCGTTAATAATCTCTTTTCCTTTTTGCTTTTTTACTTTTTCAAAAATATGACATGCGGCTAATCTTCGACCATCATAAACACAAAATTTATCGTTTATTTTCTCTAGCTCTTGGAAAGGAATTGCATCGAAATGTGATTTACCCACTTCTGTGATCGCTTCTTCCCACACTGAGCAAGCGGAGAATTTACGTTGATCTCGCCCACAGTATTGTTTTTCTTGCCCAAGCAAGTCTGCAAACGTCAATTTTGTTAATTCCGCTTTAGCTTTTGACGTTTTTTCATCGTAGATCGATTTTAATGCACGACAAGGATAGTCGTCCTCACGAATATAATTTGTCGCACATTGAGTATTAACAAATTGACGAGTAAATTCTTGCCAATCTAACTGCCCAAATTCTTGATCTAATTTTTGTCTTGCTTCCTCAATAGCGGCTTTTTCTTTCGCTTCTTTCTCTAAACGTTCTTGTTCTTCCTTTTGCTTACGCAATTCTATGATTGCTTCTCTGCTTGCTTTACATTCAGGATCCTTCTCCGTTTTTTCAAAAGAGGATTTATCATTGCTCATAAAAGCATTGTCCATTGCTTTTCTACATTGCTGCCATTTTTGTTCAGCTTTATCTGGATTAGCTAAATAGTATTCTTTGTTCTTTTCTGAACAAGCAACCACTCCAAAGCATAAAATAAAGAGTATGATTTTTTTCATTTTTTATTCCTTTTAAATTATTGTGCTAAGCCATACTACCTAAACCAATCGCTGCCAATAGAATTGGAGAAGTAAATAAACCGACGAGAATTAAAACCCATGCCAAAATATTGACACCAATGCCTGCTAAGTTTTTATTTTTAAAAGCAATGATAGATCCTATTAATGCAGTGATCGCAGCAAGTGGGACAAATACAATGCCTAGGAATAAGATACCAAGTACCGCGAGAACACAAGCAATGATGCCTGCGACCATACCTGATTTAGCGTTGTTTTCCATTTTATTTTCTCCTCTGTATATTGTTGGCAAACCTAAAACAGGTTCAATTATATCTTGCACCTAAAATAGGTGCAATGACAAATTTAAGACTATCCATTCATTCAGAGCAACATATTTGGTTAAGGCAGCGCTTAATTAACCGACGTGTCGAGCTTAATCTTTCTCAACGTGCATTGTGTGAAAAAATGGGCGTGGTATCTTCTTTTGTAGGAAAAGTTGAAACTGGCGATCGGCGTTTGGATTTATTTGAATTTGTGGCTTATTGCAAGGGATTGGAACTTGATCCGATAGCGATTTTACGCGAAATCGAGCAGAGATTTGGTTAAAACATGAAAAAAATCCACCGCACTTGTAGAAAAAAGTGCGGTGGATTTTTGTTGAGTTTTAGAGTTTTTCGACTAATTGAACCGCGGCACCAATGTAGGTTGCAGGGGTTAATTGTTGTAAACGTACTTTTTCCTCTGCAGGAATATCTAGTTTTTCGATAAACTCACGCATTGCTTGTTCATCTACACGTTTACCACGCGTTAACTCTTTTAATTTTTCGTATGGTTTTTCAATGCCATAGCGACGCATTACGGTTTGAATTGGTTCAGCCAACACTTCCCAGTTTTGATTTAATTCATCACGTAAATGTTGCTCATTGACTTCTAATTTGCTGATACCTTTACGGGTTGCTGCATAGGCGATTAAGCAATAACCTAAACCAACGCCGAGGTTACGTAATACGGTTGAGTCGGTTAAATCACGTTGCCAGCGAGAAATTGGTAATTTTTGACCTAAATGTGTCATCACTGCATTCGCAACGCCTAAGTTACCTTCTGAATTTTCGAAGTCGATTGGGTTAACTTTATGGGGCATTGTGCTTGAGCCAATTTCCCCTGCAATTGTGCGTTGTTTGAAATGGTTTAACGCAATGTAGCCCCATAAATCGCGGTCAAAATCAATAATGATTGTATTGAAACGTACTACGCAATCAAAGAACTCTGCAATATAGTCGTGTGGTTCAATTTGAGTGGTGTATGGGTTCCAGGTGACGCCTAATGAAGTCACGAATTCTTGGCTGAATTTGTGCCAGTCGAGATCGGGATAGGCTGATAAGTGTGCGTTATAGTTACCCACTGCACCATTGATTTTACCAAGAATATCAATCTGTTGTAATTGTTTGTATTGGCGACGTAAACGATAGACCACGTTCGCCATTTCTTTACCCATTGTGGTCGGCGAAGCGGGTTGACCATGAGTACGAGAAAGGAGCGGAATTTCTTTATATTCGTTTGCCAGGCGAGTAATTTCATCAATTAATTTTTGCCATTCAGGTAAAATCACTTCTTCGCGTGCTGTTTTGAGCATTAAAGCATGGGATAAATTGTTGATGTCTTCTGAAGTACAAGCAAAGTGAATAAATTCACTGACAGCTTCAAGCTCAGGAAGTGCGGTGCTTTTTTCCTTTAAAAAATATTCTACAGCTTTTACGTCGTGGTTTGTGGTGCGCTCAATTTCTTTAATACGCTCCGCATCTGCCAAGCTGAAATTGGCAACGATTTGGTCGAGGTAATCGTTTGCTTCTTTTGATAAAGCTTTGACTTCTTCAATTTGTGTAGTTGCTGCTAATTTTTGTAACCAACGAACTTCAACGGTTACGCGGAATTTTAATAAACCAAATTCGCTAAAAATGCTGCGTAATGCAGTCGTTTTATCTTGATAGCGACCATCAATAGGGGAAAGTGCTGTTAACGCATTGAGTTGCATATAAATTTTACTCCGTTAAAGTGAATCGTAAATTTGTTGTGCCGCATCAGCGATTTTGCGGCGAGAGAAAAGTAATTGCCATTTTGAGCCACCAAGTTGCTGCCATAAAATCGCAGAACGAATACCTGCTAACAAACAGGCTCGAATACGATTTTGTATACTTGATTGCTGTAAATAAAGGGACGATCCCATGATTTGTAATCGTTTACCTAGCGGACTAATTATATCGGTATACATCATTGCCAGCTTTTCTAACATTTCATCATCAAATAAATGGAAATGTTCAAGCTGAGTAGGTAAATATTGAATACGACGCGCTAGTTCTGCTTTATTTTGTGGCTGTTTCTCAAGTTTGGCAGCCAAGCCCAAAAGCCCCAGCCAATAGCGTGCTAGCTCAGGATTTTGCGCATTAAGTTGTTCTAATAGTGTGCTGAGACCTAATTTTAAGTTTTTTTCTGTCCCGCCATAGATAGACAATACATTTTCAGGTTGTGTTTGTAGCAAGCTGTAAAGGCTTGTTTCTAATGCCTCTGTATCAGCTTGTCCATTATGAGCAAATTGTTGAACTAATTTTGCACTTTGACATACGCCAGCCAGCGCTAAAGTAATATCGTAGTAATTCGTCGCCATTATTGGTATTAAATGCCTTTAAAATAGGCGCTTAATATAGCATTTATCTATTTTTTTTTAAAGTTAAACTCTAGTTATAATGTCGTCTAGTATTTAGCATGATAAAACAATGCGGTTATTGAGTGCTTAATGTTCATTAATGGCGCCTAATTTTTTATCTAATTATCTATTTCTTGATTTATCTCATATTTTTCTACTTATATCTGCATTGACCTTGAAGTTACTTCATATTTTATTATCACAATCACCAATAATTTGTTTAACAAGGAGAATGACAATGAAAAAAATGGCTGTTGTTTTAACCGCACTTTTTGCAAGTGCTATGGCGAGTGCACACAATGTATGGCTTGAACCAGTGAAAGGGGAAGCGGATCAATATGTTGTAAAATTTGGGCATGAGGAAACTGAAAGCTATCCAGAAAGCAAGTTAAAAGCAGTTAAATTGTTGGATGCGATGGGTAAAGTAACACCTGCTAGTGTACAATTTAAACAAGGTGAAGCTTATTTTGCTGCACCAAAAACATCAATTGTATTTGTGAAGTTTGACAATGGTGTTTGGTCGAAATTACCAAGTGGTAAGTACGTAGAAAAAACGAAAAAAGAAGAACCTACAGCGGTGCTTAGCATTAATCCTGTGAAATTTGGTAAAGCTATTTTAGCTTGGGATGATTTAGCTTATAAAGCACATCAAATGAAATATGAGTTAGTTCCTCAAGCAATGCCAAAAGCAGGTCAACCAATGGATATTTTGGTGTTAGTTGATGGTAAACCAGCGAAAGATATTAAAGTGGGTTTAGGTGAAGATCATCCTTATAATCTCACTAACGAAAAAGGTATTGCACAATTCACACCAACTGCGGGTTACAACAAAGTGTGGGCTGAATTCGAAGAAAAAGTGGCAGAGAATCCAGACTACAACGAACGTAGTATTGAATATATGTTAACTTTTGATGTGAAATAAATGAAAAAAGTTTTAATTATTTTAACCGCACTTTTGGCTGTTTTCAGCCAAAGTGCGTTATCACATAGTTTGTATGTGATCGCCCAATATGATGGCAAACAAATTACGGGTAAAGCCTATTATTCTGATATGACACCCGCTGCGGAAACCTATGTAGAAGCTTATCCTCAAGGTCAGCAAGATAACATAGTGAGTGGCAAAACAGATGAAACGGGTCGCTTTAGCTTACAGGCTTCGGGTGAACATCTGTTTAAAGTCGTGGTTGAAGGAGAAGAAGGCCATCGAGCTACTGTGATCGCTAACCGTATTCATCAGCAAGCGGCAAATAATGATAACGCTTTGATTTTATTACGCGAAGATATTGCTCAATTAAGAGATAAAATTTATTGGCGTGATGTGATCGGCGGTATCGGCTATATTGTTGGCATCATTGGTTTATGGGCGTTGTGGCAGTCACGCCGCACATTAACCTCAGGCAAGAGAGACTAATATGCATTTATCTGAAGGTGTATTACATACCCCAACATTGATCACTGGTGCTGTACTTGCAGCTGTTGGTGTATTTGTTGGTTTACGCCAAATTAAAGCAGAACAATTTTCCTTAACTGCGTTGTTTTCTGCCGCTTTTTTTGTTGCTAGTACAATACATATTCCAGTGGGGATTGGCAGTGTTCATTTAATTTTAAATGGCATGGCGGGATTATTTCTCGGTTGGGCTGTGTTTCCTGCATTTTTAATCGCCCTATTATTACAAGCATTATTTTTCTCATTCGGTGGTTTGGCTGTATTAGGTGTGAACTTGTGCATTATGGCTTTTCCTGCCGTCTTAGTGTTCTATTTATGTCGCCCTTTGGTAAAGATAGAAAGTTCTCGTCAGCAGAAAATGATAGCCGGCATTTTAGCGGGTATTCTTGGTGTGGGTGGTGCTGCACTTTTTGCTTCTCTTGTGCTGACCTTTGATGGTGGAAAAGCGTATTACGATTTAATTGTGCTGCTACTGGTTTCCCATTTACCTGTATTTATTGTGGATAGCATAATTAGTCTTGTAGTGATTTTATTATTAGCCAAAATGTCGCCTGCAATTTTCTGTACGAACCAATGAAATTTCCTTTTTTTCAACCGCACTTTCGCTTAATTTATGCTTTTTTGTTAAGCTTGCTCATAAGTGCGGTGCAACATATTCCACTTTTAGTGGCACTCAATGGAGTGGCACTAGTTCTGTTTATTTCATTGATTTTTTATTTCCGTAAATCATTAATGACTTATGTGAAATTGTGGTCAAAATTACATATTTTTACTCTCTTACTTTGGCTGACATTAAGTTGGAAAATTAGCCCACAAGGTATCATCCTCAATCCAAAAGGTATCAATCTCGCGTTATTAATGAGCTTGCGTATTAATTTAATTCTGATCTTATTGTGGACTTTGTTGCTCAACATCAATGACAGCATTTTACTGCAAGCTATTCAACGGCTTCCTCTACCAAGAAAATTGGTTTATTTATTCGTTTTAACCGTTCGTTATATTGCGGTATTTAAAGAATTACATCAAAATATGGATATGGCAATGCGAGCGAGAGGTTTCCAAGCGAAATTTAACGCTCGCACATTTTATGTCAGTGCGCAGCGAGTGGCGTTATTACTCATTCATGCCATGATGAGAGTGGAACGGACGGAAATGGCATTGAAAGCGCGTGGCTTCCAACTTCAGCAAATAACAAAAAAGAATGGCTAATATTTTACAAGTAAATCAACTTCATCTTCATCGCAATGGACGAGCGATAATTTCTGATTTAAGTTTTTCATTAACCTCACAACAATGCCTGTTTTTGCAAGGCGAAATTGGTTGTGGTAAATCCACTTTATTACATGCATTATTGGGATTTTTACCTATTTCTCAGGGCGAAATTCAGTGGTTTGGTAATCATTGCCAGAAAGAAGCTGATTTTGTACCGCTAAGAGGCAAAATTGGCATTTGTTTTCAAAATGCTAGTGAACAATTATTTGGACCAACCGTATTAGATGATGTGGCTTTTGGCCCTTTAAATCAGGGAATGGATAAGCAACAAGCCTATGATATTGCATTACAACAATTAGAACGACTTGATATTACTAGATTGAAAGATCGCTCAGTGAATACGCTATCGGGCGGTGAGCAGAATTTCACTGCTTTAGCTGGCGTATTGGCAATGCAACCGCAAGTATTGCTGTTGGATGAGCCGACAAATGGTTTGGATAGCAAAAATATCCAAAAATTGACCGCACTTTTGAAGCAATTACATCTTCCTATGATTATTGCTTCACATGATCTTAATTTTACCGATCAGCTGGCGGATAGCCGATTGTATTTCACAAGAGAAGATTAAATGATAAAAAAGCGACTTAAGTCGCTTTTCTTATGTGAGTTTCTCGAAAAAGTGCGGTGAAAAATCAGATCTTTTTGACCGCACTTGAAACAGATTATTTAATTTGTGATTCGATAATCCCACCGCCAAGACAAATCTCGCCTTGATAGAATACTGCTGATTGCCCTGGTGTAACCGCAATTTGAGGCTCATCAAAACGGACTTCAATGCAATCATCATCAATCGGCGTAATTTGGCAAGGAATATCTGTCTGACGATAGCGAGTTTTTACCGTACAACGTAAGGGCTCACGAATAGGTTGACGATTAACCCAATGTAATTGTTGTGCAATCAAACCTTGAGAAAGCAATGCCGAATTATCTTGCCCTTGGGCAACGATCAGTTCGTTATTGATCAAATCTTTTTCCACAACATACCATGCGTTCTCGCTCATTCCTTTAATTCCGCCGATACCAAGCCCTTTGCGCTGCCCTAATGTGTGATACATTAAGCCATCATGACGACCAATAATCTGTCCATCAATGGTACGAATATTGCCTGATTGTGCAGGTAAATAACGCGCTAAGAAGTCTTTAAATTTACGCTCGCCAATAAAGCAAATACCGGTTGAATCTTTTTTCTTTGCAGTTACTAAGCCGAGATCTTCCGCGATGGCGCGCACAACTGGTTTTTCTATTTCACCTACAGGGAATAAACTTTGCGCTATCTGTGTTTTACTTAACGTATAAAGAAAGTAGCTTTGATCTTTATTATTATCTAAACCGCGTAATAATTGACATTCGCCATTTTGTTCGCCACGACGCACATAATGACCCGTCGCAATATAATCTGCACCTAAATCTTCCGCTGCATATTCTAAGAAAGCTTTAAATTTAATTTCTTTATTACAGAGAATATCAGGATTTGGCGTGCGACCTGCTTTGTATTCAGCAAGAAAATGCTCAAACACATTGTCCCAATATTCCGCTGCAAAGTTGATTTTATGCAGTTTAATGCCTAATTTATCACATACAGCTTGAGCATCAGCTAAATCAGCTGCCGCAGTGCAATAATCCGTATCATCATCTTCTTCCCAATTCTTCATAAACAAGCCTTCCACTTGGTAGCCTTGTTGTTGAAGAATAAAAGCAGACACTGAAGAATCCACGCCGCCTGACATACCACAAATAACTTTCTTTTTGGCATTTTCTGCCAACTCAAGTGCGGTTAATTTTGGAAAATTTTTTTCGTAGGTTTTTGACTTCATTATTATTCTCGCAAATATCGTTTTGCTAATTGATTAGATAATTCTTCTATCTTATCTTTCTTAGCTAACTGCTCGATCCACTCTTTTGGGATTTCATTAAAACCATATAATAGAGCTGCTAATCCACCCGTTACTGCTGCGGTTGTATCTGTATCTTCACCCAAATTCACGGCTTTTAACACTGCTTCTTTATAGTTGTTTGTGGTCAGTAAACACCAAATACTTGCTTCTAAAGTGTGCATCACATAACCACTGCTGTAAATGTCGTCTGAAGAGAATTTCCAGATGTCATCGCTTAATAAACGAGAGAAATGTGTAAGTTCTTTTGTGGCTCCAATGTGATGGATAAACGCTTGAATTGGATTTTTTAACTGTTGGTAAATTTCAAATTTATCTTTTCCATCAAGCAGGAATCTAGCAAACTCAATGTAGTATAAACAAGCCAGGTGGCTACGAATATGCCCGTGAGTAAATCCCCCAACATCACAAACCTTGGTGAATGTGTCATCTAAAGATGTGTTTTTGACTTCAAACACCAATGGTAAAATTCGCATCAATGATCCGTTGCCATTATCTGTTTCTGCTTGACCACCCGAATCTCTAGGAGAAATGCCTTTATCTAATTTCATTAATGCTTGCAATGTGCCTCTACCAATATCGAAAACCTCTTCATATGGTGTCCAATAAGCTTCATTCATCCATTTAAATGAAGTTCGGGCAATATCATCTAAATCATATCCTTTAGAAAGGGACTCTGCTAAGCAAAAAGTCATTGAACTATCATCAGACCAAGTGCCTTTGGGCTGATGATAAGTGCCATATTCCAACATTTTCGTCACAGGGTTTGACTGTAAATACTCACGGCTTTCAAATTCAACAGGCACACCTAAAGCATCCGCCACAGCAACACCAAATAATACAGCTTTCGTTTGTTCGAAAAGAGAATGTTCTGAATTCATATCGATTCTTGCTCTGTCAGTTATTTCACTTCATAAAACTGCGGTTGTTTTTTAGCGAATTTTTCTTCGTATTCTGCTTTTGCTGCTTCATCGCCTGCGTCTAATTTGGCTTTAAGATTATCGCAAGGTTCATCGCAATCGCAGACTTTCTTCATACCTAATGCTGAGATACCGCCACAGCTACCTGCAATTTTTTTCTTCTGGAAAATATAGCCGATTGCCATACCAAGAATAACAAAGATAAAGATAGCAAATGTGATTAAAAAAAGTTTCATAATCTGACCTTATTGTTGATTAATTAATTGACTAAATGCGGATGACATTTTGTTTTCAAATCCTTTTTCTGTTTTGACGGTTAAGTAGATTGGGATTTTGTGCTGTTCTGCCACTTGCAATGCTTTTTCTGCGCCTAAGACATAAAGTCCTGTGGATAAGCCGTCTGCTGTCATAGAGCGGTTTGCCAATACGGTAATAGAGGCTAAATTATGTTGAATTGGCCGGCAAGTGTTTGGATCTATTTCATGTGAGAAACGTTGCCCGTTATCTTCAAAATAGTTACGATAATCGCCAGAGGTTGCCATGGCAAAATCTTTTAATCCAATCACTTGAGAAACGCTGCGTGAGCCATCAAAATTTGGTTTTTCGATCGCAATTTGCCAATCTTTTCCTTCCGTATTTTTGCCATGAGCACGAATTTCGCCACCAATTTCAACCAGATAGTTTTCGGCTCCCATGGACTGAATATAATCAGCAACGAGATCGACGCCAAAACCTTTGGCAATAGATGACAGATCAATATAAAGTTGTGGCACCGATTTTGTGAGGAAAAACTTGCCGTTCTGTTCGGTGAGCTTGACTTTATCAATACCTACCCAAGCCTTACGTTCTGCAATTTGCTCCGCTGTTGGTGCTTTTTCTACACGTTTTTCAGGACCAAATCCCCATAAATTCACGATAGGGCCCACAGTTACATCCAATGCGCCTTGTGTCACCGTATTTAATTCAATAGCTTCCGCGACAACTCGAGCTAAATCCGCGGATACCTCAATGGGTTGATTGGTTAAGGGATTTTTATTAAATAAGCTCAGCTCTGAGTCGGGAATATAGGTAGACATTTTGGCATTCACATCTTTCAAAATTGCTTCAATGCCTTGGTGCATTTGTTCTGCATTTTGTTTTAATTGGGGATTATCCATATATTTTATATGGTAAGTTGTGCCCATGGTTTTGCCTTCAAGGGCAATTTGTTGTGCTGGTTTTTCGCAAGCAATTAATAATAAGCTGAGAAGGCTTGCGTAAATCCAATGGGGTATCTTTCTCATGTTCACTGAGACTCCTTAAAAACTAAGAAAATAAATGAAAAGATAGGGAATACATTTTCATTTATTTTCTAACGTGGAATACAAGCGGTCAGATTCTGCAAAACTTTACAAAATCTGACCGCACTTTTTTAGATGTTATGAGGGATTAACCACCGAAATCATCTAATAAGATGTTTTCATCTTCAACGCCTAAATCTTTTAACATATTGATTACCGCGGCGTTCATCACTGGTGGTCCACACATATAGTATTCACAATCTTCTGGCGCTTCATGATTTTTCAGGTAGTTTTCATAAAGGACGTTGTGAATAAAGCCTGTGTAACCATCCCAATTATCTTCTGGAAGTGGATCAGAAAGCGCCACATGCCATACGAAGTTGTCATTTTCAGCTTGTAAGCCGTCAAAGTCTTCGACATAGAACATTTCACGTTTAGAACGTGCACCATACCAGAATGACATTTTACGTTTTGATTTCAAACGTTTTAACTGGTCAAATATATGTGAACGCATTGGCGCCATACCTGCACCACCACCGATAAATACCATTTCATTGTCTGTTTCTTTGGCGAAGAATTCACCGAATGGACCAGAAATAGTGACTTTATCGCCTGCTTTTAATGACCAAATATATGAAGACATTTGACCTGGCGGTACATCTGGATTACGTGGTGGTGGCGTTGCAATACGCACGTTTAGCATAATGATACCTTTCTCTTCTGGGTATGATGCCATTGAGTAAGCACGCACAATATGCTCGTCCACTTTTGATGTATAACGCCATAAATCAAATTTATCCCAGTCTTCATGATATTCTTGTGGAATATCGAAGTCTTTGTAATGCACTGTGTGTGGGTCAGCTTCAATTTGAATATAACCACCCGCGCGGAATGGTACTTCCTCGCCTTCAGGAATGGCCAATTTAAGCTCTTTGATGAAGGTTGCTTTGTTGTCGTTAGAAATAACAGTACATTGCCATTTTTTTACACCAAAGATTTCTTCTGGTAATTCAATATCCATGCTGCTTTTCACGTTTACTTGGCAAGCAAGGCGATAGCCTTCTTTCGCTTCACGTTTAGTAATGTGTGAAAGTTCTGTTGGTAGGATTTCACCGCCGCCAGATTTTACTTTAACGATACATTGACCACATGAGCCACCGCCACCACAAGCAGATGAAACAAAAATCCCTTTGCTTGCTAATGCGCCTAATAATTTGCCGCCAGCAGGTAAAGTAATAGCTTTTTCTGGATCTTCGTTGATCGAGATAGTGATATCGCCAGAGTCCACTAATTTAGATTTAGCGAATAAGATAACTACCGCAAGTACCAATACAAGGGCAGTAAATACGCCAATACCGAAAATAAAATTACTATCCACGATATGCTCCTTATAATTGAATACCTGAGAATGACATGAAACCTAATGCCATTAAGCCTACGGTGATAAAGGTAATACCTAAACCGCGTAAACCAGCTGGTACATCAGAATATTTCATTTTTTCTGTTAAACCAGCTAATGAAACGATAGCTAGCATCCAACCTGTACCGGCACCGATACCGTAAACAACAGATTCAACGAAATTGTATTCACGTTGCACCATGAAAGATACGCCACCGAAAATTGCACAGTTTACTGTAATCAATGGTAAGAAGATCCCTAATGCACTGTATAAAGCAGGGAAGAACTTATCCAAGATCATTTCAAGGATTTGTACTAATGCAGCAATAACACCGATGAATGTAATAAAGCGTAAGAAGGTTAAATCAATACCTTCAACAAGTGCGCCATCTTTTAAAATATGGGTATAAACAAGTTGGTTTACAGGCACAGCAATACCGAGAACAACAATTACTGCAATCCCTAAACCAAATGAGGTGGATACTTTCTTTGATACCGCTAGGAATGTACACATACCTAGGAAGAAAGAAAGAGCCATATTTTCAATAAAGATAGACTTTACAAAAATACTTAATAAATGTTCCATGGATTATTTCTCCACCTGTTCAGGTTTCCAAGTTCTTAGGCCCCAGATTAAAAAGCCGATAATAAAGAACGCACTTGGTGCTAATAAGAATAAGCCGTTTGCTTGATACCAACCACCATCTTGAACAGTTTGGAATACGGTAATACCGAAAATCTTACCTGAACCAATCAGTTCACGTAAGAATGCCACAATGACTAAGATCACACCGTAGCCGATACCATTACCTAAACCATCAACAAAGCTGGCTGCTGGTGGCTCTTTCATTGCAAAAGCTTCTGCACGTCCCATTACGATACAGTTAGTAATAATTAAGCCAACGAATACCGATAATTGCTTAGAAAGTTCGTAAGCAAAAGCCTGTAATACTTGGTCAACAAGTGTTACTAATGAAGCAATGATAGCCATTTGAACAATAATTCGAATGCTATTTGGAATATAGTTACGAATAATTGAGATAAAGCAGCTAGAAAATGCGGTTACTAAACTTACCGCAATTGCCATTACCACTGCGGTCTCAAGTTTGGTTGTTACTGCAAGTGCTGAACAAATACCCAAAATTTGTAACGCAATTGGGTTACTATCCGCGATAGGCGATAGTAATAATTTTTTCATATTTGAATTAGCCATTAGTTTGCCCCCGCTTTAATTTTGGCAAAATATGGACCAAAGCCGTTTGGACCAAACCAATAATCAAATGAACCTTGAACACCATTTGTGGTTAAAGTTGCACCTGAAAGACCATCAATACCGTGTTCTGCATCTGCTGAAGCATTTTTACCGATTTTGATCGCCACTTGGTTTTGTGCGTCGTAAAGTTTTTTACCCACAAAGTATTTTTGCCAGTTAGGGTTAGCAATTTCACCACCTAAACCCGCGGTTTCACCTTGTTCATAGTAGGTAATCCCTTTTACAGTGTTTAGATCTGGTTCAACTGCAACAAATCCGTACATCACAGACCATAAACCGTTGCCATACATTGGTAATACATATTGAGTTACTTCGCCTTGATCATTTTTCACTAAATACACTTCAGCAAAATTTGCACGTTTTTTAATACCTGCTTTATCATCAGCTGGTGCAATATCAATATGTTGTCCTGCAACTTTAACTGCATTTTTTGCGTCAAAGTTAGTTACATTGTCCAAATATTCACCTGTGGCTAAATCAACGATTTTAGGTTCAATATTTTTAGCATAGATTGCTTTAATATCTGTACTTTTTGCTTTAGCTGGTAATAGACCTGTAACACTTAAAATATTTTTTTGCTTATCTAGCAACTTTTGCTCATCTTGAGTCGATTTTAAACCTACTGCAGTAGCAGCTACGATAATAGAGCAAACTAAGCTGACAAGCACAACTACGAGAATTGTACCGCCAACACTATCTTTATTGAATTTAGCCATTGCGTGCTCTCCGACGTTTGATATTTGCTTGAACCACTAAGTAGTCGAAAATTGGAGCAAATAAGTTTGCGAATAAGATAGCTAACATCATCCCTTCTGGATATGCTGGGTTTACAACACGAATTAATACCGCCATAAAACCAATTAATAAGCCATACCACCATTTACCTGTATTGGTGAATGAAGCTGATACAGGGTCGGTTGCCATAAAGAACATACCGATTGCAAAACCACCTAATACAAGATGCCAATGCCATGGCATAGAGAATAATGGGTTTGTAGCTGAGCCAATTAAGTTAAATAGGGTAGAAGTTAATACCATACCTAAGAATACGCCAGCAATGATACGCCAAGAAGCAATGCGAGCAAAGACGATGATTGCACCACCAATGATTAATGCTAAAGTTGATACTTCACCCATAGAGCCAGGGATATTACCTAAGAACGCATCCATCCAAGTGATTGGTTGACCCGTTGCAACGTGTTTTAATGCTGCTTCGCCACCTTGTGCCCATTGTGAAAGTGCGGTTGCGCCAGAGAAACCATCTGCAGCCGTCCAAACAATATCACCAGAAATTTGACCTGGATAAGCAAAGAATAGGAATGCACGGCCTGCTAATGCTGGGTTCATGAAATTTTTGCCTACACCACCAAACACTTCTTTTGCTACAACTAAACCAAAGGTAATACCTAAAGCCGCCTGCCATAATGGTAATGTTGGCGGAACGATAAGAGCAAAAAGAATAGTAGTAACGAATAAACCTTCGTTTACTTCATGGCCACGAACAACGGCAAACACAACTTCAATTAATGAACCTAATGCAAAAACTGTGAGGTAAATCGGTAAAAAGAATACCGCACCTAATGCCATTTTGCTGCCAATGCCTGCTGTTGTCGAAACATCAATACCTAACAATTGCACAAGTGCATAGTGCCAGTCATTTGTTGCTAATGCCTCAACTGTTGTACCTAAATGTGCAATGGCATTAATAGATTGTTGACCTACGTTATACATACCATAGAAAACTGCTGGGAATAATGCTAACCAAACAGTAATCATCATACGTTTTGAGTCAATCGCATCACGCACGTGAGTGGTGTTTTTAGTGACTGTCCCTGGTGTATAAACTAATGTAAACATTGCCTCAAATAGAGGGTAAAGTTTCGCATATTTGCCACCAGGTAAAAACGCGGGTTCCATTTTTTCAAAAAGATGTTTTAAACCCATTTTTAACCTTCCTTCTCAATCTTATCTAATGCTTGACGTAAGAGTGAACCGTAGTCGGTTTTACCCGGACAAACAAAAGTACAGAGTGCTAAATCTTCTTCTTCTAACTCTAAACAACCGAGTGCTTGAGCTGAGTCTGTATCGCCCGCAGCAAGATCACGTAATAATAAAGTTGGTAAGATATCTAATGGCATAACACGCTCATAAGAGCCAATTGGTACCATTGCACGATCGCCACCATTAACTGCGGTGGTAAAATTGAATAATTTACGACCAAAGTGACCTAAAACGGTACGTGTAATTGAGTACTTACTTGCTTGTGGTGTAATCCAACCCATAAATTCTTTGTCGCTACCTTCTGCAATAACAGAAACTTGTAATGCATAACGACCTAAATAGTTATGTGGACCTTCCGCTTTCTTACCATGTAATACAGAACCAGAGATAATACGATTTTGTCCTTCATTTAATTCATTTTCTGTTAATTGAGAAAGATTCGCACCAAGGTGTGTATGAATTAAACGAGGCGATTTGACTTGTGGACCTGCTAATGAAATAACACGTGTTGTATAGATCTCACCAGTGGTGAACAATTTACCGAATGCGATGACATCTTGATAGTTTAAATGCCATACCTGTTTAGTTACGCTAACAGGATCGATAAAGTGAATGTGAGTACCCACTAAACCCGCTGGATGTGGACCGCCAAAATCATGAATTGCAAGGTTTTCAATATCTGCTGTTGGGATATTTGTGTCGCCAGCTTTACATAAATGGATTTTGCCATTTGGATGTAGGCGGCTTAACACAGTCAAACCATACACAAAATCTTGCCAATGTTCTTTTAGGACTACTTCTGGGTTTGCTGATAATGGATTGGTATCCATTGCATTTACGAAGATTGACGCAGGAACTGCATCAACTGCGGGTACTTTACCAAATGGGCGCGTACGTAATGCTGTCCATAAGCCAGAGGCTTGTAAATTTTGACGCACTTGTGTTTCGCTTAATTGGCTCAATGCAGCAACATCGTATTTATCGAAAGTAACTTGTTCATTACCTTCAACACGAATTACCACAGATTGTAATACTCGCTTAGCACCGCGATTAATCGCAGAAATAGTACCGCTAGCAGGGGCAGTAAATACAACGCCAGGATTCTTTTTATCTTCAAAAAGTACCTGACCTTTTTTCACTACATCACCTTCACGTACCTTCATTGAAGGACGCATACCTACATATTCTTCGCCAAGCAAGGCAACTTCAGTAACGGCATTGCCGCTACGGATTACTTGTTCTGGTTTCCCTGCAATAGGAAGATCCAAGCCTTTTTTAATCGTAATCATTGTTTGCACTACTTTTCGTTAGGTTTAAAAATTAAGCCACTATTTATAAAAAATTAAAAATAATGACCACACATTGAGTAATGGTTTTGTAAAACCATAAAAATAAAAACTCAAATTCTGTATTTGCCCCAAAATAAAGACAAAAATAACAACCTATTCTAACTAAAAATCGACATTTCTTCTACTTTAACACCGTATTTTTAGTGATATTTGGCTAAAAAATGAGAGTTTTTGCAAAAATACTTCTAAAGAGTTATACGCCAATTCCAGTACAATTTGGTGATTGTGGATATTGTTGGCCTAACGCTTGCCATTCTGCTAGCGTATAAGTATGTAAAGCAAGGGCGTGTATGCCATTTTCGAGATCTGCGGAAAGAAATTGATAAATTAAACGATGGCGCGCCACTTTGCTGATATGATCGAATTTATCGCTTACTAGGACAATTTTGAAATGTGAATCACCGCCGCGTCCTGAACGGTGCATGTGGCTTTCATTCTCTACATGAACAAAGTGCGGTGTAAATTCTTGCGTTAATCTATCGATCAGCTCTTGTTGTTTGGTCATTTGATTCTCCATGAATAAAAAATTTGCTAAGAAGGCTATACATTATAAAGTAAGTTTGCAAGAATAATGCGACGATTATTTTACATTGAGGACATATTATGAAATTACGCAAACCATTTTCGTTGGTAGCACTGGTGGCAAGTAGTGTTTTATTGGCTGCTTGTGCTGATAAACCGAGCAATACGCTTCATTTTTCGCCAGCATCGCCAACAGCAACCGTTGCATTTAACACAATGAATCAAAAAGCCATTGTTAATGTGGTCACAAAAGATGAGCGTGCGCAGCCGGAAATATCTAGTTACACATCTTCTGGTTCATTATTAAAATTATCTGCTTCGCCAGAAGTGGCTAAACTATTTCAACAGGTGGTACAACAAGATTTAAATGCGAAAGGCTTCCGCTTAGCTAGTGCAGAAGCGAATACGCAATTGTTAGTACGAGTAAAAGAGTTTTACGCTCAGGTTGATGAAGGCAATCTTCGTCATAAAATCTCTTCACGCGTACAATTAGAAATTCATGTGCAAGGCGTGAAAGGCAATTTCACCAAAAATATTGGTGCAAGTCGTGTCGATGAAGGTGTGCTAGGTGTGAATAATCTCGATATCCAAAAAAGTTTGACCTTAACCTTACAGGATGTGGTGAGAGGATTGCACAAAGACAGAGAAATTGCTGATGCGATTTATCGTTATAGTAATTAATGAAACCTAAAAAGAAAAATGGACGCTTAACGTCCATTTTTTTATTACAAAAACTGTTTTATTTTACACCGCGGTTTTGTAGGCTAGGTTGAACAAAATATTGCTTATCTTCCCAACGAAGTAACGTCATTCGATTGCCCCAAGCACAGCCTGTGTCTAACGCATAAATATTATTTGGAACAGGCGTATCCACTAAACTTGCCCAATGTCCAAAAATAATCTGCTCTTGTTTAAATAATGGATTATCTAAGTTGAACCAAGGGCTGAGATAGTCTGGGGCTTGTGAAACAGGCGATTTACATTCAAAATCCAAACGATGATCGCTATAGCAAAAACGCATACGCGTGAACACATTGATGATATAACGTAAACGAGAAATGCCTTGTAAATCCGTTTGCCAGCGATCTGGTTGGCTATCGTACATTTGAGCTAACAAATCAGGGTATTGCTCTGAACTGAGCACTTGTTCAACTTCTTTTGCGCAATCCATCGTAGTTTGCAAATCCCAATCAGGTGAAATACCCGCATGAGCAAGACAGAACCCTAATTGTTGTTGATGAATAAATAGTGACTGGCGGCGTAACCAATCCATTAATTCTTCGAAATCTTCCGCAGCGAAAATCGCATCGACTTTATCCCAAGGTTTGACTTTTTTTATACCAAGTGCGGTGGAAAGTAAGTGTAAATCATGGTTGCCAAGCACTGTTTGTGCTGCATTACCCAAGGATTTAACAAAGCGTAAACATTCCAAAGATTTATCGCCTCTTGCCACTAAATCACCAGTTAAGTAGAGATGATCTTTTAGAGGATCAAATTGGACTTTTTCTAATAAAAGTTGCAATTCGTCATAGCAACCATGTAAATCACCAACAATATAATTCGCCATAATTAGTCTTCGGAGTCAATTATTTCTGCATTGTCCATTTCGGGAGGATTATCATATAACCAATTTGCTAAGCGTGCATAATCTGCAATGCTGAGATTTTCTGCTCGTGCATTCAAATCAATATTAAGTGCGGTTAAATTTTCCGCAGAAATTAAACCAGATAACGCATTACGTAAGGTTTTTCGTCTTTGGTTAAAAGCTTGGCTGGTTACACGATTAAGCCAATATAAATCCTTAACAGGATGAGGTAAGGTTTCATGTGGAATTAAGCGCACAACCGCAGAATCCACTTTGGGTGCAGGTTTAAACGCTGTTGGTGGCACTTCTAATACAGGCATCACTTGGCAAAAATATTGCGCCATAATCGTTAAGCGGCCATATGCTTTGCTATTTGGCGCTGCACATAAGCGTTTTACCACTTCTTTCTGCAACATAAAGTGCATATCTTGAATTTTGTCGTGGAACTTAAATAAATGGAACATCAATGGTGTAGAAATATTATAGGGGAGGTTACCAAAGATTCTTAATTTCAGTCCTTTCCCTTGACATTCTTCTTTCTCGTAAAGTGAGCCAAAATCAAATTGCATCGCATCCGTTTCAATTACGGTTAATTTTTGATGTAAGAAAGGATGATGGCGTAATCGCTCAGCAAGATCGCGGTCCAATTCGACAACGGTTAAATGATCAATTTGATCCGCAACTGGTTCGGTTAAAGCACCTAAACCGGGACCGATTTCAACTAAAAATTGATTTTTTTGTGGATAAATGGCAGCAACAATGCCCTGTATGACATTGTCATCATGTAAGAAGTTTTGCCCAAATCGTTTACGGGCGGTATGACCTAAATGTTTTTTGGAATTCATAATAATGTATGTATAAAAATAAAAAGGGTGGGCATTGCCCACCGAAAAATTATCTTACTAGATATTTGATTTCAGCACCTTTACGTAAGGCTTTAACCCAATCTTTTGCTTCATCTTGAAGTTGCTGATTAACTAAGGTTTCATAGGCTTTTTGGCGGAATGCATTTTCGCTTACCTCGCCATCACGACTATCCATTACTTCTAAAATATGCCAACCAAACTCGGTTTTAAAAGGCGCAGAAATCTGTCCTTTTTTGGTTTTTCTAATGGTATTGGCAAATTCAGGTACATAGCTATCTGGTGCTGTAAAACCTAAGTCACCGCCATTTGCACCTGATAAGTAATCTTTTGAATAATCTTTCGCTGCTGCAGCAAAAGTTGTTTTACCCGCAAGGATATCAGAACGAATTTCAGTTAATTTTGCTTTAGCTTGTGCGTCATTTAACATTGGATTTAATTTTAACAAAATATGGCGCACTTGGTAATGCGTTGTTGTTAACGCTTTTGTATTACCACTATTTTTTGCATTTTCCCACATTTGTTTGCTGAGTGCTTCAACGTCTTCTCGGCTAACATCAATGTGTTTGCCAATGCTACGGTTACGCACTTCAGACATTAAAATTTGGTTACGAATGTTGCTACGGAATTTTTGTAATGAAATACCTTGGTAGTCTAAAACATCAAGGAATTGTCCATAGGTTAAGCCATTTTGTGCGGCAATATTACGCACAATTTGATCAATTTTTGCCGCGCTGACATTAACGCCAGATTCTTTAATAGCTTTTTGTAACAGCATATCATCAATAATGCTGTCCAATGCTTTCATTCGGTTTTCTTCTGTATTTGCACGTTTTCCTAAAGCACGTTTTAGTTGGCTTTCTAAGATTGGTGCGCCATCAACGGTGGCCACCACTTGTTCTACCGCTTGTGCAGAGGTTGAAATAGCAAAGGCACTGATCGCCACTACAAAAATTGATTTTAAAGACATAAGTTTCATATTTATCCGTTGGTACAGTTAATTAAAGACAATGGGTTAGATTATGTACTTCAAGAAAAGTTCCTTATTTTGACAATAAAGCCACTTCATAGCAACTGTCAAATTTCATGGTACGAACTTGAACTTTCTCACTGCGACTGGTGGGTACATTTTTACCCACATAGTCAGCTCGAATTGGCAATTCACGATGACCTCGGTCAACAAAAATCACTAATTCTACCTTTGCAGCACGCCCAAAATCCGCTAAAGCATCTAATGCTGCGCGAATGGTGCGACCGGTAAAAAGTACATCATCAATTAAGATTACCGTTTTATTTTGCACGCTAATATAGTCAGAAGAACCATGATAAATTGGTGCTTGGCTTGGTTCTGCATACTCTAAATCATCACGATAAAAGGTGATATCTAAATCAATAGAGGGCAATTCTTTCTGTGTTAAATCGGTAATTTTACGCTTGATCAATTCGGCAATTTCAGCACCGCGACGCTTAATGCCAACGATCACAATATCGTCTAAATTTTGATGTTTTTCGATGATTTCATGTGAAATTCGCGAAATAGTGCGAATAAATTGGTCTTCATCAATAATGATCTTTTCCATAAAACCCTTCTTTATTGGCGAGGAAAATTAAATTGGTGTTACTATAACAAAAATTAGTAAAAAATGACCGCACTTTCATTAAAAAACTTTATAATAATGCCAATTTAGCCAAGAAATAAGGAAAAATAAATCTTATGAAACAAAAAATTGTGCTTGCGACCGGCAATAAGGGGAAAGTCAAAGAGATGTCCGATGTGTTAGCAGAATTCGGCTGGGAAGTTATTGCACAAACAGATTTGAATATTGAAAGCCCAGAAGAGACAGGTTTAACTTTCGTGGAAAATGCCATTTTAAAAGCAAGATATGCTAGCAAAATGTCAGGTTTGCCAGCAATTGCTGACGACTCAGGTTTGGTTGTAGATGCATTGAATGGTGAGCCCGGCTTATATTCTGCGCGCTATGCGGGTGTTGATGGCGACGAGGCAGACGCCAAAAATCGTCAGAAGCTGCTGGAAAAATTACAAGGCGTAAGTGCGGAACAGCGTAAAGCAAAATTCGTGAGCTGCATTGTGTTATTGCAACATGAAAAGGATCCGTCCCCAATTATTGCTGAGGGGGAATGTTTTGGTGAAATTGGTTTTGCAGAAAAGGGCAGTAATGGCTTTGGTTATGATAGCTTATTTTTTAGTCCTGAAGTGAATTGCACCTTTGCTGAACTTGAATTAGCGGAAAAGAAAAAGATCTCTCATCGCGCCAGAGCATTGGCGATCTTAAAAGCCAAGTTAACCGCTTAAAACTTCGTAAAAACACACCGCACTTTTAGGAGAAAGTAGATGATTGTGACGACAACCCCCAATATTGAGGGAAAACAAATTATTGAATATAAACAAATGGTTTTTGGCGAAGTGGTCGCGGGCGCTAACTTTATTCGTGATTTCTTGGCAAGTGTAACGGATGTTTTCGGTGGGCGTGCTGGCGCTTATGAATCAAAAATTACACGTGGGCGCTTAGATGCTATTGAAGAAATGAAGCAGCACGCACAAAAATTAGGTGCGAATGCGATTGTTGGGGTGGAAGTGAATTATGCCTCTATTGATGGTGGCAAAAGTATGTTTATGATTGTTGCTAGTGGCACAGCGGTTGTGGTGCGTTAATGGCTCAACTTGTTTTACCACCACTTAGTTTGTATGTGCATATTCCTTGGTGTGTGCAGAAATGCCCTTATTGTGATTTTAATTCGCACGCACAAAAAGGCATGATTCCTGAACAAGATTATGTTGACCATCTACTAAAAGATTTAACGCAAGACTTGCAACGTTTTACGGACAGCGTAAAAGATCGTCCATTACATTCCATTTTTATTGGCGGTGGTACGCCGAGCTTATTTTCTGCTTCCAGCATTGAGCAGTTATTACAAGGCATCCAAGCACAAATTCCCTTTTCACAACATATTGAAATTACTTTGGAAGCCAATCCGGGAACAGTGGAAGCCTCACGTTTTAAAGGCTATGTTGAAGCGGGCGTAACCCGTATTTCTATGGGAATCCAAAGTTTTGATGATGATAAATTGCAGCGCTTAGGGCGAATTCATAATGCTGAGGAAGCCAAAAGTGCGGTGAATTTAGCGCAAGTTTCTGGTTTGAACAGTTTTAATTTGGATTTAATGCATGGTCTGCCAGAGCAGCGTTTAGAACAAGCTTTGAATGACTTACGCCAAGCCATAGCGCTTAATCCGCCTCATTTGTCTTGGTATCAATTAACTATTGAGCCAAACACTATGTTTGCTTATCGTCCACCTCAATTGCCTGATGATGACGAACTTTGGGATATTTTCGAACAAGGGCATTTGTTGCTTACTGAAGCAGGTTACCAACAATATGAAACTTCCGCCTATGCGAAACCGAACTTCCAATGTCAGCATAATTTAAATTATTGGCGCTTTGGCGATTATTTAGCCATTGGTTGTGGTGCACATGGTAAGCTGAGTTTTGAAAATGGCGATATTATTCGGTATAGCAAAACCAAACATCCTAAAGGCTATATGCGCGGAGAATACCTATACGAACAAAAAAATGTCGAAGCAATAGACCGCCCATTTGAATTTTTTATGAATCGTTTTCGTTTGTTGGAACCAGTGCCTAAAATTGAATTTGAGCAATTGACTGGTTTACCCCAAAGTGCGGTGCAAAAACCAATAAATTGGGCATTAGAAAAAGGTTATATTCAACAGACAGATCAGTATTGGCAAGTGACGGAACAAGGCAAGTTATTTTTAAATGAATTGTTAACGGAATTTTTAGCAAAATAACTTGATTTCTGCTCAGTATTGGGATTAAAGTAGTCGTTTATTGCGCAAACGTTTACCTAAATAAAACAAAGGGATAAAAATGAATCAACTCGAAATGAAAAAAATGGCAGCCCAAGCTGCATTAAAATATGTTAAACCAGATACGATTGTTGGCGTGGGTAGTGGTTCAACAGTCAATTGTTTTATTGAAGCATTAGGTACAATTAAAGATCAAATTCAAGGCGCAGTTGCTGCGTCCAAAGCATCGGAAGAATTGCTACGCCAACAAGGCATTGAAGTTTTTAGCGCTAACGATGTTTCTAGTTTAGATATTTATGTTGATGGTGCAGATGAAATCAATCCACAAAAAATGATGATTAAAGGTGGTGGCGCGGCGTTGACGCGTGAAAAAATTGTGGCTTCATTAACCAAAAAATTCATTTGTATTGTGGATAGCTCCAAACAAGTGGATGTATTAGGATCAACCTTTCCGTTGCCAGTTGAAGTGATCCCAATGGCGCGTTCGCAAGTGGCACGTAAATTAGTGGCATTAGGCGGATCACCTGAATGGCGTGAAGGCGTGGTAACGGATAATGGCAATGTAATTTTGGATGTACATAATTTTAAAATTATGAATCCAGTGGAAATGGAAAAAGAATTAAATAACGTTGCTGGTGTGGTGACGAATGGGATTTTTGCCTTAAATGCTGCCAATATTGTGATTGTTGGTACGCCGGAAGGGGCAAAAATTATTGAATAATCCACCGCACTTTTAGCCGAATTTATAATATACAAAAGGAAAGCAAATATGACTAAGGTATCTCTTGATAAATCAAAAATTAAATTTCTCTTGTTAGAAGGCGTTCACCAAAGTGCGCTTGAAGTATTACGTGCAGCGGGTTATACCAATATTGAATATCATAAAAAGGCGCTAGATGGCGAAGAATTAAAAAATGCCATTAAGGACGCGCACTTTGTAGGTATTCGTTCTCGTACCTTTTTAACGGAAGAAGTTTTAGCTTGTGCGCCAAAATTAATCGCCATTGGTTGTTTCTGTATTGGTACGAACCAAGTGGATTTAAAAGCGGCTGAAATGCGTGGTATCCCTGTGTTTAACGCGCCTTTCTCCAATACGCGTTCTGTGGCTGAATTAGTGCTAGGCGAAATTTTGTTATTAATGCGTAATGTGCCACAGGCGAATGCAGATGTGCATCGTGGCTTATGGAATAAATCAGCAGACGGTTCTCATGAAGTGCGTGGTAAAAAATTGGGGATTATTGGTTATGGTCATATCGGTTCGCAATTAAGCGTTATTGCCGAATCTTTAGGCATGAGAGTGTACTTTTATGACATCGAAAATAAATTACCACTAGGTAATGCACAGCAAATTCGTAGCTTAAATGATTTATTGTCATCATGTGATGTTGTTTCATTACACGTGCCAGAAAATTCCTCAACGAAAAATCTGATGAATGCGGAACGTATTGCTCAGTTAAAACAAGGTGCTATTTTAATTAACGCTGCTCGTGGTACGGTTGTGGATATTGATGCACTTGCAAGCGCATTAGAAAGCGGACGTGTTCGTGGCGCTGCATTAGACGTGTTCCCAGAAGAGCCAGCTTCGATACAAGAAGAATTTAAATCACCATTGCGTAAATTTGATAATGTGATTTTAACCCCGCATATTGGTGGCTCAACCTCTGAAGCACAAGAAAATATTGGTGCGGAAGTATCAGGTAAATTTGTGAAATATTCCGATAATGGTTCAACCTTATCTGCGGTGAATTTCCCAGAAGTTTCATTGCCTGAACACAGTGGTGCAAACCGTTTATTACATATTCACCATAACCGCCCAGGTATTTTGAACAAAATCAACAAAGTGTTTGTGGACGCTAACGTGAATATTGCTGCGCAATATTTACAAACCAACCCAAATATTGGTTATGTGGTCATTGATGTTGAATCGGATGACACCTTAGAGTTGTTGCATCAATTAAAAGAAATTGAAGGGACTATTCGCGCGCGCGTGTTGTTCTAAAAAACTAGTCGAAAAAAAACCGCACTTTTATCAGTGCGGTTTTTTTATAGTTGTAAAATTTCTTTCACAAAAGGGATCGTCAACTTGCGTTGTGCTTGTAATGAGGCTTTGTTGAGTTTTGCCAATGTCATAAAAAGTGTTCGCATATCGCGATCTAAGCGTTTAATCAGGAAATGCGCTGTTTCTTCGGGTAATTCCATTCCCAATTGATGTGCGTTTTGTTGTAAGGCGGCGATTTTTTGTTGATCATTGAGTGGATGTAATTGATAGATTTCACCCCAACGTAAGCGAGAGGCAAGATCTGGCAATTTAATTGGCAAAGCATTAGGTGATTGATTCGCACTGATCAATAATAAGCAGTCGCCTTTTTCTTTTACCCGATTAAATAAATCAAAAATCGCTAATTCCCATTCACGATCGCCAGCTACCGCTTGTAAATCGTCTAAACAAATCACTTCTTGTTGTTCTAAATCAGTTAAGACTTCCGTTGAAAAATGAGCTTGTTTGTTTAATGGTACATAAATACAACTACGGTATTGGTGAAACAAATGGTTCGCAACGGCTTTGAGTAAATGGCTTTTTCCACTTCCTTGTTCTCCCCAGATATAGAAAAATGGCTGTTGTAGTTGGTGGAAATTCTTGTGCAACGAATCCAATAGCAATAAATTATTATTACCATAGAAATTCTCAAAAGTATCATCATCAAGTTGATGGATGGGTAATGATAGTTGTTGCAAAGCAATCCCTTAGTTTGAAAAAGTGCGGTTAAGCATAGCGGAAAAAAAGTGGGTTAGGCAAGACCTAACCCATTTTATTTTTAATCTTCGAGGTTATTTACAGCTTTAGGTAGAACTAAATTGAGGATAATAGCAACGATAGCACAAAGGCTGATGCCTTTTACAGAAAGCTCGCCCACATTGACGAACATACCGCCGATACCGAAAGTCATTACCACAGAAATAATACATAGATTGCGAGCTTCTGTGACATCAACTTTCGCGCGGATTAAAGTGCTCATGCCCACCACTGCAATTGAGCCGAATACTAACATCATAATACCGCCCATTACGATAGTTGGAATGGTCGCTAAGAATGCACCGACTTTTCCACAAAATGAAATCGCAATTGCCCAAATTGCCGCCCAAGTCATAATGTTCGGATTGAAGTTGCGAGTTAGCATTACCGCACCAGTTACTTCTGCATATGTGGTATTTGGTGGCCCACCCAATAATGATGCAGTAGTTGTAGCAACACCATCACCAAGTAAAGTGCGGTGTAATCCAGGATTTTTTAAGAAATCTTTTCCTGTTACAGAACTGATTGCCATAATGCCGCCTAAATGTTCTACAGCAGGTGCAATGGCAATGGGTAATAAGTAGAGGATGGCTTCAAGTTTAAACTCTGGCGTAGTTAGTTTTGGTAAGCTAAACCAAGGTGCATCTATTACGGGTTGGAAATTGATTAATCCTAAGAATAAACATAAGACATAGCCCACTGCGATACCAAACATAATTGGGATCAATTTCATAATGCCTTTTGAGAATACCGCAACACAGAGCGTGGTTAATAAGGTAATCAATGACACTAAAATTGCTTGGCTATATTCATAAACTTGGGCGTCACCTTGTTTACCTACTGCCATGCTCACTGCAACTGGTGCTAGTCCCATACCAATGATAATTATTACTGGACCTACAACAACTGGCGGAAAAAGGCGTTCTAATATGCCGACACCACGTAATTTTACTAGGGTGCTTAATGCTAAATATACTAAGCCAGTACAGGCTAAGCCGCCCATAGTGGTGGAAATACCCCAAGTTTGGACGCCATATTGAATAGGTGCAATAAAAGCGAAAGAAGAAGCAAGGAAGATAGGGACTTGTTTACCAGTACAAAGTTGGAATAATAATGTACCTATACCCGCAGTAAGCAATGCAGTATTGGAATCTAAGCCAGTGATAAGTGGTACCAGCACCAATGCACCAAAGGCAACGAATAACATTTGTAAACCAACAAAAGCTTGTTTAAATGTGCTTTGGTTGGTGTCTGTTGGAAGCGATTGTTTCGTCATAAAAGTTTCATCTCTCAGTCTGAATTAACTTAAAAGTGCGGTGAAAAAACAACAAGTTTTTCCGCAGATTTCATAAAAATCCCTTTACTTTGTTGTAAAGGGATAAGGATTATTTTGTACCAAAGATTTTATCGCCAGCGTCACCTAAACCTGGAATGATATAACCATGCTCGTTTAAATGACTATCAATAGAGGCAGTATAAAGTTCGATATCAGGGTGTGCGGCTTCTAATGCTTTGATACCTTCAGGCGCTGCAACTAATACTAATACTTTAATATGTTTACAGCCTTTTTGTTTTAATAAATCGATAGTAGCAATCATTGAGCCACCTGTTGCTAACATAGGATCGACTACAATGGCGAGTCGTTCTTCTAAATCACTCGCTAATTTTTGGAAATAAGCAACAGGTTCAAGAGTAGTTTCATCTCTATACATCCCAACAACACTAATGCGTGCGCTTGGAATATGTTCAAGAACACCATCCATCATACCTAAGCCCGCACGTAAAATAGGCACGACAGTTACTTTCTTCCCTTTTATTCTATCGACCTGTACAGGCCCACACCAACCGTCAATGGTTACGTTTTCTACTTCTAAATCTGCTGTTGCTTCGTAAGTTAGTAGGCTGCCGACTTCGGTAGCTAATTCTCGGAAATGTTTAGTACTGATATCAGCCATACGCATTAAGCCGATTTTGTGTTTTACAAGTGGATGTTTAACTTCAATAATTTTCATAGAATCCTCACTTAAAGTTGGCAATATAGTAGGACAAAATCAATGTTGCGAATTTTAAAACAGATTGCGTTTGATTAACAGTATTAACTTTGAGTTTAATCATTCTTTTTTTTATAAAAAAGTATTAGAATTGACCGCAGTTTAGTTGAGAGAGGAAAAATGATGTCCTTATTACTTGTTGATGATGATAAAGAGATCCGTTCCCTACTGGTCGATTTACTTTCATTGGAAGGATTTGAAACAGATGAAGCTGAAAACGGCAAAGAAGCCTTATTCAAGTTGGCTAAGCAAAAATATAGTTTGATTCTGTTAGATGTGATGATGCCGGTAATGGATGGAATTGCTACATTGAAAGAAGTTCGTCGTCATTATGATACGCCTATTTTAATGTTAACAGCACGTGGCGATGATTTGGATCGTGTGCAAGGTTTGGAGTTAGGCGCAGATGATTATTTAGCCAAGCCTTTTAATGATCGTGAACTTATTGCGCGTATTCGTGCGATTTTGCGCCGTACGGAACAAAGTTCCCCATCCTCAAAAGGTAATAATGATCATAATCTTTTGCAATTTGAGGATTTTGTTTTAAATAAAGTGAGCAAGCAAGCTTACTATAAAGGTGAATCCTTGGGATTAACCATAACGGAATTCGGTTGTTTGGAATTGATTATTTCGCAAGTGAATAATGTGGTGACTAGGGATGAGCTAAGTATCAAGGTGCTAGGAAAACCGCTTTCGCCTTATGATCGCTCTGTTGATGTGCATATGTCTAACTTGCGTAAGAAATTGCCTGAACGAGGCAATGAACATTTATGGTTTAAAACCTTGCGTGGACGTGGCTATATTATGATTTCGACGGATTATTTAGATTCTAGTCTGCATGATATGCATATTTAAATGATAATTTGGATTGCTTATGTCTAAGTCAGTGATTAGCTCGCTTTCAGCTAAAATTTTCGTCTTATTTTGGCTTATTTTAGGCGGTCTATTATTAATTGCATTTTTTATTCCTCAGCTGGATTCGCGTACATACAGAGAATTGTCTTCCTCTGAAATTAAGTTCTATCACAATGAACTTATCACAGCGATGAAAGACCGAAAGTTTATCCGCGTGTTGTTGCTACCTCGTGATGTTTCTGCTGAATATATCAAGTTGCCTCATCCTATCTTGGTTGATCAACAAAACAACATTATTGGTGCAAGCAAGGAAGAACTGCCATTTGTACAAGAATTTATTAAATTCGCTAACGATCCGCTAAACCCTCAAACTAAACTGTTTAATCATTTTTCGTTGGCTGGGCCTTTTACCATCCATTTAAATGACGATAATGGACAAGCGGTTTTTTCAAGTTATTTTATCGATAATGCTGACCCACAAACACGCGTGATCAGTTATATATTCGATCATCCTCTGTTGTTGATGTTTGTTGTGTTATTCCTATCAACGCCTTTGCTTGCCTTTGTTGCTTATAGTTTAGCCAAGCCTATTCAACAACTAAATAATGCCGCAAATGCGGTTGCATTGGGTGATTTTACCGTTAATAAAGCATTAGAAACCAAAGGTATTGCGGAATTACGTCAAGTGGGCAAAAGTTTTAACCATATGTCGCAATCTTTGGGGGATTTGATTACACATCAACGCAAATGGCTATCCGCTATTTCTCACGAATTGCGCACGCCATTAACACGTTTACAATTATCGGCGGCGTTAATACGGCGTAAAATGGGCGATAGTGTTGAATTGGAACGCATTGATAATGAAATCCTTAAATTAAATAAAATGATTGAAGAGCTGCTGATTGTTTCGCGTAATCAAATGATGAATACGGTGTCCTATTCGGATATTTGTTTGCCAGCCATTTGGGACAGCATACTGGAAAGTGCTCGTTTTGAAGCAGAACAAATGAAGCTGGAGATGACAGTCAATAATCATATTCAGAAACCCGATACTTATCGGGTTAAAGGAAACCTAAATCAGCTTGAAAGTGCGGTGGAAAACATCATTAGAAATGCGATGAAATATACCCATTCCGCATTGGAAATTAATTTATCCCTGAAAGATAAAAAGGTAATGATTTCGGTGGATGATAATGGGGCCGGCTTGCCAGAAGCTGAATATAGCCGTATTTTTACGCCATTTTATCGTGTTGATGAAGACAGAACGCGAGAAAAAGGCGGCGTGGGGTTAGGTTTAGCTATCGTGCAAAGTACGATTCAGTCACATAAAGGACAAGTTTGGGCAGAAAAAAGTCATTTAGGTGGCTTAAGAGTGGTGATTCAATTGCCTTTATGGGAAACTTGATTAACATAAAAAAACAAAGCCTCTCATCGTTGAGAGGCTTTTTATTTTAATAATAACTTAATTAAGGTTTCGGTTCTTCATCCTTATTTTCATTAAAATCTTCGCTTTTTTCCACCGCACTTTGAATGGTCATATTAATTTCTGTGGAAATTAAACGGGCGAATAAGTCGGAAAGTTCTCTTAATTTATTGATGTCCGCATTGCCATCTTCAGCAAAGTAACCATTGTCTTTTAAGCTATTTACAAAGCCTGTAAATATGGCTTTATCAAAGAATTCTGGCGCGTTAATGCCATGTAATACGGATAAACGTTGCGCAATGGACTGACTTTCTTTTTCTAAATTTGCACGCGACATAGCTGGCTCATTGCGGAGTAGGCTGACAGAAATTTGATAGCGTTGCAAAATTTCTCTTATGCTAGCCGCCCAAATTTGTAAACCTCTGACTTTAGGGCGATTAATACTCACCAAATTGTCGTTGTATTTAATCAGTTGTTGTCGAGCAAGTTCTTGGATAATTTGTTCCACTTGATGTGGTAATTCTTCCTCGCTGAAATGTAAAAATAACTCATTGCGTAGGAACGGATAAATTTTTCTTACCCCTTCAAGCACTAAATCTTTTTGCGTTGCTTCATAATGCAGAGCAATGCTCGCGACTAATGATGGCAGCACGAATAAATGCTGAATGTTATTACGATAATAGGTCATTAATACCGCAGAATTACGTTCTAAACGGATGATTTCGCCAAAATTATCTTTTTCTACTAAAATGCCAACACGATCTAAACTCAGCACATGATTTAGCATGTTTTCTGCACTTTCAGCAGGAATAATGGCATCTTGTGAATAAGGCACATTTTGTAAGAATTGTTGATAGCTTTCCAACTGTTCTAACAATTGTTCTTTGGTTAATGCACGTTGGCGAGAAGACAGCAATGCCATACCTGTTAAGTTCATCGCGTTCACCGCGGCGGCGTTATTAATGTTCACCATCACTTGTTTTGCAACCTGATCTACAGCTTGGTTAAACCAAGTTGGGCGTTCTTCGTTGGTTTGCTTCCATTCAGGATAATGTTGGTTTAAGTAATTATTTAATGCGATAGGCTCACCAAAATTCACATAGCCTTTGCCAAGATTACGCAATTTCTTAATCACTCGTAACACTAGGCCTGCATTTTCTTTCTCTTTGGTTGCGCCGCGTAGTTCTTTGGCGTAGGTGTCCACTTCAAGAACGTGTTCATAACCCACATACACAGGCACAATAGAAATCGGGCGACTTAATCCTTGTTGTAAGGCTTGTAAGGTCATGGAAACCATGCCTGTTTTCGGTGCTAATAATCGACCTGTGCGAGAACGTCCCCCTTCAATGAAGAATTCAACTGAATAACCGCGGTGGAATAATTCGGCTAAATATTCGCGGAAAATGGTGGAATAAAGGCGATTACCTTTGAATGTACGGCGGATGAAAAAAGCACCGCCACGACGGAATAATCCACCCACAGGCCAAAAGTTGAGGTTAATCCCTGCGGCAATGTGTGGTGTCACTAAACCTTGATGATAGAGCACATAAGAGAGTAATAAATAGTCAATATGGCTACGGTGGCAAGGAATATAGACAATTTCATGTCCGTCCAATGCTAATTTGCGCACGCGATCAGCATTCTGCACATCAATCCCTTGATATAATTTATTCCATAACCAACGTAAGAAGCGATCGGCAACGCGCAAGCCTTCGTAGCTTACATTAGCTGCAATTTCTTCTAAAATTTTATGTGCTTCTTTGGTTGCTTTTTCGTGGCTGATATTTTTGCTTTTTACTTCATCTTCAATGGCTTGCAAAATAGCAGGGGATTGCAACAATTTGTTAAACATTGCTTGGCGATTCGGTAAACGCGGACCCGTTGCAGAAATACGTTGTTTAGCAAAATGCATTTTGGCAACACGCGCCAATTTTTGTGCAATTTTTTCATCTGAACCATGTTGGTTAACCATATAACGTAATGACACCGCTTGGGAAAAACGCACAAAGGTGTCTCGACCAAACCAAATCGCAGCAAAGGTTTTTTGAATACCATTGAGTAAACGTAATTTAGGCAAGCCATTTTTATCTTCTTTGCCCGGTGCGCGTCCCCAGAGGATAGAAACGGGGATTAATTGCACATTTAATTCAGGTAAAGTGCGGTGTAATTCTAGGTAGTTATAGAACACTTTTTCCGTTTCTTTTTTTGCCCCTTTCGATTTAAAAAAACTATGTCCTTCATCTAAAAAAACATAGCGAGGGAGCTTTGTACCATTGATTTCATTTGCTTCCAGCGGATCTGGCAAACCGACATGTAAACAATTACGCTGAAAGATGACTAAGTCCGTTTGTGATGTATAAGGTAAAACATACATCATCGGTTGTTCGGTATTTAAACCTAATTCTTCGATAGGGTTTTGTGGAATAGGATTATTTTTAACTAAAAAAGAGAGCGGAAAATGAAGAATTTTTCGATATAAATTAGCGAGACCTGACATAAATAAGTCCTAATTATTGATATTTTATAAATTTTGCTTAGTTTAGCATAGCAAGCGAAAACCTTCCAAAAATACTTATTGTTAACCCCAAGAAAGCATATTATTATGCATAAGACTATAATAAAAAATGAGCAAAACAATATAATAACAAGGACTTGAGTATGAGAGATTTCTTACAAAATTATCAAAAGCATGTGGATGAACGTGCAGCGTTAAATGTCGTACCAAAACCTTTGGATGCCGAGCAAACCGCACAATTAATTGAATTATTGAAAAATCCACCTGCTGGACAGGAAGACTACTTATTAGATTTATTTGAAAATCGTATTCCAGCTGGGGTGGATGAAGCGGCTTATGTTAAAGCCTCATTTTTAGCCGCTGTAGCCAAACAGGATGTCACTTCTCCGTTGATTTCCCCTCAGAAATCGGTGCAAATTTTAGGCACAATGCAAGGGGGCTACAATATTGAACCGTTGTTAAGTGCGTTGGATAATGATGCGCTGGCGCCTATTGCCGCGAATGCCCTTTCTCACACCTTATTAATGTTTGACAATTTCCATGATGTGGCAGAACGTGCCAAAGCAGGCAGTGCCTCTGCACAGCAAGTGTTGCAATCTTGGGCAGATGCGGAATGGTTTTTATCTCGTCCGAAACTGGCTGAAAAATTAACCGTTACCGTGTTTAAAGTCACGGGGGAAACCAACACGGATGACCTTTCGCCTGCACAAGATGCATGGTCTCGTCCCGATATTCCTTTGCACGCATTAGCAATGTTGAAAAATGCCCGTGATGGTATTGAACCTGATGACGTAGGCAATGTGGGACCGATTAAACAATTGGAAAAATTAAAAGAAAAAGGCTTTCCATTAGCCTATGTGGGCGATGTGGTGGGAACGGGGTCTTCTCGTAAATCCGCCACCAACTCAGTGCTTTGGTTTATGGGCGAAGATATTCCGCATATTCCGAATAAACGTGCAGGCGGCGTGGTGCTAGGGGGCAAAATTGCACCGATTTTCTTTAACACCATGGAAGATGCGGGCTCGCTTCCCATTGAAGTGGATGTCAGTGCATTAAATATGGGCGATGTCATTGATATTTACCCTTACCAAGGCAAAATTTGTCGCTATAATTCAGATGACGTGTTGGCAGAATTTAGCCTAAAAACCCATGTACTTTTAGATGAGGTGCGTGCTGGTGGACGTATTCCTTTAATTATTGGACGTGGATTAACCCACAAAGCCCGTTGCGAACTGGGCTTGCCAGAAAGTGATGTGTTTGCCAAACCGCAAAGTGCGGTGGAAAATCAAAAAGGTTTTACCCTTGCACAAAAAATGGTGGGACGTGCCTGTGGCGTGGATGGCATTCGTCCAGGGCAATATTGTGAGCCTCGAATGACCTCTGTGGGTTCGCAAGATACCACAGGACCAATGACCCGTGATGAGCTAAAAGATCTTGCTTGCCTTGGTTTCTCCGCCGATCTGGTGATGCAATCTTTCTGCCACACGGCGGCGTATCCAAAGTCTGTCGATGTGGTAACACACCACACCCTACCTGATTTTATTATGAATCGAGGCGGTGTATCCTTACGTCCGGGCGATGGCGTGATTCACTCTTGGCTTAACCGTATGTTACTGCCAGACACTGTGGGAACAGGGGGCGATTCTCATACCCGTTTCCCGATTGGGATTTCTTTCCCAGCAGGTTCTGGCTTAGTGGCGTTTGCTGCCGCCACAGGCGTTATGCCATTGGATATGCCCGAATCTGTGTTGGTGCGTTTTAAAGGGGAAATGCAACCTGGCATTACCTTGCGTGATTTAGTGCACGCCATTCCTTACTATGCCATTAAGCAAGGCTTGCTCACCGTTGAGAAAAAAGGCAAGAAAAACATTTTCTCTGGTCGCATTTTAGAAATTGAAGGTTTAGAACACTTAAAAGTGGAACAAGCCTTTGAGCTGTCCGATGCCTCAGCAGAACGTTCTGCAGCGGCTTGTACCATTAAACTTGCCAAAGAGCCGATCATTGAATATCTCAATTCCAATATTGTGTTATTGAAATATATGATCGCAGAGGGCTACGGTGACGCCAGAACCCTTGAGCGTCGAATTAAGGGCATGGAACAATGGCTAGCTGATCCGCAATTAATGGAAGCAGATCCTGATGCAGAATATGCCGCAGTGATTGACATTGATTTAGCGGAAATTAAAGAGCCGATTTTATGTGCACCGAACGATCCTGATGATGCCCGTTTATTGTCTGAAGTTCAGGGCGATAAAATTGATGAAGTCTTTATCGGATCTTGTATGACAAACATTGGGCATTTCCGTGCCGCAGGGAAATTACTCGCCAAATTCAAAGGCATGATCCCGACTCGTTTATGGATCGCCCCACCGACCAAAATGGATGCTGCCTTATTAAGCGAAGAAGGTTATTACAGCATTTACGGCAAAAGCGGTGCTCGCATTGAAGTGCCGGGTTGCTCATTGTGTATGGGTAACCAAGCACGTGTTGCCGATGGTGCTAGTGTGGTGTCCACCTCCACCCGTAACTTCCCGAACCGTTTAGGGCAAGGGGCAAACGTCTATTTAGCCTCCGCTGAATTAGCCGCTGTGTCTGCGATTCTCGGTAAGCTCCCGACACTGGAAGAATATCTTGCCTTTGCACAAGATCTGCAACAGGATAAAGACGATACCTACCGCTATATGAACTTTGACCAAATTAACAGCTACACCAAAAAAGCCGATAACGTGATTTTTCAAAGTGCGGTGTAATTTAAGATAAATTTTAGCCCTCTGTATTGAGGGCTTATTTTTGAGGATAATCAAGTTGGAATTTCGTTATTATGTGATTTTCACTGTGGTGGCATTGTCATTACAATTGTTATTATGGATTTTTCACCGCACTTTGCGTTGGTTATTCGCTGATAAATGGCAAAAAAATGGTGGTTGGATTCTTTCAGCCTTAATTGTTGTCGGAGCAAATACCATTGTGTTATTAACTGTTTTCCGAATTTATCCTCAATTCAGATTGAGTGCAGGATTATTAGTATTCCTTCTTTATGCAGCTTATAGCAGCGCGATTGTCTGGTTTATTCAATTCATTTTGAAAAAATATGGTAAAAACTCGGTGAAATTACACCGCAGTTTACGCATTTTTTATCCTTTCCTACTATCCACATTCTTTGGCTTGAGTTTATATAATGCTTATGTTCCTCAAGTTATTCATTATCAAATTCAATTGGATAAGCCGACAACGCCTTTCCGCATTGGTATGGCGAGCGATTTTCATTTGGGTAAATTCTTTGGGGCCTCGCAATTGGATCGCTTGGCTCACATTTTTGAGCAACAAAAAGTAGATGTGATTTTGCTGCCTGGCGATATTATGGATGATAACGTCAATGCTTATTTAGCCGAAAAAATGCAGCCACATTTGGCAAAATTAAAAGCACCACTAGGTGTTTATGCTACTTTGGGTAATCATGATTTATTTGGTGATGAAGTCCGCATTGAAAATGAAATTCGCCGAGCGGGCATTATTCCTTTGGATAATAAAGTACAGAATATTGCTAACCGTTTTATATTAATTGGACGTAATGATGATTTGGATCGTAATCGTCCAACAACGGAAGTCTTATTACAACAAGTGAATAGCGATTTGCCTGTTATCTTGCTAGATCATCGGCCAACAGATATTGAGCAACATGCAAAATTGCCTATTGATATTCAGGTGTCTGGTCATACCCATAAAGGACAAATTTTCCCTGCGAATTTGATAACCAAATTGACTTATTTTTTCGACTATGGCTATAAAAAAATAGGCAATGGGCATTTTTTCGTGACTTCAGGCTATGGCTTTTGGGGCGTACCTTTCCGTTTAGGTTCACAATCAGAAGTGGTTATCATTGATGTGAAATAAGGGAAATTTCTCTTTTATTCGAGAAAATACGCTGTCATTTTTTGATGCAGTTCACAAATTTGAAAAAAAATTGATTACATTGCGCCTTTCTTTGTCAATTACGCATAAAATTTTCTTAGTAGATTTTTATGGTAATTAAAATAAAAGGTAACAACATGAAGAAAAGTGCGGTGTTAAATGCACCATTATCTCAAGTTATCGCAACCTTGGGGCATACCGATAGCCTCACTATTTGTGATGCAGGTTTACCCATTCCTTCCTCTGTCAAACGCATTGATTTAGCCTTAACTGCAGGTGTGCCGACATTTTTGCAAACTTTAGAAACCGTTTTAACGGAAATGTTTGTGGAGCGTGTGATCATTGCTGAAGAAATCAAACAAAAAAATCCGCAAATTTTGACCGCACTTTTAGCTCAATTTTCCCGTTTGGAACAAGAGCAAGGAAATAAAATTCAAGTGGAATATGTGAGCCATCAAGTATTTAAGCAATACACACATTCAAGCAAAGCCATTGTGCGAACTGGAGAATGTTCGGCTTATGCTAATGTGATTTTATATTCTGGCGTACCTTTTTAATTATAGGTAATGGCTGTTGAATTTTATAATGAGGCTGATATGAAAAAATTAACTGTATTAGGAAGTGTAAATGCGGACCATGTGATTTCGGTTCCACATTTTGCTAAGCCCGGCGAAACTTTAATGGGCAACCATTATCATATTGCTTATGGTGGCAAAGGGGCAAATCAAGCGGTGGCTGCCGCCCGTTTAGGTGCCAATATTGATTTTATTGCCTGCATTGGCGATGATGATATTGGCCGGGCAATGAAAGCGACTTTTGCTAAAGAAGGAATAAATACCGAAGCTGTGGTTGAAATTGAGCAAACCATGACAGGAATTGCGATGATCCAAGTTGCACAGAGTGGTGAAAATAGCATTGTGATTTCAGCTGGCGCAAATGCCGCGTTAAATGAAGAAGTTGTTACAACTTTTGCGGATAAAATTACGCAGTCTGATGCCTTATTAATGCAACTTGAAACGCCTTTAAATGCGGTGATTTTGGCTGCGAAATTAGCGAAAAAGTCGGGAACAAAAGTGGTGTTAAATCCTGCGCCAGCTCAGGCATTGCCCGACGAGTTATTAAGCCAAGTTGATATGATTACCCCGAATGAAACCGAAACAGAAATCTTAACGGGAATAAAAGTAATTGATGAAAAAAGTGCGGTCAATGCAGCAACAGTTTTTCATAATAAGGGCATTGAAACAGTATTGATTACCTTGGGTTCAAAAGGTGTTTATGTCAGCCAACGAGGACAAAATGGGCAAATTGTGGCGGGTTTTCGTGTCGATGCGAAAGACACTACCGCAGCAGGCGATACCTTTAATGGTGCACTAATGACTGCGCTTTTAGAAGATAAATCTCTTGCGGACGCAATTCGTTTTGCACACGCAGCGGCGGCAATAAGTGTCACTCGTCAAGGTGCGCAACCTTCCATTCCAACTCGAGAGGAAACTCTTGCGTTTTTAGCAGAACAGAGATAAGTAAAAATCCACCTTCAAAGAAGGTGGCTTTGAATGACGCCCCATAGGGGCGTTTCTAAATTCCGATTCTGAGAATCCGAATTTTACATTAAAGATAGCTTTAACTGCTTATCTTCCAATTCATGTTTCTCTTGATATTTCACATATCTACGTATCATTTCTGCATTGACACCTACG